>JANMHB010000184.1:0-126242 GCA_031374935.1 Gemmatimonadaceae bacterium | reverse complement strand
GGTGGGGGGGCCAAGCGGGGGGCCGGGCCGGGACCCGGCCGCGGGATGGCCCCTCCCGGCGAGCCTGAGGAACACGCAGACCGCTGACAAGGGAACAGGCGGCCGGCGCCGTTGCGGAACCTCGTGACCGGACGATACTATAAACACAGGTCGCCTACCGCGCTTGCGCAGGAGAAGCAGAGTGTTCACCGCTTCGTACAACCGCAGCCCCACGCCGGGGGCGTGGTTCCGCGCACCTGCACGTCGTTCCACCGTGGCAGCTGGACTGCTTCTCGCCGCACTGCCGTGGACGGCTGTCATGGCCCAACCCGCTGGCGCCGTCGGTGACGGCTTCACCTTCCGCCGGCCCGTGGTCAGCCTGACTGTCCGCGGCGGCTACGACCGCCCCTTCGGCAACGGGGAGATCTTCGACTTCTCGCGGAAGAATCTCACCCTCTCCACAGGCGATTTCGCTGCCACCGGCTATCAGATCGACCTCGGCATCCGGATCAGTGATCGCACCGAGATCGTCCTCACCGGCGGCGACGCCTCGCGCACGGCCGCATCGGAATTCCGGAACTTCATCGACAACAACGACCAGCCCATCGAGCAGACGACGCGCTTGCGCCGCGTGCCGCTGTCGGTCGGGGTGAAGTACGCACTCTCGGCGCCAGGTGAGCGGATCGGGAAGTTCGCCTGGATCCCGTCTCGCTTCACACCCTGGGTTGGCACCGGCATCGGGGCGATGCAGTACTCGTTTGTGCAGAATGGCGACTTCGTCGACTTCCAGACGCTCAACGTCTTTCGCGACAGACTCGCCTCGAAGGGCTGGGCGCCACTGGGGTACGCCCAGCTTGGCATCGATGTCCGCATGACGACACGCCTGTCACTGACGGGAGATTTGCGATACACGGCCGCGCGCGGCACCCTCGCACGTGAGGGATCGTTTGACGGCTTCGGAAAGATCGACCTGTCGGGCACCGCTGCCACGATGGGCTTCACGCTGCGGCTGTAGGAGACCGACTCATGCCACGCACATCACACGGCGCCGCCCTCATCGCCAGCGCACTGCTCACTGCCACCACCGCTGTGGCGCAGCGCGATTCCACCGTCCGCATCGATCCCCGGTGGCGCGCATGGCTCGGCTGCTGGACAACCAGTGCCGCCGGCGCGCCCGGCCCCGATGTCTGCCTGCTGCCGACGCGCGATCGCAACACCATCGAGTTGGTGACGGTGGTCGGCGATTCGATCGCGCCGGCCACCATGCTGACCGCCAGTGGCGAGCGCGTCGCGCGCACGAAGGACGGATGCACGGGCTGGGATCTGGCGCGCTGGTCTGACGACGATCGGCGACTCTACATGGAGTCCGAATACAGCTGCGCCGGTGGCGCGCCGCAGCGCATCACCGGCCTCCTCTCGCATCAGGGTGACAGCTTCTCGCAGATCGAAGGGGTCAAGACGCGCAGCACCACGGCCGTCCGCATCGTCCGTTTCGATCTGATGTCGGACTCGCTCGGTCTGCCGGACGCGATCGTGCGGCGCCTGCCGCGAGGCAACACGTCGCAGGCGTGGGGGGCACGCGTCGAGGCGTCCGCTGAAGTGACCACGGCAGACGTGCTCGAGGTGTCGAACATGGTCGGTGCTTCGGTCACCGAGGCGTGGCTGGCGGAGCGCGGACAGAAGTTCGCACTCAACGCGCGCGAGCTGCGGAATCTGCGTGACGCGAAGATTCCGGCGAGTGTGATCGACATGATGGTTGCCGTCTCGCATCCGGGCGTGTTCACCGTGATGCAGGGGCGTCAGCCAGGCGTTCGGCAGCAGCAACCGAATCAGCGCGGCGGCCTCTCGGCGGCCGAGGAATTGGCGCTGGCCCAGGCCGGGTTTCGTCGGGGGATGAACGGGATGCCGATCGCCTCTGATCCGGTCTTCGGCCTCGTCGACCCCTTCTTCCCGTACTGGGGGTTCAGCCAGTTTGGCCAGTTCGGGAGATTCGGCCAGTTAGGTGGTGGCTGGTTCAACCCTTTTGGCTTCAACGGCTTTCAGAACGGCGGCTGGAACGGAGGTGGCTGGTACGGTGGCGGCTGGTACGGTGGTGGCAACGGGCCGTACGTCATCGTGCCGAGCCCACCCATCCCGGTGTCGCCGCCCGGTCGCGCCGTGAACGGACTTGGGTACACCCAGGGAGGCGGGGGTGACTCGGATCGCCGTGCGGCACCGACGCCCTCGGTTCAGTCGGGTGGCGGCTATAACTCCGGTGGTGGGAACAGCGGCGGTGCGTCCGGTGGAAGCGGTGCCTCGAGCGGCGGCGGTGCGTCGAATTCGGGCGGTGGGGAACAGCGGACGGCCAAGCCGCGACCGTAGGTCGTTTCAGTCTCTGCTGGACGGATAACCCTCGCTCCCTGAGCACCGCATGCGTCACCGTCATTTGCCGTCTCTGGTCGTGTTGGGCGCCGGCCTCTTGCTGTCGTCGCAGCTGTGTGCGCAGTCGACAGCTGCCGCTGAGACTCCCCGGTCGCGGTGGAGCCCGTTCCTCGGTTGTTGGTCGACGTCCTCGTCCGGCATGATCGGGCCGATGGTGTGCGTCGTTCCGACTGATTCCGCCGAGCAGGTTGAATTCCTGACTGTCACCGGCGACTCGGTCGTGTCGCGTGCGCAGATCGATGCCTCGGGCGTCGAAAAGCTCTATTCGCGCAACGGGTGCGTGGGCGTCGAGCGTGGCCGGTGGTCGGCCGATGGGCGTCGCCTGCTGATGCATGCCGACTACGCCTGCGACAAGGGTGTGGACCGGAAGTCGGATGCGCTGATCGACTTCACCCGGAGCGATGCATTCTCGTACATCGAGACCGATCTCAAGTCGTACCGGAAGCCAGCGCGCGTCGTGAATTTCATCGTCCAGCTGGACACGACGCTGTTTCCGGCTGAAGTGCGGCGACGGCTGACGGAGTATCGACCGCTGAGTTTCGAGACGTCGGAACTCGAACAGGAGACGGCGCTCTCCACTCCGGCTGTCGTCGAGGCGACCGCCGAGCTGGATCGGGCGCTGGTGGTGGCCTGGCTGGCCGAACGTGGCGAATCCGGCCTCCTCGCGGCAGCCCCGATGACAGTCTTCACACCCAAAGAGATTCAATGGCGGCGGCAGGACGCGCTCCGTGGTCTGCGACGTCTGCAGGGTGTTCCGACGCTGCTCAGCGTGGCGTGGCCCTATCTGGGTGAAGGGGGGCCGTGGGCCGGGACTTGGGGAGTGAATTACGGCTTCGAATGGCCGACGAACTATCTCGTCACGCCGGCGATGGTCGGGTTCGGGATACCGTGGGTGGTGCCGTGGGTGGACAACCAGGGCGGATTCCGGTGGGGTGGCTGGCCGCGATAGTCGGCCGCTCCAGCAGACCTCGCCGCAGTTCGATAGCGCCGGTCGGCCTCGTGCCCGCCGGCGCTCTCTCGTTTGGCGGCCGATGCACGCCGGCTGATCAGGCCCGATTGCTGCACTGCCTAGCTTGCCTACGCCGCCTCGGCTCACCACGCCCTCTCACCTCAGCGCATGTCGTCATTCGGCAGTTTTCTGGAACTCGGTCTGCGCCACATCCTCACCCTCGATGCCGCCGATCATCTGCTGTTTCTTGCGACCCTGATCCTTGCACACGAGCTCGGCAAGTGGCGCCCGCTCCTGATCCTGATCACGGCGTTCACGATCGGGCACTCGCTCACCCTCGCGCTCGCCACGCTGAACGTGGTACAGGTGAATGCGAAGGCGGTCGAGGCGCTGATTCCGGCGACGATCATCGTCACCAGCATCGTGAATCTCTGGACCTGGCGGCAGGGTCGTCGTGCCAATGACCCGCCCCCGGTGGATTCCACGCAGTTGTGGCCGAGGTATGTGATGGCGCTGGTTTTCGGCCTCATCCACGGGCTGGGGTTCTCGTCGGTGTTGCGCGGGCTGCTTGGCACCGAAGAGTCGTTGCTGGTGCCGCTCCTGGCCTTCAACGTGGGGATCGAGCTGGCCCAGATCGTCGTGCTCGGCATCCTGGCAGTGGCCGGGGTGGTGCTGACATGGCGACTGTTCGACCGGCGCGGGTACGTCCTTGTCGCCAGTGGGATCACCTTCGGGTGTGCCACCCAGATGCTGCTCGCCCGGCTCTGACCGAACGGCACAGCCGGCAGCAAACACGGAACGGACCGCCCGGACGCCGCCCCAAGGAGCCGCCCCAAGGAGCCGCCCCAAGGAGCTGTACCAAGGAGTTGTACCAAGGAGCACCAAGGAGCCGTACGAGGGAGCCCTCGCCGGGCCCCATGGACTGAGTCTCAGACCCTTCGCTCGCCGCCGCTCACCGGCGTTCTGGCGGTCCGTTTCGGGCTGGTGCCGATTGGGAGCTCCGGAATGTTCGGAGACTGTGAACCGGCACCATCGCCGGAACTTCGCCGACGCGCAGCCGTAGATTTGGCCGACGCACGACACACCTTCAGACCGCCTTACCAATGACCTTCCCGTTCGTCTGCCGCCGGTCCCTCGCCGCGCTGGCACTCGTCGCGACGGCGCCGCTCGGCGCCCAGCAGTGGCTGCACCCCGATACCGTCGGTCGCACCAACCAGTCGATGTTCCGTGTGCTCGATCAGTGGCCCGCCCCCAACGAGACCCGCGCCGCCAACGGCAAGCCGGGGCCGAAGTACTGGCAACAGCGGGTGGACTACGTGATCCGCGTGGGCCTCGACACCACCACGCACACGGTCACCGGCAGTGAGCGGGTGACGTATCGCAACAACTCGCCGGACGCGCTGGGCTATGTCTGGTTCCAGCTCGACCAGAACATCGACAACCCGAGTGTCAGCGAAGCGATGATCGGAGCGTCGGCGCTGCCGAAGAGCATCTCGGCCCGCGCCGCAGAATTCATCAACGCGCGCCTGGACACGAAGGGCTACAGCATCACGCGGGTGCAGCTGGTCTCGAAGAGTGGCCAGAAGACCGATGCCGCCTACGTGCTGCAGGGTACGCAGATGAAGGTGCCGCTGTCTTCACCACTGGTGAGCGGCGGTGCGCAGGACATCGAGATCGACTGGAGCTACGTGATGCCCGAGTCGTTCGCGAGCCGCAACGGTCGTGGCGCGCGAGAGAAGTTGCAGGACGGCACCGAGTACCTCGCGGCACAGTGGTTTCCGCGTGCGGCCGTGTATGACGACGTCGTCGGGTGGCAGAACGACCAGTTCTTCGGCCAAGGCGAGTTCTACCTGAACTTCGGCAACTACGACGTCAGCATCACCGTGCCGCACAATCACATCGTGCAGAGCACCGGCGTGCTGATGAATCCGGCCGAGGTGCTCACCGCCACGCAGAGAGAGCGCCTGACGCGGGCGATGACCTCGGAAACCCAGGTCTACATCATCACCAAGGACGAGGTGAACACGCCGGCGTCGCGCCCCGCGGGATCGCAGCCGTTCACCTGGCGTTTCAAGGCCGAGAACGTCCGCGACTTCGCCTGGGCCTCGTCGCCCGGTTTCATCTGGGACGCCGCGGGCTTTCGCTACACGCCAACGTCGAAGCCGATCGAGATGCACTCACTCTATCCGCGTGAGGCACTTGGCGTCTGGGATTCACTGAGCACCAAGGCGATTGCGCAGACGATGCGCACCTATGGCAAGCTGGCCTTCGAGTATCCATACCCGAAGGCGAGCAACATCCACGGCATCGTCGGTGGCATGGAGTACCCGATGATCGCGTTCTGCGGTGCGCGGCCGCCGGCAAATGCCAATGCCACGGTGCTGAAGAGCGTCGGCTACGGCCTGGTGGCGGTGACCATTCACGAGGTCGGTCACAACTGGTTTCCGATGATCGTCGCCAGCGACGAGCGGAAGTGGACCTGGATGGACGAGGGGCTGAACAGCTACCTGGAAGGCATGGCGTCGGTGGAGTTCGACCAGACCTGGCCGAAGGTGCGCCTGCCGATGGTGGCGGCGAACATCGTCGGCTACATGAAGAACACCGATCAGGTGCCGCTGATGACCGAGTCGGACCTGATCCACAGAGGCTTCGGTCCGAACGGCTACACCAAGCCCGCATCAGGCCTGTTCATTCTGCGTGAACAGGTGCTCGGGCCGGCCAACTTCGACGCAGCGTTCCGTGAGTACTCGGCGGCCTGGATATTCAAGCATCCGCAGCCGGCGGACTTCTTCCGGAGCATGATGCAGGCCAGTGGCGACAACCTGAACTGGTTCTGGCGCGGCTGGTTCTACAGCACCCACGCCAATGATCAGGGACTCGGTCCGGTGGAGACGCAGTCCGCGGATTCGCTTGGCATGAGTGCCCGTGGCCGGTTCTACAACCGCGTGACGCTCGAGAACAAGGGTGGCCTGGTGATGCCGGTGATCATGGAGTTCACCTTTACCGACGGCAGCAAGGAGCGGGTGAAGCTGCCGGTGTCCATCTGGCGCACCAACGAGAAGAAGTTCGAGTACGGCCGCTTCTCGCAGAAGGAGTTGCAGTCGGTGGAGCTGGACCCGGACAATGCGTTGGCCGACATCAATCGCGACAACAACAAGTGGTCGCGACCGGCGGCCGCGATCCCGTGATGCTCGGCTGGCTGGCTTCACTGTTGCTGGCGGGGGTGGTCGGGTCGACCGCTCCCGCCAGCGCGGCGGCCGTGCGCGACCGGCATGACTTCCATGTGTCGTACACCCGAATGGCCGTCGAACCGACGGTCATCTCGGCCCAGATCCGCGTGTTCAGTGATGATGTCACGCGTGCCCTGATCGAGCGGTCTCGCGCGGCATCGATCACGTTGAATTCGCCGCAGGGCGACGCCGCGTTCTCGGCCTATCTCGCGGCACAGTTTCCGGTGACCGTCAACGGCCGTCAACTGGCGCCGGTGGTGGTCAGCAGTTCGCAGGACAAGGACATGTGGTCGTACGTCGTGACATGGACGTCGGTCACGCCGATCACCGCCGTGTCGATGCACAATGCGGCACTGTTCGAACTGTTCGATGATCAGCAGAACATCGTCAAGGTCAAGCACATCGCCAGCGGCAAGGAAGCGACGCTGTTCTACTCTGGCGGATCGAAGGCGGATCAGGTGTTCCGGTTCTGACCGGCATGTCGCGAGTGAGCCGTGACACACGGGGTGTGGCGTCGCGTACTCGTGGAGCCTTACCGCGCGTGTGTTCCCTTCTCGTGCTTGAGCAAGCTGCCGCGACCTTGTGCAGGATCATCGCCTCCGGCATGCTCGCTCTCTGCGCGAGCACATGCGGTGCCCTTGCCGTTGACGCGCAAGCAACGGATACGACGACGATCCGGCTCAATGGCTTCATCGACACGTACTATGCGTACGATTTCACGCGACCAGCAGACGGAGAGCGGCGCTACACCACCCAGCCAGTGCGCCACGATGAGGCGAACGTGAATCTGGCGTGGATCGGTGTGACTGTCACACGACCGAAGGTTCGCGCGCGCATCGCGCTGCAAGCCGGCACCTCGGTGCAGGCGAACTACGCCGCCGAACCGCGCGTTGGCGCTACCAGCGGTCCGGACGTTTCCCGATTCATTCAGGAAGGCGTGGTCGGCGTGAAGCTCACCGATCATCTCTGGCTCGACGGTGGCATCTATTACAGCCATCTCGGGCTCGAGGGCTGGACCTCCGCCGGGAATCCGACGTACACCCGCTCGCTCGTCGCCGACTACTCGCCGTACTACCTCTCCGGCGCGAAGCTCACCTGGTCTCCGACGCCGAAGCTGACCGCGCAGCTGCACCTGACCAACGGGTGGCAGAACATCGCCGAGAACAATCGCAGCAAGGCGGTCGGCGCGCGCGTCGACTACGCCGTGACGCCCGCGCTCACCGTCTCCTACGGGAACTTCTTCGGCAATGAGCGGCCGACCGGCGCCACTGGTGTCGTGCGCAGCTTCCATCAGGTGATGGCCAAAGGCACGGTCGCCAGCGGTACGGAATGGCAGGCACAGATCGATGCCGGACAGCAGGGCCGCGCGGATTGGTATGGACTGGTCGCCATCGTGCGGCACCCGCTGACGACGCGCATCGCGTTCACGGCGCGCGTCGAGCGGTACGCGGATCCGGATCAAGTGATCATCACCACCAACGCGCCGAACGGCTTCGTCGCCAACGGTGTCTCGGCCGGACTGGACGTGGCGATCGATACCGACGTGCGCTGGCGTTCCGAGCTTCGGAGCATTCGCGCCGACGCCCCGCTCTATCCGCGCGCGGCCGGGACACCGACGCGAACCAACGGTGTGCTGGTGACCTCGCTCAGCCTTGGATTCTGATCCGAGCGGGTCAGGCCCCGGGCGAACTACGCCCTGGACATGGCCTGATGGGCAGTGCGACGCCGGAGCCCCCCGGCGTGAAGTCTGCCGTTGCACTTATCTTTGAATCCATGACCTGGCCCTACCCGACCATCTCCCCCGACATCATCCACATCGGCCCGCTCCGCGTCCGCTGGTACGGCATGATGTACGTGCTCGGCTACATCGTGGCCGGCCGGCTCTGCAAGGTCCGCATGAAGCAGGGCACGCTGCCGCTGACGCAGGAGGGCCTCGACACCTTCCTCACCGCGATGTTCATCGGCATGCTGCTCGGCGCCCGCGCGATGTATGTGCTGGTCTATGACCGGAGCCTGCTCACGGGCCTCGACTGGCTCAAGGTCTGGAATGGCGGCCTGTCATTCCACGGCGCAGCCGCCGGGATGATCCTCGCCTGCATCTGGACGGCGCGGCACTACAAGGTGCCGATCATGACGCTCACCGACACGCTGGCACTGTGCGCGACACCCGGGCTCGCGTTCGGCCGCATCGGCAACTTCATCAATGCCGAGTTGTACGGGCGGGCGTCCGACGTGCCGTGGGCGATGGTCTTCCCCACCGACCCGCAGCAGATCCCGCGGCATCCCTCACAGCTCTACGAGTGCCTCGGCGAAGGCGTCATCCTCGGCACATTCCTCTGGTGGCTGGAAGCGAAGGCGCGTCGTGAAGGCTGGTGGCGTCCCGGTGTGGGAGGCACGGCATTCCTGATCGGCTACGGGATCATCCGGTCGCTGATCGAATTGACGCGACAGCCCGACGCGCAACTCGGCTTTCTCGCCGGCGGCATCACCATGGGCCAGCTGCTTTCGAGCCTGATGATCATTGGCGGCATCGCGGTGGCAACCTGGGTGTACCGTCAGCCACCGCAGACGCCGAAGCCGATGCTTGGGACTGCCGCAACAGCGTAGCCGCGAAGTCCGGTGCGCATTGCCTGAACCGCGTTACGCCGTCCAGGCAATACGGCACCGGCAAGAACGCGTCAGTCCCGATCCCGACGCACGATCACGCGCTTGCCCTTGATCGTCGTGTTGCGCAGGGCGTCGATGATGTCGTCGGCGATCTCGTCCGGCACTTCGACGATCGAGAACTTGTCCTGAATCTGGATCGCACCAACCACGCTCGCGTCGAGCTGCAGCTCGTTGGCAATCGCACCAACGAGGTCACCAGGCCGAACGCGCGCGAGGCGACCGGCGCCGACATAGAGGCGCGCGACGTCCCACTGCGGCTTGCGTGACGGTCGTGCCGGACGCTCGCTCTCGGCCGGTGGACGCGACGGACGGTCAGGACGATCCGTCGGACGGTCGGCGCTGCGTTCCGGGCGCGGGCGATCCGCGCGTTCGAACCGTGTCGACGTGCGTTCCGGCCGATCGCCTCGTGACGGCGGACCCGGGCGATCACTGCTGCTCGGACGATCACGGCGCGGTTCAACAGCCGGGATTTCCTTCTCATCGGCACTGCCACCATCACGCAGTTCCAGCTGCTTCACCGCTGCCGCAGCAACGTCCATCACATCGAATTCTTCGGCCAGTGCTTCCACGATGCTGCGGAACGCATCCAGGTCGCCAGCCAGAATCCCTTCACGCAGCGACGCCTTCGTCAGCTCGAGGCGCCGCGTGCGCAGGTCGGCCACCGTCGGCACCGTCGCGATCTCGATCTTCGACTTCGTGGCCAGCTCGATGTTGCGCAGCATGCGATGTTCACGCGGCTCCGCCAGCGAGATCGCGACCCCTTCACGACCGGCGCGCCCCGTCCGGCCAATGCGATGCACATACGCTTCGGTGGATGTGGGCACGTCGTAGTTCACGACATGTGACACGTGCTGAATATCCAGCCCGCGTGCCGCCACATCGGTGGCCACCAGCAGGTCAGTCTTCTCGGCGCGGAATTTCTTCATCACGCGATCCCGCTGGTCCTGGCTCAGGCCGCCATGCAGCGCTTCGCAGCGATAGCCGCGCGCATTCATGGTCTCGGTCAGCTCGTCGACCTCGGTACGGGTACGACAGAAGATGATCGCCGACTGCGGCTGCTCGATGTCCAGCACGCGACCCAGCGCAGCCATCTTGTGGGCCCGAGGCACGATGTAGGCCACCTGCCGCACCTTGGCCGTCTGGCCCGGTTCCACCTTCGCCTTGTCGATCTTGACGGTGAGCGGATCGCGCAGGTGCTTGCGCGCAATCTGCGCGATTCGCGGAGCCACGGTGGCCGAGAAAAGTGCCGTCTGGCGCTCCTTCGGCGTGGCAGCGAGAATCGCCTCGAGATCTTCGGCGAAACCCATGTCCAGCATTTCGTCGGCTTCGTCGAGTACGACGATCTTCACGCTATCGAGCAGCAACGTGCCGCGACGGATGTGATCGAGGGCACGCCCAGGTGTTGCCACCACCACGTCCACACCACGACGCAGCGCACGGATCTGCGTGTCCATGGCCGAGCCGCCGTAGATCGGCAGGGCGATGATGCCCATCGCCTTGCCGTACTTGTGCACTGCCTCCGCCACCTGCATCGCGAGTTCGCGCGTGGGTGTGAGGATCAGCGCCTTGGTGCGCGAGCGCGCCGGCGCGGACGTGTCGACGAGGTGCAGCAGCGGCAACGCAAACGCCGCCGTCTTGCCGGTGCCGGTCGCGGCCTGCGCAAGGATGTCGCGACCTTCCAGGAGCGGCGGAATCGCTTCGCGCTGAATCGGGGTCGGCTCTTCGTAGCCGAGGCCGGCCAATGCGCCAACCAATCGTGAGTCGAGGCCGAGGCCGGAAAAACCGGTGTCGGCAGGTGCTTCTGAGCTTGTGGGACGTGGTGTCATAAGCTATGAAGCTACATCAATTTACGCCGAGATGGCGGTTTGACCGATGGCGCGCTCGAATTCCCCCGCCAGCGGCGAACCCGCCGCGAGGACCGCCCCAGGCGCCGTGACAGCGTCAGGTGACCGCCCCTGCGCGCCGGCGGGCATCCATCGCCAGTTCATGCTGCAACCGCTTGGCCAGCAGCCAGACCACGCAGACATTCACTGCCAGGAGGATGAAGAGCGTCACCGACGGGTGCGTAATGCACTCGTAGATTTCTGGCGGGATGAGTGTGCCGGTCGCAACGACCGTCAGCCATTCGGCCCAGCGCCGTTGCAGCCAGAGCCCCACGGCCTCGACCAGAAACAGGCCGGCGTAGGCGAACAGTGCTCCACCGAGCAACACGACCCGGTGCGATTGCGGGCCCGAGATCCACTGCAGGAAGGTCTCGGAGGTGTGCTGGACAAAACCCACAGGCAGGTCCTCCACCCATTGCTCGAACGAGGCGGCCACCTCCGGCCGAACGAGCCGCATCGTCGCCAGCCCGAGGCCCACCAGAATCGCCGTCTGCAGGAACTTGTAGATCGCCACGATGCGCAGGAACGCGGTACGATCGACGACGGAGGGCTTGGCGGGTGCGGTCATTGGCGGAAGGACGGTCTGATACGCTGGCGCGGCAGAAGGATACCCTGCTACGGCGCCGGTGTGTCGGCGGCGACGCGGCCGACAGAGGCGTTCGCCAGATTTGAAGCATGCCGCGCTACGACGCCACCGATTCGCCACCCTTCGCCATCCGTCCGTCACCGATGCAGGGGCTGGGCGCCTTCGCCACACACCACATCCCGTCCGGCACGCGGCTGGTGGAGTACGCCGGCGAGCGGCTCACGCCGGCCGCCGCCGAAGCACGCTATCCCGAGAAGGACGGGGAGCGGCATCACACGTTCCTGTTTGCGATCGACGACGCGGTGGTGATCGATGCGGCGGTGGATGGCAACGACGCCCGCTGGATCAACCATTCCTGCGCGCCGAATTGCGACGCGGTGATCGAGGATGCCCGGATCTGGATCGAATCGATCCGCGACATCGAGCCGGGAGAGGAGCTGGCGTATGACTACGCATTCACGCTCCCCGAGCGGCACACTCCTGCGGCCAAGCGGCGATACCCGTGCCACTGTGGTGCGGCAACCTGTCGCGGGACGATGCTGGCGAAAAAACGATAGCGCGTCGGACGATGGCGGCCCGGCGGCCGCAATGCTCCAGCGGCAGCAGGACTACCGGTGTCCCGGTGCCTGCACAGGCGCTGCGGCACTGGCGGCCGCGTTCCAGCGTTCAACCCGATTGCGTCCACCGTGCTTCGCGAGATACAGTGCCGTGTCGGCCCGCTTCATCAGCGCCTCGAGTCCGTCCATGCCCGGCTCCATGACCGCAATGCCGGCGCTGACGGTATAGCGAATGCGCTTGCCGTCGACTTCCACCACCTGCGCCGCCACCGACTTGATCAGGCGTCTGCCGAAGATTTCTGCGCCATCGATCGTCGTCGCTGGCAACAAGACCACGAATTCCTCGCCGCCGAAGCGCGCGACGAAGTCCATGGTGCGTGAGGCCGAGGCGATCCCTGCGGCGAGATGTCGCAGGACGGCATCACCGGCCGCGTGACCATAGGTGTCGTTGACGTTCTTGAAATGGTCGGCGTCGATCACCATCAGGGCCAACGGGCTCTGCGTGCGCTTCCAGCGCTCGAGTTCCGACGCCGCAACATCGAAGAACGCCCGGCGGTTGGCCAAGCCGGTGAGGTGGTCGTATGACACCGACCGACGTAGCGCCTCATTCACTTCCTTCCGATCCGAAATATCGCGGATGACAAGGCTGTAGCCGTGCTCCTCCGGGTGCGACGGATCGGTGCCGGCCAGCGGCGCGATCAGGCAGCTGCCCCAGAAGTGCGTGCCGTCTGCGCGGGTCCGCCAGCCCTCGTCGAGCGTCCACCCGTGCAGATCCGCATCCTGCAGGCGCGTGTTGCTCGAGTGCGCCGTGATCGAATCCTCGGGATAGAACATGTCGTACGAGCGCCCTTCGACGCCTGCCGAGCCATGGCCGGAAATACGTTCGATCGTCGGATTCCACGCCTCGATCATCCCCTTGGAATCGAGCGTCAGCGTGGCATAGTCAGAGATGCCGGTCACCATGGTGTTCACCCAGGCCTGGCTCTCGCGCAGATCGCGTTCCCGCTGCACCGACTCCGACACGTCACTGAGCACCGCCATCAGATGATCGCTGTCGAGCTTGAGCAACGTCAGACTCAGCACCTGCGGATCCCGTTTCCCCTTCACCGCCTGCTCCACCTGCATCTGGAACCCTTCGTGCACCATGCCGGCGGTGCCAGCGAAGGTTGCCGCCCGGTCGCGAAGATCGGGAGCCAGCGTCTCGAGCGCGTCGAAGAGGTTGTCGACCGTTTCGCCATGCGTCAGCGGCGCCAGCAACTCCGCGCAGCGCGGATTCATCAGTTGGATCTCACCCGCGATGTTCGTCTCGACCAGACCGATCGGTGCCATCTGCAGGAAGCGGAGCAGCGTCTGGTAGTCTGCCTCATGCTGCAGCGGAATACTCACCTCACGATCCGCAAAGACCGCGGAGCTGCCGACGCGGACCGGACGCGCTCGCGCCGGAGTCTTGCGCCCGGGTCGCACTGACTTCGATCGGCGCGCGGCCGAGGTCGTCTCAGTTGCCTCGGGCTGTGCCTGACGATCAGCCACGACAGAGTCTGCTTCGAGCATGGTTCGGTGTCGTATCGTCGATGAACCCAGCGGTGAACTTGTGGAAGACAGCATCACCCGGGCCGTCGCGCCCTGATGCATCTGACACAGCAAGTTCTCGGCGGGTCATAGAAAAACTTGACAGCGCAATGGACGAGCCTGTAACAGCCGTGTGACGATGTCTGCACGGCAGACTCCGTCCCCATGGCCTGGCAGACTCCGTCCCCACGACCTAAGCACCGATGCGGGCAGTCCCGTTCTGCGCCGACATCGCGCTCGGATCTTCGCCGGGATTGATGAAGCGGTCCGTCTCGATGTGATGCTGGCGCTCGTACAGCTCTCGGTACCGGCCGCCGATCGCCAACAGCTCGTGATGCGTCCCACGTTCGACAATCTGCCCCCCCTCGAGCACCAGGATCTGATCCGCACTGGTGATGGTCGAGAGTCGATGTGCGATCACGAACGTCGTTCGGCCGGCGCGCAAGCGTCGCAACCCTTCCTGAATCAGCTGCTCACTCTCGGAATCGAGTGAGGACGTCGCTTCGTCGAGGATGAGAATCCGCGGGTCGGCCAGAATGGCCCGCGCAATGGCCACGCGCTGTCGCTGGCCGCCGCTGAGCTTGACACCTCGCTCGCCCACGATCGTCTCGAACTTGTCCGGGAAGCGATCGACGAACTCATCGACATACGCGATCTTCGCCACTTCCTCGACCTTTTCGGCCGACGCATCGGGGCGCGTGAACGCGATGTTTTCGCGCACCGTCCCATCGAACAGGAAATTGTCCTGCAGCACGACGCCAAGGTGGGTGCGGTACTCGTGCAGCCTGAGGTCCGTCAGTGGCGTGCCATCCACCAATATCCGGCCCCTGGTGGGGTTGGCGAATGCCATGACCAGCGAGATCATGGTGCTCTTGCCCGACCCGCTCGAGCCAACCAGCGCGGTGGTCGTGCCTGCCGGCGCTGCAAACGACACGCCCTTGAGCACCGGCACCCCCGGTTCGTACTCGAACCAGACGTCGTCGAACTCCACGCGGCCCTGCATCACGGGCACCGGCTGTTTGCTCGCGTCCTCCTGGTCCTCGGTGCGCATGTCGCGCAACTCGCGGATCCGATCCAGTCCCGCCAGCGCTTCCGTGAGCTGGGTGCCGATACTGGCAATGCTCACCAGCGGCGCGGCGACCAGGCCGATGAAGAAGACGTACTGCACCAGTGAGCCAACCGTCATCCGGCCGGCGAGCACGTCTCGCCCGCCAATCATCATCAGCAGCACACCGAGTGCACCAATGATGGCGACCGAGAGCGCTGCGGTGGCCGACGTGCCCGTGATCGTCGCAGCGATGTTCTTGAACAGGCGATCGACACCTTTCGCGAACACTTCGCGCTCACGCGTTTCTGCGGTGTAGACCTTCACGATCCGGATCCCGCCAATCGTTTCCGTCAGTCGACCCGTCACGTCGGCGGTGATCACGCTCCGCTCGCGGAAGATCGGACGCAACCGCTTGAATGCGATCGACATGCCGACGCCGAAGATCGACAGGAAGACGACCGTTGCCAGCGTCAGCTACCAGTTCAGGTAGAACAGCACACCAACTGCCGCCGACGCAGTCACGAGCCCGCCGACAAGCTGGATGATGCCGGTGCCGACGAGATTCCGGATTCCTTCCGGGTCATTCATCACGCGGCTCACCAGCACACCACTCTTGGTGCTGTCGAAGAACCGCACCGGCAACCGGATCAGGTGCGCCTGGACATCTTCACGCAGCTTCGCGATCGCCTGCTGCGCAGCCACACTCACCACCTGCGACAGGGCGTACGACGTGATCGCCTGAATCACCGTGGCGATGAAGGCGGCCGCCGCCAGCTTCGGGAGCAGGTCAGCGTTCTTGTTGCCGAGGACTTCGTCGATCAGGTATTTCGAACTGGCGGGGAGCACCAGGCCGGCCGCCCTGCTGATCAGCATGAGCCCCATGCCGATGCCCACCGACTTGCGATAGGTCCAGATCAGTGCCCGGGCCTCAGCCCAGGCGCGCTTGGAATCGAACTTCGGCTTCTTCGGGTCTTTGGGCGGCGTCATGCCGGAAAAGTATCGCCCTCAGTAACGCGGCGCGCCCTCGCCGATCGGCCGGGCCGGCTGTCTCGCAGTGTCGCCTCAGGCAGATGCGTGAGGCGATGTCGCAGCCGGAAGCTCGGCGAACAGGTCGATCAGGCGAGCCTCCTGCAACACCGTGCGGAGTGGGCCGGTTGCAGTGGTCTTCCAACGGATGAGACGCAGCATGCCGTCCTGGATCTCCATCCCCGTGATGTCACCATCGTCGAACTTGCAGCAGCCGGTATTGAAGTACGCTGGCAGGCTCCCTGCTTCGTGCTGATTCTCTCTGGTTCTCCCCGCCCAGACCGGCTTGTGCGTGTGGCCGACGATCAGCATCATCTTTTCCTGATTCACAGCCCAGTTGTACATCATGAGGTCATGCTCGCCCCGAAGCGCTTCATCCTTCGACGGCAGATCTACCCCGCCAAACCATCCGACGCCGAAGCGATTCTGCAGCCAGCGGTACACCACCAGCGCCCACCGCGACACAACGGCGAATCGGTCGGAGCCGGCGGTCCCCTGATGCCCATGCGTCATGAAGAGCGTGCCGATCTTCCGGTCACCATCGCGAACGCTGATGCGGCACCCCTCCCAGACGCGCCGCAGGCCAATGCCCGGCGCGTACGCCCGCAGTTCGAGCGCGACCAGCATCTCCTCCATCCAGCGGTCGTCGTGGTTGCCCCAGATGCGCAGATAGCGGTGGGTCCCGAAGGCCGCTTCGGCCTCCAGCACGGTGCGGTGCGCCTTCGCGACTTCCCGATAGCTGTTCTCCCAGAGTTCCTCGACGTCACCGAGCAACACGAGGCGGAATCCCGCAGCGTTGTAGCGCTCGAGAGCTGACAGGTAGGTCGGGACACAGCGCACAAACTCGTCGGCGGGGTCACCCGCTCCCTTGTGCTGATCAGAGAAGATGATCCACGGCTCGTGCTGCTGGATGTCGAGCGCCGTGCGCCAGGTGAAGAAGCCCGAGATCGCGCGATCCAGCCCGCGCCGGACGGCACGTTGCTTCATCGCGCGCGCGCCGGCAATCCGAATCGGGATGTACGGCGTACTGGGTAACAGGGGGTGTGCGGCTGCGCTGGCATGGTTCCGGCAGGCTAACCGGCGCCCCCTCGGAACGGAACGCCTGACCACCACCGTACCCGTCGCGCGGTTGTGTGCCCATTGTACGTTTCAGGGCACGGACGGTGTGCCGAACGGCTGTCCCTTTCCTCACCACGCTCGCCTGTGTTTCGAGATCCGATCACCGCCGCTTCGCGTAGGATTCATGCGAGAGTCTGATTCTGACACCAGCCCATCGGTACCGCGAGGCATGCCTGCGCTGCCAATGCGGTCGCGCCTCTCGGAGGACGCGGCTGGCGATGTGGCCATCATCCAGCGGATGGCGCAGGGCGACGAGTCGGCCCTTGGTGCGCTCCATGATCGGTGGTCGGATGGCGTTCATGCCCTCGTGCTGCGCATCGTGCGCGACGAGGCCGAAGCGGAGGAAGTGGTGGAGGCTGTGTTCTGGCAGGGGTGGCAGCAGGCGGGGCGTTACGCGGGTGAGCGTGGCACGCCGGGCGCGTGGCTGCTGGCAATTGCGCGGAGTCGCGCCCTCGACCGCCTGCGGACGATCCGCAGGCGGCGCGATGACGTGACGGCCGATGATTCGGTCTTCGCGAACGAGCCGGCCATCGGCGATCCACTCTCTGACCTGAACACCAGCGAGCGGGCAGGGCGCGTGGTTGCAGCGCTCGAGACACTGCCGCCAGAGCAGCGCATGGTGCTCGAACTGGCGTACTTCGAGGGATTGAGCCAAACGGAGATTGCCGATCAGCTGGCGCAGCCGTTGGGTACCATCAAGACGCGCGCGCGCCTGGCGCTGCGAAAGCTTCGCGACACGCTCTCCGTGTTGCGTGAGGAGTTGGCGTCATGACGACTCCGCTCTCACACGACGAAGCCTTCGCGATGCTGCCGGAGTTGGCGCTTGACCTGCTGTCGCCGGACGACGCTGCGACCCTGATGGCATTCGTGCAGACATCACCGGCCTGTCAGGCGGAACTGGCCTCGCTGCGCGGTGCGGCTGGCGCGATGGCATCCGCCGTGTCGCCCGCGCCGATGGGCGACGCGAAGAAGCGCACGATGCGTGACCGTCTGGTGTCGCGTGCGGTCGCCAGTACGCGCGCTGACGCCACCGGCGCTGACGACGGCGGAGTCGAGCCGTCAGCGGCCACGGTGCCGATCGCGCCGCCGGCAGCGACGACATCTCCGCTCCGACTCGAACCGCGCGACGTGTTGCCGGAGAAACACGAACCTGGCGCCCCAGACCGGCGACGTCGCCCGGCGTGGCAGGTGCTCCCCTGGATGGCAGCGGCCGCCAGCATTGGCATTGCGCTGGCACAGCTGCGCACGACCAGCGAGCTCACCGCGGAGCGGGATGCCGCGCGTGCGGCACTGACCTCCGCCACGGCCTCCACGACGCAGCTCTCAGCTCAACTGGCGAGCCGTGACAGCCTCGTCGCCGCGATGACTGGAGCCCAGGTGAGCGTGGTGGAACTCGCATCGACGGCGAAACTGCCGCCGGGTGCGCGCATGTTCTGGGATCGCCTCACGAATCGCTGGACGCTGATCACGCATGACCTGCAGCCGGCGCAGGCAGGCCGCACCTATCAACTCTGGCTGGTGACCGCGAAGGCGGAGAAGATCAGCGCGGGAACCTTCAACACCGACGCGCAGGGCCGGGCGGTGGTCCAGGCAACCTACGCGCTGGCCGAGGCAGATCTGGCGGCGATTGCGATCACGGAAGAGCCAGAGGGCGGCTCGCCACAACCAACGGGCACGATCCTGGTTGCCGGCACCCCGGCCCCAACCCGCTGAACGCGACCGACATTTCGAAACATCCCATGAACACCGGCGCCATGTCGATCGAACGGTACAGTGCGGGCCAGTCGGCCGAGCTGACGCGCACACTGAGTGACGCCGACGTGATGGCGTTCGCGCACCTCACGGGAGACTTCAATCCGGTGCACGTCGACGACGAGGCGGCTGCCAGCTCGTCGTTTGGCGCGCGGATCGTCCACGGCATGCTGAGCGCGAGCCTGCTCTCGACACTGCTGGCAATGCAGTTGCCGGGCCCCGGCGCGATCTATCTCAGCCAGACGCTGAGCTTCCTTCGGCCAGTGAAGCTGGGCGACACGGTCGTGGCGCGCGTCGAGATCACCGCCATCGATGCAGAGAAACGTCGCCTGACCCTGGCCACCACCATCCGCAACGCCCGTGGCAAGCAGGTCGTGAGCGGCGAAGCGATCGTTCAGGTGCCAGTGTAATCCTGCGAGCGGCCAGCACGGCTGGCACCGAACATCCGTGCGCGCGCCGTTCGTGCTGGCGGTTCAATTGCCATTGCAACTGCGCGACGCCGTTGCTGCTGTCTTTTGCCGCGGGATGCCAGAGCCCCGCGGCACGCGCGCGAGAATCAGGCGGTCGTGATGAGCTGCTCGACGGCCGTCTGCACGGCGGCGAGCGCGGCCGCATTCTTCAGCGCGCTGAAGCCGATACGCAGCTTCTCGTCTGGCAGCAACGGCTCGCGCATGTGGGCGTTCAGCGTATTGACCAGCTTCTCGCGGCTCTCAGCCGAGATCGCCTTCGACGCCTTCGGCACCAACTCGAGGCGCGGCACATCCTGACGGCGCGGTGAGGCAGCCCAGACGATCATCTTCGAGCCGACACGCTCGAACGCGATGGTGCCGGGCGTGTCTTCCTCCTCCCGGAACTTGAGCAGCGTCGGATGCTTGTTGCTCCAGGCGATCAGGGCATCCAGCACCGCGATCAGGCGCGGCTGTTCAACCGCGTGGGTATCGCGAGCGATCGCCTTCACAAACAGATCGCGGGCATCGGGCAGGGTACGGGACATCAGTCTCTCCTCATCGGTGCTGCGGCACTCGACGGGCGCTCATTGGCGGCACCTTGGAGTCACGACGCTCTGCAAGCTACTCCAGCGCGCACGGAATGGACGGATTCGCGGGAATTCATTCTCGCTAACAGCCCGCGCGCTGGCGCGTACTCGGCTTGTATACACCGCCACCCCGCACCAACATGGGTGGATGGCACACGCCTCCCCTCGCGTGCAACCAGACTCCCCACTGCCCGAGCCCGCTGATGCTGCGTTTTCGTGCCCCCCTGCTGTTCGCCGCTGCTGCCGTGTTCATCGTCAGTCCCCGGCTGCTCGTCGGTCAGGATTCCACCATCACGCCGGCCCCGTCAGCGCCGCGCGCCCCGCTCGATCCCCGGATCGAGCGCCTGAAGGCAGAGGCCTCCGCCAAAGTCGAGGCCCGTGCCAAGCTCATCCAGGAGATCATCGATCAGGTCTACTCCTACGGCGAGCTCGGCATGCAGGAGTTCGAGACGTCGAAGTACCTGACCGGCATTCTCGAGAAGAACGGATTCACGGTCACTCGCAACGTGGCCGGGATGCCGACCGGGTGGGTCGCGCGCTGGGGCAGTGGCAAGCCGGTCATCTCGCTCGGCTCGGACATCGACGGGATCCCGCAGTCGAATCAGGCTCCGGCCACGGCATTCCGTGCGTGGCAGGTGCAGGGAGCACCGGGCCACGGCGAAGGGCACAACTCCGGTCAGGCAGTGAACATCGCGGCGGCACTGGTCGTGAAGGAGATCATGACCCGCGAGAAGATGTCGGGCACACTGGTGCTCTGGCCGGGTGTGGCGGAAGAGGCGGTGGCCGGCAAGGCGCACTTCGTCCGCGCTGGCGTCTTCAAGGACGTCGACGTGACGCTGTTCACGCATGTCGGCAACGACATGGGCGTCACCTGGGGTCAGTCGTCCTCACTGGCGATCGTGTCGGCCGAGTTCCGGTTCAAGGGCAGCTCGGCCCACGCGGCCGGTGCGCCGTGGCGCGGCAAGAGTGCGCTCGATGCCGTGATGTTGATGGCGCAAGGCTGGGAATTCCACCGCGAGCACATGGAACCCGGCCAGCGTTCGCACTACGTGATCAAGGATGGCGGTGATCAGCCCAACGTGGTGCCGAGCACCGCGTCGATCTGGTTCTACTTCCGCGAGCGCGACTACCAGCATGTGCAGGACATGTTCGACGCCGGCAAGCGCATTGCGCGCGGCGCGGCGATGATGACCGAGACCACGCTCGATACGGTGGTGATTCTCGGTTCGGCATGGCCGGGACACTTCAGCAAGCCGGTGGCCGAAGCGATGCAGGCGAACATCGAGACGGTCGGTCTGCCGAAGTGGGACGAGAACGATCAGGCGCTGGCCAAGGGGCTCCAGCGCGAACTGGGAGTCGCGCAGAATGGGCTGGTGACGCAGGTGCGACCGCTGCAGGGACCAGCGCGCAGCCTGGTGGCGTTTGGTGGCGGATCGGACGACATCGGTGACGTGAGCTGGAACGTGCCGACGATCACGTTGCGCTTTCCGTCGAACATTCCCGGCACGCCCGGACATAACTGGGCCAACGGCATCGCGATGGCCACGCCGATTGCGCACAAGGGTGCGGTGTACGGTGCCAAGGTGCAGGCGATGACGCTGATCGACCTGTTCACGCAGCCGAAGGTGGTGGCGGATGCGTGGGAGTACTTCAATACCGTGCAGACGAAGGACACGAAGTACGTGTCGTTCCTGGGGCCGAACGATGGGCCGCCGACGTGGCTGAATGCCGAGATCATGGCGCGGTATCGGCCCGAGATGCGCAAGCTGTACTACGACGCGACGAAGTATCGCTCGTATCTCGAGCAGCTCGGGATTGCGTATCCGACCGTCAAGCCGACGACCAATCCGGTGCCGTGACCCGCGTTCGTCGCTGATTCACCGCAGCGGCATGGTGATCCGCGTGAGCCATGCCGCTGGAGGTGTATGCTCGCTGTCATTCAGGTACAACTCGTACGCCTCGCCGGTGACGGCCAGCCCTTCTGCCGCGACCCACTGCTCGAGCGCCTTGTAGGCGTGCGGCAGATCGGTGTAGTGCCCGCGGTGCATACATGACGCAGCGCGGCCGCTCGGCAACTGTGCCGACACGAAGCCGGATGTCACCATCGTCTGTGGCGTGACCGGCACGCCGACTTCGATCGGCAGGTCGTGCGCCGGCGCACCGACGTACTTCACATACATCGGCCCCGTCGGCGTGACGTGCTGGTCGCGCAGGTAGCCCTTCAGTGCACTGAAGCCGTCGCCGATCACCTTCGGCAGCGTGTGGAAGGTCGCCAGCGTGCGGACGACAACAGCTGGTTGCGACGACATCTCGATCACTTCGCAGTGGTACGACATGGAGTACTCCCGACGGCGACGGCCGTCTCCGACACCGCAGTGCCGGTAGTGAGTCACACGACGTGCAGGTAGACAGACTACGCGCGGATCCCGCGGCGGGTTCTGGCTGAGGCTGGTCGAGGCGCTCAGACACCAGAGCGCGCTGCCAGCCGACCTGGTCCGCCGTTGGCGGCCACGTCCGCCACCGTCGTGCCGCGCAGGAACGAATCACGCGCGGCGGCCAGCTCGCGCCACTTCTGGTGCGCCGCGCACGGACGCACATCAGAGCAGCGCGCCTGCCCGAGCAAACAGGTGTTCGGCGGTGCGACGGGTTCGAACGGCGCAATCACTTCTGACAATCGAATGCGCGCCGCCGGCCGGGACAGCCGGAAACCACCGGTGCGTCCGCGCGTCGACTCGAGCAGCCCGGCCCGGGTGAGTTGATTGAGGATCTTGGCGCGATAATTCGCGGGCACCCGCACCTTGCCCTGCATGGACACCGCCGGGACGAGCGTGTCGAGAGGTTGCTGCGCGAGATAGGCCATGATGCGAAGTGCGTACTCAGATGTCTGGGACAGCACTGGCGTTGGTGTTGAAAGCGTAAGGGTTGCGAATATCGAGTCTACACCGAACAGGGTCTCCGCGTAACACCACTTCCTCGCCCAATGGGCGCAGTATGCGACGCGCCACTTGGCCGGCGGCTCAGAAGTCTCTCCGGTCGAATGCCCGCGCCCCGAGCCACCAGGGCACCATGACCCAGAGGCCAAGGGCGAGGATCGCGATCGTCGCGCTGCCGGTGGTCCCGAACGCCGAGCGGAAGACCGCTCCCGTGTAACCCATCAGCGCGGCGACGTCGAGGCGGAGCAGCAGGATCGTCCGGGCAAGGTCGATCGGATTGAGCACCATTGCCGCCAGCAGCGGACGCTCGATCGGCCAGTCGCGAAAGGCAGTCGCCACGGCCAGCACGAGCCCATCGTAGAGCAGGCCCATACCCAGCCACGCGAGGATCGCCACGCCCAGCCCGCGGGCGCGATCGTGAACGCTGACCGTCAGCAGAAATGCGAGGCCGGTGAAGACAGCGACCAACAGCACGCTGACAGCAACGAGCAGTGCCAACATCGGCGCCGTGGTCTGGTCGAGGGCCCGTTCGATCATGAATGGCAGCGCCAGCCCGAGCGCGGTGGCGGCGGCCAGCGGCACCGTCAGGCCCAAATAGAGTCCGATGAACAGTGACCGCCGCGGAATCGGTTGGGCCAGCAGCAGCTCCGTGAATTCACGCGCGCCGTAGAGCGACGCGGACCCGAGGATGAGCGCGATCAGCGGGATCAGCAACAGCACCACATTGAGCAACGACACCAACGCTGACGGCCCACTCCCGGCCAGTCGCAGCAACAGGTCGCCGGCCACTGCCAGCCCTGCGGCGTACGCGATCACCCAACGTTTGCGCACGACATCCCGCGACTGATGCACGGCGATGATCCAGGCCAGCTCGGCGCGGCCGAGCGACGGCGTCGCGATCGCCGTCATGCGCGAGTCTCGCGGACCACCCGCACCCGCAGGCTCTCGGCAGTCTGAAGCGCCGCAGCCGGAATGCCCGCCGCCGGCGTCTGCATCAGCGCGGCGAGCGCTTCATCGAGCGTGGCCGCACCGGTCGTGTTCAACAGCGCTGTCACGGGACCGGCAAACCGGATCGCACCATCGAGCAGAAAGGCGATCTCGTCCGCCAGCACCGCCAGCTCGGCAACCACGTGGGTCGTCAGCAGGATGGTTGCGCCAGTGTCACGCGCCGCGACGACCGTGGACTTGAAAACGGCGGCTGCCAGCGGGTCAAGACCGGCGGTCGGTTCGTCGAGGATCAGCAGCGACGGACGATAACGGAACGCAATCACCGCCGAGAGTTTCTGACGGGTGCCACCGGAGAGCGTGCGGACGGGTTTGTCGAGCTGACCGGCGACCTGAAAACGCTCAAGCAACGCGCTGTCGGGCGCCACCTCGGGTCGGAGAGCATCGAGCATCGCGAGCACCTCATGACCGGTGAGGTTCTCGGGAAAGCTCGGCTGCTGCGGCATATAGCCCAGCGCGGCGCGCGCGGCAGGCAGTCGCACGTTACGACCATCAGCCAATGTGATGGTGCCGCGATCGGGACGCGACAGGCCAAGGATGCAACGGATCAGCGTGCTCTTCCCTGCCGCGTTTGGGCCGACGATCGCCGTCACGCGGCCCGGTGTGAGCGCGAGATTCAGGCCACGCAACACCGGCAGCGCGCCGAAGCGCTTGTACACATCGTGTATGCAGATCATCGGTGGGCCCGCATTGCCGGCGCGGAGTCGACCACGGTGGCCGGGATGAGCACCGGCAGCACCCGTTCCGCTGCGTCGAGCAGGTCGAGCAGAAAAGATCGCAGCAGGATCAGTGCCGGGGGATTGTTCGCGACGATCAAGGCAAAGAGACGCACCGGGTGATGCGGCACATCGCCCACGCCGTTACGGTCAAGATCGTAGCCCCGGTACGAATCCCAGTAGTTGCCATGCACCCGCGTCGAGTTGCGCTCACCTGACGCCACCGCGTCGAAGGCATTCGCCACGAAATCGTTGCCAGCCACCGTGTTGTCGTCCGCGTTCGTCATCAGCCGCATCGCCCAGCCATTCCGTTCGAACCGGTTCCCGAGGATCTGGTTCCGATTCGCGTCTTCGAGATGCAGCGCGACGGAGTTCGCCCGGAAGACATTGCCCTCGATCCGGGAATCCGAAATGGCCTTCAGCAGCAGGCCATACGATGCGCTCCCGCGTGCCTCGGCAAACAGGTTGTCGCGGATCTCGACGTGATTGGTGTACATCACGGCGATACCCGCCGCATTCCCGATGAACTGGTTGCGAATGTAGCGACAGCTGTCGGAGAACATGAAGTGCAGTCCGTAGCGGCCGTTCCCGCGGCTGACGTTGTCACGCACCACACCGCCATGCGTGAACTCGAAGTAAATGCCATCGCGATGCCCTTCGACCGTATTGCCTGTCAAGTGCACGTCGCGGGCGTACCAGAGATGTATGCCGTTGCCCGCATCCATCTCCCCCCCCGCGTCGCCCGCGAGGACGTTGTCACGGACGTCACAGCCGGTGACACGCGCCAGGTAGATACCGAAGAACGCCCGCTCGATGCGGTTGCCGATGATGCGACAGTCCCGCGTCTCCACAAATCGCAACGCGGCGCGATCGTCGATCCCGCTGAAGCCGGTGTGTCGCAACGTGAGCCCTTCGACCGTGACGTGAGGCGCGAACACGATCACAATCGCCCGCTGCCCTTCCCCATCGAGCACCGCCCCGCGCTCACCGCGCAGCGTGACGGA
Source organism: Gemmatimonadaceae bacterium (assembly GCA_031374935.1). Taxonomy (GTDB): domain Bacteria; phylum Gemmatimonadota; class Gemmatimonadetes; order Gemmatimonadales; family Gemmatimonadaceae; genus JACMLX01. The sequence goes on along the minus strand of JANMHB010000184.1, from coordinate 100,762 downwards.
CTGCCGCACCATGATGGTGGGTTCGCGATAGATGCCGCGATGGAGAAACACGGTATCGGATGGCTGCGCGCGCGCGAGCGCCGCGGCAACCGGGGCGCCAGCACCGGGATACACGTCGATCGTGCGTGACGCGCGCGCTGGCGTTGTTCCCAATAGGCTGCCGCTCGCCACCACGGCGGCGAGCATGCGCCACTGACGTTCAGGCTCAGTGATCATTGCGGTCCGCTCCCTCGTGCCCAGGCGCGGCGCCGGCCGTCGTGCGCGCTGCGGCGAGCAGCGACGGCCAGTTGCTGAGCCGTCCGCCGTATCGCGCCGTGACCTCCGGCGCTGTCCGGCCGGCGGCCACCGCCAGCAGCGATCGCCCCATCGGCGACCCCACCGACGCGTCACTGACGATGACGGCGGAGCCGGAGGCAATCCACGTTCCGGGGTGTTCGAAGTCGCTCACCCAGACGGATTCGATGCTGCCCGAATCCGCGGCAGCGACATACGACAGCGCGCACTCGAGCGCATCGAAGGCCTGCACGCGCCCCGTGCGCGCGACGACTTCGACACCGAATCGTGCATCCGTGATCATCATGCGACACAGCGCACACTCCTCGTTTCCCAGCACCAGTGGCCGCGGGCCGGGCTGGCCACACGACGACAGCAGCACCAACACAATCGCCGCAGTCGCCGTCGTTGGGATGGCACGCGACGCTGGCGGACGAGCCGCGACGGGGGTACGATTTCCGAACAGCAGATCGAGGAGCACAGCGCCGATCACAACGCCCGACGCGATGAGCATCCAGCCACCGGTGTCTGGATACGAATGGGCGACGAAGTTGAGAATCTGCCTCGAGCCAAAGAGCGGTGGCTGATACGACAGGCCCGGGATGCGGATTGCAGCGTCCGGGCTGAGATTGTGCCCGTAGTCGTATTCCCATTTCCAGAAATCGTAGACTCCCACGGCAAGCGTTGTGATCACGACACTGGCCCACCCGACATAGAGGCGGCGCGACCCCGCAGCGGCGACCAGCAGGCCCGTCATCACGATCGCGGCGGCGATCCAAGGCATGTACCGCAACTCGGGAATCGCCTCCGGCTCAATACGCGCCATGCCGATGTAATGATTGAGGCCGTTGATGTTGGCGAGATCGTGCTCGTTCACGCCCGTGACGCCGTTCACGTGAATCAGCATGCCGATGCCCTCTGGGTACTGGGGCGCCTCGAGTGTCACCCGCCAGAGTGGAAAGACGAACACACCAAGAACCAGCAGTGCGGCCATGGCCACCAACCAGCGCGTAAGACGGGGCATCGCAGACACCGGTCGCGAAGTGAAGACGCACCGGGGACGGCAGCCTGCGCCGCCGTCCCCGGCAGGAGACATCGATTAGCGCTTTGCCTTGATGGCTGCCGCGACTTCGGCGTCCACGTTCTGGCCGACCCGCCCGGAGTTTGCAATCAGCGCGACACTCGACCCGGCCGGCGAGACGCGTACGTACCCCTGCATCTCCTGGTGCAACGCCGAACAGAAGTCGGTGCAGTAGAACGGGAACACGCCGATACGGGTTGGAATCCACTTCATGGTGCGGGTTTCACCGGGCATCACCAGCACCTCGGCCGTGTTGGCTCCAGTGATCGCGAAGCCGTGCGGCATGTCCCAATCCTGCTCGATGTTGGTCACGTGGAAGTAGACCGTATCGCCGAGCTGTACGCCTTCGATATTGTCCGGCGAAAAATGGCTCCGCAGCGACGCCATCCGCACATGCACCTGCCGGCCGGAGCGATTGATGCCCGTCTCCCGTTCCGTGCGGACGACCTGCGCATGACGGTTATCCTTGAGGGAGTAGAACTTCACCTGTCGATCACGAATCACGCTGGCGGCAATGGCATTGGCATAGTGTGGTTCGCCGATCGTCGGGAAATCGAGCAGCAGTTTCATCTTGTCGCCTTCAATGCTGTAGAGCTGCGCTGAATGGGCAAGCTCCGGCCCCGTCCCCAGGTAACGGTCCTTGGTGATCTTGTTCATCGCCAGCGCATACTTGCCGGCCGGCTTGCTGGTGGCGCCGCCCGGAATCATCAGGTGCCCGACCGAGTAGAAAGTCGGTGCACGATCGACCACTTCCCACGTGCCCAGCTTCCATTTCACGATCTCGGACGAGAGGAACATCGAGGTGTACGCGAATCCCTTGCCGTCGAACTCGGTGTGCAACGGACCAAGGCCCGGATTCTTGACTTCGCCGGCGAGCACGCTGGCATAGCGCAACACCGGAATGCCCTCGACATCACCTTCGAAGTCCTTCTTGTCGATGGCGGCCATCATTTTCGTGAAGCTGTGGACGGGAATCACGCTGGCCAGCTTGCCGCCGGCGACGATGTACTCCCCCGTCGGATCCACGTCTGCACCGTGCGGTGACTTCGGCGTCGGCAGGAAGTACATCGCGCCCGGACATGCCGATGTCTCCAGGGTGATGACGCCTGTTTCCCTGATCACGCGCGCCGTCCGGGTAAACGGATCCATCACATTGTGCAGGTATTCGGCTGCCATCGACTGACCCTTGCCGTCCGCCACACAGCGCTCGGCGGCCTTCCAATTCACCGCCGCGATGAAGTCCTTGTCGTTTCGTGATGCATTCGCCTCGAGCAGGGAGTTGGCCTGCTCGGAATTGTACGAGGTGAAGAACATCCACCCGTCCGACGGTCCCTTGCCCGCACGCGCGAGGTCGTAGTTGAAGCCGGGAACCAGCAACTGGAATGCGATCCGCATCTTGCCGGGCTCATTCGCCTTGATGAAGCTGATCGATCCGCGAAAGCCCTTCTTGTATTCCGAGATCGGCATGTCACGATTCGGGATCGGCACGCTGAAGCGTGTTGATGCGACGGCGTACTCGGTGTTCTGGGTGAGGAACGGCGACGCATGGTTCCCCGCGGAGTTCGGGATCTCGATGATCTCTTCGGTTTCCATCTTCGTCAGGTCGATCCGGGCGACGCGTGGCGTGTTGTTGCCGTTGACGAAGAGCCAGCGCCCGTCATCCTCTCCCTTGGTCTGCGACAGGGCCGTGTGGTGGAGGTCGTCCCACGGCACAAAGCCGTACGAGGTCTCGAGCATCGGCTTCGTCTCTTCACTGTATCCCCAGCCGTTCTCGGCGTGCTGGCTGAACACCGGGATCAGCTTGAGCAGCCGGCCCGATGGCAAGCCGTACACGCCGACCTGTCCGTTGAAGCCTCCGGAGAGGAACGCGTAGAACTCGTCGTACTTGCCAGGTGCCACATAGACGGCCTGTGCCGCATCGCCACCAACAAGCGCCGTGTTGGGTTGTTTGGAGCCCGTGGGCGCGCAGGCGTAGGCCAGCACGATCGCCGAGCCGACCACGACCGCCGCCAGGCCAGCCTTGCCTTGGGTGAGTATCCGGGACATCACGCACTCCTTGAACGATGTGAGGGAGTGCGCATGCGGTGCGATGCACACTCAGTGCGATAGGTACGCCCGACGTCTGGACGCCAAAGTCGGCGATTGCCTGAGATGACGTAGGGCAATCCCTGACCTTCGCATCCGCATATGTGAATTAATGTCAGGGGATTCCGTTTGGCCGGTCGGTGGGCCTATCGCCCGATTTCGACCATTCCCTGACTCGTGCCGCCATGACTCGCCATTCCCGCCTCGCATCCATCGCCGCGCTGCTCGTCTGCGCGACACCATTCCTGCTCGGCTGCGGTGGTGACACCAAGCCCGCGGTCTCCGGTGAGACTGCGGTCGCCAGTGCAGCGGCGGCCGAGCCCGTCGTGAGCCAGGGCGAAGCCACCTACGTGCAGATCTGCGCCAGCTGCCATCAAGCGACGGGCGTCGGCGTGGAGGGCAACTATCCACCGCTGAAAAATTCGGCGTGGCTCACTGGTGACCCCAGCGTGCCAATCTCGATCGTCCTCGCCGGGTTGCAGGGCGAGATCAACGTCGATGGCAAGACGTACAACGGTGCGATGCAGGCGTGGGGCATGCTCAGCGACGACGACGTTGCCAATGTGCTCACGTATGCTCGTTCACAATGGGGCAACACAGCTGGCCCGGTCACTGCCGCAGAGGTCAAGACGGTCCGCGAGAAGCTGGGCAGCCGAGGAACGTGGACCGCAGCCGAACTGAAGAAGGAGTATCCAGGCGCGGGCGGCTGACATCAGCAGCGCGAAGTAACCCGACCCGCACCAGCGTCGACGACGGCAACATCGGTGCGGGTCGGGCCAATGCGTCCTGCGTTCGCTGGGGCGATGGACGCGCAGCGCGATCGATCAGCCCCGCTCCCAAAATGGCGGTGGCTCAATGCCGAGCGCCCCGCAGATAGAAATGGCCCTGACCACGTCGATGGATCTCGGTGTCGATCGCGCATAAATGCAGATCGTGGACGGGCATGGTCCACTGGCCGAACGCCCGGAGCGGACAGAGGGCCTCTCGGATGCGGGTTTGGTTCGACGCGCCGAGCAAGTGTCGGTGTTTGTTCGGCTACCCGCGATGGAGGTCAACTGTCTGGCGCGCAAGCAGGCGCATCAGCCGATGCCGCGTACGATCCTGGCCGTCACCGACAGCTGCCCAACGTGTCGCATCCCATGCTCAGCGCCGTGCACGAGGCAGCCGATGACGGTGGACGGAAGCTGTGCACGCCCCACCGGCCGGAAGTCGCCGAGTGTGGCCGGATCGATGGCCCTCAGCTCCGACAGTGCCGCCGCGATCTGCGCGTCGAGCCGGTCGAGCACCGCCGGAACCAGCGCAATCAGCATCGGCTCGCCTTCTGCGCGCAACGCGACGAATTGTGATTCCGTGAGGCTCTCGCCGCGCGCGTACGTGAACAGCCGATCCAGCACCCCGGTGATGTGTCGCACATGAAACGCCGCTGACGCCACGCCTGCCGGTCGTGCGTTCCATTCCGCCTCGGTGAGCGGCGCCACCAGTTCGCGCACACTCTCGCCGATCTGCAGCACGATGTGCGCCACTGGCTGCAGGATTGCGGGAACTCCGTCCACCGGGCCGCGTTGCCACCATTCCGTTCTGCTCACTGGACGATCTCCGCTGTGATGGGCTGCTGATTGCGCCGTCACGGTGACGACACGACTGCTGTGAATGTGCACACCGGAAAAACACACGGGGCCGGCCACCTTTCGGCAACCGACCCCGCATACTCCCACCCAGGAGGTTGCGTGGACTCCCCTCCACGCAGGATGTACTACCGCCGATATCCGCCGGTGTTCCGCGTGCCGTCCTGACAGGTCGGCCACGCGCCCGGCGTGCCGCCCGGGCCGGCTGGCAAGGGGTCCAGCTTGACCCGGGCCATGAGCGTCGGATCCTCGCTGGCGAGATAGATCAGCATGGCAGCGAGGGTCGCGTTGTGCTTCAGATCGTCGACAATGATCTTGTCGTACGTATCACGATTGGTGTGCCAGGTGGTGAATCCGTAGTCCCAGCCGAGCGCGCCAAGGTTGAACCCCGGGGCACCTGCGCAGACGAAGCTGACGTGGTCCGTCCCTCCGCTGCCGGGAGCACCGACACCGGTGTAGCGAATCCACTGCGTGAAATCGCTCGGCAGCTGCGCCAGGTAGCCGCGCAGCACCGTATCCGCACTGACCAGCCCGCTCGCGTTCATGTTCACGATGCGCCCGGTGCCGTTGTCCTGATTGAAGAGCGCCTGGAGACCGTTCACCACGTCGGGATGATCCTTCACGAACGAGCGCGAGCCGTTCAGCCCCTGTTCCTCACCCGCCCAGTGGCCGGCCAGAATCGTCCGCTTCGGCTTGTAGCCAACGCTCTTCAGGATGCGCATCGCCTCGAGCATCGTGACGGTGCCGGTGGCGTTGTCGGTCGCACCGCTCGACGCTTCCCATGAGTCGTAGTGGGCCGAGAGCATGACGTATTCCTTCGCCTTGCTGCCGGTGCCCTTCACTTCGGCGATCGTGTTGTGCACCGGCTGCTCACCAAGGAACTGGGCGTCGATCTGCACGCGCAGTTTCGGCCCCTGGTTCTTCGTGGCGAGCCGGTAGACGAGCCCGTAGTCCTCGCAGCTGAGATCGAACGTTGGCACCTGCTGCCGCGGCGAGCCGAACACCTTGTTGATGCCCGGATAGTTCGACCAGCCGAAGGTGACGACACCGGCCGCGCCATACGCCTTCAGGCTGTCTTGCAGCCCAGCCGCAGCCACACCGCGGTTGTTGAAGCTGACGCGGATGGAGTCCTGCGCTGCGCGCATCGACGCCAAGGTCGCGGGCGTCGCGAACTCCGCCATCTGCTGCGACGTCCGACAGGTGACGTTCGGCGCGTTGATCATCACGAACTTTCCGCGCGTCGCCATCAACCAGGCGTGGGCGGATTCCGCGTTTTCAAACTGCGGCAGAACGACCACGTCGCCGGTGACAGCGCCGTTGGTGGCGGGGCTCCATGCCAGCATGGTCGCTTCGAGTGTGCGCGTGCGCGGTGCGACGAGATCGACGTGCGTCACGCCGCGGCTGAAGCTGTTCCAGGTGCCCCACTGCTCCTTCCGCGCCGAAATGCCCCATTCGGCATACTTCTTCAGCAACCAGTCGCCGGCGGCAGTGAAGCCAGGCGAGCCGGTGAGGCGCGGTCCGATGGAATCGGTGAGCACCTGCGCCAGCGCGCCAGCCTGGGAACGCGTCATACCCTCTTCCACGATGCGCAGCAGCACCGGATCGGTGACCGGGGTGCGTCGCACCCATTCGGGCCACCGATCTGCAGCAATCGGCAGCGCCATACTGTTTGGTGCCACTGGTGCGCCCGCGTCAGGACGCTGAGCAATCAGGGCTGCTGGTGTCAGCGCAACAACGAGCGAAAGTCGACGGACGTACTGCGGCATGCAAATTCCCAGGGTCGGAGTGGAGCGCAGAAAGCTGACACCTGCGCTACGACGCCGCCGACGCTCGCGTTACTGCGACGCCGCTCTCACCTGCGATGTGAGCCCGACAGGGGAAACGCGCACGGGCCGCCTCCCGTGAAGGAGACGACCCGCCGAACACGCGGCCAAGCGCTCGGGAACGCTTGAGCACGCGCACAGTAGCGGCGCTCCGTCGCGCCAAGCCGGGATGGCATTTCAGCAGGCCCAACGAGTACCCGGGCCGGTTGTGTGACGAATGCTGTCGCATGCGTAATGCCAAGCTCTTCCATTGTGCGGAATGGTGGGTCCGCCTCGCCGACGCGAACGGATAAACTCAAGTTCTACAACGTGTTACGCAACTTCGTCGGCATCACACGCGATGCGACGCGCAAGAAATCCATCTCGCGACCTTACCGTATGCAGGCTCGACTGTGGCGACGACTCTACTGATCAGCCTGCCAAGTGTAGCGCAGGATCTACAACCGGACACGCTGAATGCACGCTGCCTCCGTGGCTGCGCGACTCAGTTGCGCGCCGAGCAGTGTGCCCCGGTCAGAGTCGCGGGCTGAGGCCGTCGGCCAACGAGCTTCGATACGCGCGCCACGCGGGTACCAGGCCGACCAGGACACCAGCCGCCAGCACGACCGCGATGTAGGCCCACTCGAGTGGACCGGGCGCCTGCACCGCGATGTGGACGCCGGTGCGCCCCTCGATCAGTCCCTGAGCGAGCGCAAACCCGCCCATCACCAGACCGATGCCAAGTGCGCAGCCGAGCAGCGTCAGCAGCCCGCTTTCGAGCACGAGCAATGCGACGATCATGGATGGCCGCGCGCCGACAGCGCGCAACACCGCCATCTCGCGACGGCGAGCCTCGAGCGACGAGTAGAGCGCGACGAGCATTCCGATCAGTCCGACGACGATCGTCAACGCCCCTACCAGACGCAGCCCACCTTCGATCGTCCCCAGTGTCTTCCAGAGTTCTGCCAGCGTGACGCCCGGAATCACGGCAGTCAGTGGCTCGGCCTTGTACTGATTGATTTCTCGCTGCAGCCGTAGCGTCTCAAATCGCGTTTTCGTGCCGACGAGGAAGGCGCTCAGCACTCGTGGTTCGTCCTGAAAGACATTCGATGGTGTCGGCGCACTCGGCACGCTCGCACCGGGCGTTGTCGGTAATGACGATGCGCCGGGCATTGGCGGCGGCGGGCCCGCGCCAGGCATGACGGGCGCGCCTCCTGTGCCAGGCACGGCACCACTCTCATCGCCGTGCATCGCCTCGATGCCATCCAGCGTGACGAACAGCGCGCGATCGAGCGGCGTGAAGGTCTGGCGCAGCACACCCACCACGCGGAACGGATGCGACTCGTGATCACCAAGGCCCGCGACGGCGTTCAGTCCGTGACCGACGGTGACCGACGAGCCGACGCGATAGCCGAGCTTCTCCGCCACTTCACTGCCGATCACCACGTCGCTGTCGCTGGCGATCACCTGCCCGGCCGCAAACGACAGCGTCCCGGAGCTGCGATAGCGCCAGTGCTCGAACAGCCCAGCGGTGGTGCCGATCACGCGGTAGCCGCGATGTGAATCACCGATCGCCAGGGGCACGGTCCAGCGAATGGCGGGATGTTTCGTCCAGCGCTCGTACACTGCGTACGGCACGCTGCCAGTGGGCGAACCGATTCCGAAGACCGACCCGAGCAGCAGCTGCAGCGTGCCGCCGCGCGCGCCCACCACCAGGTCGGTTCCCTTGATCGTGCCGGTGAAACTCTCGCGCATGCCGCGCCGCGCCTGCTCGACGCCGAGCAGCAGCGTGATGCTCAGCGCCACCGCAGCGACGGTGAGGATCGATGTCACCGGCCGGTTGCGCAGGGAACGCCATGCGAGCGACAGCAGCAGTTTCATGCGGCGTCTGCTCGTGCCGCGCGATTCAGCGATGGCAAGGAGAGCTGCATGTCGAATCGCGCGCCGAGTGACGCGTCGTGACTGACGAACAGCAGCGTGGCGTTGGCGCGCGCGACGCTACTGGCCAGCAGGGCCAGAAATGCATCGCGACGATCGGTGTCGAGCGACGACGTCGGTTCGTCGCAGATCACCAGTTCCGGTGCGGCGAGCAGGGCGCGTGCGGCGGCGACACGCTGCTGCTGCCCGACGCTGAGTGACGTGGACGATTGGTCGAGCAGCGCGGTGATGTCGAGCTGCGCGGCCACGTTTCGGATCGCGTCATCGAGACTGGTGCTGCCGAGCCGTGCGCGGCGGCGGGCATCGAGCCGGCAGGGCAGCGCGATGTTGTCGTACGCGCTCAGGTACGGGATGAGATTGAACTGCTGGAACACGTAGCCGATGTGTTCAGCTCGGAACGCATCGCGCTGCGATCCGCTCATCGTGACCAGGTCGCGGTCGAGCACCTGCACCCGGCCTGACGTGGCGTGCAGCACACCGGCGAGGATGCCGAGGAGGGTCGTCTTGCCGCAGCCCGACGGGCCATGCAGAAACACCCGACTGCCGCGGGTGATGACGAGCGATGGGATGTCGAGCACCCGTGGTCCGGTGCCGTAGGAGAAGTGCAGTGCCTCGATCGAGATGGCAGCGCCGAATCGTGCCTCGGGGGTCACTTCTTCACGTACGGCGACACCTTCATGCCCTTGATCGTGAAGCCGGCGGTGCCGTAGAGGCTCTCGACCAGATCGATGCCGAGCCGTCCTTCCAGCCAGATCGCCTCGAACAGATCGAGGCGCACCTTCTGGCGTCCCTCCATCTCCACCAGCACCATCTGGTTTGGCGGCGGCGGCGGGGTGTGCACACAGGCACCGTAATACGGCACCAGGAGGAACTCCGCGTCCTCCTGGCTGGCATCATCGAGCGGGACGACATAACCGGCGATCCGGACCACCTGGCCGCTGAGCGCGCGCAGGGCCGGGGCGACGGCACCGGTCTGCGGGTTCATGCCACCCAGCGTGCGCCAGTCGATGACGACCGGGTCGGCGATGGTGCCGGCCCCAGTCGCGGCGAGGGTCGTCACCAGCGAAGGGCGCGCCGCTGTCCATGGATCGCCAACTGGCGCCGAGAGCGCGAGAACGGCGGCGAGAGCGAGGGGGGTCAGTGGCATGGTCGTCAGCTGGGGCAGAGGCGTGGCAGATCGAGCGAGTTCCCGCAGGGGCGCAATATCGCGCCGAACCGTTGTACACCGCGAGTACGGAATGCCCCCAGCCTCCGCTGTGCGTGCCGCGCGGCACGACCGGGCCGGCGGGCATGGGCGCGGCGCGATGTCCGGATGCGGACATCCGCGGGTCGCACCGAACGGGGCTGTGACGAAACGTCCGATTACCTGTCATGGGTGGAGATATGCAGGCCGTTCACCCACCCGTGAACGCCCTGTTCCTGTCTGACCCAGTGCCGATGGCTTCGATTCAGCTTCCCACCCCGCTGTTCCTCACGGCACAACGTCTCAACACGTTGGAGCCCAGAGCGCGGCTGTCCGTGCGCGGCGCGGTGCTCTTTGCACTGCTGTACGCGGCGATGATGCTGTTCGACGCCCCGGATATGCTGCTCCATGTGATGCTGGTGCCGCCCTGTCTGGCGGCCGCGTGGTTCGCCGGTGAGGCCTCGCGTCGGACGCTCGACCGCCGAACCCGCCTGGCCTGGCGTTTCGTCTCGATGGCGCTGTTGGTGCAGGCACTGGGTGACGGTGTCTGGACGTACTTCGAGATCGTGGGACGCACCACGATGTGGGATCGCTGGAGCCACGCGGCACAGGCACTCAGCACGCCGCTCTGGCTGACGGCGGTGCTGACGTTCCCGCGCGGTGCACGCACCAAGGCCGACGCGACCCGATTCACCCTCGATGCGTTGACGGTGGTGTCGGCGGCCTCGATGGTCGTGTGGCACTTCATTCTGGCGCCGCTGCTTCAGGATGCCATGTCGCGCGAGGACATGGCGATCTACACCGTGTATGCGGCGCTCGACCTGATCACGCTGGTAGCTGCCGCATCGATGCTGCTGCAGGATCCGGGCACCACGCTGCGTCGCAGTTCCTGGTGGATTTCGATGGGGCTGATCATCGGCGTGATGGCGAACACCACCTGGAGCGCGCTGAACATGCGCTACGCGCCGACGGTCGCGCAGGTGACCGACGTGTTGCGCATCGGCGGCTACCTGATGGTCGGCCTCGGCACCTGTGTGGGCTGGGCCGATGCCCGCGGCATGGCACCGGGCGGGCGGGGCGCGCAGCTGCGGGCCCGCTTCAGCATCGTGCCGTATGCGGCGGTGGCACTCGGCTACGGCCTGCTGTTCGTCATGGCGCTGCGGGAGACGTATCACATCACCGATCTGGTCGTGGGCGCGGTGATCCTCACCGGGCTGGTGATGGCGCGACAGCTGACGGCGGTGCGCGAGAACATGCGCCTCTACATCGAACAGACGGCGAAAGAAACCGAAGCCCGATTCCGATCGCTGGTGCAGCACTCGTCCGACGTCTTCGCGATTCTCGATCCGCTCGGCATCATCCGCTACGTCAGTCCGGCGGCCGAACGGGTGTTCGGCACCTCGGGCGACCGGATGGTGAACCGCACGCTGGCGGAACTGGTGCATGAAGCCGATCGGGGAGCGTACGAGGCACACTTCTCCGCGTCGCTGATGGGCAGCCTGTCGACCAGTCACATCGGCTGCCGGATGATCCGCACCAGCGGTGAATGGATGCGCACCGAGACGGTCGCGACCAACCTGCTGGCCGACGTGAACGTGAATGGCATCGTGCTCACCATCCGTGATGTCACGGAACGCGTGACGCTCGAGGAGCACCTGCGGCATCAGGCGTTGCACGATCCGCTGACCGGGCTGGGGAACCGGGCGCTGTTCCAGGATCGCGTCGCACACGGCCTGGCCCGCGCCGAGCGCACGAACGACGAAGTGGCGGTGGTGTTTCTCGATCTCGACAACTTCAAGGAAATCAACGACTCCCTCGGCCACGCGGCCGGTGATGCAGTCCTGGTGCAGACGGCCAACCGGCTGCGCACCTGCCTGCGCGACAGCGACACCGCCGCTCGGTTCGGCGGCGACGAGTTCGCGATTCTGCTCGAGCAGACGCGCGGCGAAGGGGAAGTGATGGACGTGGCCAACCGCATCTCCGCGGCACTGGGTCGCCCGTTGCAGGTGGAAGGCAAGGATGTGGACATCAATGCCAGCATCGGGATTGCACGGGCCCAACCACAGCAGTCGGCGGATGAAGTCCTGCGCAACGCCGACGTGGCGATGTACCATGCCAAGGCGCGTGGCAAGTCGTGCGCGGTGCTGTACGAAAGCGGCATGCATGCGGCTGTGTTGGATCGCATCGAACTGCAGGCGGATCTGCGGAAGGCGATCGAGCGCTGTGAGCTGGCACTGGTGTACCAGCCGATCGTCGAACTCGGGTCACAGCAGATCATCGGCGCCGAGGCGCTGGTGCGCTGGAACCACCCCTACCGCGGGTTGGTCTCGCCGATGGACTTCATCCCGCTGGCCGAAGAGACCGGGCTGATCGTCGAAATCGGCGAGTGGGTGCTGAAGACGGCCGCCACCGACGCCGCCGCGTGGCCGGTGCCGCCGGGCCAGCCGCCGGTGACGATCACGGTCAATCTCTCGGCGCGACAGATGGTGGACGGCAATTTCATCGACATCGTGAAACGCACGCTGGCGTCGACGAAACTGGACGCGGACCGGCTGGTGCTCGAACTGACGGAAAGCATGCTCGTTGGCCGGAACACCGACACGCTGGCGCTGTTGCACCGCATCCGCGCGCTCGGCGTGCGACTGGCGATCGACGATTTCGGCACAGGGTACTCGTCGCTCGGCTACCTGTCACAGTATCCGCTGGACGTGCTGAAGATCGACCGCAGCTTCGTGCAGGGCATGGACAACGGTCCGAACGGCCGCGCGCTGGCGTCGGCGGTGGTCGCACTCGGTCGATCGTTGAAGCTGAAGGTGGTGGCAGAGGGTATCGAGCGCGCGGAACAGGAGTGGGATCTGCGCAACCTTGGCTGTGACTATGGCCAGGGATACCTGTACTCGAAGCCGATCTCGAACTATCAGCTGATCGACCTGCTGGTGGTCGGTGACATCAGCGCGCCGCGACCGTCGGGGCCCAAGAAGCCGGTCGGCGGCCCGTTGCTGCCGAAGCGCAGCGCGCTGAGCACACCGCTGGCCATGGCCGCGCTGCATGCGGCGCACAGTCCGCTGAGCGCCGGCATCATGCAATCGAGTCCGACGTCGCTGGATGCGGTGGTGCCGGATGTGCCGGGGGCGATCGAAGTGGAGCGCGGGGCGCCGGTGATCAGGCAGCCGTCGGTGGCGTAGCGGCGGCGTTCACAGCCGCGCTGTGTGGCGACGTGCGGCATCCGGGAGCGCCGCGCCCCAACCGTCAGCGCAACCGCGATGTGAACGCGGGAATGAGCTGGGCCGCCACCGTCGCCACCACCTCGCGACTCGCCCGTTTCGCAATCGCCACCAGGGAGCCGAGCGTCGCGCCAATGGCGGTGGCGACATCACGCTCACCGACCAGCGGTTCGCCGAGCGACGCGAGAATCTGGCGGCGCAGCCGGAGCACGATCGGAGTCGCGAACCGGATGGCGTTGAAGCGCGCATCGTAGCGCACGCCGAGCCCTTCGATCAACGCCGCCGTCCGTGCGAAGTACACCATGTCCCCTGGCAGCAGCACGGGGAAATCGTACAGCGTTGCCATCACGTCGTCGGCCAGGCGCGTGAGTCGCTCGATTCGTTCGGTGGCCGTCGTCCGCTCGTTTGCGAGAGCGATCAGCTGCCCGGCGAGCAGCACGATCGTCGCCCGCTCGGCGTTCGGCTCGATCAGCCCCAATGCGTAAAATCCGTCGACGACACCTTCGACGTCGCCGCGGATCGACGCAAACACCGTGCGAACGAGCGTCCGTCGCGTCTCGACCGGCACCTCCACCACCATCCCGAAGTCGAGCAGCGTCAGGCGGCCCTGCGTGTCGACGAACACGTTGCCGGGGTGCGGATCGGCATGGAAGAGACCATCGACCATCATCATCTGGACATAGAGCTCCATCACCGATCGCAGCACATCATCGGGCTGCACGCGTCCGGAGCTGATCCAGTCGCCGAGCTGGTCGACGCGACGCCCATCGATGAACTCGAGCACCAGCGCGCGTTGCCGGGTGTAGGCGTCCAGGACTTCGGGGACACGGATGTTCGGGCTGCCGGCAAAGTTGCGACGCACCTGCTGCGCGTAACGCGCCTCCTGGCGGAAGTCCATCTCATCGGCCACGCGCTTCTCGAACTCGTCCAGCACCGTGCGGAGACCGGTGACGTGTGGTGGATTGAGTCGCGAGGCGATCAGATCGAGGATCCGTCGGGCGGCGCGAATATCGCCTTCGACGAGTTTCTCAACCCCCGGGCGCAGCACCTTGACCACGACGTCGCGTCCATCGACGCGGGCGCGATGCACCTGGCCGAGGGAGGCGGCCGCCAGCGGCTGCACATCGAACCACTCGAACACCGTTTCCGGCGGCGCGCCGTAGCTCTCGATCAGGCTGGCCCGAATGCGCTCGGCCGACACGCCTGGCACACGATCGGTGAGCGTGCCGATCGCGCTGACGTAGGGTTCCGGGATGATGTCGGCCCGGCCCGCAAAGAGCTGCGCCAGCTTGACGAAGGTCGGGCCGAGCGAGGCCAGCGTCGTCACCATCGTCTCGGCACGCGCGGCGTGAAATGCCTCGGTGCGTGGGGTACGGGAACCGAAGAGCAGCCAGTGACGCTGATCACGACGAAAGCTCATTAGGACGGGCAGGCACCGGAGCAGGATCTGGATCACGCGCATTGCTCAACTTACCCCGGACTGGGTGCTGTGCGGCGCCGAACGCAGCCAGTGGAGCGCCCGCGCCACAGCGATCCCGCCGGCCACAAGGAAGATTCGGCCCGCGACGGCTTTCCTCGGTGTCTCTTGGTCGTCATTCTTCCCTGACCGCCGGCGATCCACCAGACGTGGTTCACCGACGGGTAGAGCACTCCATCCATTTCGCTCGATCTGGTGCCGACGCCGCGCCGGTGAGCCGTCCTTCATCTCGCTCTCGTGTCTGTTCATATCCTTCCGTCGCTGTCTGCGATTCCGCCTTACGTCTTCTCGGAACTTGAACGCCGGAAGGTGGCGGCCCGTGCCGCTGGCCATGAGTTTCGGGATCTGGGGATCGGCAGTCCGGACCAGCCGACACCGGCCGGTATCGTCGACGCGCTGCGCGAGGCGGCGCTTGGCAGCCCGCTGAACCCGTATCCGCCCTTCCGCGGCAGCGACCGTCTGCTGCGCGCCGCGACACAGTTCATGGCGACCCGGTTCGGCGTCGAGTTCGCGCCCCATCGCGAGGTGGTGGCACTGGCGGGATCGAAGGAAGGCATTGCCGAGATGCTGGCGGCCGTTGCAGGTCCCGGCGATATCGTGCTGGCGCCGTCGCTGAGTTATCCGGTGTATGTGCGCGCGCCGCTGATGCATGGTGCCTCGGTGCACCTGGTGCCGATGGACCCGGCCCGCGGCTGGCAACTCGATCTGGCGAGTATTCCGGCCGATGTTCTCACGCGCGCCCGCGTGCTGATTGCGAACTATCCGAACAATCCGACGGGCGCCGTCACGACCCATGCGGATCTGGCAGAGCTGGTGGCGTTCTGCACGCGGCACAACCTGCTGCTGATGCACGATCTGGCATATTCGGAGCTGACCTTCGACGGGCATGTGGCGCCGAGTGTGTTCGAAGTGCCGGGTGCGCGCGAGGTCGCCATCGAGTTCCACTCCTGTTCGAAGTCGTTCAACATGGCGGGTATGCGTGTCGGGTTTGTCGTCGGTCGAGCCGACGCACTCGACGCGCTGCTCGCCTACCGCTCGAATGTCGGCTACGGCGTCTCGATGCCGATTCAGCATGCGGCGGCCTACGCCCTGGACAATGTGCGCACCCTGATGCCGCCGATCGTGGCTGAGTATCAGCGACGCCGCGATGCGCTGTACGATGCGCTGCAGCTGGGCGGATGGGATGTCACGCCGCCGCAGGCGGCGATGTATGCGTGGCTGCCGCTGCCGGACGGCATGGAGGCCTGGGAGGCGGTGGATCGGGTGCTGATGGAAGGCCAGGTCATGATCACACCCGGGCTCGCGTTCGGCGCTGCGGGCGCGCGCTGGTTCCGGTTGTCGTTCGTGGCACCGGCGGACGAACTCCGCGCCGCCGCCGCACGCGTGGTGCAGGTGCTGGGCAGTGTGACCGCCGGCGTGCGCTAGCCTTCGATGAGGTGCGGCACGAACTGTGACAGGTTGTCGGTGATGATCCGCTTCGATTCACGAATGCCGATGCCACCAGCCTCCTGTCCGATGATCCACGAGCCGATCACCGGATGCAGGCCATCGAAGTTCGGGATGCTCGCCATCGACTGATACACGTAGCCCTCGTCACCGTAGTCACCCTGTGACTCGACCAGTGTCTGGTCGAACATGGTGACTGTGACGTTGGCCCCTTCGCGCGACAGCAACGGCTTTCGCACGTAGGCATCCCACGTCAGCGTCTCGGCGATATCCAGCGACGCGGGCAGCAGGTACTGACTCTCCGGAAAGAGCTCCCACAACACGGCCAGCAGTCCCTTGTTCGAGAGCAGCATTTTCCAGACCGGCTCGATCCACTGCATGCGCGTCCCCTGGCGCAGCAACGCTTGCACGAACCGCTCATCCTCGGCAACGATCCACTCCCACGGATAGAGCTTGAAGATCGCTTCGATGACGCGGTCGTCCGCGTCGGTGAAGAAGCCGTCGGAGGTGACGCCGATCTGGTCGACCGTCAGTGTATCGCACGAGATGCCAGCCTGCTCCGCGGTGTCGCGGAGATAGGCCAGCGTCATGCCATCCTCGATGTCGTCCATGCCGGCGAAATGCACCCGGTCACCCTGCAGGAAGGGCACCAGTCCCTTCCAGTGTTCGATCAGGCGATCGTGGATCGAGTTGAACTGATCTTTCGTGGGAAACTGCTCCTGCAACCAGAACCACTGCACCACGCTCGCTTCCACCAGCGACGTCGGCGTATCCGCGTTGTATTCCAGCAGCTTCGGTGGGCCGAGGCCGTCGTAGGCGAGGTCGAATCGTCCGTACAGCGATGGTGGCTCCTGCTCCCACGCCGCCTCGATCAGCGGAATCACGTGCGACGGAATGCCGAGGCGCAGAAACAGGCGTTGCTCGATGATGTGCTGTGCCGCGTCGAGACACATCGCATGCAGCTTGTTTGTCGCGTGCTCGAGCTTGAGGATCTCGTCCATCGTGAACGAGTAGTACGCCGACTCGTTCCAGTACGCGCCCTTGGCCGAATGCCAGGCCAGCCCGAGACTCTCGACCTTCTTCTGCCAGTCGGCACGCACCGGATGGGGCACGCGTTTCACGGCGGGGACCATTGACACGAGAGCGTATCACCGACGGCGATCGTCTTGTACCGCTCGAAAGTGAGCAGGCAGGTGTGTCCGTTCGGTGCGATGGCGAGACGAATGGTCTCGATGACATCGCTGTCGTCCACCGATCGCTGATCGCGGACGGTGACGGACTTCACCGTATCGAGGGTGATCGATGCGGCGAGCTTCTGTGAGTCCTCGACGAATTCGGCCTCGGCTGCCGAATCAGCCTGCGCCTGTGCGATCATCGCCTGTTCCCGGGTCCGCGCCTTCTCCTCGGCGCTGGTGCAGGCGACCAGCGCCAGCGCCAGCACCGGCACCACCCGTCGGATTGCTCGCATGGATCAGCTTCCGGAAGACCGGCCGCCACCGAACGACGCCCGTCCGCGACCGATGCTGCCGAACCCACCGCGGCCGACGGTTGACCCCGAGCGGCCACGCGCGATCGACGCTGGGCGCCGAAGGATCGACGACATGCGCGACGGGTTGAGCGACGTGCCGGCCGGCGCGACACGGGTGGCATACGTCTGCGCACGCGCATCCAGCGAGCGATAGTTGCCGGCGTAGACCGACGCCGGCGCCGAATACACCGGCCGGCCGGCGCCGAGGAGGCGCGTGTAGCCCGCGTAGTAGAACAGGTAGGGGCTCGGATAGACCATCGGGATCCAGGACCCGTGGTAGTTGTAGCCCTTGTTCTGCACCGCCGTTTCACACGCCGGCGCGTTGAACGTGCTCGAATTGCACGGGTCGACGGCTGGCGGCTCGGAGTCGCACCCGGAAACGCCGACCACAATCGTATTGACGAAGAACAACTGGATACTCGCCGACTTCTTCATTGCTGCTCAGGGGGTGTCCGGGACGCGCCATGGCACCTGAACGTCGTCCAGCCGGGCGCGCCGGCAGACCCTGAATACTACGAGATTCGCGCCGGCTTCGTTTCCGTGCGCCGACCACGCGTCGAGACTACAGCCGCGCCGGATGCGGGTCGATCCTCTGCTGGATGGATCGATCCCCGCTCGAGAGGTTCGTCGTCACGCTGCCAGCCGCCGGCTGGCGCCCCTGGACCCGCTGGCTTGCCATCATCGCGCTGTGCATCTCCGCCGTGGCGGGGGCCGGGGCTACCGCCGACTTCTCGCATCAGTCGGTGTGGGTCGACCTGTGGATCATCACGCTGAGCGCCGCCGCCGCCGGTGTGGCCTTCCTGGCCGCGGTCGCCGAGCCGGTCGTCACCGAGCGTGCCGCGTGGCGGCTGCTCGGCCTGGGGCTGGTCTGCCAGACGTTGGGTGCCGTGGCCAGGGGGGTGCTGCCGTTTGCCGGCGACCCGGGACTGTTCGCCAGCTGGGCGACCGTCTGTCAGCTGGTGTCGGCATCGGTCCTCGTCGCCGGCCTGCTCGCCTTCCGAACCAATCTGGGCCGTCCTGTGGTGCGCACGAGCTTCGCGCTCGATCTCACGCTGATGATGGTGATGGGCGCACTGATCGCGTGGTACCTCGTGCGGCGCACGGGGCCGAGCAGCGCGGCCACCGGTGTGCTGTCGTCCACGCCGACGCTGCTGTTGTTGCTCGCCATGCTCCGGGAACTCAATGCGCCGCCAGCGGCCGATGGGCAATCGCGCATGCTGGCCGGTGTGTTTCGCGCCTCGACGATGCCGTTGGGATCCATCGCCCTCGCGGCGCTGATGCTGCTCGACCTGGCACTGAGGAACGCGCGCGATGAGATCGCGGGCTTCGTGGGCATGATGCTCGTCTTGATCGTGCTCGTGATCGCGCGCCAGGCGATCGCCGTTCGCGAGCGCACGCGGCACAGCGCGGCCATGGCGCATGCCGAGAGCGAGACGCGCTTTCGCTCGCTGGTGCAGCACTCGGCAGACCTGATCATCATTCTCGATCGCGCCGATACGATTCGCTACGCGAGTCCCGCCATCGGGCGCGTGTTCGGGCACGACGCCGCCGGGCTGCACGGCACGTCGCTCCGCGAGCTGATCCACGTCGATGACGTGGTGCCGATGCTGGGATTCCTCACCGACTCCGCCCGGCCGGACAGTCGGCCGGCCACCAGCCAGTGGCGCATGCGCAGCGCCGACGGGCAGTGGCGGCGGGTGGAAAACGTCGCCGTGAATCTGCTGGCCGACCCGACGGTCGGTGGCATCGTGCTCACCACTCGCGATGTGAGCCATCGCGTGGCGCTCGAAGAGCAGCTGCTGCACCGAGCCTTTCACGACGGGCTGACTGGCCTCGCGAACCGGGCACTCTTCACCAATCGCGTCGAGCAGGCGCTGCTGCGGGCATCGCGTGAGGCGCATCGCACGGCAGTGCTCTTTCTCGATCTGGATGACTTCAAGGAGATCAACGACTCCCTTGGCCACGCCGCCGGCGACTCGCTGCTGACGCAGGGCGCCGATCGCCTGCGTGCCTGCCTGCGCGCCGGTGACACCGCCGCGCGGCTCGGCGGTGATGAATTCGCGGTGCTCGTGGAAGGCTGCAATGACGACGGCGAAGAAGCGATGCATGTGGCGGAGCGGATCGCCAATGCGTTCGCGCGGCCGTTCGCACTCGAGGACCGTGAGGCCTTTGCCACCGCGAGCATCGGACTGGCGATCACCAGTGGCACCGAAACCGGCGACGAACTGCTGCGCAACGCCGACTTGGCGATGTACCTGGCGAAGAAACGGGGCAAGGCCCGCGTCGAACGCTTTGCCACGCACATGCACGCGGACGTCGTCGAGCGGCTCGATCTGCTGGCCGACCTGCGCTATGCCATCGAGCGAAACGAACTGGAGCTCGAGTATCAGCCGATCGTGGATCTCGACACCCGGAAGGTGAGCGGCCTGGAAACGCTGGTGCGCTGGGATCATCCCCGTCGCGGCCGGATTGCGCCGGCCGACTTCATCCCGATCGCCGAGCAGTCGGGGTTGATCGTCTCGATCGGTCGCTGGGTGATGCTGCATGCCTGTGCCCATGCGCGCCACTGGAGCCGGTCGCTGCCCGAGCTGCTGCCAGTGACGGTCACCGTGAACCTGTCGGCGCGGCAACTCGGCGACGTCAACCTGATCGATGATGTCGCCAACGCGCTGCGCGTGGCGGGGCTCCGCAAGGACCAGCTGGTGCTCGAACTCACCGAAAGCACCCTGCTGGCGAACAGTGAGGAGACGGTCGGGATCCTGATGGCGCTCAAGGCGCTCGGGGTCCGCCTCGCGATCGACGACTTCGGCACCGGCTACTCATCACTCAGCTATCTGCACCGCTTTCCGGTCGACGTGCTCAAGATCGACAAGAGTTTCGTGGACGGCGTCGGGAACGGCCCCGGCGCGGGTGCGCTCGCCAGCGCTGTCATTGCTCTCGGCAACTCGCTGGGCTTGAAGACCGTGGCCGAGGGCATCGAGAGCACGGGACAATACGACGCGCTGCTGGCACTCGGGTGCAAGTTCGGGCAGGGCTTCCTCTTCTCGCATCCGCTGCCACCGGGCGAGGTGCTGCCGTATCTGATGATCCATGGGCAACGCGCGCCGGAGAGCATTCACGCGCGATCGCGCTCACCGCTGTCGAGTGATCCAATCGCATCCTGAGCGCGGCGGACTTTCGGTGGCGGTTACCTTGATGTGATGAGCACCGACCGCATCACGCCGCCACCAAAGCTCCTGCTGGTGGCAGCGTTCGCGGCGCTCTACATCATCTGGGGCAGCACCTATCTCGCCATCAAGATCGGCGTCGAGACGATGCCGCCTTGGCCGATGATTGCGGCGCGCCATGCGCTCGCCGGCATCATCCTCTACACCACGCTGCGAGTGAGCGGTGTGCCAGGACCAAAGCGCGCGCACTGGCGCGGCGCTGTGACCGGGGGCTTGATGCTGCTGGTGGTTGGCAACGGGCTGGTGGCGTACAGTGCACATCGCTTGCCGAGCGGCCTCGCCAGCATGGTGGTGGCCACCACACCGATCTGGATGGTCGTCACGGAGACCGTGCGCCCGAATGGCCGGTTTCCGCGCGCGAAAGAGTGGCTCGGGCTGGCCCTCGGGCTGCTTGGACTGGCGCTGCTGGCCGGCCCAAGCCTCGCCGCAGCAGTGCGCGGCGACGCCGGCGCGGTGGACGTAGGTGCGGTTGGCCTGCTTCTGGTGGGTGCGTCATCGTGGGCCGTCGGCTCCGTGATCGGCCGCGACATGCCGCGACCCGACAACGCGTTCATGGGCAGCGCACTCCAGATGCTCAGCGCCGGCGGTTTTCTCACCGTCGTCTGCCTGCTCACCGGCGAATGGAGCCAGGTGAATCTGCCAGCGGTGTCGATGCGATCGTGGACGGCGTTTGCGTACCTGATCGCGTTTGGCAGCCTGCTCGGCTTCACTGCATTCGTCTGGCTGATGCGCGTCGCCAAGACGTCGCATGTGGCCACCTACGCGTACGTGAATCCCATCGTCGCGCTGCTGCTCGGCGCCTCGATCGGGCACGAGACCATCACCCCGATGATGTTGATCGCGGCCTGCGTCACGCTGGCTGGCGTGGTGTTGGTCGTGATGCCCCCGCTGGGCGCGAAGACGTAGCGTCGCCTGTCACTCGCGCTTGCCGAGTGACTCCCAGAGATGCAGCGTCGCATAGGCGCGCCACGGTCGCCAGGCCTCGGCGCGTGACGGAATGTCGCGCGGGTGGATTCCGGCATGCGCCATCGCCTTCAACACACCGAGGTCCGCCGCCGGGAACGCGTCCCGATCGCCGAGCGCGCGCATACGGACATAGTGCGCTGTCCAGGGACCGATTCCGGGCAATGCGATCAGTGTGGCCTCGGCCTCGTCAGTCGGCGCGCCGCGCAACGCATCGAGATCGATCGCACCGGTTGCGACAGCCACCGACACGCCGTGCAGTGTCGCAGCCTTGGCGACGGTGAGCCCGATGGTTTTCAGTCTGTCGGCGCCAGCGTCAGCCAGCGTGGCTGGTGACGGAAATCCGAAGAAGGGCGCCTGCCCGTCGACGGCGTCCAACGGCGTCCCGAATGCGCGGACCAGCCGATCGGTCATGGTGCTGGCGCCGACCACGCTCACCTGTTGCCCAAGCACCGCGCGAATCATCCCTTCGAACGGGTCCAGCAGCTGGGGCAGGCGGAGACAGGGGCGCGCACGCAGCAGTGGCCTCAACAATGCGTCACTCTGCGCCAGGCGGCGGAACGGCGTGAGGTCGGTGGCGAGGTCGAAGCTGCGGTCCACCAGCGCCCGGATCGCCGGCGCACTGATCGCCGGTCGGGTGCGCGCAACGATCGCATGATTCGCTTCGTCGTACTCCAGATCGAGCAGCAGGTGTGTATCAGCGCCGTGCTGTCGCACGCTCCGCAGGTAGTGCGATCCGTTCACGCGCTCCAGCGCGTCGACGGTGCGCACCACCAGATACCGCAGCGTCCAGGGGACATCGACGTCAACCGGCAACGCCACGCGCGTGCGGCGCGACCACGCCGCTGGCCCTGTCACGATGTGACGCGTCGGCGCACCGCCGCCGGGGGTGTACCCTCTCCGCGTGGAGCAGCAGCACCCTCCGCCTGCAGCAACGCCTTCTTGATCTGATTACCCCAGCGATAGCCGCTCATCGAGCCGTCAGCATGAATCACGCGGTGACAGGGAATGACCACCGCCACGCGATTGGTGGCGCACACGTTGGCCACGGCCCGCGCCGCACCCGGCTTGCCGATGGCCGCCGCGATCTGCGAATAGCTGCGGGTCTCGCCGAAGGGAATCGCGATCAGCGCATCGAGCACACGCTGCTGGAATGCCGTCACCGGCATGTCGATTTCGACAGCGGGCGCCGATGCCTCGCCGCGCAGTCGGGCCACGACCGCACCGAGCATGCCGGCCAGTGCCCCATCGGTGGCGGCCACCACCGTCGCCCGCGGAAACTCGGCGTGCAGTTCATGCACCAGCGTGTCGTCACTGGCGGCGAGCGAGACCCAGCAGAGCCCAAGCGCCGTGGCGCCGATCACGAGTCGGCCGAGGGGGGTGTCGGTTGCCGCCCATTGGATCGTGATGCCTTCGCCACCGCGCCGATAGGCGGACGGTGTCATGCCGAGGTGCCGCGTGGCATCAGCGTACGCGCGGCTCGAGGCCGCGTATCCCGCGTCGAAGGTTGCAGCGCTGACCGTGCCGGCACCACGCAGGGCGCGCCGGAATGCGTCTGCCCGGCGGCTCCGCAGGTAGGCGGATGGTGACACGCCCACGATCGCGGTGAAGAGGCGTTGCAAATGCGCCGGGCTCATACCCACCCGTGTCGCCAGCTCCATCAGGGGGATGCGACCTTCGCGGCCGTGCGCCACCGCATCATCGAGCAGCGTCCTGACGCGCAACACGGCGGCCTCGGCACGGGTCTGCTCGATCGGAACGGTTTCGACGACGGGCATGTGGAGCAAGCTGGCAGCGGTCATGGCGATCTCCAAGTCGGTGATGCCTGATGATCGCCGCCGGTACGGGCCGGCGCTTCCCGAATCGTGCGATGCGTGCTCAGGGCAGCCGCACCAGCCCCAGCGAGAGGATGAACGCGCGAGGGACGCCGGGTTCGAACGCGACTGCCTGGCCGCCGACGACATCGGGGTTCAGAAACCCTGACGTCATGTAGCGACGGTCGAGCAGGTTCTCGACGCGCGCGAAGCCGGTGAGGCCGAGCTGGCGATAGAGGCGCGCTGGCCGGCGCAGCGAGACCGTCGCGTTGAAGATCGTCGCGGCCGGCAGGTCGACGCGATTCGCATCGTCGAGCACGTAGTTGCCGGTGTGCTGCACCTCACCATCGAGACGGAATGGTGATTCGGGCACGTCGTATCGCACACCACCGGACGCCATCGTCCTCGGTACACCGACCATCGCGTTGCCCGAATAGTCGGCAAACCGGCCCGGCCTGCCGTAGTGCACCGAGTCCACCGCGTAATCCAGATAGGTGGCGCGCATCAGGGTCGCCGTACTCCTGAGGGCGAACCCTTCGTCGAGTTCGAGCTCACCGCCGATCTCCACCCCTTGGCGGCGGGCTTTCGATGCGTTGAAGTAGAACCGGCCGCCGCGATACGGCACCAGTTCGTTCTGCACCTCGGTGTTGAACACCGACACTTCGTAGCGCAGCATCTTCGTGCCTGGCGCGGTGAGCGCCAGGACATTCCGCGTGCCGATCTCGTAGGTGAGTGAGCGAATCGGCTTCAGCAGCGGGTTGATGCCGGTGACCGTGTCCTGACCGAACGTCGAGGCAGGATCGGTCTCGTTGTTGGCCGGCACTTCGATGCCACCAGCGATGTTGGCATAGAAGAGATTCGTACCAGAGAGGCGGTACACCGTGCCGAACTTGGGCGAGAACTGCGTGAAGCTCCTGGCTCCACTGAGCGTCGGTCGGATGCGATCGGTGAGGCCGTAGCGCAGCGCATCGAAGCGGCCGCCGAGGTTGAGCGTGAGCCGCGAATTGAACGCCCACTCATCCTGCAGGAAGACGCCGCCGGTGGTGGCCTGCTCGTTCTTGTCCTGCTGCAGTGTGGTGCCCTTGTCGCCGGCGGGGGTGAGCGACCAGAATCGTGCCGGCCCGTCCTGATGCTGAATGTCAGTGCCGACCAGCAGGTTGTGCGTGCCAAACTGCTCGCGGAAGTTGATCCCGCCGCCGCCATGCACACGGTTGAACTCGCGATAGGTGTTGCGCTCGGACCGGATCAGCTTCTTGGGCGTGACATAGGACATGATCGTCAGCACCCCATCATCACCGTCGGCGCGCTCCAGCGTGGTCCCGAACCGGATGACCTGATTCTCGCGCCGCTCGCGGCGCGCATTGTACGTCGCGTTGGCGTCACGCGGCGTGGCCTGCGCCTGCGCTGCCGTCAGCGGACCGGGAATGTCGAAGTCGTTCTGTGCACCAGTCAGGCGCAGCGACAGTCGGGTGTGCGAGCCGAGCGGCGTCACGAGACCCGAGGAGAGCAGCGTGCGCTCACCGGCCGAATTGCGGCGCCAGCCATCCGACTCGGTGCGGGAGACGCCGGCGTACATCCGTGAATCCCCAGTGCCGGTGCTGGTCTGCGCGATCGCGCGGCGCAACCCGAAGCTGCCAGCCATGGTCCTGACGTCGAACAGGTTTCCGGGCAGCGGTGTGGTGTTGAGCGAGATGATGCCGCCCGCCGCATTGCCGAACAGCGCCGACGCATTCGAACGGATGACGTCGACGCCGGTGATGGCGCCGAGGTCGACCAGGTCGAGGCTGGTGCGCCCGTCCGGTTCCGTTTCGGGAATGCCATCGATCATGACCCGAATCCCGCGCATCGTCGCCGCATTCGACCGATCACCGGCCCCCCGGGCACCGAAGCCGCGAATCGTGATGCGCGTGTCCACGCCGCCGGCGCGTGACATCGCGAGAACCCCGGGTATGCCCTGCAGCGCATCGGCCAGCCCAACGCCGGCCGTCGTGCGCAAGCGGTCGAGCCCGATCGATGTCACGGCAAAGGGCGTGAGCAGCAACGGTGTAGTGCTGCGCGTCGCACTGATGGTCATGGTCGGCAGCGTGCCGACTCGCAGGGAATCTCTTCCGGCGGAATCAGGCCGCTGCTGGCCAGCGAGCGGGCTGCTGCCGAGCAGCGCCAGTAGCGAAAACCGTCGGAGTTGCATCGTCACCATCGGGGTGCAGGAGTCGAGCACGAAGGTAGTACGCCCTCGCCGCCAGGTTCGTTTGGCGCCGGCGGATCGGAACTCCTCGACCGGCGCCTCTGGCATCGCAGCGCTGCCACCCCCTGTCCGTTTGGCCGATGTTGGCCGGCAAGCCCACTGGCGAGCCTTGTCTGCACGCGACCGGCAGTTCCGGCCGCGCGAACCAACGACACGTCATCCCAGCCCCGTCATCCCAGCCCCGCCATCCCATGTCGACACTTACGGAAATCTCAGACCAGCTGGCGGATGCCGTCAGCACCGCCGCGGCCAGCGTCGTCGCAGTCCACGCCCGTCCCCGGCTGGCGAGCACGGGCGTCCATTGGCGCGACGGTGTCATCGTCACCACCGATGCCACCGTGCGGCGGACCGACGACATCTCGGTCACGCTGCCGAACGGTCAGCGTGTGACGGCCACCCTGGCTGGTCGCGACCCGGGCACCGACCTGGCGGCCCTCCGGATCCCGACCGGGCTGCTGGCGGTGGCCACGCATGCCGCAGCCGCCGACCTGCGACCGGGTAACCTGGTGCTGGCCATCGCCCGGACCGGGAATGACGGTCCGCACGCCACATTCGGCGTCGTCAGCAACGTCGGGGATGCCTGGCGCACCTGGCGTGGGGGAACGCTCGACCGTCGCGTCCAGAGCGACGTGGAGCTGCCACCGGGCTTCGGCGGCGGCCCGCTGGTCACGGCGCATGGCGCCATCGCCGGCATCAACTCCGGTGGCATGAGCAAGCCGCTCTGCGTGACGATACCGAACACCACCATCGATCGCATTCTCGACGCAGTGCTCAATCGCGGGTACGTCGCGCGAGGCTGGCTCGGTGCCAGCATGCAGCTGGTCAAGTTCTCCGACAGCGCCAGCGAGAAGCTTGGCTTCGACGGTCGCGGTGGCCTGGTGATCCTGGATGTCGAGCACGACAGTCCGGCGGCACACGGTGGCGTGATGATCGGTGATGTCCTGGTGCGCATCGACGACGCTCGCATCACCCAGCACGACGATGTCCTGCCCTTCCTCGGCAGTGATCGGGTCGGCACGGTCGTGCATCTGCACGTGGTGCGAGGCGGCGCCGTGGTGGTGGTACCGGTGACCATTGGTGAGCGTCCGCGCCAGACCCGATAGACTGTCAGCGTGGACGATGATGCCCTTCACCTCACGCTTGGAGCGATGCCCGCCATTGTGCGGGCTCGCCTGAGTGCCGGACTCGGCGTACGCGACGGGGTGCTGCTCGACGACGGGCGCGCGCACCGAGCGTCGCGCCCGCATGCCGCGCACGCCGTGTTCGTCACGGAATGGCCCGCCGCCGACGACAGCGGCGATGCACGAAGTGCCACGGTGTACTTGATCGATCCCGGTGTGCACCCACCGCCGGGGCAGCTGGCACGCGGCAGCGCAGCCTGGCTGCCGCTGGACGCCGATGCTGACGACGTCGTGGCGGCGAGCCACGGGGTGGTGCGGGGCCTGACGGTCATCTCGCCCGCCGTCCTGCCCTCGGCGACGAGCGCGCGCGACCGGGCCACGCGGCGTGAACAGCGCGCCCCCGCCATTGTGGTCGACACCGGCGAACCTCACCTCACCGACCGCGAACTCGAAGTGCTGCGCGCGCTGGCGGAAGGGATGGGCAACAAGCAGATCGGCGGGCGACTCGGCATCAGCCCGAGCACGGTCAAATACCATCTGCAGGCGATCTTCGCGAAACTGGAGGTCCGGACCCGGAGTGAGGCGGTGTCGTACGGGCTGCGACGCGGGATCGTGCCGCTCTGAGGGTGGCGATCAGGGACTGCCGGATCGCGTCGCAGCGTTCCTCGAGACACCTTTCCGGGAATGATCGGCGCGTACCGCGCCGCTCCGCGACTTCACCGGGATTCCCATGCCGAACCACACCACGCGGCTATCGCTGATTGCACTCGGCTGTGTCATCGCAGGTACCGCGTCAGCCCAGCTGCCGCGCGCGGCCGCCGCTACCGCCCCGATGCTCACCACGCTGGACGCGGGCGCCGCGCACTACGCCGACGTCGCGAAGCAGATCTGGGGCTTCGCCGAAGTCGGCTACATGGAAGCGAAGAGTTCTGCGCTGCTGCAGTCGGAGCTGCGCACGGCAGGCTTCACGGTGACGGCGGGCATCGCCGGTGAACCGACCGCGTTCGTCGCGGAGTTTGGCAGTGGCAAGCCGGTCATCGCGATTCTCGGGGAGTACGATGCACTGCCCGGCTTGTCACAGGCCGCCACGCCCGAGCGAAACCCGCTGGTATCGGGCGGTCCGGGACATGGCTGCGGACATCACCTCTTCGGCACCGCCAGCACCGCCGCTGCGATCGCACTCAAGCAGTGGATGAGCGCCAACAACGTGAAGGGCACGTTGCGCATGATCGGCACACCCGCCGAGGAAGGCGGAGCCGGCAAGGTGTACATGGTGCGCGATGGCGTGTTCAATGATGTGGACGCCGCGATCGCCTGGCATCCCGGTGACGAGAACGCCGTCAGCGGTGGTCGCTCGATGGCGAACATCTCAGGCAAGTTTCGATTTCATGGCCTGAGTGCACATGCCGCGGGGTCGCCGGAGCGGGGGCGATCCGCGCTGGACGGTGTCGAAGTGATGAGCGTGATGACGAACTACCTGCGCGAGCACATTCCCGACGGCAGTCGTATTCACTACGTCATCACCAACGGCGGCAAGGCACCGAATGTGGTGCCGGACGAAGCCGAGGTGTACTACGTCGCGCGGCACGTCGACATGCCGATCGTGAAGGACATCTGGGAGCGCATCACGAATGCGGCGCGGGGTGCGGCACTTGGCACCGGCACCACCTTCGATCTGCAGCTGGTCGGCTCGGTGTACGCGTTGCAGCCGAACGAGACACTGGCGCGCGTGCAGCAGCGGGCGCTCGAGCGCGTCGGCGGATTCACGTACACGGCAGAGGAGCGAGCGTTTGCCGAACGACTGCAGAACTCCACCGCCTTCACCGCTGTTCCGCTCGAGACCACATCGCGGATCAAGCCGCTGGTGCTCGATCAGGTCGACGGCGGGGGCTCGACCGATGTCGGCGACGTGAGCTGGGTGGTGCCCACGGTGCAACTGTCGACCGCCACCTGGGTCCCCGGAACGGCGGCACACTCCTGGCAGGCCGTCGCGGCCGGCGGGATGAGCATCGGAGCCAAGGGCATGATGGTGGCTGCGAAAGTCATGGCCCTGACCGGTGCCGATCTCTTCTCGTCGCCGGCAACCATCGATGCGGCGAAAGCCGAGCTGGCGCGACGCCGCGGTGCAAACTTCGCGTATACGACCGTCCTCGGAACACAGAAGCCACAGCTGGACTATCGGAAGGGCAGCGTACCCTGACTGGCGCCTGAGCGCGCGGAGCATGCACGATGCTGACAGAGCTGCGGCACCTGCAGGAGCATATGGCGTGGGCGGACGACTCCATGCTGGGTGTGCTCGCGAGTGCACCCAGCCTGCCCAGCGAGGCGGCACGTGAACTGGCGCACGTCCTCGGCGCGGAAGAGAACTGGCTCGCTCGCCTTCAGGCGCGTGCGCCGCGCATTGCGATTTGGCCCGATGTCGGTGCAGCGAATCTGCGACAGCTCGCCGCGGAGGTGCATGCGGGATTTGCGCAATACCTCGACGGGCTGACCGAAGCCGACCTGCATCGCATGGTCTCGTACACGAACTCCGCCGGCATTCTGTTCGAAACGTCGGTTCGTGACATCCTGCATCAGGTCTTTCTGCACGCCCAGTACCACCGGGGCAAGGTGAATCTGCTCCTGCGGCAGGCGGGGCTCGCGCCCGCACCGGTGGACTACATCGCCTGGGTCCGCGGTTTTCCGACCGCGGTCACGCGTGTCGGGGGCTAGCAGAGCCGCGGTGGCGTGCATGCTGCGCGAGATAGGCCATCGTGATCGCGCCATCGAGGTCGTATTGCTGGCGCGCCATTGGCGTACCATGCCACGCACCGCCGTACGCCATGCAATTGAAGAACTCCCGCCGCCCGACCAGGGACGATTCCTGCGCTGACTGCGGCAGGGGGCTGTCCCGCCCGCGCGCCCACGCCGTCCTTTCAGACCGCGCCCCAGCCTTCCGTCAAGTGACGTTCGCCGCACACAGTGCTGCCACCAATTCACAGCGCACGGAGCATGACATTGCCGAATGGTTTCACCGGTCTGGCGCCACTGCTTCAGGTGTTCGACATGCCGACCTCACTGGCGTTCTACTGCGATGCGCTTGGCTTCGACCGCATCGGCTCGAACTGCAGCGAGCCACCGTTCGACTGGGTGCTGCTCCGCCGGGACGACGTGGAGGTGATGCTCAACACCATGTATGAATCCGACGCACGCCCTCCGACGCCTGATCACGCACGAAACGCCATGCACAGCGATGTCACGCTGTACATCGGCTGCGCAGACGTTGATGGCCTGCATGCCGAACTGCTGGAGCGCGGCCTTGCACTCGCGCCGCCGACCACTGCGCCATATGGCATGCGGCAACTCGGCCTCACCGATCCTGATGGGTATGCGCTCTGCTTCCAGTGGCCAGCCCGATGACGCAGCCACGGCCTCGGGCGTTCGCGATGCTGGCCGGATGTGATGCTGGCCGGATGTGATGCTGGCCGGGTGTTCGGCCCTGACGGCGGCGTAGCAGGTTGTGCGTGCCGCCGGGGGCCAGCCGGAGCACCTGACTCCGGCATGGCGCGGTACGGCCGCCGGGCGGTACACGCCATACACTTCCTGTGCCCGGCCCCGAACCTGTCTGGCATGATCGAAATCCGGATGCTCCACCCGCACGAAGCAGAACTCCTTGCCGAGCTCGATGACGATGTCTTCGACGACGTCATCGAGATCGCCTGGCGCGACGAGTTCTTCGCCGATCCGCGACATCATCTCGCGGTGGCGTTCGACGGCACCCGGATCATAGGGATGGCCAGCGGCGTGCACTACCTGCACCCCGACAAGCCTCCGGAGCTCTACATCAACGAGGCGGGAGTCGCCGCAGCGTATCGCAACCAGGGCATTGGCCGGCGCCTGCTGAACGTGCTGCTGGCACACGCGGGCAAACTCGGGTGCGAGACGGCCTGGGTGCTCACGAACGCCGACAACGAAGCGGCGCGCCGGATGTACGCGGCGGCCGGTGGCGTTGAACAGCAGGACCGCCCTGTGATGATCGAGTTCCGCCCCTGAGCGGGTGACGGCGGCGGGCGGGTTGCGCACCCGCGCACCATCGGGCAGCGTTGACGCCTGCAGCGCGACCTCCCGTCCGCGCCATCAGCCAGACACTCCATCCGCCGGGCGCTTCATGGAACGTCGTCTCTTTCTGCTCCAGGCCGCCGCAGCCGCCGCATCGCTGCCGATCATGCTGCGCCAACCCACTGCCGTGCCGTTCAGGATCTCACTCGCCCAGTGGTCGTTTCACAAGGCGCTGTTCGCGAAGCAGATGGACCATCTCGACTTTGCGCGCGTCGCGCGGCGCGATTACGGCATCGAAGCGATCGAGTACGTCAACGTGTTCTTCAAGGACAAGGCGACCGACGCGGCCTATCTCGCCGAGATGAACCGCCGAGCGAAGGACGAAGGGGTGTACCAGCACCTGATCATGTGCGACGGCGAAGGGGCACTCGGCGATCCCGACACGGCCAAGCGCAAGCTCGCCGTCGAGAATCATCGCAAGTGGCTGGACGCCGCCAGGACGCTCGGCTGCGCGACGATCCGGGTCAATGCGCAGAGCAGCGGCACACCCGACGAGCAGCAGAAGCTGGCGGCAGATGGGCTCCGGCGACTGCTGGAGTACGCCGCGCCGATGAATCTCAACGTGATCGTCGAAAACCACGGTGGGCTGTCGTCACACGGCGATTGGCTGGCAGGCGTGATGAAGCTGGTGGACCATCCGCGCATGGGAACGCTGCCCGACTTCGGCAACTTCTACGACTACGATCGCTACCAGGCGGTGGCCGAGATGATGCCCTATGCCAAGGCGGTGAGCGCGAAGTCACACGACTTCGATGCCAGCGGCAACGAGACGCACACCGACTATCGCCGGATGATGCGGATTGTGCTGGCGGCGAAGTTTTCGGGCTGGGTCGGCATCGAGTACGAAGGTACGGTGACCCCGGAGCCGGAGGGCGTTCGCGCGACGCTGCGCCTGCTGCAGCAACTCCAGAAGGAATTCGCCTGATCGCCAGGTGGTGCGCGACGGTCAGCTGACGACTTCGACTTCCTGTCGCAGACTCGCACTCCGGATGCCGGCCTCGATCAGGTGCATCACCGCGAGGGCGTCCGCTGCCGGCACCGGGTTCGGTCCGACGCCGCGAATCGCGTCGCGAACCGCCGCGTAGTATCGGCGATAGTCACCGGGCTCGCCCGCGATGCTGCGCCTCAGCACACCGTCACCGTCAACCGAGGTCAATGTGCCGGGTCGCGCGTCCTGCCCCCAGGCCACGTCCCCCGGGGTGCGGCCCGCCTTCAGTGCGTCCTCCTGACTGTCCAGCCCCTGCTTCACGAAACTGCCGCGCGTGCCATGAACCGAATAGCGCAGCTCACTGGCCGCCATCAGCGTCGACGCGTGCAGGATCACCCGCAATCGCGGATAGCGCAGCAGCGCGTGGACGTAGTCGTCGGTCTCGGCTGCCGCGCGTTGCACGGCAATGTCGACGGTGATGCCGAGTGGCGGCCCGAAGAGCAGCAGGGCCTGATCGATCAGGTGCGGGCCGAGGTCGTACCAGAGGCCGGCACCCGGCCCCACGCGTTCGCGCCAGCGATCACGGACCTCCGGACGGAAGCGATCGAAGTGCGACTCGAATTGCGTGACCGTTCCAAGCGCATCGTCCGCAAGCAGCGCCTGAAGTGTGAGAAAGTCCGCGTCATAGCGACGATTGTGGAACACCGACAGGATGCGACCAGCCAGCGTTGCATGCGCGCTGACCGCTTCCGCCTCGGCGACGGATACCGTGAACGGCTTGTCGACGACGACGTGTTTGCCGGCATCGAGGGCGGCATGCGCCTGGCTCGCGTGCAACGCGTTCGGCGTGGCAATCACCACGACGTCCACCGCAGGATCGGCGAGGACGACAGCCAGATCTGGTGTCACGCGCGCATCCGGAAAATCGGCCTGCACGCCAGCGGGGTTGCTCGAGACGACGCTATGCAGCGCGAGCCCCTCAACCGACGAGATCAGCGGTGCATGAAAGACCTTCCCGACGAATCCGTATCCCACCAGAGCAACCTGCAGCGACGCGGTCATGACGGACGTGAGCGGCGAGGGATGGTCAGCGCGTCACGACCTCGCGTCGCCACGCATCCAGCACTGGCAACCCTGCACCCATTGCAGTGATCGCCAGCGACAGAACGATACCTGTCTGTCCCGCGGCCAGCAGTACCAGTCCAGCCGAGGAGAGCAGCGCGCCACCGGTGAGCATAGCCTCTTCCCGGCGCTGCATGACGCGCCCCCAGGCGATCCGCGACCATCGCCGATGCACCGGTAGCATCTTCGTGTTGGTGATCACCAGCCCTTCGACGGCCCACGCATTCGTCGGATCGAGCTCACGCGCCTGCTCGAACTCCACGCGCGCGCCCTTCACGTCGCCGGCCTCCAGCAACGTCCACGCGTGCCCCGTTCGTGCCAGCGCATTGGCCGGGTAGCGCTGCGCGAAGGCGCGCCAGGTGTCACCGGCGCGCGCCGAGAGCCCCTTGCCGGCGGCGATCGCGGCCTTGAGCGGCAGGAGTTCCTCCTCGTCGGCGCCGTGAGATGCCGCGTCCGCCAGCGCAGCCCGCGCCGCTTCCCACTCCGCCTTCTGCAGGTACACCCGCGCCAGCAACACATGCGTGTCCGACTCATCCGGATTGAGCGCCACCGCTCGCTCGGCCGCCCGCTGGGCGCCTGGCAGGATCCCGGCGCGCAGCAGCACGACGCCGCGGGTCCAGTGGGCAAATGCAGCGATGGGTGCGTGCTGGATGGCCGTCGCGCTGGCGCTCAGCGCGCCGGTCATGTCGTCGGTTTCGAGCAGCAGAAGCGCCCGCATGCCATGCAGCCAGGCGTCGTCAGGGCCCACCGCGAGACTCCGGTCGAGCAGTGCCAGCGCCTCCGTGAACCGGGCGTCGGCAATGAGCTCGCCCAGGCGGGCACTGATCACGGACTCTTCGAACTGCGACATACGCGTTGGCAACGGTGAAAGGGTTCGGGAGACAGCTGAGCAATGGCCGGGCCACGCCGATGCGCCACAAACATCTGGGTGCGGCGGCTAACTTTGCACCCGTGCCACACGACCCTTCGGCCTTTCTGGCCCAGCTCCGCGACGCCCGCGCGGCCCATTCGCTCCCTGCGCGGCTGCACGAATCCGTGCGCGAGTGGATGCGGCGCGTCCTCTCCCTGCTCTTCCCGCACGCCGCACCGCCGGCCGCCAGTCGACTCGAGGAGGGCATCCGCGTCGAGTACGACAGTGTGGCGTGGACGCTGCAGGAGCTGTTGCGCGAGATGCTCCCGGAACCCGCCCGTGCCAGCGCCATGACGGATGGGTTGATGGCGGCGCTGCCCGATATCCGGACCCGGTTGTACGCCGATGCCGAAGCCATCCATCGGATGGATCCGGCCGCGCAGAGTATCGATGAAGTCTTTCTGGCGTATCCGGGCTTCCTCGCCACCATCTGCCATCGCGTGGCCCAGCCGCTCTGGCGACAGGGGGCCCCCATCATTCCGCGCCTGATCACGGAATGGGCGCATGAACGCACCGGGGTGGACCTGCACCCTGGCGCCACCATCGGCGAGCGGTTTGCCATTGATCACGGTACCGGCATCGTCGTCGGCGAGACGGCGAGGATCGGCAACGACGTGCGCCTGTACCAGGGCGTGACCCTCGGCGCGTTGCGCGTGACCAAGGCGCTGGCCAGCGTCCAGCGTCACCCGACGATCGAGGACGAGGTCACGGTGTATGCCAATGCGACGATCCTCGGCGGCCGCACGGTCATTGGCCGCGGCAGCGTGATCGGCGGTAACGTGTGGCTGACCCACAGTGTCCCCCCCGGGTCGATTGTGACCCATGCGGTGCCCGACGAACGGCTCCGCGATGACTACCCACTGGAATTCGAGATATGACGCGCGCCGCATCGATCCTTGGCACCATCGGCAATACGCCGCATGTCCACCTGGCACGACTCTTCGGATCACGCGTCGATGTCTGGATGAAACTCGAGCGCGCCAATCCCGGTGGCAGCATCAAGGATCGGATCGCGCTGTCCATGATCGAAGACGCCGAGGCACGCGGTGTGCTTGCCCATGGCACGGTGATCATCGAACCGACCAGTGGCAACACCGGGATCGGCCTGGCGATGGTGGCCGCCGTGAAGGGATACCGGCTGCTGCTGGTGATGCCGGAGAGCATGTCGGTCGAACGCCGGCGCATCATGCTGGCCTACGGTGCCGAGTTCGAACTCACGCCGCGCGAACTGGGGATGAAGGGCGCCATCGCGCGCGCAAAGGAACTGCTCGAGGCAACGCCGAACTCGTGGATGCCGCAACAGTTCGACAACGCCGCCAACATCGCGGTACACGAGCGCACCACGGCGCGTGAAATCCTGGCGGATTTTCCGGAGGGGCTCGACTACTACATCACCGGCGTCGGCACCGGCGGCCACATCACCGGCGTGAGCGAGGTCTTGAAGGGTGCGATGCCCGCACTCAAGACCTTCGCCGTGGAGCCGGCGAAGTCGCCGGTCATCAGCGGCGGCGCACCCGGGCCGCACCGGATTCAGGGAATCGGCGCGGGGTTCATCCCGACCAACCTGCACACGGCCACCCTTGACGGCAGCATTCAGGTCACCGAAGAGGAAGCGTTCGACTACGCGCGTCGAGCGGCACGCGAGGAAGGCATCTTCATCGGGGCGTCGAGCGGAGCGTCGCTGGCGGCCGTCGCACAGATGCTGCCGTCGATGAAGGATGGCGCACGCGTCCTCACCTTCTGCTACGACACCGGCGAGCGATATCTGTCGGTGGATGGGCTCTTTCCCGCACCGCCGGTCTGAGATGCGCGGGGCGGTGATGGTGCTCTGCTGCTCGGTGGCGTGGGGGTGCAACGACCGGGCGGCGACGCCACCGGTGCGCGCACGCGCCACCACGCGCACGGGCCCGCCGGCGCAGCTGGCACGCGGAACGATCCATACCGTTCGCATGCTGCTCGACAACGAAGGATTTCGCTTCGAGCCGGGCTATCTCACCGTCAGCGAAGGTGATGGCGTCCGCTTTCTCATGGTCAGCGGCGTGCCACACAACGTGGCGTTCGACGAACGATTCATCCCGCGCCCGGCGCGCCCACAACTGGTTGCCAATCTTGCGGTGCTTGGCGGACGCGATCTGGCGTCCCCGGTGGTGACCACGATCGATTCCACGTTCGTCATCAGCACCAGCGGCCTGACACGCGGCGAGTACCTGTTCTACTGCGCACCGCACCGCAGCCTCAACATGCACGGAGTGCTGACGGTCCGCTGAGGGATCACCGGCGCGCCACGGCGGCCTACGGCACCCGCTCGCCACGGACGGTGAGGGCAACATCGCAGACCACGCTCCCATCGGCGGTGACCGCCGTGAGCCGTGCCACGCCCTGCAGCACTCCCGTGCGAGTGAGGCGACCAGACAGCCGGCGGGACACGAATGCATTCGAAGGCCCGCGGTCCGGTGCCTGCGCCGCACCCGACTCGAACAGCCCGTCCGAACGCACCGCCGCATTGAAGCCCGGTCCATCGAGGAACTGCAATTGCATCATCGGCGCGCCGCGCAGATGGCGGACGACGAGCGTACTTCCCGGCGCGAAGCGGCGCGCCATCTCCCGACACTCCGGGCGCTCGGCCCCCCATCGTTCCGTATACCGCACGCGATACGTGCCGGCATTTGACCTCGCGGTGAGATCGCTGTTGTCGCCGATCACCGGCACATTGTCGTCGCCGAACCGCATGATGCGACCGTCACTGGTCACGATGCGATCGATGTCCGTCTTGTCGATCTCGAAGTCGAGCCCCGTCTCTGCGTCCTTCACCACGACCGACTGCTGGCGCACACTCAACACCCGACCCTCGAAGACGCGACCGGCAGTGAGCACGATGTCGTCGGTGTTTCGTGGTGGTGCCGCCGAGACGGCGACCGGTGCGCGTGTGGTCGCCGCTGCCGAGTCGGCCGGGCGCACAGGAAGATCGTCCGTCTGCCGAAGCGGCGGCGACGGAGCAGCCCGCTCCACCGATGTCGTGAGCGGCGCCGGCTCGGGTAGTTGCGTCACGGGTCGCGGTGCGACGCTCGATCGACGGTTCGTCGACCGAAACGCGAGTACCATCAGGGCCGCGAACACCAGCGCCACCGCTCCGATCAGCATATTCGAGCGTTGGTAGGCGCGGATCGACGCCGTATTGCTTGCCGAGCTAGTCACCACAGCGCGTGCCGGTACGCCCGCACTGGACCGCACCGGCTGTCGCGGTGCGCTCACCGGCCGTGGTTTCGCCACAGGGGCGCTCGGGACCGGATCAGGACCGAGCGCATTGATCCACGCATCAGCGACGAAACGTGCAATTCCCGGTTCCACGAAACGACGCAGCTGCAGATCCGTGGCCAGTCGGCCTGCTGCCGCCTCCCAATCCGATCGAGCCGCACCGCGCTCCGGCAACCGCGCCAG
Organism: Gemmatimonadaceae bacterium; assembly: GCA_031374935.1. Taxonomy (GTDB): domain Bacteria; phylum Gemmatimonadota; class Gemmatimonadetes; order Gemmatimonadales; family Gemmatimonadaceae; genus JACMLX01. The sequence goes on along the minus strand of JANMHB010000184.1, from coordinate 63,234 downwards.
CAGGCCGTCATCCGCCGCGCGCAACAGCAATTCGGCCATCGGCAACGCGTCGCTGGTTGCCGCGTCGAGCAGCAGATTGCGAAAGCGCCGACGGTCGCGCATCGGCCACTCGCCGCCATCGCGCACCAGCCGCTTGAGCTCCGCCGCCAACGCGCCACGGACATCCAACGTCGTGGCCACTAGCCCTGCCTCATGTGCACGCGCCAGGTGCGGCCCGGCGATCCATCAGCGGCCGGCGCGACGGCCAGCTCCAAGCCTTCACGCAATTGCACCGGTGCATTCCGACCCACGGCCACGCCCGTCGATGCCAGCCACGATCGCTCGGTGAGGTTGACCAGCCACCAGGCACCCTCGTGAAAAGCCGCGTACGCGGTGGGCGCGCGGGTCACATCTTCACGGGGACGGAGCACAGCGTCCAGATGCCACTCGTGAAGGGTGCGGTGATGAAAGAGCGCCGTGCTGATACCATCGTCACGCCACGATGCACCAGCCCCACGGCCGGATCGCAACAGCGGCACGGGGCGATGCAGCCGCTCGCCAGTCCACGGTTCGACCATCGGGCCCTGGTCTGTCACCACAAACCAGCTCCGGCCAGACGGCGTCGGCATGAGCCGCTCCAAGGTGCGATACAGCGCCTCCTCCCACTCGACGGCATCGGGGCGACCGGATGGCACATGCAACGCCGTCTCGAACGCGCGGCGCATCAACGGAGCAAGGTGCGGACCCAGCGCGTCAACGCCGACGTCGATCGGCTCCGTCGGTGCGTTGCGATGGTCACTCGCGTGCTCGACGAACAGCGCCTTCGCGCCCATCGACAACTGCTCATCCGCTTCTGCGCTGCGCGTGCTGTGCACGCATCGTCCACGCAAAGGATGGCGCTGCAGCAACAGCTCATAGAACAGCACGGCCAGCGCGTGCCGATCGGTTTCGATCGAGGGCAGTGCGGTACCAGCCACCACTTCCGGCGCCATGTACCCCGGCGTGCCGAGGACCGTGGGAGGCGCCAGGCCGGGCACCACCAGTGCATCGATGTCGATCACGCAGGCCTCGCCCCCGCGCAGATCGATCAGCACGTTGCGGTTGGACAGATCGCTGTGCGCGAGGCCGGCGAAGTGCAGGCGGCGCACGGCACGAGCGAGGCGCATGCAGACCTGAAGCCGCGTCAGCAATGACCCCCGTTCGGCATCGACGACCAGAGCCCCCGCCTTCCGGCCGGTGAACCAGCGCACTTCCTTCTCGACGCGGTTGCCAAAGCGATCGTGCATGAAAAACGCACTCCGGTAGACCGGCATCACCACGCCGAGTGCCGGGAGCGCAAGCGAATGCGCACGCGCAAAATCCGGCGGCACCGCGCGCGCACCGTCCACGATGCCGGTCGGCCAGCAGAATGCATCGCGCCAGTAGCTCCCACCAGCCACACGCGTCGGATCGTAGCTCGAGACAATCCGCTGCAGGCGTTCGACGCGCGCGGCGCGATCACGCAAGGTCCCGAAAAAGAAGGCCACCACCTCGCGACCATCGGTGGTCAGGAACGCGGTCTTCTCTGCGCCGCTGCCCAGCGGTGTCGGCCGGAGCAGCAGCGTGCGCCCATCGGTGGTCTGCGCCGCGACCCCACTCGTTCGCATCGCGGTGCTGGTCACGAGGTCATCTCGTCGCTGCGCCATGCCAGCAGCAACGTCCGATCATCCACTTCACCGCGCTGTTCGAACGAGAGCCAGCGCAGCAATGCGTCCGTGCTGCCGAGAACCGACGCAGCGGGAGCCTGTTGTGCCGTCCCGATCGAGGCGGATGTGCCGTGGCGCCACTGCACGACCAGGGCCTCGCCACTCTGCTCGAGCGGATGGAACGGATCATCCACGCCATCGGTCATCAACGCGATCAACGCGATATCCGATGCGCGCAGCTGACGCAGCGCAGCGGCCTGCGTCATGGCGCAGGCATCGGGCACGAAGCATGACACTTCACCAGCCCACGCCGTTTCACGCATGGCACCGACGCGCGCCACGGTGCCATCCCGATGCTGCACCAGAACAGCGCCATCACCGACCTGCGCCACCAGCATCAGATCCCCGAGAATCGCGACCAGCAGCAGCGTGGTGCGAAATGCGGCCGGCGACACATCAGCGGCGGTCGCCAGTGCATGCAGACGAAGGGCGGCATCGTGCACCGCATGGGCCATCGCCGTACCAAGGCGTGAGCCGTCAAGCGCATCGGGACGAGATGCGCGATACCGCGCCACTGTCTGCCCCACGGCCAGCTCCGCCGTGACTGCGGCGCCCACACGACTGAGTGCGCTTGAACCGGCGCCGTCGGTCACCGCCAGCACCAGCAGCTCGTCATCGGCGCGGACCGCGAGTGCATCATCACGGTGTTCTCCGCGATGGGCGTGCGCCTTGCCGCGAAGGCTGGCGCCGAGCACCCGCCAGCCGGCACCGGCGTCGGCATGCGCAACGACCCGAGGTTCAGCGGCCGCCTGGGCGACGAACGCCGGTTCCAGCGCCGTCAGCAGTGTATCCGGACACCATGGCAGTTCCGGGACGCGCGCGCCCCACACCGCGGTCGGCACACCCGGTGATTCCGCGGATGCCTCTGCGAGCGGCTCTACCGCACCGGAATCGTCAGCCACGCATCAGGGAATGATCGTGATGCCAGGCGGTGGCGGTGGCAGGGTGATGCCACCACCCTCCCCGACCGATCCCACCTTGGCACTGGTCGTCTTGACGCTGGCCGAGACGAACTTGAAGAACGCCCGGAAGGCGTCGGGCGACATGTCGCGCATCTGGATCACGGTGTCCGTCGTTTCACGCAGTGCGGCAAGGTCCGCGTGATCACCACACGCCACCGCAATGATGTTCGCCGGCCGACGCTGACGCAGTTCGGCCGCGTACTGCGTCCAGCTGGTATCGGTAGGCGCGCCGTCGGAGAGGATGAAGACCAGCGGACGCCAGTCCCCCTTCTGCTCGGCTGTGGTGCGCACCACCTCCATCTCGAAACACTCCAGCAGCACCCGCAACGCGTCGCCGTAGTTCGTCTGTCCGTTGGCTTCCATCTCCGGGGGGATGAAGCTGCCCACCTCGGTGAGTGGCACCACCTGAATTGCGACGTCCGCGAAGGTGATCACGCTCAGGTACGCGCTTTCGATCGCCTGCGGATCGGTGAGCAGGTCACGATGCAACTGTCGGATGCCGGCCTTGACGCTCTCGACCGGTGTGCCGCGCATGGAACCCGACACATCGGCGAGGAGATACACGGGAAGACGACGCAGCGACACGGGGACTCCGGAAACGGGGAAGCGTGGAACGCGCACACAGGTGCGAGACGCACAGACTATACATGGTTGGGAACGCCGGCGTCCGGCGCTCCGTTTCGTGGCACGCAGCAGGTTGCCGTGGCCGCCCACAGCGCTCAGTGGAACGCATGACCATTCCGCCGGCTTGCCAGCTTGGCCGAGACACGCTGCGCCAGTGCGTCGCTGGAGAACGGCTTCGCAATGAAGTCCGTCTCGAGATGGAGCCCAGCCACCTCACCCGGTGCGTCCTCCGGGCTACCGCCGCTCACGTCAGCGGGCTGCAGTACCAGAACGATCGACCGGCCGATGCAAGCATCCCGGTCACATCGCAGCAGACGCAGCGCCGCTGGATTGGCCACGCGGACGATGTCGTCCGAATCCGTGATCAGAATTCCGTCAGGGGCGCGATCGATCGTTTCGGTGAGTTCACGCTCCTGCCGGATCACTTCGGCGAAGGCCCGGTCGACGGTCGACAACCCCAGCGAGATGAGTGACCAGACCGCGATCGTGGTCACCGCGTGCGACACCAGCCAGAGGACGACGTCCCCGTCACGCCCGAGAGCTGCACCGCAGGTGAGAGCAACACCAGCGGCCATGTCCCGACCAGCACGAGTTGGTGCACCGTTGGCCCGAAGCCATAGCTGGCTACGCTCGCCACCGCCGACACTGCATGCCACGCGGCACCGAGCGCCGCACCGATCAGCACCCAGCGACGCGTGTCAGACTCCGCAAAGCGCAGCGGTCGCGGATCGGCAGCGATGGTCACAAGCAACGGTATCGTCGATCCGGCCCGACCGCCATTGCGGCGCCAGGCCGTGATCTTGCCGCGGGTCAGCCGCGCCAGCGTGTCACGGTTGAATGGCTTGACCATGACGTCGGTCTCGAGCTGGAGCCCCGGCACCGCCGACAGTGCCTCGCCGGGGTCACGCCGGCCGGCGCGCGTTGCGCAGACGCCGGAAGAACAGGACACCGGCACCGGCGCAGAGCAGCAGCGGACCGCCATACACCACGACCCAGATCGCCGCCGTGGCAGCGACCCGCGCCGTGCCGACCAACGCACGCGTCGCGTCGCGCAGCACGCCGCGTGGCTGCCATGCCGCGGAGGCAATCGGTGTCGCCACAACGTCAGGCCGCAGGTCGAGGGTGATGGTCGAGAGCGCAGCCAGCTGCGTCAGCGTCTGCAACTCGGCGGTGCGCTGCTCGATCTCACCGCGGACGCGAGACAGTTCCGTATGCACCTCGAGCACGTCCGACGCTTTCTGCGTCCGCTGCCGGACCGTGACGAGCAGCGCGCGCAGTTCCGTTTCGGTCGCGCGCAGATTGATCAGCTGCGCATTCAGGTCCACCGCCTGCCGTGTCACATCCTCGCCCGTCACCGAGGCGTTGTCGACGCGCACCGCCAACCCGCGAATCCGGGCCAGGGTCGCGTCGAGCCGGACGGCCGGCACCCGGACCGTCATGCTGGCCCGATCCGATTCCCCGTCACGCCAGAGACGCGACGCACCGAGAAACCCACCGCTGGCACTGACGGCCTCCGCCACCTGCTCCATTACCGCCTTGACGTCGGCCACCTGCAACGTGAGCTCCGCCGTGCGCACGATCATGCGGACCGCCTCCGGGCTCGGAGGCGCGCCAGCCGTCCCTGCCACGCCTGCTGCGGCAATCAGGCGCGCACCGATGGCTGGTGCCTCCGGCGACACCGCGGGCACCGCGTCGGAGGTCACTGACAGGTTGTCCACCGCTGCCTCGCGTGCCTCAGTGCGGCCCGATGGCCCGCAGGCGCCCAGCATCCCACCCGCCACCATCGTCACCATCCGCCGTGCTGTGCGCCACATATCGCCTCCAATGGGTGAATCGAAGGCCCACGGTTCCGTGAACGCCTCCGCCCCCGGGAGATGCGCGGCCCGCGTCGCGCTGCACATGAGCGGTGGCTGTACCTTGCACTGGAGAACCAACGCCACCGCAGGGCACCGTGTACGGTTCAGCAGCGGCGCAGCACACGGTGCGCCGCGTCCACTCTCGATCGCGCCAGGGCGGCGCTCCTTCACTGGCCTCATGACCCTGGGTGGGAACAGCACCGGTCCCCCGATCGCCGTCGCGACCGATGAACCGGCACTGGTGGTGCGGGTCCAGCAGGGCGATGCCGAGGCGTATGCGGTCCTCGTGCAGCGACATCTGGCGCGCGGGTACCGTATTGCGTGGCGTGTGCTGCAGCATCGTGAGGATGCGGAAGACGCGGTGCAGGATGCATTTCTGCGGGCGCTCGAACGGATCGACCAGTGTGATCCGGAGCGCTCGTTCGGCCCCTGGTTCTTCCGGATCGTGGCCACGACGGCGATCAACCGGCAGCGATCGGCGAGACGGCGCGAAACGGAGGAGTTGTCGGAGCGGGAGATCAGTGCAGCGGTGGGCCCCGCCGACGCTGCGTCGCTCAGCATTCTCCGGAGTGACGTGGATGCGGCACTGGCGACCCTCCCTCCGGTGCAACGCCACCTGATCGAGCTGGTGACGTTCGAGGAGTTTACGCCAACCGAGGCGGCGCAACTGCTGGACATGCCCCCCGGAACTGCACGATGGCATTTGCACGAGGCACGCAAGGCACTGCGAACGCAGCTGCAGGCGTGGCTCGGTGACGGTGGAGAGGACGAATGACGTTTGACCCGGAACACCACACGCCCTCGGCGGACGACCCGCGCCTCGATGCGGTGCTGCGTCGCGCAGATCGCGGCGTCCCGTCCATCGACGCGAATCGCCTCGAAGCGCGGGTGCTGTCACAGGCGACGTTCCTTCTCGCGGCACGACGTCGCGCCGGCCGCTCGTCCATGGCCGACACCCTCGCCGCCTGGGTGCGCGTCGCGCTGCCACTGGCCGCGGCGGCAGCCCTCTTCGCCGCCCTCACCCTGTCGCGCATCGACACGTCCACCGTGGCGGACGCCGAGTTGCACGACAGTGACCCGGCTGCGCTGCTCAGCGCACTCGAAGCCGACGGATCGAGCGGACTCGCACACCACCTGATCGCCAGCGATCAGGAAGCCGCGAGCGCTGATCCGGACCGCGCGCGATGACGACGCCCCGCTCGCGCCTGATGGCGCTCCTGACGGTGGCGGCGGTGCTGGCCATTGGTGTGGTCGTCGGTGTGGTCCTCGATCGACGGCTGTTGCATCGACGCTCGGAGTCTGGCGGCGGACGCAGTGGCGGCCGCCGCGACGGTGGCCCCTTCGGCGTGATGTCCGAGCCCCCGGACTCGGCCAGCCGGGCCCGGATGCGCGCGCGCATCATGACGCGGATGACCAGCGAGTTGACGCTCACCCCGGTGCAGGCGCAGGCGGTGGAGTCCATCTTCGTGCGTCGCGAGTTGCAGCTCGACTCCCTGCGCGCGCGCGTCGGCCCGCAACTCGATTCGCTGCGCGATCAGATGCGGGCCTCCATGGACTCGATCCTCACGCCCGAGCAACGCGTGAAGTTTGCCGAGCAACGGCGACGGATGGATGCGCGCCGTCGCGACGGTGGCCGCGATCCAAACCGACCGCGCCACTAGCGGACGGGGGAACCGCGTCCCAGCGCGTCGCGGTGCTACGGCTCTGCTTCGATGCGCAGAAACCGGGTCCAGTTGTCCGGATCGTCCTGAATCGCGTCAGAGAGAATTGTCAGGCCATATCGCTCCGCGGCACCGTGACTGGCCACGGCGGCGATCGTGGGATCCTGTGTGTCCCGCACCATCCGCGCGGCGCCAGCCGTATCGAAGAATGGCTCCGTTCTGGCGCCGAAGGCCTGCAGAAAGCGTCGGCACTGCGCCAGCGCCACCGGATGACTGGCCACCCGCCGGATCTGTTCGAGCGTTGATCCCGGCACGCTCATCAGCGCGTGGACGATCCGGATGTCCGTTGTGCCGCCCAGATTCAGCCCGACGCTGAAGTCGTCGAGCGCATCGAGCGCGGAGGTGATCGGGCCGACCACCAGATTCTCGACCGGCAGCACCGCCCCATCTGCACTGCCGGATTTCACCGCCGCCAGCATCTGGGAAAAGGACTCGCACGGCACCGGGATCGTGTCCGGGCCCCAGAAGACGCGAATGGCGTCCTCGCTGAAGGCGCCAGGGATGCCCTGAAACGCGATCCGGGGTCGTGCGGTGGTCATATGCAGAATGTACGCCGCGTGAAGCCGCGGCGCGCGAACACGAGGTGCCCCCGGCAAGCCGTCGCTCACCGGGGGCTGAACGTGCTTCAGGGCCCACCCGCCCCTCCACACGAAGAACTCGTCATCGCCAAGCGGTCATCGCTGACCGTCAGGACCGTTCCTGTTGCTCGCGCCGGACCGGGTGGGGTGCCGCGCGGGTCGTACCAGGCTGTGCTCAGCGAACTCGTCCATAAGACGCGTGACGTGTGGTGGCGTCACAGGCAGGGCGCATCGTCGATCCAATACGCCGCCGCCATCGAGTGACCGGCCCGGCACACCCATCGGCCAGACGTATCTACTCAGTGCCAAATGACGTCCGAGCCCACTGCCCGTCACGAATAATTGCGTGTGAGCGCGCCTCGCCACGCCCCGGCAGACGGGCGGCAGACGCCGATGAGCACGTTCGTGCCTCCGTTGCGCGTGATCGGGCATGCACCCCCGCATCGTTCGCCCGAGATCCGGCCCGATCGGCCCGTCCGCCTTGACGCCGGGTGCGCGTCTGCGGAACGTGCTGAATCGTCGCGCCCCTCTCCCGTCGTCTCGACTGCCCTTGGCCCGCACTGACTCCGATGTCACCCGGCTCCTCGCCGCGCTCGCGAGCGGTGAGCCAGACGCGATGGATCAGCAGCTGCCGGTGATCTACGATGAGCTGAAGCGCCTCGCGGCATCGCAGCTCAGGCGCGAGCGCAACGAACACACGCTGGGCGCCACGGCACTCGTGCACGAGGCGTTCCTGCGGCTCGTCGATCAGCGTGCGGTCGACTGGCGCGGGCGCTCGCACTTCTTCGGCATTGCGGCGCAGGCCATGCGGCGCATTCTGGTGGATCACGCGCGGCGGCAGCACGAGATCTTCCACCTGCTCGGCGTCGTCAGCACCGCGGCCCCGAATCATGCGCTGGCCGGCCATGTGGGCAATGATCCGACGGACCTGATGTACGCCGGACCGCTGGTGTGGCGCCCGAGCACGGTGGATGTGACGAAGACGAATTACTACAACCCGACGGGGCTGCCGGGGACGGTGTCGAACTTCGCCAATTCGCCGTACGTGGTGGCGGCGCCGTAGGGCGAGCGCCCGCACACACCATCGGCGGCTGCACCACGCCGCAGGGGCGATGAGAAGAGTCCGCGATGACTCACCAATACGTGTCCGCTCCGAGTACTGCAAACATGGGATCGTTGGTCACCACCGCGCAGCCGAGAGCGATCGCTTGCGCGGTGAGCAAACGGTCGAACGGATCGCGATGATCTGCGGGAAGCTGCCCGGCGCGTACTGCAGCCGTCGCGTCGACATCGAGCATCCGAAACCCATCGGATTCGACGACATAGACGAAGTCTGACAGCAGTGCGGCCGGTACCGACAGCTTGCCGAGGCGCACCTTGGTCGCGATCTCGAACGCGGTAGCCGCGCTGACGAAGATCTGGCGGTCCAGCGCCTGCAGCATCGCCGCGCGTGCTTTCTGGCTCAGCCTCGGGCTGTCCGCATGCCAGAGTACGAAGGCCACGGTGTCGAGCAGCAAGGGCCGATCATCAGCCATTACAGCCCCCAGCCTGCTGCCTCTGCATCGGTCAGCGGGGCGAACGAATCCTCATGCAACACGATCGAATCCTTGAACCGCCCCGGCGTCGGTGCCGGCACGAAAGGCCGTAGCTCGGCGACGGGACGGCCGTTCACGCTGATCACGTAGCCCTCGCCCGTGGCTGCGACTTCGCGAACGAGAGACGCCAGCCGGGCCTTGGCATCGGAGATGGGAATGGTCGGCATATGCAGTCAGTATACATTGACCTATACCTCAGGTCAATACAAATCGACCATTGTCCACGCGCCAACGGCAGGCGTCACGGCGCCACGAACGTCCACGTCGCCGTCTGCGACGTCCCGCCCGACGACACGGTCACCGTCCCACTGACCCGCGTTCCGCTGGCCGGGATCGGGCTGATCGCAAATGTGGTCACCAGCTGACCACGGCTGCTGGCGCGCGCGATGTTGGTGAAGATCGGGCCAAGCGCATTGGCATCGGTGGCAGCGGCATACACACCGCCGGTACGGTCGGCGATTTCACGAATCGCGCCGATGGCCACCGTATCGCGTCCACTCGTCGCCAGATCCGATGCCGGTCCGAGGCCCACGGTATGCACGGTGATTTTGGCGCGGGCTGCGATGGCGAGGGCCGAGTCGCGGTTGGTGCGCGAGTTGGGCTGTCCGTCGCTGAGAAGCAGCATCACGCGGTTGTCGGTGGAGCCTGTGGTGCTGGTGTCGATCCAGCGGGCCGTCTCGCGCAGCGACTCGTACAACGGTGTGCCACCTGATGCCTGAACCCGTGCCAGTGCGCTGTCCAGGCGCGCCGCGTTCGACGTGAACGGTACGAGCATGCGAGTGCTCGAGAAGCCGGTGGTGGCAGTCGTTCCGAAATCGAGGAATGCCACGCGATTCGTCGCGCGCACGGGCAGCACCGCTTCCCAGAACAGTTTCGCCGCCGCGGCACGCAGCCGTTGCGGATCGGTGTTCGACATCGAGCCGGAGTTATCCATCAGGATGGTGGCCTGTGTGGCACCACTCTGCGGATTCGTCGATTCGGTGCCGACCCGCGCGACGGTCGATGCCGATGGATTGCCGACGCTGATGGCCGTCACCTGCGCCGACACGCTGACCGAGGTGTTGAGGATCGCGTCGCCGCCGTTCGACGTCGCGATCAGGCCAAGCCCGAAGCGGCCGTTCGAGGCGAATGTGCCGGAGTTCAGTTTCACGCCGGAGACGGCGAGCGACTGGATCGGCGGCTGATTGGGGCCTGAGGAGTCTGAGCAGGCGGTGAGGACACCGGAGGTGATCAGCAGGGCCGCGGTCGTGATTCGTGCGCGGCGTACTGAGAGAGTTGGGGACATGAGAGATCGGTCGGCTGAGGTCAGTTGGCAGAATGCGCACGGAGCATGTGAGCGTATTGACCTTGCCTACCGGCGGGGCTGCCATGGGGTTCGGTGGGTGGGATGAACGGCGGGAGGGGTGGTGCTGATCAGGCGCGGCGGCACGCGGGTGAACGCGCGCGGGCACCTAATCTGGCTCGGGTTCCGGGCTGTCGAGCGGTCCACGTATCGCACGCCGCAGTGACGCTTTGCCGGACATCGCTGCAAATGGACGGCGACAGCGTCCACTCCGGCTCGTTTTGGCCGGATCACGCGTCTTTGGTCATGACTGCGAGGCTGTGAGCGCCCGAGGACTCGCTCACAGCCCCGGATGGCTATGTACGTAGGCCGTACGACGTGCGCGCGCAGGCAGATCGCACACGACGTGCGCCGCTCCGACGCCGGGGACCGAGCGCGGCGATGCGTCTCAGCCAACCACCTCGATGAGCATCTCGGCCTCATCGAAATACGAGTTGCCGGGCCCCGTCGGTTCGAGGCTCTCGAACCAGCGGCGCGTGATCGCAAGCGACATCCGATACGTCCCATCCGCGAGCGGCGCACCCAACGGCAACACCAGTGCCTTCGTTGCATCGGCGTTCTGGACGACCGTGATCGACTGTGGTACCCACTCCACGATTTCGCCGACATGCCAGCCAATGATCGCGAAGTCACGATCGAGATCCGCCGTGACGTCACGAAGCAATTCCCGGTCCTCGGCCGAAATCGCCGGGAAGCGCAGCTTGCGCTGCACACCGGTGTGCAGCTCGACGACGACCAGGAATCGATCGACGAGTTGCGCGGTGAACGCCACCCTCCTCCTCGCGCCCAGTCGATCGTCGTTCCACCGAATGTTGCCGGGCACAAGAGCCCGCACCCCGATCGGCAGGGCACGCGGCGGAAATGGACCCGGTCCCGTCGCTGCATCACGCAGGACGCGCTCGATGAGTGCGCCGAGCCGAGCCCTGTCCGCCGGCGCCAGGGTCGGGCGAACGACACGACGCTCCATGCGCAGTGTCGTTTCCTGCACGAAGTCGATCGGCTCCGGACTCTCGAGCAGAAACCAGCGATCGCTTGCCGCGCTGGCCATCGTCACGTGGAGCCGGGCCGGATCCTCGAGCAGGGGCAGCGCGAGCGCGCTGGCCGCGCCACCGAATACGGACTCGCGATCCGCGTCCGTCGCATCAGCCTGCATCACACTCGTCATGCTGCTGCCGAGCCTTGACCAGAGCGTCGCAAGCGGCTCCGAGGCGCCTCCCGCATCGTATCGCTCGACACCGGTACAACTACCGATGTGCTCGCGGAAGCCTTGGTACCGACTCGTGCGGAACGGCAACCGATACATGTCGATCCCGCGCACCCGCAGCGCGGCGATCGACGCCGCATTCGCCAGTAGCTCGCAGCGACCGGCACCGCGATCGTCGCGCTCGACGCGAAGAACCGCGTCGCCGCAGCGGCAGCGCACCACATCGGCGAACACCTCGACCGTGAGTGCATTGATACCACCTACCGCGGTGATTGGTTGGGCTGCAATCACGACGCCCGCGGTCGATTCGAGCACGAGCAGGCCATCGACGCCCGTGCCACGACGAATGACGGCGCGAATGCCGCGCGTGGGCTGCGCGGCGTTCACCAGCACGGCCGCGCCCATGTCTCCGCCGGCGGCGATGCTGCCGCGCAGCTCCAGCCGGAACAGATCCCATGTGGGCTCGCCGAAGTGACCGCTGGCGGCGCCGGTCGCGCTCAACGCGCCATCGACCACCGCCCACGATCCCGACACACCATCGAGCGCCGTGATGTCCGCCGCCTCGAACGGGGCACGCTCCACCACCGGACCTCCCTCAAGACGCAGCGCCGCGATGTACGACGCACTCGCGTCCCAGAGCCGACGGTCAGAGGCATCGAACGGCTCCACACCCGCGCGCGGTTGCTGCTCGTGCCACACGTCGTCAGGCGTGCAGGTACCGGTCGATGCAACCGTGAGGTCGCGGTAGCGGCGCACACGCCTCTCCAGGCTCATGGCGCTCACGATGTCGAGCGTCGCGTGCGTGAGCCACGGGTCCGGCGCTGCGCGATTCGTCAGAAACCAGTCGGCGGATTCGCGCGAGCTCTTGTCCGCACGTGCCTCAGGCTGCGAATCGAACGCCGACTCCACGACGATCGTGACCGGCATGCGATGGTCCGATTCCGCGGCACCGGATCCAGGACCGAACACCCGTAGGCTGTCCGACAGCACGATGTGCACGGACTCCTCACGATACGTGAGCCCGTTGCCGCCGGGCGGCCCACTGACCACATACGAGGCGAGCTCGAGCCCGGGCTCCGGCGTTTCGTTGAGCCCCGGCGGACCGGCGGTGGTGAAACCAACACGTTCGGTCACGGTGCTCGTCTCCCAGTCGGTCGCCGAGTGCCGCACACCGATCTCGGTGGTGATCGCGATCTCGTACTCGTGACGCGACAGGAAATTCACGACCGCACCGGCACCCTCGGTGGATTCGCGTGAACAACGTTCGCGGTCACGGTCGAAGCGCGTGCGGTCGGCCGCAGTGATGCACTCGATGGAGTCGAGCGTGATCGACGGCGCGAACTCATCGCCCTCCTGTGCCGGTTCCAAGTTCTCGAGGCTCACCAGCAGCGTGCGAAAACCTGCCGCTGGCTCCACTGGCACATCCACGAACGCGGACGCGCCGGTGTTATCCTGCACGCGTGCGACCTCTTCACCCGTTGCGTCGAGTGCGACGACCACCAGCCGTGCTTTCCGGCGCCCGCCGACGCTGATGCGCAGCACGGCCACCGCGAGGTCCTCCTGCGACGTCACGCTGCACGCGAGCGCACCGGTCGCGAGGAATGCCCCCACGCGATCGACGGTCGCGCCGGCTTCGATCGGCGCGCGCACGCTGCATGGCACACCATGCACGCGGAGCGGCGCAACGGTTCCACGCCGCTCGTAGCGGAACGGGCGCACGAAGCTCGCCGCAATCGGTCCCATCGCTTCGGCAGCGAAATCGAACCGCGCAACGTCGGGCGCGGCAACACGGCAACACGGGAACGACGGATTCTCTTCGAGGATCTCCATGTCGGCGACCGGATTGCTCAGACCGACCGTGAACGGCGTGTTCCCGTTGAGCAGCAGCTTCTTCGGCGCGACGCCGCCGAGTGTGCGCGTATCCGCGTCCCAGAGCCAGCGGAACCTGCGCAGCGACGCGGCGCCTGTGAGCTCCTCCACGACATCCCAGGTGCCACCCGTCAACGGCCGGCGACGCATCGTGATGCCGGTGAGCCGGTACTGCGTCGTGAGCGCGAGATCGCCGTCACCGGACACCTGCAGTCCGCGGTCCGGATCGATCGCACCGATGCCGAGTGCATCGTCGAGCATCACCGAGAAGTTGATCTCCACGACGGCGTCGAGCGGTATCGGCGCCGCCGTGCCCTGCCACGCGCCAGGCGCTCCAGGAAGCGTGTTCACAGCGAACAGCGGCGTGGGCGCACCACCTACACCACCGTCGAGGCGTTGCACGCGCAGTGCACGCGTACCAAGCCGTGACGTACCACTCGCCTGCAGCAACGGGCTGGTGACCACATTGCGATCCGCCGGCTCCAGCGTGCCCTGCGTGTGCTCGACGGTGTACGACACGTCAGGCAGGAACCACGGGGTCTCGAAGCGGAACGTGACCCGAAAGACCAGATAGTTCGGCACGTGCGCCAGCCACTCGGCCAGCAACTCGATGCTGATGCCGAATCGCAGGAAGCCGAAGAGCACCACCGCAAAGCCGATCTCGAACCGCAGCCGCGCGACGAAGTCGTTCGAGCCGCTCAGCATGAAACGCACGAGCACTTCGAGCGCACCCCAGCCCTCGAGGCGAATCACGCTCATGTTGCCCTTCACGCTCACGCTCAGCACGAACCCGCCGGCGACGTGCGTGTCCTCGAGCCACTCCACGCACAGCGCCGCCCGCACCTTGAGCTGGAAAATCCGGCTCATCTGCAGCTCGAGCGTGCCGCCGACCCAAGTGTCGGGCTGGTTCAGCCGGCCGAGTGCGACGAGTCCAGGCTTGTTCCCGATCGTGATGCTGCCGCCGATCCTGAGGTTCAGCTCCTCCGGGAAATTGTCGATGATCTGGTCGAGCGTGACATCGAGCTGGATGCTGAGTACGAACACGTCGCGCCGGAAGTCGTATTCGAAGATGCCCAGCGCAAGCGGCGACTTCGATCCGAACATGCCGAACTCGATCACGATGATCAGGCCCGCTGCGTCGGGCGAGTCGAATCCGAGGCCGAACGCCTTGAGCTGGAAAACCGCGCCGCATCCCGTGAACGAGATTCCGGCGCCAAACCCGAACGCCCACGCGTCGCGCGTCGGCTTCCACCCGTCGAGGCCGCGCGTTTCAGGAAGCGCCGTGGGCCGCGCGCGCTTGAGCCACGAGTAGTACTTGAGCTCACCGGCGTCGCGGTCGCTGTCGTCCAGCTTCGGCGCCAGCGAGTCGCCGTACAGCGCCTCGATCCCGCGCAACTCGATGGGACCCATCGGGATCGCGCCGAAGAACGCGATGAGGAACAGCAGGTACTCGGTACGGTCGCCCGTGACGGGCACGCGTTCGCCCCAGTACAGGTCCGTGGTGAGGCCCCACTCGTTTCCGCCGGCGTGGATGACGATACCGCCGCCGAGCCCCTGCTCCTTGACGCGCGTACCGTCGGAAAGCGTCTCCTGCCGGTAGCTCCCGTGCACCGTGATCTTGACGACGTCCTTGACCTCGAGCTCCGCACCCAATCCACCGAGCAGGAAGCCCGGTGCATCCGAATTGCCCGCGATCCTGCCGCGCAGTCGCGTGAACCAGATGCTGCCCTCGAGTGGCGCCGTGGTCTCGCGGATGCCTCCGGAAATTGCGAAGTAGGTCGCACCCTGCTCGTACACCAGGCCCATCTCGCGCACTTCGAGCGCGAAGCGCGACAGCTTGAGCTGCGCGCCATTCGGCATGATCATATTCCCGGTCGGCTTACCCCGATCCCACCCCACATCGACGAGCGCCGCCTCGAACGGCTTGTCGTCGTCCGTCTTGACGGAGACCGCACCCTCCGCACCCCGACTCTCGCCCGGCTTCGCGCGGATGAGGATGTCGGCGAGTAGCTGGACGGCCGAACCTGGATCGGGCGAGTTCTTGCCGAGTTCGCGCAGCGACACGCCGGCGCGAATGCGGAAGATGTCGACCATGATCTTCCAGAGGTCGAGCCGGATGAGCGGGATCTCGTCGCCGATCGGCGGCGGTGTGTGTGCGAAGGAGAGTCGCACCACGTCACCATCGATCAATCCGAGTTCGAGTTCAAAATCACCGCCTGTGCCATCGGGCCACGCGACGCCGCCTTCGAGCGTGAGGCCGGACCACCAGTCCGCATCCTCGCGTGGTGTCGCGAAGTACAGCCGCGTGAGAAACGCCTGTGCGCTGTCGACGAATGGAACGACGAGCGGCGCATCGGCGAAGGTCAGGACTTCCGAGAGCGGCTCGCCGGGATCGAGGCTCTTCCGCAGTCCGACGTTGCCATGCTGCGGCACCGGGAACACCGACGGCAGCACCAGATTCTCCAGCACGAACTCTGCATCCTCGCGGATACGGAGGCGCTTGCGCAGATCGGCGAGCGCGCTTCCCTCGACGGTCCAATCGAGTTCGATGCCGCCGAATCCAAGGCCGCCACCGTCGAAGGCGAATGCGCCGCTGTCGAGCGGCCGCACCAGCCAGTCGAGCTCAGCCCTCGCACGCGAGGGGCTCGCGATGAATCGCAGGTCGTGCACTGCCTTCGCGTGCAGCCCGAAGATGCGGCACGGCCCGATCGATATCGGCAGGTGCGATTCGAGGCGCATGACTCCTGGCGCCTCGATGGTAAAGGCGAAGTCGCGAGAGATGGTCGAATCGGCTGCGCCGTCGGACAGTACGATGCCCCGGTCGATGCCCTGCCGGGCGGGATCCGGATGTGCGCCGAGCAGGTCCGGCGGGATGTGCACGTCGAGCGGCAGTGTGTCCACCTGCAGGGTGTATCCACCGGCGGTATTCGACGAGGCGCGGAAGTCGGACTTCCAGTCGTTCGACGGCGCGAACGCGAAGCGCATCGAGGGGAAGATCCGGCTCACGAGTGTCGTGGGCGCGGGCGCGAGGCCGTTGGCGAGGGTGAGCGTGCCACTTACCGTGACCGTGCCTGCGGCATCGATGTCCGTGATCGCGTCTTCCACCTCGATGGCATCCACCAGCTGCGCCATGAGGCCCGTGCCGTCGGTAGAAGACGGGAATGACGTGTCGATGTCCTGCGCCGGCCATGCGTTCGCGATCGACGCGAAAAGCTCCGTCAGTCGCATGTCATTCCACCTCGCTGCCGGGATCGACGACGGTGTCAAAGATCGCGTCGGATTCCGTACCGGCGATCATGCTGCCGATTCCGCCCACCAGCTTGGCGATCGCGAGCGCGCCGCTGATCGCGCCCGTCGTGTCGACGAACTCGGCCGCGAGCTCGAACGCGGTGGTGTAGGACTGCGCGTCCACCGACGTGAACCGGTTGCCGGTGGTGAATGTCCGGTCGAAAAGTGGCTGGCACGAAACCGGGTCACGCAGCGCGACGCGGCCGTACTCCTCCGTCACGCCAAGGTGCTCGGCCCACAAGGCCACGCGGAGGTCGCGGATCCAGTTGTCGGCACCGTCGACGAGCGTGTCGCGCATCGCGAAGATGTTGCACTCACCGTCGGAGTAGTAGCCGCGACGGTTACAGTTGGCCGACCCGATCGATGCGAACGCATCGTCGATCAGCATCATCTTGCTGTGCACGTAGATGGCGGGAAACATTCCCGTCACGACCGCTGCGCCGGCTTTGTGCGCCAGGCGCTTCGTGCCGCGATCCTTCGCAAACAGTCTGGTTTCGTCAGACCGGTCCACGTAATAGCGCGCACCCGTCGCACTGCTGAAACCGGGCACTTTCTTGTACGCACGCATCGCCTCGCCGTCCACCACCAGCCAGAACGGTGCGTCCGGCAGCCGGTTCACCGGCCCGATCTCCACGACGTTGTCGGCGACGGCCTCGCTCAGGTCGGCCGTCAACCAAAGCCGGCCGTGTGCCGACGTGAAGGTCGATTGCGTGCGGGCGAATCGCTGCCGCAGTATGCCGACCTTCACCCGGTCACCCCACGCTTCGCGCATCTGCTGGATGAACGCCTGGCGACGGGGCAGGCCAAAGGGCTGATCGGTGGTGGACGGTACGATGATCACCAGCGGCCCCGACACGCGCGCAGCGGCGGCGGCGAGCGCGAACGCGAACTCCGGCGGCGGCGTGAGATACTGGTCCTCGATGTAGATGTGCCGGCGTGCACTCCCGATCCCCCGCAGCAGCGTGTCGATGATGGTGCGCTCACCGCCGGGTGCGAAGGCAAACCCGCGACCGCTGCCGGGCACCGCACCGTAGTACGTGCGTGCCACCTGGACGACATCGCGGCCCTCGTCCGGCAGCCCGTCGAGCGCGCCGGGCGTGTCGAGCTTGAGCGTGGTGCTGGAGACCGCTCGCCAGCGCTCGATGAACGTGGTGGCGAGCTCGCCGGCCGCGAGGCCGTTCACGCGGGCATGCACATCATGGAACGGACCGCGCGATGCGTGGTTGCGATCCTGCGTTCGGTTCGCGTTGAGATCGATGCCGCCGCAGTACGCGTGGAGACCCGTCGCGTTCCGCACGATCTGAATCTTCTGATGAAACACGTTGAAGCGGCGCTGTGCCGGCAGCGCGAGATCGATGAGCTCCGAGCTGGCGGCGTGAGGATTGTCGAGCACGTCCGCGTCCACCGGATCGAGGTGCGCCTCGACTCCGTCCAGCGCGTCCAGCGCCGCGATCGCGTCGCGATTGAGCTCGTATCCATCGAGCAGGCTGTCGATGCTCGCCGATCCCACCATGAGCGCCCACGCGATGGCCTGCGAGTGCAGGAAGAACGACAGCTGATCGGGCGACCGGTCGTCCTGGAAGAACGTCGCGACGCCTGCACCGATCGACAGCAGCAGGCCCGCGAGCGCCGCGGTGGTTTCCACCGTGCGCAGCCAATTCGGATCGAGTTGCAGTATCTTCAGTGCGAGGAAGCGCGCGTCGCCTCCGTTCTCCCCCATCGCCTTCGCCAAGGCGAGGACCGTGCGCAGCGTCTGAGGCGTGGTCGCTGGGCCGAGGATCGCCGCGTGCTGCAGCGAGTACCCGGTCACGTAGAACGCACCCAGCAGGGGATCGCTCGCGGCGGTCTGGAGCTCCCGGAACATGTCGTCGAACGTGGCCTTGCCATCGGCGAAAGGCACCACCGTATTGCCACGCGTGTAGCGCTGCAGCGCGGCCGAACCCTGCGGCGCGAACCACGCGTCGAGCGGCGCGACGGTGACGTATGGCGTGGCGGGCGTCAGCCCGACGATTCCGTCATTGAACGCATCGCTCGTTGCCGCCACCACCTCGTCGCCCTGCGCGACGTCGAGCATCGTGCCCGCCGCGAGGCTCGCGCGCGTGATGCCGAGCGCCGTGAGTGCGTCACCGAGGTGCGCGGCCTGCAGCACCACCGGGGCGCCGGGACCGAGCGTGACCGAGCGAGCCGTGGCAGGGCTGCCGCCCGGCTCGAGCACGCGAAGCGGTTGCTCGACGAGCGCGAACGCATTGACGAAATCCTGCCACGCCGGCGTGCCGATCGTGACATTGCCGGCCGCGAGCGAATCGCGCAGGTACCGAAGCACGCCGATCGAGTCGAGCGACGGTGCGGCCGGTGCGAACGCGACCACCGTTATCGCGCTGGTCATCACGGGACCGTTGCCCACGTCCACGGCACTGCCGCGAATCACGCCCTTGGGCTCGCCCTTCTCGAGGTGCGCGTCGAAGGGATCGTCGAACCGAATGGCGACGAGCGGATTGCCAAGCGGCAGCAACGTGCGCAACCCGGCGAAGAGCGCCACATCAGTCGCGCTTCCCCACACCCAGTGCACGCTCGACGTCTCCGCCTGCGCGTGGCGCCAGCGACCCGCCGCGGGGAAGCGCAGGGCGGTGGCCGGTCCGCTGCCCTGTACGGCCCACTGCTGCGATTCCGGCAGCGTACCCGGTCCGGGCGCACCGGGCGCCGACGGCGGGAACACGAGCCGGAGTGCTTTCGGCAGGTCGCCGGTGACTGTCCGGCTCCACGTCCATCCGGCGAGCGATGCGAGGGGTGAGGTGAGCAAGTGCTTACGCCCCCGCCACCGCGAGTGCCGCGTGCACCGGGCCAACGAGCCGCGAGGGAACGCCGTCGCTCGTCAGCGACAGTGCCCACACGTGCAGCACCTGCCCGTCATCGGTGAGCGGCACGGCAACCTGCGCGATACCGGACGCATCGGGCGTCGCCAAGGTCGGCATGAGTCGCCGTCCTGCACCGTCGCGCACCACGAGACACGCATCGGCCGCGAGGTCTGGACGATTCCGGATCGTCGCCAGCGTTGCGGTGACATTCGAGAACTGTGCGTCGGCGCTGTGAAACACGAAGATCGTCTCCCCGGTGTCGCCACGCGCGCGCACCCGCACGGTCGCGACGGCATCTGCGACGTCCACACGTTCGATCTCCGGCGCGTTGGAACGGGCGGGCGACGGAACGTGCACCACGAGTGGCAGCACCTGCCCCTCGAGCGATGGATGCCCGGCGGCATCCACGGCACGCAGCCGATACAGCCATCGCGATGGCCGGTTGGGCAGCGTGTCGCTGTATGGCTGCGCGGGATCGACGATGCCGAGCAACGTGGACGTGGCATCGAGTCCGTCGAGCCGAGCGGCGGCGTGCGCAAGGAAGCGGTCGCTGACCGTGCGGGAGGCATCTTCGGCGCGCAGTGCGGCCTGGTCAGCCGCAGAAAGCGCCCACTCCGTCGCGGCGCCGCTCGCGGAGACGAGCGCGATGCTTGCCGGCGTGACGCGCAGTCGCGGCAGCACTGCCCCGGCGGGCACACGTTCGAGCCGCATGCGTGGCGCAGCCATGAAGCCCTGGGGAAATGCATCGGCGGGACGCAGCGTGCCGTGCACGTCGTCACCCGACTGACGCGGCAGCGTGATCGCTGCGACGTCGGTGAGGTCGGCAATCGCAAGGCCCGGGCGTCCGAAGTTGCGCGCCGTGACTTCGACGGCGGACACGGTGCTCTCGTTGCCGGCGCGCGGGACGGCTTCCAGCGCTGCACGACGGTCTGCGACGTAGCTTTCCGCGTCTGCCGCAGTGACGCCGACCGTGTGCCTTTGTCGCGTGCGCACTGCATCGACCGCAATCCACGTCGCCGTCAGCGTGAGCTCGTACGACTCCACCATATCGGAGCCGGCCGGCGCCGGAATGCGCGGCACGATCGCGACGCGCCGATGCCAATACTCGGCGTTGAACTCCGCCGATGTCGTGCGACCGACAGTGAACTCGCCCTGCGCCGGTGCAGCGCTCGCATTCACGACGTTCGGTGCGAGCGAGAGCGTCACGTTCGTGCCCGCGGGGTGCGACAGGATGCGGAACGCTGCGCCGAGCACCAGCACCACGCTGGCGAATTCGTTCGCCGCGACCGGGGCATCGAACAGCACCGGAAGCGACCAACCAGTTGCGGCAGTGGCCGCGAACGACGTCGTGCGACCGCGGATCTCCGTGAGCGCACCGTCGTGCTCGTACACACGGAACTCGGTCACGTCCGGATCGAGATCGCGTTGCGTCGGCCCCCAGCCCCAGCGCAGGTGCACCACGTCACCTCCGGCGGTACGCGCGCGTTGCGCCGCCGTGAGCTCCGGGTCGCCGTGCTGATATAGTCGCACCTGCACGCCACTCGGCGGTACCACGGTGGGATCGACGGGCCCGACCACCGGCGGTGTCGCGGGGACCGGTGGCCGCACGAACTTGCGCAGCGGCGACGGTGCGGACGTGCGAGCCGGCGACTCGCGGCCCGTCGCATCCACCGAGAACACGCGATAGGTGATGTCGTCGCCGTACTGCAGGACCGGCGCCTCGAACGTCTCGATCGCGCGCACGAGCACCGCGTGCGAGCCGGGCGCGGCATCGGCCGGAGGAAACGCCGCGAGCAGGTCGAAACCCCACGCCGGCGAATCGGTGGGTGAGGGCGCGTTACGGCCGGAGAGCTGCGTACCGTCGTCGTCGCTCGCAGCGAACGGCTGTCCACCCCATGCACGTTCGAGGCGATAGCGCGCGATCTCCGTCGGCCGCGCCGACGTCGCGTCCACCGGGAAGAACGGCAGCGCACTCGCGGCGATGACGTCGGGCGCGTCCCACGAGATCTCGAAGCCGCGGTTACCATCGATCACACCGCGCGCGGCCGTGCGCGACGGGTCGCTCAGGTTGACGACCGCGATGGTACTCGGCGCAGGCGGCGGTGCCGTCGCGACGAACTCGATGCCGTAGATCGTCTGCGAAATCTCGACTGGGTCGTCCAAGCCGAGCGACGGATCGAGCGGCGCCGGCACCAGGCCCATGACGACGAGATCGCCGTCGATCACGATACGATCCACGTCAGCGCCGAAATCCAGCATGGTGCGGCGCGACGATGCGACGGACACGGCATTGACCGCCGCACCATGACGAAACCCCTTCGCCTGCACCGCCGAACCGGACATCAGCTCGAGCGCGATGCGCGGTGTCGGTGCATCCGGCACGACCACGAGTCGCCGAGCGTGAAATCCTTTGCGTATTGCCGCCGGCAGACCCGCGACGGTGGAGATTGCCTGCACCAGCGGTGCGCGGTCCGTCCAGACAGTGGCCGAGCCCCAGCGGAAGCAGCGGGGCAGGCGGTATCCGCGCGCGACCGTGTGCAAGTCGTGGAGCTGCTCGTCACGATCGCGCCGGCGCACCGTTCCCACGATGCGATAGTCGTATCGTGCGCCCGGCGTGAGCGCATCGTTGTCCAGGTGCGCGAAGCCCAGGCCACGATGCCAGGCGGGCAGGATCGTCGGCGCGATCGCGAGGCCGAATGGCGACACGTCCCACGCGTTGTCGTCGTCGCCCGGGCGTTCCGAGATCACGCGCCACGCGGGCACTCCATCGGGACGCGCGAGTGCGGCGTTCGCGTAGCGCGACACTTCGTCGAAGTCGCCATCGAGGCCGTCGGGCCCAGCGCGATGCTTCGCGAGTGCGCGCCCGTCGTCGAACGTGCTCACCGCAGTGTTCGCAGCTGCGAACGGCACCTGCAAGCTCTTCACGATCGTGCGCGCGTCGCGCCACTGGCGCTCATTCACGACGTTGCCGCAGATGCGGAACTCGGATTTCATGCTGCCGGTGACGAGCCACAGCACGCCGATGTCAGTGCCGTGCAGTCTCGCGGACCCTGCTGAGTAATCGGTGCCCGCGATGACGGTCCCGTTCGCGAGGCCGGCGAACACGGCGATCACCGGCCCGCCGGTCACGGTGACGATGCTGTGGCGACGCGTCAGCGTGACGCGATAGGTCCAGTACGCGGGGAGTTGCCCGGTCGCGCTCGTGAAGCGGCTCCAGATCGTCGCCTCGGGGATCGTGACGTGACCGAGGCTGCGCGCAGTCGAGAGGAGCGCCGCGGTAATCGAGAAGCACGTCTGTTCGCGCTCACCGTGCGATTCACGGCGGACGATCGTGAATCCATCGAGCGAGTGGCCCGCAGGAAACGGCGGTGACCAGAGCAGGTGAACGCCGTCATGATCTCCGCCTTCGCGCCGCGAAATTGCATGGAACCTGAGCATTTTCCACCCACCCGTACTCCAGGATGCGAAAGCCGAGCCCGGGAGGGGCCCACGACTGTCCGGCTGCTTCAAGCATTGGCCGAGCAGCAGATGATGCAGACTATCGGCGTGGTCGGCAATAGTGCAGCGTGCCTGCGTGCGCGTGTCGCAGTTCAGTTTGGTTGTCGGCGATCACATTCACGCCAATCGAGATTGCTCGCGCGTTTTGGTTCCGGCGGTCGAGTGTTCCAGCGCAGTCTTGCACCTGACGGGGGCATCGCACAACGCTGCGGTTTCTTTTTCAGGTCGGGTGGCGTGTAGCGACGCCCATCGACTGGACAGCAGGCGGGTCGGTTTTCCCTTCGAATCAGTTTCTCGGAGGTTCTATCCGTGGCGCGCCGTACCGACGGTGTCGTACCGAGTTCAAGCGTGGCGTGGTCGAGGCCTATCTCGCCGGCGAGGACCGCCTGACAGGGTTGGCCACGAAAGCCGGCGTCGGTCACTCGCTCGTTGCCTGCGGAACAGGACGGTTGAGTTGGACGATTCAGACGGTCGGCGATGGCGGTCTCACTGGCGAGCCGCGCCGCCCTCGCGCGACACGCAACGTGAGCATGGCGAGCAACAGCACGATGATGTTCGCGCTCCACATGGCCACCGCTGGCGGGATCGCCGAACGATCAGCGAGGTGTTCGCCCGTGATGATGCACACGTAGTAGCCGCCGAAGACAACGAGGCTGATCCCGGCCTGCGCCCAGAGACTGATGCGTGACGTACGACTCGCGATGCCACCGGCGAGCATCGCGAGCAGCACGCAAGAGGCGGCCAGGGCGAACTTCTTCTGGATCTCGACTGCATAGCTCGCGACCGATGCGCCGTCGGAATCCACTGCCGGCGCGGCACCCGGTGCTCTGGCCAGCCTCGCCTCCGCCTCACGCAATTCGTGCAGGGTCATGCTGCGGTCGCTCGGGGCGACGGAAGCCCGGCCTGCATACATGGCCTGCAACCGCAGGTTCGCGCGCGGGACCAGCTCGGCATTCAATGCGAGGCAGCAGAGCGCAACGACGGATGCCATGCCGATGATCGGTGCGAGTCGGAGCGCACCAACGGAGACGAACGGATCGTCGCTGCGCGCCCAGGTTGGCCTGCGTGAGGCTGCCCAGAGCACCGCAATGAACACCGACATCGGGATCGTGAAGGCGGCCGTGTACGGGATCGAGAACAGCATGGCGTCGAACACGGTGCCAGAGGGGACGGCCGCGCGCGTCACGTCACCCTGCCGAGCCCGAAGCCCGTGTGGCAGCAGCGGCAACAGCGCACGGTACGCGCGGCGCCAGAACCGAGGGACGCCGTTCCCCTCCTCCGGGCGCGTCATGCGCCGGCCACCTGCGCCGACAGCCTGGCGCGTGCCGTTCGTGCCATCGACTCCAGCCGGCCGCATTCCGTCTCCAGCGACGCACGTCCCGCCGTGGTGATCCGATAAAAGCGCTCCCGACCCGATCCGCCGTCGGGCCGTTCCGACTCGGCGAGTTCCTCGATCCACGCGAGCCGGACCAGCTCCTCGAGTGATCCGTACAGCGTGGCGGGCCAGAGGCGTACGGCTCCGTCACTCAGCCTGCGCGCGTCGTCCTGAATCGCGGTGCCGTATCGGGGGCCGGGCGCGAGCGTGAGCAGGATGTAGAACCAGTTGGGCTTCATTCGGTGGCTCGGATAGTCATTGTACACTACAATACTATGTAGTCATAGTATTTGACGAGAGCATCGTCGCCCGCTCAGACCTCGCTGTGGGCTCTCACGTGCTATCGCCAAACTCTCACGTGCTCTCGCCAATCGGAATTTTTGCATATGGCGCAAAGCGTTTCGTCCCCGTGCGTACCGCAATCTGAGCCGGATCACCGCGAATTCTGTGTTTGGCGCGTCCCACGGTCGAACTTGAGGCGTTTCCAGAGTTCGCGCACCCGTGACCCGGGCTCAGGTCACAGGGAGGGGTCGCAGAGCGCAGGTGTTACGGTGGGGAGACACCCCGAGCTCGGCATTGGGTGCCAACTCTGAAGATTGCCTCACACCGACCAGTCAGAGGGAGCGACACTCGCGTCCGAGCCTCGAATGCGCCCCCCGTTTCTACGGGGTTTTCGTTGTTTTGGCGACGCACTTGAGACGTTGGCGATTACACGTGAGAATCGCTGGCGATGTCACGTGAGAGCCCACCAGAGCGCTGGCGCGTCGGAGTCTCGAAGCACACATTGCCCATCGCTCCTCGCCCCCATCGACAACTCGATTGGCGAGCGAAGTGCGCAGCGCCGGCCTGGCCGCCGTCAACAGTGGAGATACTCATGCCCCGCAGGCGCCTCAATGTGGTTCCGCTCGCCGCGATTCTCCTGATCTGCGCCGCCTGTGCCCCAGACGTGGCAACTGCGCCCGATGCCATGACCGCACAGGTTGCCCGTGGCGGTGCCTCGGGCGGCGGCGCCGTGCTCGTCACCGAGTACGGCAGTCCCTTCACCATCATCACCAGCGATCCGCAGCGGCAGCTCACCTCGACGCTTGGGGCGACCTATGCAGAGGTCGTGGCGGAATGCGGCGGCGCAACGCTCGTGGGCGACCCGTTCACCTATCGAACCTTGACGACGCCCTCAGGCAAGGTGCTCGAGCACGCGCAGGCGGAGGACATCAACGTCCTCGTGTTCGCTGGCTATTACGAGTTCGGCACCGAACTCTGCGCGTTCATTGCGCGCACGCCGCTGCTGGCGGCGGGGACCGCCGACTATGTGCTCACCAGCAACAATTACTTCGCACCGCCCGGCGCTCCCGGCGCGCGCGAAGACAACCTGCGCGCGCAAGGTACGGTGACCAATGTGCAGACGGGCGGCCTGCTCCATTACGTCGTACGGGCAGGGAGCCTCGTGACGGGCGGCGGCACGGACAAAGGCTTCCGCAACAACATCCTCCTGACGCCAAAGCAGTGAGTCAGTGCGACGTCGGCGGCCAGTCGCCGACGTCGCACCGTTTCATTGCTTCACACATCACAGCCAGAGCGCAATCCGCCGACTGTGCGACGGAGTCGTGTATCTTGCGAATGCACGTGAGAGTTTGGCGATCTCGCGTGAGAGCCCGCAGCACTCGGCCGATGTCGCGTGCCCGCACGCGTCGCAAACGGTCAGTAACGAATAAGCCCCGCACTGCTGCGGGGCTTTTCGTGATTACCGATAGAGCGTGCAACTGATTGACGATGCAGCGTGCGAAACTCTGACGAAACAGCCCGCACGCCGACAAGAACCCACAGCCTCCCCCCTACTGCACCGTGTTCATCATATCGAAGATCGGCAGATACATCGCCACCACCATGCCACCGACCACCACACCAAGGAACACGATCATCAACGGTTCCAGGAGTGAAAGCAGGCCACCAACGGCCGTATCCACTTCCTCGTCGTAGAAGTCCGCGATCTTCGACAACATTTCGTCGAGTCCACCCGTCTGCTCACCGACGCTGATCATCGAAATCACCATCGGCGGGAACACTCCCGATTTCTGCAGCGGGCCAGCAATGGTCTCACCGCCGGCAATCGATGCCCGGCTCGCCATGATCGCGTTCTGGATCACCCGGTTGCCCGACGTGCGCGCCGTGATCTCCAACCCGTCGAGAATGCTCACGCCTGAGCTGATCAGCGTGCCCAGCGTGCGCGTGAACCGGCTCACCGCCGACTTGCGCAACACGTCGCCGAGCACCGGCACCTTCAGCAAAAACCCGTCGATCCGCAGCCGGCCATCATCGGTGGCGTAGTAGCGGTTGATCAGCACGAACGCGCCGAATCCACCGCCGATCAGCGCCCACCAGTAGCCCTGCAGGAACTTCGAGCAGCCGATCACGATGCGCGTCGGCAGCGGCAGCGCCAGGCCCACGCCGGCGAACATCTTCTCGAACGTCGGAATCACGAAGATCAGCAGGATCGCGATCGCGGCCGCGGCCACCGTCATGATGGTGACCGGGTAGATCATCGCGCTCTTCACCTTGCGCACCAGTGCATCGGTCTTTTCGATGAACGTGGCAAGACGCATCAGGATCGTGTCCAGGATACCGCCGGCCTCACCGGCGGCCACCATGTTCACATAGAGCTCATTGAACGCCTTCGGCTGCTTCTTCAGCGCGTCGGCCACCGTCTGACCACTCTCGACGTCGAACACGACCTGCTTGGTCGCGGCCTGCAGCGCCTTGTTCTCGCTCTGCTTCGAGAGAATGTCCAGTGCCTGCACCAGCGGCAGGCCGGCGTTGATCATGGTCGAGAACTGCCGCGTGAACACGACGATGTCGCGCATGCCGATGCCGCCGAGGCTCTTCGGCGGCTTCTCGGTGTCGACCTTGACCACGCTCAGGCGCTGCTTGCGCAGCATCGTGATCACTTCGTCGCGACTGTTCGCCTCGACCGACGCGGACTTGAGCTCGCCGCCGACGGTGCGGGCGGTATAGGTGAAGACTGCCATCTATCGGATCTCCATCAAGCTGTCCATCATGCTCACGTGGCCGCCATGCCAGCGGGAATCGGCTTGCCGATCATGCGAAGGAACTCCACCGCATCACCCGTCACGCGCATGCACTCCTCTTCCGAGACCTCGCGCGACACATACAGCTGATACAGCGAGTCGTTCAGCGTCTGCATGCCGTACTTCTTGCCGGCCTGCATCATGCTGTACACCTGGTGGATCTTGTCATCACGGATCAGCGCACGAATAGCCGGCGTCACCACCAGCACTTCGCTCGCCATCACGCGGCCCTTGCCGCTCAGGCGCGGCAGCAGCACCTGCGTCACGATCCCTTCCAGCGAGAACGCCAGCTGCGCACGCACTTGGGATTGCTGGTGGCTCGGGAACACGTCGATGATACGGTTCACCGCCTCCGCCGCACTGTTCGTGTGCAGCGTGGCAAAGGCAAGGTGACCGGTTTCCGCGATCGTGATCGCCGCGCTGATCGTTTCCAGATCGCGCATTTCGCCCACCAGAATCACGTCCGGATCTTCACGCAGCGCTGACTTCAACGCGGCCGCGAAGCTCCGCGTGTCGGTGCCCACCTCGCGCTGGTTCACGATCGACTGCTGATGCTTGTGCACGAACTCGATCGGATCTTCCACCGTCAGAATGTGCGCCTGCCGTTCCTTGTTGATCTTGTCGATCAGCGACGCCAGCGTGGTGCTCTTGCCCGACCCGGTCGGCCCGGTCACCAGCACCAGCCCGCGCGGCTTCTCGGCAAACTTCACGATGGCCGGCGGCAGCCTGAGATCGTCGCACGTTGGAATGGTCATCGGAATACGACGAACGACCATCGCGACCTGGCCCCGCTGCTTGAACAGGTTGCCACGGAAACGCGCCAGCGACGCAATACCGAACGAAAAGTCGAGCTCATCATCCAGCTCGAACCGCTTCTTCTGGCTTTCCGTCAACACGCTGTAGGCCAGCTGCAGCGTGTCCTTGCCGCTCAGCACATGCGGGGTGCGGGCCGGAATGATGTGGCCGTCGATGCGCAGCATCGGGCGCTCACCCACGGTCGCGTGCAGGTCCGACGCATCGCGCTCGATCACTTCCTCGAGCAAGGCGCGCAGGTTGAGCGGCGCCTGTGCCGGCGACCCGCCAGGCCCGGCACCCGGTGCGGGGGCGGCGGGACGCGGATACGCCACCGGGGCAACCCCGGGTGACGCCGCCGGTGTAGCGCCCGGTGTCGCGGCGATGCCGCTCATCGCAAGCGACGGCGTGAGCCGACGCGGAGGGAGCGGAGGAAGAGTGGATGACATGGGTGGTGTCGGAGGTCAGGGGGACAAAGACTGTCGTGAACAGACTCTCAGGCGGCGCGCAGCGTCACGCCGCGGTTTCGCGCACGACCTGCTCCAGCGTCGTGATCCCGCGCAGCACCTTCAGCCACCCGTCCATGCGCAGCGTCAGCATGCCCTCGGCCACCGCCGCGTCCTTGAGTTCCGCGGCTCCGGCGTTCTGCAGAATCAGCTTCCGGATGGCGGGCGACATGCTCATCACCTCGTACAGCCCCTGACGCCCCTTCGTGCCCGTGCCGTTGCAGGCCTCACACCCCTTGCCGCGGAAGTAGGGCAGTTTGCCCACCGGCGAGTCGAGCGTCAGCCCCTCGAGGAAGGGCGCAGCGTCCGGCATCGCACCGCGCTTGGCTCCGTCCAGCGCTTCCTGCGAGAACTGCATCTGCCGGAGCGTGGTCGTCGGCTTCACCTTCGCCGTCGACAATTCCAGCTCGCTCGGCTCGTACTTCTCGCGACAGCTCTTGCAGATGCGACGCACCAGGCGCTGCGCCAGGATCAGGTTCAGCGCGCTGGAGACGTTGAAGGGCTCGAGCCCCATGTCCATCAGACGCGTGATCGTTTCCGGCGCACTGTTGGTGTGCAGCGTGCTGAGCACCATGTGCCCGGTGAGTGCGGCCTTGATCGCGATCGAGCCGGTTTCCAGATCGCGGATTTCGCCGACCATGATCACGTTCGGGTCCTGCCGCAGGAAGGCCTTCAGCGCCGCCGCGAAGGTCATCCCGATCTCGTTGCGCACCAGCACCTGGTTGATGCCGAACAGATTGTACTCGACCGGATCTTCCGCGGTCATGATGTTCGTGTCGCCGGTGTTGATCTTCGACAGACACGAGTACAGCGTCGTCGTCTTGCCCGATCCCGTCGGGCCGGTCACCAGCACCATGCCGTACGGGTTCGACACCGCCTCCATCAGCTCCTTTTCGGCGCGCGGCTCGATGCCGAACTTCTCGAGGTCGAGCGTGAGGTTGCCCTTGTCGAGAATCCGGAGCACGATCTTTTCGCCGAACAGCGTCGGCAGCGTGCTGACGCGGAAGTCGATCACCTTGCCGCCGAACTTGAGCTTGATGCGCCCGTCCTGCGGCACGCGACGCTCAGCGATGTTGAGGCTCGACATGATCTTGAAGCGACTGACCAGCGATGCCCGCAGCTTGATCGGTGGCTTCATCACTTCCTGCAGCGCACCATCCACGCGGTAGCGCACGCGCAGCTCGTGCTCGAAGCACTCGAAGTGAATGTCCGACGCCCCGCGCTGCACCGCTTCGATCAGGATCGCATTGATGAGACGCACCACCGGCGCCTCGTCCATCCCGACCATCGCCGCGGTGGCGTTGTCCTCACTCTCCGACTCGAGCACTTCCACATCCGACATCTCGGACGTGATGTCGGCCAGCATCGAGTTCACGGCCTCTTCGGTGGAGGCCTTGGCAGGATAGTACTTCTCGAGCTGCGTCTGCATCGACACTTCGCCGGCCAGCACCGGGAAGATCTCGTAGCGGGTGGCGAAGCGGAGCGCGTCAGTGCCTTCGTGATTCCACGGATCGGTGACGGCGACGGTGAGCTTCTGCCCTTCGCGGCGCAGTGGCAGCATGCGGTACTTGTGGGCCATGTCGGCCGGCACGGCGCGCAGCACCTTCTCGTCCGGCTCGACCTTCAGCAGGTCGACCGCCGGCATGCTGTGCGCCTTCGACAGCGACTTGAGCAGCGCCACCTCGTTCAACTGGCCGGCCCGGATCGCAAACAACGGCACCGACCCGACGCCCTTCGCCGCGGCGAGGTCCCGGGTGGCCTGTGAAATCTGATCGGGGGTCAGCAGCTGCTCCTTCAGCAGATGCTGGCGCAGGGAGCTGCCAGGGGTGGAGCCCGGAGCCGCTGCGGGACGGTAGCCCGGCGGTTTCGGGGCGCCGCTTGGGGCAGGCCGAGAGTCGGTTGTTGAACGGACGTCGGACATGTGACGGGTGGGTCTGAAGGGTGCACAATGCGACATCGAGCGGGGTGGAGCTCGATCAGCGCTGTACCGGGGAGGGACGCGGAGTGGCTGAGAACGTCACGTGCGGTTTCAGGCCGGCCGCGAGCTTGGGTCCGATCCCGCGAACACGCTGCAACGCCTCGAGCGACCCGAAGGGCCCCTTCGATTGCCGATCGTCCACGATCCGGGCCGCCAGAGCCGGTCCGATGCGTGGCAACCGCTCCAGCTCGGCGGCATCGGCGCGGTCCAGGTCCACGGGTGCGAGTGTCGGCAGCTGGCGCGCGATCCGCGATGCGGAGTCACCGGCGGCCCGCCTTGGTCCGCGACGGCCGTCGCCGGTTCGGCGCTCGGTTCGGCGCTCCTTTGGGCGCTCGGTCGCACGGGCTGGAGCCGCTCGGGCGACCCGACCCCCGGCTGAGGCGCGCCCGCCACGGGCAGGTCGGCCCTGACGACCCGCGCGCTGCGCGGAGTCGACGGCCAGCAGCTGGCGCGCCAGCGCTTCAGCGCCGAGCGGAGAACTTGCGCCACTGTTGCGCCAGTTTTGCAATAGCTGAACGCCAGCACCAACTGCTGCGACGCCCAGCAGCCAGCGCAACGCGCTCCGCTCAGTTCGGGTCAGGGCCACGTGCGCTCCGTAAACGGCGTCCGGAGCACGGTATGTGGCCCAGTCCACGTGCGCCCACCGAATCAACGCAGGCCGGCGCGACCCAGCGCACGGCGCCGCGAACTACGGCTGCTCCATCTCCCGGATCAGTGCCACTGCCACCGTGCCGACGACCTGCAGGCTTTCGACACTGACCTTGTCGGCCGTGTCGTCCATCGTGTGGTGGTAGGGGTAGTCGATGTCCAGCACGTCGATCGCCTTCAGCCCCGCCGCCTGCAGTGCGACGTGATCGTCCCGGATGGCGTACTTGGGCTGCTGGATGAAGAACTGCGAATACCCCAGCGACTCCGCCTGCCGCCAGACCCGGGCGACCACGTCCGGCGCAAAATCGAGCGAGTTCTGCTCCTGGAAGATCTGCAGGCTGCGATCGCCGATCATGTCCCACACGACCGCGAATTCCGGCTTGTAGCCCACGCTCGGCGGGTGGGCGCCGAAATACGTCGAGCCGATGAACACGTCGAACTCGTTCGGCACGAACTGGCCGTAGTCCTCGCCATCCACGAACACCAGGTCCACCCCAACCGGTGTCGGCTTCGCCTGCAGCGCATCGCCGATCGCGAGAAACAGCGCGATGCCGCTGGTGCCATCGTTGGCACCGATGATCGGCTTCTCCTTGTCCGCAGCCGGCACACCCGCACCGTCCGCCTTCGGCCGCGTGTCCCAGTGTGTCACGTACAACACGCGCCGTGCGGCCGCCGGATTCCACTGGGCGATGATGTTTCGCATCGGCAGCTGCTGACCGGTCTTGGTCGTGTGCGTCCAGACCTGCTCGCTGACCGTCGCCCCTCGCGCCTTCATCTCGGCGACGATCCAATCCCCCGTGGCGCGGTGGCCGGCCGAACCGGGAACCCGGGTGCCGAAGCTGAGCGCCTTGGTCAGGTAGCCCATCGAGGCCGTCCCGTTGAAGGCGGCGGCCGCCCGTAGGCTGAGGGAGTCGGCCCCTGGGCCTGCCGCATCTTTCGATCCCTCGCCCGAACAGGCGGCGAGGCCGACCAGCAGCGCAGAGGAGAGGATCAGACCGGGGCGTGGCATCGACATGGGAGGAAGGACACTGGAGACCATGGGGGGATCCCGACTGGCGCGCAGCGCGACACCCGCCCCCCGGCGAACGGAACCCGACACTCAACCCCGTGTCACAATTAGGCTTGAACCAGCTGCCTGGAGGGCCGAATATACGGCCCGACGGTATTCTGCTGCACCTCCCTGACCCCAGGCCGTGAAGATCCTCAGTCGCTACGTCCTCCGAGAGCACCTCGGGCCACTCGCCTTTGCGCTCACGGCTCTGACGTCGCTGTTGCTGCTGAACTTCATCGCCAAGCGGTTCGGGGATCTGGTGGGCAAGGGACTGCCGACCGCCGTGATCGCCGAGTTCTTCATGCTCGCGATTCCGTTCACGGTGGCGATGACGTTGCCAATGGCGTGCCTGGTGGCGGTGCTCTATGCCTTCAGTCGCCTCGCCGCCGAAAGTGAGATCACGGCCATCAAGGCCAGCGGCGTATCGATGACCCGGGTGATGGTCCCGGTCCTCGGTGGCGCGACGGTGCTGGCCATCGGCATGGTGCTCTTCAACGACTTTCTGCTGCCCGAAGCGAACCACCGGCTTCGCATCCTGCAGACCGACATCGGGCGCACCAAGCCGACCTTCGCACTGCGCGAACAGGTGATCAACGACATCGTCTCGGGACGACTCTTTCTCCGCGCCGCGCGCATCGACAAGGCCAGCAGCCGCCTGTACGGCGTGGTGATCTACGATTTCGGCGATGGCAGCAAGCGGCGTACCATCGTGGCCGACAGCGGCGACATCCGCCTGATCGATGGCACCGGCGACATGACCTTGCTGCTGTATCATGGCACGATGACCGAAATTCCGAACGCCGATCCGACGCAGCTGTCGCGCCTGTCGTATGACACCGATCGCATCACGGTACGTGGTGTGGCCAACAGCTTCATGCGCGACAGTGCCGACAGCTACAAGTCGGAACGCGAGATGGGCGTCTGCGAGATGCAGAAGATGGTGTACAGCGCCGAACAGGACCTCTACCGGGAAACGCGCAGCGCGGCGATGTCGCAGCGACGGGCGATGAAGGCGCTCACGCGCGGGATCGTCGATTCGCTGAAGCCGATCGACTCGCTGCGCACGGCGTCACCTGGCATCGGTCGCTACTACTGCGCCGCCACCACGGCGCTCAGTGCGTGGTTCAAGCGCGGTGACCGCACCGGCAGGAACCGTGGCATTCCAACCACGGCGCCGATCACCGCCAGCCCCAC
This sequence comes from Gemmatimonadaceae bacterium, assembly GCA_031374935.1. Lineage (GTDB taxonomy): Bacteria > Gemmatimonadota > Gemmatimonadetes > Gemmatimonadales > Gemmatimonadaceae > JACMLX01. Next base: position 29,491 of record JANMHB010000184.1, on the reverse strand, counting down.
CGCCACCGCCATCGCGCCCCCGAGCGACAAGGCGTCGACGACGGTGCCTGCGGGGGTGAAGCCTGTGACACCGGGAGCAACTCCCGCATCGCCCGCCGCAGCCAGTACACCCGCAGCCAGTACACCCGCAGCCAGTACACCCGCAGCCAGTACACCCGCAGCCAGTACACCCGCGGCCAGTACACCCGCGGCCAGTACACCCGCGGCCCGTGCACCTGCGGCCAGTACACCCGCGGCCAGTGCCTCGGCGGCAACGCCGGCCGGCGTTGCCGCACCCGCCGTCGCGCCCTCCAGTGGTCTGATCCAACCGCAACTCGAGGCGCAGTCGCAGGTCACGGTCTCAATGGCCGCCACCGGCATCGGTGCGCTCATCGAGCAGAACATCCAGCGCGCGGCGATCGCCCGGGCCACCTGGTCGCAGTACGAAGTGGAGATCCACAAGAAGTTCGCGCTCGCGGTGGCCTGCATCGTGTTCGTGCTGCTGGGCGCACCGATCGCGCTGCGATTCCCGCGCGGTGGCGTGGGACTGGTCATCGGCGCCAGTCTCGGCGTGTTTGCGCTCTACTACGTCTGCCTGATTGCCGGTGAATCGATGGCCGACGACGGCGTGCTGCCGCCCTGGGTGGCCATGTGGGGCGCGAATCTGGTCTTCACCCTCGTCGGCTTGTTCCTCTTCGCGCGCATGGGTCGCGAAAGCAGCACCGCCCGCGGTGGTGATCTGGACGACGTGAAGGATCGACTGCGCGCCTGGGTCGCATCGCTGCGCCCGTCGGCGCGACGCAGTGCGCCGGTGCCGGCCACCGATCGCTGACACCGTCCATCCATCATGCGCGCACTCGACAAGTACGTCCTGAAGGAATGGCTGCGGATTTTCCTCGTCACCGCGTTCGGCTTCCCGGTGCTGATCGTGATCGTCGATCTCACCGAGAAGCTCGACACGTATCTGCAGCGGCAGATCCCCGCGCGCGACATCGGCCTGAGCTACATCTACGGTGTGCCGGAAACGATGTTCCAGGTGTTGCCTGCCGCCGTGCTCTTCGCGACGGTGTTCACCGTCAGTTCGTTCACGCGCTACGCCGAGATCACCGCCGCCAAGGCCAGCGGCATCTCGTTTCACCGCTTCATTCTGCCGCTCACGCTCGGCGCGGTGCTGGCCATGTGCATCGGATTCTCACTCAACGTGATCATCCCGCCGCTCAACCAGAAAAAACTGAACCTGCTGCAGGAGCAGAAGTTCAAGGATACCGGCGAACGCTACAACTTTGCCTACGCCACCGGTGAAGGCCGCACCTACAAGGTTGGTGCGCTGCATGCCTCGCGAAACATGATCGAGAACATCGAGGTGGAGCGGCTCGGCACGGGGCCGGCCCTGCCCACCACGTACAGCATCGCGGAACAGGCGTTCTACCGGAAGAATGCACAATGGATGCTGGTGCGCGGGCATCTGCACGTGGTGCCGAATGCCACGGTGGACGTGGTCTTCTCCTACGACTCCCTGCTCGATCGCGCGTTCATCGAGCGCCCGCTGGAACTGAATGCCGCCACGAAGGCGCCGGCTGACATGGGCTGGGGAGAACTGGGTCGTTACATTCGGGCGTTGCAGCGCTCCGGCACGGATGTGAACCCGCTGCGCGTCGAGCGCATGCTCAAGCTCGCCATCCCGGTGACCTGCGTCATCATCCTGCTCTTCGCTGCGCCGCTCGCCACCAGCACGCAGCGCGGCGGTGCAGCCTGGGGCATCGGGGTCAGCCTGCTCACCACTGTGGTATTCCTCGTCATGGTCAACCTGATGCGCGGCTTCGGTGGCAAGGGACTGATTTCGCCTGATCTGGCCGCCTGGGTCCCGAGCCTGATTTTCGGGGTCGTGGGTGCGGTGCTGCTGTTCCGGGTGCGCACATGACCGGGGGCTCGCACGTCCCCGCACCGACACGAACCGGCACCGAGGCCATCGACATTCTGCCGATTCGCGCCGTTCGAGCACTCGGTCGGCTGACGGTCGAACAGCTGGCACACACCGGCCGGTTCGCGCAGTTCATGGGCGACATCGGGCGTGGGTTCGCCGAGGGCCGCACCTGGGCACCGGAGCTCGCGAAGCAAATGCGTGGCATCGGCGTCGACTCGCTCCCGCTGGTGGTGATCGTCGCCTCGTTCCTTGGCGCGGTCTCGGCCTTCCAGACGCGCTACCAGCTCTTTCCCGGCGTGCAGCTGAGTGTCATCGGCCTCATCGTGCGGCAATCGATCGTCCTCGAACTCGGTCCCCTGCTGACGGCACTGGTGCTGGCCGGCCGTGTGGGCGCCAAGATGACCGCTGAAATCGGAACCATGCGCGTCACCGAACAGATCGACGCCCTCGAAACGCTGGCCTTCGATCCGGTGGCGTTCCTGGCCGTACCGCGACTGATCGCGGCCCTGATCATGGTGCCGGTGCTGGTGCTGGTGGCGAACTTCATGGCGATCGTCGCGGCATTCGTGACGCTGATCATGGCCACCGATGTCACGCCGCTCGACTACAAGGCCGGCCTCCAACTCGCCTTCATTCCGTTCCAGCTCTGGTACAGCGTGATCAAGTCGATCGGGTTCGGGGCCGCCATCGCGCTGGTCTGTACGTACGAAGGCTACGTGAGCGGATCAGGCGCCGAAGGCGTCGGCCGATCGACAGCCAAAGCAGTCGTGATCACGTCCGTTGCCATTCTCGTCTACGATGCCATCATCGCGGCGCTCCTCGCACCATTCATTCAGGCATGAAGCGCACTAACGAAGTTCTCGTCGGATTGCTCCTGCTGCTCGGCGGCGGGATTGCCGTCTTCGGCTCCATCTGGCTGGTGCGCGGCAGCCTGGGCAAAGGGTATCCGCTGTACGCCCGGTTCCCATGGGGCGCCGGACTCAAGCCCGGCCAACCCGTGCTGCTCGCCGGCGTGACGGCGGGGTCAGTCGCCGACGTCGAGTACGATCCGCAGGGCACCGTCCGCGTCACACTGCGGATGTCGAAAGGCTTCCAGGTACCGAAAGGGAGCGTGGCCCAATCGATTCCTGTCGGGTTCTTCGGTGATCGCGCGATCGCCATCGAACCGATTGTCGGCGTGACCGAGTTCATTGCCGAAGGCGATAGCGTGATGGTCAGCAAGAGTGGCGCGACGACCGACGAGGTGATCGCCACCGGTGACTCGATTGCGAGGGATATCCGCGCCATCACGCTGCCGCTGCGGCGGCAGCTGGCCGACAGCGGCGGCGTGGACGACATTCGTGAAATCCTGCGCAGCACCAGCGCACTCACCAAACAGCTGAACACGGTGATCATGGCGCAGAACACGCAACTCACGCTGGCGATGACGAGTGTGAACCGGTCGCTCAAGGCACTCGAGCGCACCTCCGGCGCGCTCGACTCGCTGCGGGTTGACAGCCTGTCGCGCAACGCCGGCCGAGCCACCGCCAACGTGGCCGCGCTCACCGACTCGCTGCGACAGACGATTCAGTCGCTGAATGCCACCATGGGCCGACTGGAGCGCGGCGAGGGCACCGCCGGCAAGCTGCTGACCGACACGCTGTTGTACAACGACGTGCGCCGGCTGGTGACGCGTCTCGACAGTGTGACGGCCGACTTCAAGCGCGATCCGCGCAAGTACATCAAGTTTTCGGTGTTCTAGCGCGGGCGCCGGGCGCACTGGCCTGCCGGGCGTCCGCACCGGCAGGCCCATCGCCGAACACGCGCCGCAATTGGCGGCGCCACGGTAGCGAGCACGGCTGAACGAGAGTTTGTCCCGAGCTTCCGTTACCGCCCAGCCTCCTTAGAATCCGCCAACCAACCCGGGCTGGATTCGACGTGCCAGTCACTACAGTCTTCGCCGGTTACTCCCCAGATCGCGGCGCGGGTTGGCAGACTTCCACAGCATGAGGTGACCGTGGGTGAATTCAAGGCGTTTCTCAAGGAGTACGGCGTCATCGGGCTGGCACTGGGCGTGATCATCGGCAGCAAGGCCGGTGAACTCGTCACCTCGATCGTCGACGGACTGCTGATGCCGGTCGTCGGTCTTGCGATGCCTGGCGGTGAATGGGAGAAGATGGCGGTCGGTCAGTTCAAGATCGGCATCGTGCTCGCCGCGCTCATCAAGTTCATCGTGGTCGCGTTCTTCGTCTTCATCGTCGCCAAGAAGCTGCTGAAGGAAGACACCGTCGCGAAGAAGTAGCGCCGCCGATGCCGGAACGACCGCCGGGCGGGTCCAGCAGCTGGACCCGCCCGGTCGCGTATCGTGCCTGGTGCTTCGCTCCGCTGGATCCTGGGCCGCAGGATCTGCCTATCCTTACAACGCGGCCGTCAGCATGGCGTCATCACTTCTCTGCCGCATGGCGCAGAATCGCGCCAGCCGATTCAGGCGGCCTTGTCGTCCGTCCGCTGGCGGAATGCAACCAGATACACCGGAATCCCGGCCAGGATCGCGCCGAAGACCGCCAGCGCCGGCCACCGCGTGGTTTCATCAACCAGCGCCGTGCCGATCAGGAACGTCGTCGAGAGCAGGAAGATGATCGGGGCGATCGGGTACAGCGGCGTCCGGAACGCCGGTACGTGGTCCTTCCGACGGCGCAGCACGAAGATGCCGGCGATGGCCAGCATGTAGAACGGCACGATTGCCGTCACGAATGCATCAGCCAGCTGCTCGAAACTGCGCAGCAGCACGAATCCGACGCCCAGCACGCAGCTGAGGGTGATCGCCACCCACGGCGTCTCGTACTTCGGATGCACCTTCGCCACCTGCTTGAAGAACAGGCCGTCGTCCGCCATCGCGAAGAAGATGCGAGGCGACGCCAGCATCGTGCCGTTGAGTGAGCCGAACGTCGAGAGCATCACCGTCAGCCCGACCATCGTCACGCCCCACGGACCCACCAGGTACTGCGCCACGTCGGCGGCCACCAGCTTGGACTTGGCGATCTGCTCCACTGGGAAGACAATCAGGTACGCCATGTTCGCCAGCAGATAGATGGCCACCACGGCGACCGTGCCGATGATCAGCGCGCGTGGCAGGTTCTTCTGCGGGTCCTTGATCTCACCGCCGACGAAGCTCACGTCAGCCCATCCGTCGAACGCCCAGAGCACGCTCACCAGCGCCAATCCAAAGGCACCGACCGAAAAGCTTCCGGGCGGCGCCATCGGGGTGAAGTGGCCACCCGTCTTCGGCAGGCCGATGGCAATCGCCATCACGGCGATGAACAGCAGGCCGGCGTACTTGGCGATGGTGGTGATGTTCTGGACCAGCGATCCCCAGCGCACCCCGATGATGTTGAAGGCGCTGGTGAGGATGATCGCCACGGCCGCCAGCCAGTGTGACCAGTCGCTGTACGGCGCAACCGAGGCGTCGAACCCGGCCACCCGCAGTGAGTACTCGGCAAAGGTGAGCGAGATGGCGCCGATGGCTGCCGCCCGGATGATCACGAACTCCGCCCAGCCGAACAGGAACGCGGGCATCCGGCCCCAGCACTCCCGGAGATAGGCGTAGATCCCGCCGGTTTTCGGGTAGACGCTGGCAATTTCGGCCAGACTGAGGGCGCCGCAGAGCGCCACCACGCCACCAGCGACCCAGACCGCCATCAGTGGCAGGGGGCCGGGCAACTTGGCGGCGATGCCGGCCGGCGAACGGAAGATTCCCGACCCGATGGTGATTCCGATCAGGACGGCGACGGAGCTCCAGAGGCCGAGGCGGCGTTGGAGCCCTGGGGCAGACGAGGGTGCGCTCATCCGGCCAGCCTACAGCCCCGCCAGCACAACCGCAACGCAGCTACCGATCCTTGGCCAAACCGGTGAACTTTGCATGAACGGTTGCCGTTCGTTCGAGTGCAACCCGTTTGTCGTCCGCAACCCAACAACTCCGATGATCGCAACCACGATCTTCTGGGTGGCAGTCGCCCTCTGCGTGATCGCGCACCGCTACATCCTGCGCTCCGCATTTGCCGCCGGTGCCGCCGTTCCGCACAGCCACACGCTCCCACCCATCCGCCGCGCCGCCGAGGTGCTCTGGGTGGTGCTGCCGGCCGTCACGCTCGTGTACCTGCTGGTGGCCACCTGGCAGGCGATCGAGTCCCGGCAGACCGTGGCCGTGCCCCCGGCCGCGGCGGTGACATCATGACGCTCCTTCGTCGCCTTTCCGGTGTCGCCCTTCTGGCGGCCCTCGGCCATGTGATCTTCGGCGGGTTCGTGCGCATCTCCGGCTCCGGCATGGGGTGCGGCGATCACTGGCCGAAGTGCTACGGATACTGGTTTCCCCCGCTCGACCGTCCCGACCTCGTCATCGAGGTCTTCCATCGGTACTTCGCCGCCACGCTGTCCACGGTCGTGGCAGTCTTCCTGCTGATGGCATTCCTGCGGCGCCGCGAACCCGGCGTGGGAGGCAGGGCCGGCGTGCTTCGCGCGGCGACACTGGCGCTCGCGATCGTGATCGCCGCCGCGACGCTGGGCGCGGTGACGGTGAACTACCGCAACGAGTGGTGGGCCACGCTGGCGCACAAGGCGGTGGCGATGTCGCTGTTGGCAACGCTCAGTGTGGCCTGGATGCGTGCCGGCGGCATGCCGTCACTGACGGCGGTCTCGGAGCGCATCGTCTCTGCCAAGACCATCAAGGCATCGACGGTGGCGGCCGTGCTGGCCCTGCTGACGGTGATGATGGGCGGCATGGTAGCCAAGTGGACCGGCGCGTCGGTCGCCTGCGTCGGCTTCCCACTCTGTGGCCCGGGCTCGCTCGGCGGTGGTGCGCAGCACATTCAGCTCACGCACCGGGTGCTGGCGTATCTGACGGCGTTCCATGTCGTGTTCATGTCGGTGTCGATCATGCGCCGCCGCGAGCACGCCACGATCACGCTGCTGGCCGGTATCGCGGCGGTGGTCGTGGTGCTGCAGATCGTCTTCGGCGCGCTGATGGTGCTCGGTGGGTTCCCGATCGTGATCCGGTCGTTGCATCAGGCCACCGGTGTGCTGCTCTGGGTGGCGACGCTGACGTTGACGTACGCCGCGCGCCGCGCGAAGAATCCGCCGGCTGATGGTGCTGCGGTCGGCGCCTATGTGCGTCCTCGCACGCCGCAGATGGCCGGAGCGACGGCTTGACGACGCCGAGCCTCGCTGCCGACGTCGCCGCTGCGCGCCCGCTCTGGCGCGACCTGGTGATGCTGACCAAGCCGACGATCATCTCGCTGCTGCTGGTCACCACCGCTGCGCCGATGTACATCGCCGGCCGACCGAGCCTGACACTGCTGGCGATCGTGATGTGCGGCGGCTATCTGATGGCCGGTGGCGCCAACGCGGTCAACATGTTCCTCGATCGCGACATCGACAACGTGATGACGCGCACGCGGCTGCGCCCGATTCCCAGCGGCCGCATGACGCCGGTGGCTGTGCTGGCGTTCGGCACCGTCCTCGCCGCAACGGCCACCTGGATGCTGGCGTTTTTCGTCAACGTCCTGACGGCAGTGCTCGCACTCGGCGGCTTCTACTTCTACGTGTTCATCTACACGCGGTGGCTGAAGCGCACGACCCCGCAGAACATCGTGATCGGCGGTGCCGCTGGTGCGTTTCCACCGCTGGTGGGCTGGGCCGCCGTCACCGGGCGCATCGACCTGACGGCGATCTATCTCTTCATGATCATCTTCTACTGGACACCGCCCCACTTCTGGGCGCTGGCACTGAACAAGCAGAAGGACTACGGCAACGCCAGCGTGCCGATGGCACCGCTGGTGTGGGGCGAACGTGAGACGATGCGCCAGATGTTCTGGTACACCATCGTCCTGCTGGTGGTGACACTGCTGCCCGTGACGTACGGCGCCTTTGGCTGGATCTACGGCGTGAGTGCGAGCCTCTTCGGCGGACTGCTGCTCGGCAGCGTGGTGAAGATGATGCGCGCCAAGGACTGGGTGAAGCCGGCCTGGTGGGTGTACGGCTACTCGCTGCTGTATCTCGCGCTGCTCTTCGTGGCGATGGTGGTCGATCGTCAGCTTTCACTCTGAACGGTGTCGCGCCAGATGTGTGGCGCGACACGAATCAGTTGCCACGCCGCACACGGCTGCGATTCAGCTGGCACGATGCAGCCGACAACGATACGTCCACGCCGATCACCGCGTGGGCGTTCTGTTCAATGTGAGTGCACGTGCGGGTGACAGGCACACGACGATCGGCCGCGCAACGCTTCCCAGCCTTCGCGGCCGATGATCGGCACCATCGCCAGCGCCGCCAGCGGATCGGCCCACCACCAGCCCAGCAGCGCGTTCAGGGCCAGGCCGAGCAACAGGATCCACGACAGATAGCTGCAGAGCATGGTCTGCTGTGCCTCGGCGGCCAGTGCACCGCTGCCGAGCGTCTCCGCAACGCGACGCTTGGCGCGCGCCAGCGGCGGCATGATGAGCGCGCTGAACAGCGCCAGCACGAGACCGATCGTACTCTCGCCCGGCACCTCGTGATGTCGCAGCGCCTGCACCGATTCGTATCCCACATAGATGGCGAGGCCCACGAACGATGCACCCGTGACGCGCAGTGCGATGAACTCAGCCCGTTCCCGTGTCCGCGGATCGCTGTCGGCGGTCAGGCGCCACGTCGCCGTCAGTGACGCGCCCAGCTCGAGCAGCGAGTCGACGCCGAAACCGACCAGTGCGATGCTCCCCGCCGCAAGGCCGGCCGTCATCGCAATCACTGCCTCGGCGGCGTTGTAGAGCAGCGACACCACATTCAGGAGTCGGCCGCGTCGGAGTGCGGCGGCGCGAAGATCGAGCGCGGAGGATGTCACGGGGCAGGTCCGGCCTGGGCAAGTGTGCAGAGTCTCATGTCAGTATACCACCATGCGGCGCACCGGTTCGAGGGAGTACCTTGCGACCATGCCCCTCGAACCCGACGACCGACCGCCGGCACCGCTGCCGGATGACCTGCCGCCCCTGACGGCGTGGCCGGATGTCGATGCAGCGGCAACCGAGGCGGTGCGTCGGTTCACCACGCCACCAGCAATCACACGGCGCATCACCGAACCGGAGGCACGTCGCGCGATGCCGAAGTTCATGCCCAGCGGCGCCGTGCATCGCGACGTCCTTGGTAGTGAGGGGCGCATCGCCACCTGGAGCTGGGGCGACGACGCGTGGCCGTTCGTCATCTGCCTGCACGGATGGGGCGGTCGGGGCACGCAGTGGGCGCATCTCGCGACGGCACTGCTCGAGCGTCAGCATCGTGTGGTCGTACTGGATGCGCCGGCGCATGGTGCCTCCGACGGCAATCGCGCATCGCTGCCCGGCTTCCGCAATGCGTTGCTGCGTGTGCTCGACACACTCGGGACACCCGCTGCACTCGTCGGGCACTCGCTGGGTGGGCTGGCAGTGCTGGCCGCGATTGCGTCGCGCGCGAACAGCGGCGTCACACCACTGCCGCGCGCGGTCAGCATCGGGGCGCCAAGCAGCGTGGACCGGCCGCTGCGCCGGTTCGTTCGTCGCCATCAGGCCAGTGACGCCGTGCAGGCCGCGATGATCGCGAAACTCGAACGACGCTGGCACTTCCGCTGGCGTGACATGGACACCGTCTCACTGGCGGCGCAAGCGATGCGCGCCGGTGGTGCGCCGCTGCTGGTGGTGCATGCGGCCGATGATGAACAGGTCCTGGTGGTGGAATCCGAAGGACTCATGACCGACTGGCCGAACGCGGAACGGTGGCTGGCCCCGGAGGGCAGCGGTCACGTGCGAATCCTGCGCGAGCCAGCCGTGATTGCGCGCATCGTGGAATTCGTCACGGCACCGAGCGACGCGATCGTTTGAACGTGAGCGTCACCTCGTAGGCGGACGTGCTGGCGGAGAGTGCCACGGTCGCTTCAGCCAATCCGAGCGACGGATGCCAGGCGTGGAACGACGCCTCGCCGGCTCGACCGTCGACGGTAAAGAGTGCGGTACCCGCCGCGTCGGACAGTGCACTCGCGCCAGGTGGTGCGATGCCGACGAAGGCGCGCGCCCATGGCAGGCCGGTGGCGAACACCGCCAGCACACCGGCACTGTCTGCCAGACGCTGCACCGGGATCAGCTGACCATCCATCGTGAACGGGACGGTATCCTCCATTACCGACGCCGACGATGGCACGATCACCAGTGATTCCGCGAGCGAATCGCGCATGACCAGCATCAGCGTGCTGCCCGGTGCCGCCAGCTGCACGCGCGGCCGCAGGCGACACCCCTCGAGCTGCACGGTGGGTCGATGTTCGGTGACACCCGCCGTGCGCAGCGCGGCCACACCCTCGACCCAGACGATTGCGTCGACGACCGCGTTGCCGTTCCGCACGACGGCCGTGTCGACAAAGCTTTCCCCGCAGCCGGCGCCGAAACTCCGTGCCTGAATCGTGGTGTCGGCAGGCGCGTCGCCCGCCAACACGACCCGCACTCGCACCGACACCGGCCGGTCGGTCACAAGCGCCGCGCGCGACGGCTGTGGGCGCAGGCGAGGCAGGCGCAACGCACGCGCCGACAGTGACTGCACCGCCACGACCGCGCTCGCGACGACGGCAGTGTCGTCCGTGCTGCGCTCGCCGCATCCAGGAAGCGCGATCGTCATCGTCGCGATCGCCAGACAGATACCGGGTCGCATCAGCGGATCGGTGTTGCGGTGCGGAAGTAGAGCAACAGCGTGTGATTCATCTCGTACCCGCCGCGACGATTGAAGCGCTGCAATCCATAGCCCACCTCGGCGCGATTCCGTGTGGTGAGCTGCCGGCCGATCACCAGCTGCGTGCGCGATTGCTCGAGCATCGCGACGCGTGACGGCGCCGGGTGCACGTTCACGAGGAACTCCTGCGAAGCGGCGAAGTACAGCGTGCCATCGGCGCGCAGTACATGCTGGAACTTGTCCTGCCGTCGCAGGCGCACCACCGTCGGCGCCCAATCGGCATTGGCCGGCGCGAGTTCCCCGATCGCTCGGAGCACCCGGAACTCCGCGCGTGTGCGATCACTCCACGTCCAGCGACCGACGGGGCGTGTGCCATTGACCTGCACCCAGGGACGCAACTCGAACGAGTTGGTTCGCGCGGGAAACTCGCCCGAGCGATACCCCCGCGACCAGCCGAGTGCGGCGGTGGTGCGCCAGCGAGGTGACAGATCACGCGTGATGCCGACCGCACCGAGGTTGATCTGCCACACGCTGCCCGCCTCGGCGCGACGACCCTGATAGTCCCAATACAGCGCCGTCTTCGTCGCGATGCGATGATCGCCGAAAATGCCACCCCACACCATCGCGTCGTGCACGGTCCGACTGCCCTGCGCCAGGCACGGTACGGCAGCGACACTCACGAGCGCGAGGGCGAACACGTTGCGCATTCAGTCGTTCCCGCGGGTGATTGCCAGTGTCGCTCCATCGTGCGGTTCCATGTGGACCAGCACGCCGAGCACCTGTGGCGTGGCGGCGCGGATCGCGCCTTTCACCTTGCCGCTGACGATGTGTGCCGCGTCGAGCGACATCGTCGGATCGGCCTCCACGTGGATGTCGACCCAGTAGCCGCGACCCGCACGGCGCACGGCCAGCTTTTCGATTGCACGCACGTCGTCAACGCCGCACGCCGCTTCGCGAATCGACGCCACGACGTCCGGTGCCGCCACCCGGTCCATCAAGTCCGCGACCGCCGTCCGCATCAGCGCCACGCCATTCCAGGCGATGATGCCGGCCGCCACCAGGGCCGCCCAGTCATCCGCACTCTCCCAGCCCGGACCGCCGGCGAGTGCCACTGCAATGCCGATGAACGCGGCGACGGAGGTGATGGCGTCGCTGCGATGGTGCTGTGCGTCGGCAGCCAGTGCGGTGCTGCCCGCCGCGCGCGCGATGCGCTGCACCCGCTTCGCCATCAGTTCCTTGATGACGATCACCGCCGCCAGCACGGCCAGCGTCCAGGGCGCCGGTGCGTGGTGCGGCGTGACGATCTCATAGACGGACGCCACCGCGATCCCGATGCTCGCCAGCAGCAACAGCATTGCCACCGACGCTCCGGCCAGCGCCTCCGCCTTGCCGAATCCGAATGGATACTCGTCCGTCGCATCGCGATCGGCGATCCGGACACCGGTCCAGACGGCGAGTGATCCGAACAGATCGAACGCACTCTCGGCGGCGTCGGCAATCAGTGCGTACGAATGGCCAACCACGCCGCCAATCAGCTTCGACGCCGTGAGGGCGACGTTCACCACCATGCCGAGTTGTGCGGCACGCACCGCAGTCCCGTCAGCGGGCGCCCTTCCGGGAGCGAGCATCAGAAGCGAAACAGGTCGGTCTGCATCGATCCCGGCGTGACGAGGACGTCGCCGTCGAGGGTAATCGCGACGTTGACTTCGGTGCGCATGCCAAAGCGGCCCGGAAGGTAGATGCCCGGTTCCACCGAGAAGAGCACGCCCGGCAGCAGTTCGCGTTCTTCGCGCGTCTCGAATCCATCCATGTGCGGCCCTGACCCGTGCAGGTCGCGAGCGTCGATCGAATGACCGGTGCGATGTGTGAATGCCGCCCCGAAGCCGCGCGACGTGATGACCGCGCGCGCGGCGTCATCCACCGCCGCACCTTTCACCCGTTCCCCGCGCGCACAGGCGTCACGCACCAGGGCAATGGCCGCATCGCGCGCGTCGCGAATCGCCAGCCAGACCGGGGCAACGTCGGCATCGGCCGGCGCGCCGATGGTGGCCATCCACGTCTGGTCGGCGAACGGCTGCCCAGGCTCGCCCGCCCACAGGTCGATCAGCAGCACCTGGTCGGTGGTGATCAACGCGTGGCGATCCTGGCTCGGTTCGTAGTGTGGATTGGCGCTGTTTGCGGCGACGCTGACATTGGACGGATGCGACGTGATCAGTCCGTGGGCGTCGAACTGCGACAGGATCCACTGCTGCACCTCGAATTCATTCAGCGGCGTGCCTGCATGCGCGGCATCGGCGGCGCGGCGCAGCGCTGCCGGACCGATCTGCGCCAGCCGTTCGGCGGCACGACCGTGGGCCGCCAGCTGTTCACGCGACAGTAGCGCGTAGAATCGCGTCACCAGCTCTGCCGATGTCACCACCGTTGCTCCGCAGGCGCGCACCATCTCGATGACACCGCCAGGGACGCGGTCGAGATAGGGCACCGCATCTCCCGGCGAGTATTCCATTGCCACGCGCTTGCCACTGACCAGCGCCACGAGTTCGGCTTCGAGCGACTGCCACGACTGATAAATGCGGCGTCCCCACGTCGCGGGCCACTTGCGCCAGGCATCGAGCTCGATGGCGTGCATCAACGCCACCGGAGTCCCAGTGGCAGGCAGCCAGGCCACCGCGCGCCGCGACGAGAGTCCCTCGAAACCCAGCAGTCCGGCAGCGATCGGATTGCATCCCTTGAACTCATACAACAGCCAGCCGTCGAGGCCCGCGGCAATCAGGGCCGACTGGATTTCATGAAGGCGGTGGGGTTCGCGCATTGGCGCAAACTATGCAGCGCGGCAACCGGATGGGTCAGGACCGACCCCATGCCGCACGCCACCGCTGTCCCGGCGGCGGACCATCGATTCGCGTCACGACCGCCGGCACGCCAGTGAGCTCCTCGAGCATCGTCGAAAACGCCGATGCGTAGAATGCGTAGCCGGCGATCGGGGAGCCTTCGATGGTGACGGGATCCTCCACCGAGAGGATCACCGCCGACCCGACGCGCTGCAGTTGTGCATCGAGATACCGCTTGGTCAGACGTCGGACTGCGGCCAATGCCAGCGGGCGCGCGACGATGCCCGGCAAGCGCCGGATGGCCACACGCTGCGTGCCGGAGACGGTGTCGACGGCTTCACGCGCCAGCAATGACCCGGCCGAATCGAACACGCGATGCGCGTCGGTGCGCCGGCCGATCAGACGCGCCAGGGCCGCCGCTTCGTCACGTACCGTGCGTTCATTTCGTCGCACCGCTTCACTGTATCGCTTGATCTGCGCGTAGACCGTGTCGCTGAGTCCGAGCCGTTTGGTCCGCAGTTCCTCGATGTATTCCGCTTCGACATTGCCTTCCGGTGTGTCGACCACGCGAACCGCTTCCAACAGGCTCAGTGGGAGGCGCGCATCAACGGTGGTGGACATCGGCGTCACTCATGAAGGAGGCGCCCGCCGCGGCACTGCGGAATCGGGTCGCGCGTCGGCACATCACCTCGCATCGCGAGCGCGCACCGGACACGCACCGAACCTATACCGAAGCAGAAAGACGGACAAGCGACCGCGCCGGTCAATCGGTGAGGAACCACCGCACCCCCGCCGCGCTTCGGTATATTGGCACGGCTCGATCTCTTCCCCGGACTCCGGTCATTCTGGTGCATGGCTCACTTTCCCGATTCCGGCGCGGCAGCATCCCTGTCGATCCGCGCGTGCCGATGCTGACGAAAGCCGCGCACGGCACTGCTCGCCTACTGGCGTGTGACGCGGTCAGTGCGGACGTGTTCGCTGCCCTCGACGGGGAGTTGGATGCGGCGACCGTCGCAGCGATCGATGCGCACCTCGCGGGCTGCGCCGCATGTCGCGAGCGCCTGCAGACCGATGCCGTGTTCCATCGCGTCGTGCGCCGTGCGGTCTCGCTCGATGTCGCTCCACAGACGCTGCGCGACAGGTTCGCCGTTCCGCTTCACTCGCGCACCACCCAAATCGCGTCGGCCTGATGCTGCCGCCCTTCGTCGCGGCGGCACTCGGACCGATCATCGCGGGTCTGGTGTGGCGCGCAGGATTGCTCACCACCGGCGGGGCGCTGGCGGCTGCCGCCATCGGAAGTGCCTGCGCGCTGGCCGGCCTCGACTGGGTCGCCCTGCTGCTGACGTTCTTCGGCACCAGCGTACTGCTCGGCCGCCTCGGGCGGACGGAGAAGCAGCGTCGCAGCGCCAGCGTGATCGCGAAAGCCGGTGCGCGTGACGCCGTGCAGGTGCTGGCCAACGGCGCACTGTTCGGCGTCTCGGCGATCGCTGCGACCCGCGGTACCGTGTCGTGGCCAGTGGCGGCGGCGGGGCTGGGTGCCCTTGCCGCCGCCACTGCCGACACCTGGGGCACCGAGATCGGGATGCTTTCGCGAAGTGCGCCGCGATCGGTGCTCACCGGCGCCCCGCTCGAACCGGGACTCTCCGGCGGTGTCTCGCTGCTCGGCCTGGCTGCGACCGCCGGCGGCGCCGCAGTCATCGGCCTGCTCGCGGCGACGTGTGGCTGGCCGGTATCGGTTGCCGTCGCTGCCGCCGCGGGAGGCGTCGTTGGCGCCCTGGCAGATTCAGTCCTTGGTGCCACGCTTCAGCAGCGCCGCCGCTCCCAGCGCACCGGACGCCTCACCGAACGACTGACCGACGCGGACGGCACCCCGACGGCGAAGGCCGGCGGCCTCGATTGGCTCGACAACGACGGTGTGAACTTCGCCGCGACCCTCATCGGCGGCGGCACCGCATGGCAGGTCTTCGCGGCCCTCGACAGCGCGCGTCGCCCATGAACTGCACCCCGCGCGAGACGGCGCAGGCCATCGTGATCGGCGGCGGACCCGCCGGTTCGGCGACGGCATGGGCGCTGGCCTCGCAAGGGCTGGACGTCATCGTCGTCGACAAGGCGCGGTTTCCCCGCGACAAGGCCTGCGCCGAGTACCTCAGTCCGCAGGGCTCGCGGATCCTCGATGCGATGGGGGTGCTCAACACGGTCGAGAACGCAGGCGCCGCTCAGCTATCCGGCATGCGCGTGCGCAGCCCTGATGGCGGCGTCATCCACGGTGAGTTCGCGGCGCAACATGGCTTTCGCGGGTTCCGCGACCGCGGCCTTGCGTTGCGACGACGCCATCTCGACCCGATCCTGCTACAGGCCGCGCGGCACGCCGGTGCATCGATCCGGGAAGGCGTCACTCTCGACTCCTTGATCACCGTCGGTGACACCGTCTGTGGCGTGCGCGTGCGCGTCAATGGTGACGTGCGGGAGTTGCGCGCACCGCTGGTCATCGGCGCCGATGGACTGCGCAGTGGCGTCGCGCGGCGTCTCGGCCTCACGGCACGTCTCCCGTGGCCGCAACGCGTGGCATTCGTGGCCCACTACCGCGACGTCGCCGGCATCGGGGGCCAGGGAGAAATGCACGTCGAACGCGATGGGTATGTCGGCCTCGCCGATGTCGGACATGGCGAAACGAATGTCGCGATCGTCGTGCCGAAGTCGCTCGCGAAGACCGCCGCCGGCGACAGCGCCGGGTTCATGGCACGATGGCTCGCGCAGCATTCGCAACTCGCCGCACGATTCGTCGGCGCCACCCGGGTTGGCCCGGTGCTGGTGACCGGCCCCTTCGCGTCGCACGCCCGGCGCGGCTGGGCACCGGGCGTCGCGCTGGTCGGTGACGCGGCTGACTTCTTCGATCCGTTCACCGGCGAAGGGATCTATGCCGCTCTCCGCGGCGGTGAATTGCTCGGGGGGTTCGCGGCGGACGCCATCAAGGCGACATCACCGGCCGCAGCCGGCGCAGCGCTCAAGGCCTACGACTCCGCACGCGTGGCCGAGTTCCGGAACAAATGGCGCGTCGAACGGGTGATTGGCGCGGCCGTGTCGTCGCCGATGCTCATGAACCACGCCGCCCGCGTGCTCGGCAGCCGACGCGACCTGGCCGACCTGCTGATCGGTGTCACCGGCGATTTCGTTCCCGCCAGCGCAGTACTGCGTCCGTCCTTCCTTCTCCACTTCCTCGACCCACGCCGCTGGCGCGGATCGCGCACCGTCGCCTGAACGCATGCCAATCGACAAGGATCTCTATCGCGCCGTCCTCGGCCGCTTCGCCTCGGGCGTCACCATCGTCACCACCGTCGACACCGACGGTCGCGATCAGGGCATGACGGTCAGCGCGTTCTCGTCACTCTCGCTCGAGCCGCCGCTGGTGCTGGTCTGCATCGACCACGGTGCCTCACTCTGGCCCGTGCTGCAGCATGCGTCGCACTTCGCGATCAACATTCTCGGCGCGGAACAGGAAGCCCTCTCGCGCCGCTTCTCGAGCCGGGAAGGTGATCGGTTCGATGGCGTCGGTTTCACGCGGGGTGGCAGCGGCGTTGCGCTGCTCGATGACACCCTCGCCGCCGTGGAGTGCACCGTCACCGCGCGTGTACCACAAGGCGATCACACGATTCTCGTCGGCAGCGTCGACTTCGGCGTGGCGCGCGATCTGCAGCCGTTGCTGTACTATCGGGGCGGGTACGCCTCGCTCACCCGCTGACGGCGAGTCGGATGGGCTTCCTCACTCCGGCACGCCGGATGGGACGCGAAGTCCTCGACGACCCCGATGTGTCGCCGGCACTGGTGGCGCGCTCGCACGTCGACATCGCGCGCGCCAATGCCCTCTTCGGCGGCACGCGAGCCGTCGTCTCGCGTGTGCGGGCGATCGCCGCGCGGCTGCCCGATGCGCCACTGGTGGTCGATGTCGGCGCCGGCTCCGGTGACATCCTCGACGCTGTCTGCGAGGCGTTGCGCGAGACGGGCCGCAGACCGCGGCCGGTCGCGATCGATGTCGCCGTCGAGCTCGCGCCAGCCGCGCGCCTCCGTGGCAGCCACTTCATCTGCGGGTCGATCTTCGCACTGCCGTTACCGGCGGCCTCCGCCGATCTGGTGATCGCGGCCCAGGTCGTGCACCATTTTCCGCCGGACGCGCTCGCCGCAATCTTCGCCGAGCTGCACCGTGTGGCACGCCACGCCGTGCTGATCAGCGATCTGCGCCGCAGCTGGATCGCGGCCGCCGGCCTCTGGCTGACGAGTTTTCCATTGGGCTTCCATCCGGTCAGTCGGCACGACGGCGTGGTCAGTGTGCTGCGTGGATTCGCGCCCGACGAGCTGCATCGTGCCATTCTTCAGTCCACCGGAATCGAGGCGACGGTGCAGACGCACCTCGGCTGGCGCGTGACCGCAGACTGGCAGCCCGCCCATGCGGGCTGAACCGATCCGGGCATGACGTTCCGCGCTCGCGTCCGCTGCGCCACTCGCTGCACTCCAGATTCCCGCACATGACGACTCCCGCACCAGAGAAGCTGCGCTCGCCCTATCGACTGGGACCGATGCCGTTGCAGCGTCACATGATCGTGGTCGATGAGCAGACGGTACACGCGCCGCGCGACGTGATGTTCCGGGTCGCGTGTGACGTGCTGGCGTGGCCCGACCATCTGCCGCACTACAACTTCGTGACATTCCGCAATCGTGCGCGCGACGGTGGTGGGCTGGTCGAGATGAGTGCGAACCGTCCATTCGGTGGTCCGCTCGACTGGAAAACGTGGTGGCTGTCCGAGATGTCGGTCGACGAGACGATCCCCAACATCCGCTTCAAGCATGTGCAGGGGATCACGACCGGCATGGAGGTGGAGTGGCAGTTCCTCCGGCGTGACGATCCAAACGTCACGCACGTGCGTATCGTGCATGCGTGGGACGGGCCGTGGTGGCCACTGATCGGGCGCGTCGCAGCGATGGCAGTGATCGGGCCGATCTTCATTCACGGAATTGCCTCACGCACTCTGGCTGGCCTGGCGCGCGCCGCTGAGCAGCGGGCATGAGCGTACTCCGTTCTCTCTTTTCGAGCTATTGATGTCCTTCCCCCGCCGCGTTGTGGTTACCGGGCTTGGCGCGATCACACCGATCGGCATCGGCCTCGATGCGCTGCGCGACGCCCTGCGCGCCGAACGCTCGGCCGTCAGCCTGATCACCCGCTTCGACCCCGCCCCGTTCCGGACACACATCGCCGCGCAGGTGAACGACTTCCACGCCGAGGACCACCTCGAGGCGAAGCGCGTGAAGCGGCTCGACCGCTTCGGGCAGCTCAGTGTGATCGCCGCCAACATGGCGCTCGCCGACTCCGGCATCGATCTCGCCCGTGAATCACGCGAGAACATCGGTGTCATGATGGGCACGGCGCTGGCAGGCGTCGGGTATGCAGAGGAACAGCTCGGCCGATATCTCGTCGGCGGATTGCGCGCGGTGGATGCCACGCTGGCGCTGGCGGTGTTCGGCGGCGCGTCGAGCTGCAACATCGCCATCGAAACCGGTGTGCAGGGGCCCAACTCGACGAACGCCATGAGCTGCGCCTCAGGCGCGATCGCGATCGGCGAGGCCTACCGACAGGTGCGCGACGGCTATGCCGACGTGATGATCGGCGGGGGCGCCGAAGCGCCGCTGGCTCCACTCTGTTTTGGCGCCTTCGCCTTGATCCGTGCCATGTCGACGCGGAACGATGCGCCAACGCAGGCAAGCCGGCCGTTCGATGCGGGCCGCGATGGATTCGTCATGGGCGAGGGGGGTGCAGCGCTCATCCTCGAGGAACGAAGCCGCGCGATCGCGCGTGGTGCGAAGATCTACGGTGAGCTGATCGGCTTTGGCACGACCAACGATGCGCATCACATGACCGCGCCGTTGCCGGGTGGCGGACAGGCCGCGCGCGCGATGCAGCAGGCGTTGTCCCGCGCGGATCTCACCGCGGCCGACGTGGGCTACATCAATGCGCATGCCAGTGCCACGCCGCTCAACGATCCCACCGAAGTCGATGCCATGCGCACGGTCTTCGGTGAGTCGCTCGCTGAGATCTGGGTCAGCGGGACCAAGGGCTACCACGGGCATGCGCTCGGCGCCAGCGGGGCGATGGAGGCGGTGATCTGCATGCTCTCGATGCGGGATGGTTGGCTGCCACCGACCGTCAACCTCGATGCCCCCGACGCCGCCTGTCTTGTCCGGCACGTTCCGAAAGGCGGCGTGAGCACGATGCCCGGCGTCGTGATGTCCAACTCCTTTGGATTCGGCGGCATCAACGCGTCACTGGTGTTCCGCTCACCTGACTAAGTTGGCTGACTGACGGTTACCAATTCCCTCCAAGAGCCGCGCCTGATGAAAGCTGCCCGTGAGTTTGTCGCCGAATTCCTCGGCACGTTCGTTCTGACGTTCATCGGTGGCGCCGCCATCATGCAGACGCGAAACGCCGATGCGGGCGCCGGGCTGGTCGAAGTCGCACTGGCGAACGGCCTGGCGATGTTCGTGATGGTGAGTGCCCTGATGAAGATCAGCGGAAACTTCAATCCCGCCGTCTCACTCGGGCTGCTCGTCACGGGAAAGATCTCGCCGACGCAGGCCGGGACGTTTCTCGCGGGACAGTTCTCGGGCGCCATCGCCGCCGCGCTGTCGCTGAAGGCGATCTTTCCCGCCGCGTTGTGGGAGAGTGCTCGTGGCACGCGCCAGATGGTCTCGCTCGACGTCTCCACCGGGCAGGCGTTCGCACTCGAAGCCATTGCGACGGGCATTCTGATGACCGCCGTGATGGGGACTGCGGTCGACGGCAAGGGACCGAAGATCGGCGGGCTCGCCATCGGGCTGTCGATGACGCTGGGCATCCTGGCGATCGGTCCGCTGACCGGTGGCAGCATGAATCCAGCACGGACGATCGGTCCAATGGTGGCCACGGGTGTGTATGAAGGCCTGGCCCTGTATCTCGCGGCGCCGATTGTCGGCGCGGTAGTGGCGGCGCTGATCTATCGGCATCTGATGCTCGACGCGGAGTAGAGCGGAGCGTCCGGCAGCGCGAACGACTCGGCGGGGCGCACCGGCAGCCGCGGTGCTCTCGTCTTCGGTGGAGCATGCAGGAAACCACGGGGCGATCTCGACCTGAGACCGCCCTGTGCTTTTGTGCCTTCGACGCGACCGGGCTACGGTCGATTCACCACGAAATCGTCCGACTGAATATCGTAGAGCTGCGTCGCAGCGCCGGCCTGCAGGCGGATCCGAATGATGACCGTACGCGCATCGCTCCCCGCCACAGCTCTGAACAGCGCCACATCGCCATTCGCCGCAATCTCGGCGGATTCGCCAGAGCTGAGTTCCCGCACCGGCCCAGTACACACCACACGACGTGGCGCAGTGATCGTGGTCCAGGTCCGGGACGAGGGAAGCCGTGCGTCGATTTCAGCGGTGCACGGGCTGACGGTAAGCCGACCATCGTGACGACTGCGCACCATCGCGATCGCGGTCAGCAGCCCAGTGATACCGGCGTTGCCCTCGAAGAGTGTCGATCGCGCCTCGACGCTGATCACGCTGGCGTCGACTGCTATCTCCTCGCGCTCTTCACTTCCTGAAGCCGTGAACGGGGTGCATGCCGCGACCGGGATCATGACGGCAATCAGGAATCGGAAGATGGAGCGCATGGGTGCTCGACGAAAATGTGGAGACGGTGGACTGCGCTCTGCGGCCACCCACTCTCGCCGCAGCAGTCGGCACTGGCGGTCCGCATCGGACACATCCTGCTGACGCCAGCGCCCTACGGTCGCGTGACCGTGTACTCTCCTGAGTAGACAATCGAACTCTCGGCTCCCGCGCGGACCATGAATCCTGCCCGGATCACGACGGCGCGAGCATCAGCGCCCGCCAACGCACGGAACTCGGTCGCCGAGCCACTCGCACCCAGTTCGGCGGAAGCTCGAGCGGCGAGTGGCGACTCAGCGCTCGGGCAGAGCCCAACGGTGTAGAATCCGATGTTGCTCCACGTTCGCGATGAGGGAAGGCGCGCTTCGATGAAGCTCGTGCACGGCACGATGGAGACGGTTCCCGTCGTCTGATTGCGCACAAGTACCTGCGCATGTACAGCAGGGCCCTCGCCAACGAACAGCGGCACATCAGCAATGGACACGATGGTGGCCGTGACGGTCGGCTCGCTCGCCACCGTTCTGGGCGCCGTCGATGAATCGTTGCCACAGCCGGCGAGAAGTGCAGTACAGAGAATCACGGAACGCGACATCAGCGGCATGGACAGACCAGTGGAGGTGGTGGTTGGGGCAACGGCCTCGACGCTAGCGAGCAACGACACCACGTTGCCGCTCTCTTGGAGAGATACCGTCGTCACACCCGTCCCGGTCACCGTATGCACGCGCTGTTCGTTGCACCGGCAGCACCTTTCGTTGCAAACGCACCGCGGGGCGATCTCGAATCGAGACCGCCCCGCGTGAGCTGCAGACCGCTGCCCGACAGTGTTACTGCAACTGCCAGGTGACTTCGTTGGACTGCAACGTGTACGAGGCGGTTGCGCCTGACAACGTATGTCGTGCGCGCAGCACGACCGAGGTGCCGTTCGCGCCAGCCACCGCACGAATCTTCGCCGGATCGGCCACTGCCGTGATGTTCGTCGTGGCACCTGGCGCCAGCACGATGGCCTGCGCGCTGCATACCGCCATCGACGACCGCACATCCGTCCAGGTGGTCCCTGCCGGTGTCCGCGCTTCGATCGCTTGCGCACACACACCACCCGACACCGCCTCAGGCAGTGCGCTGGTGACCGACACCAACAGCGACACGGTCGCGTCGCTCATCGAAGCCGTCGGCGACGCGGCGACGGCGGAGAGCCGTGACTCGATCGGCGCCCGCGCTGCCGGCGCGGTTGCTTCATCAGTCCCACACGCGGCCAGCAGCACCGACGCCGACAGCAGGGCAATGCGTGAAATCTTCATGGGCAATTCATCTCCTCAGTAGTTCAGGTCTGAAGCCGGATCGGCCCCCGCAACGAGGGCGAGCCAATTGGGTGAGCACCGACCTCGGGAGTCGACAGTGCATACCACGTGCCGCGCTTTCGGGTCACAGGTGGCCCGAACGCGTCCGTGCACACTGGCCATACGAACTCGACCGTACTGGTTACGGATCCAGTTGAGCTCGCTGTGCGTCCTCTTTCTCGGCTCAGGCCCCGGCGGCTCCCGCCCCGAACTTGTCGTTGTAGCGGTCGATGCTCTCCCCGATGATACGGCGCGCTTCTTCCGCATCGTACCACCCGAGGATCTCCACCCGCTTCCCCTCGAGATCCTTGTAGATCTTGAAGAAATGCTCCACTTCGCGCAGGAAGTGGCTTGGAAGGTCGCCCAGGTCGTGCACCTCATCGTGAATCGGGTCGTGCATCGGCACGGCGAGGACCTTGTCGTCCGGCTCGCCCTTGTCGAGCATCTTCAGCACGCCGACCGGCCGGGCGTCGATCTGGCAGCCCGGAAACGTCGGTTCGTTGATCCGGACCATGATGTCGAGCGGGTCGTTGTCCTCGTGCAGCGTACGCGGGATGAACCCGTAATCGCCCGGGTAGTGCACCGCCGAGTACAAGACGCGATCCAGCTTCAAAAGCCCAGTCTGCTTATCGAGCTCGTACTTGTTCCGGCTCTTGGCCGGAATCTCGATGACTGCGGTGACGTGCTCCGGCGGATTGTCGCCGGGTGGAAGATCGTGCCAGGGATTGAACATGTACGCTGATGATCGAGTGGGCGCGCGCCGGCGAATCCGCCGACGCCATGCAGAATAGCAGACGTCCGAAGGGCCGCCCGACGCTCAGTTCGCTCCGCGGAGGAGGCGCGCTGCCGTCGTGGCGAAATACGTGAGGATGATGTCCGCGCCGGCCCGCCGGATCGCGATCAGGCTCTCGAGCATCGCCCGTTCGAGATCCAGCCAGCCACGCTCCGACGCCGCATGCAGCATGGCGTACTCCCCGCTCACCTGATACGCGGCAACCGGCATCCCCGTCACGTCCTTCACCCGGCGGATGATGTCGAGGTAGGCACCAGCCGGCTTCACCATGAGAATGTCGGCCCCTTCAGCCATATCCTGCGCCACCTCTCGCAACGCCTCGCTCGAATTGGCGGGATCCATCTGGTAGGCGCGCCGGTCACCGAACGCCGGTGTACTTTCGGCCGCCTCTCGGAACGGTCCGTAGAAGGCACTCGAATACTTCGCGGCGTACGACATGATCGGAACGTGCTCAAACCCGTTCGCGTCAAGCGCCAGCCGGATGGCGCCGACCCGGCCATCCATCATGTCGCTCGGCGCGATCATGTCGGCACCGGCCTGCGCGTGGGTCACCGCTTCACGCGCCAGCAGCTCGAGTGTCGCGTCGTTCCGTACTGTCTCGCCGTCGAGCAGCCCACAGTGGCCATGGTCGGTGTACTCGCACATGCAGACGTCCGTGATCACCAGCAGCCCCGGCACGGCCGCCTTGATCGCCCGGACGGCGTCCGCCACCGGCCCGTGCTCATCCCATGCACCGGAGCCCGTCGCATCCTTCGTGGCAGGAATGCCGAACAGGATCACCCCACCAACCCCGGCCGCCGCTGCCGCCGCCGCATCCTTCACACACTCGTCCACCGAGGTCTGTGCGCAGCCCGGCATAGAGGAAATCGGCTGCCGGATGCCGCTCCCGGGCCGCACGAAGAGCGGCAGGATGAACTGCGACGGGTCCAGGTGGGTCTCGCGCACCAGCGCACGCATGGCCGGCGACTGGCGCAGGCGGCGGAGCCGCACGGATGGAAACACGGCACCGGCGGGCGACGGCGGCGTCATCAGCGCGACTCCTCGCGCGAAGCGGCGGTCACTGCGCGCGCGTCGGCGAGGATGGCGGCGGCACCCTGGTCCCGCAGCTGCGCCGCGAGCGCGTGCGCGCTGGCGACGATGTCCGGGCCAACCACGGTCGAGGCCCGCAGCATCGGTGTTCCGTCGAGTCCAGCCACCAGCCCATGCAACATGCGCCGCCCGCCCTCCGACTCGGTCATCAACGCACCGATCGGCACCTGGCACCCGCCATCGAGCGCCGCCAGCAGCGCCCGCTCGGCCGACGTGGCATCCATGGTCGGTTGATGATTCAGCGTCGCGACGAGTGTGCGAACTGCCACGTCGTCTTTCCGCACCTGAATCGCGATCGCGCCCTGCCCCGCTGCCGACAGCCATTCCGGTGCGCTGAGATAACTGCGAATCCGCGACGAAAGCCCCAGACGGTTCAGCCCCGCTGCGGCAAGGATTGCCGCGTGGCAGAGTCCCTTGTCGAGCTTCGAGAGGCGCGTGCCGACGTTACCGCGCAGATCCACCACGGTGCAGTCGGGCCGCAGCGCCATCAACTGCGCCCGTCGCCGCAGGCTGGATGTGCCGATGATCGCGCCGTGTGGCAGCTCCTGCAGCAGCGATCCGGCCACGTCGTCGCGCACCACCAGTGCATCGCGCGAATCTTCGCGCGCCAGCTGCGCCACGACCGTCAGTCCCTCGGGATCGTCGGTCGGCAGATCCTTCAGCGAATGCACACAGAGATCGGTCACGCCGTGCCGCAGGTCGCGCTCGAGTTCTTCGGTGAACAGCCCCTTGCTGCCGATGGCCGTCAACGCCACATCGAGTCGCCGGTCACCGATGGTGGTGTAGGTCACCAGTTCACTCGCCACGCCGATGGCAGCGAGTTCGGCCTGCACGGTATGCGCCTGCGCCAGTGCCAGCGCAGACGACCGGGTTCCGATCTTCAGCGGACGGATTTCAGTGTTCATCACGGTGGAGTCAGGTGTTGAATTCGGTTGCGGCGGGCTCCGACCGCGCGGACCACTGCGGCCACCAGGCCGTCGACGGTCGAGGGCATGGCCTCTGCCACCACACGCAGCCCGGCGGCGTGTGCTGCCTGTGTCGTGATCGGGCCGATCGACACGACATCAGCGATGAGGTGCGCCGGCGCCATGGCGGTCACCCACGCCTCGACGGCGCTCTTCGCCGTCAGGGTGACGGCATCGACGCGACCGGAGTGCAACGCCGATTGCACTCCCGATACATCATCGTTGGTTGCGATGCTGTCGTAGACATCGATCCGATCGACCCGCGCGCCAAGTGCGCCGAGCCCATCGGACAACACGTCGCGCGCGCCAGCGGCAGCGGGATAGAAAATCGTCGCCCCGACCAGATCACGGCGTTCAGAAAAAGCCTCGAGCAACGCCTCTGCGACGAATCGGTCCGGAACCAGGGCCGGTTCGACACCCCGCTCGCGGAGGACGCGCGCTGTTGCCGAGCCGACGGCCGCAACGCGCACCTGAGCCCACGCTGCAGCGTCCACACCGCACGCCGTGGTGGCATCCAACACCATGGCAACGCTCGTCGCGCTGGTGAAGATCACCCAGTCATACCGCGTCAGCGTCCGCGCCGCACGCGCCAGGCCGTCGATGTTTCGCGGCACCATCCGCGTGGCCGCGTACATGATCACGTCAGCCCCCAGTGCCCGCAGCGGTTCGACGAGCTGCTCGGCGCGCTCGGCGGCACGCGTGACCACGATGGTGGCACCATGCAGCGGCAGGTCGGCGGCAACATCACCGGCGACCGTCATCGTGCACCGCGCACGACCAGCGTCATCACCGACGCGGTGCCGAGTCGATCGCATCACCGCGGCGGGCCATCGCGCGCACGCGGGTCACCAGCGACCACACGTAACCGCCAACGATCAGCGCTGCGGCGATGTAGGCGGCAAACATGTATCCGCCGTTATCCGGCATCACTCGCCTCCGGCTTCACGCAATTCGACGCGATCACGGAGCGCAGCGTACTTCAACCGGCTGCGGAGCAAGGCGACGAACAACAGCGTGAACGCGATGAACGTGAGTGACAGCGTCAGCCCCATTTCCGGCGACAGCTTCGGCTTGTCCGGAGCCAGCACGATCGGCTGTGGATGCATGGTGCGGAACAGCCGCACGCTGAGATGAATGAACGGAACCAGCAACGCCGCTAGAATGCCGAGCACCGCGGAGTACCGTGCGCGCTGCTGTCGGTCTTCGAGCGCGCCGCGCAGCACGGTATAGCCGAGCAGGATGAACCAGAGGAACAGGGTGCTCGTCAACCGCGCATCCCAGGTCCACCAGGTGCCCCAGATCGGCTTGCCCCACAGCGGGCCCGTGACCAGCACGATGCTCAGAAAGATCAACGCGATTTCGGCCGAGCTTTCGGCCAGGCGATCCAGTCGCTCGTCGCGCAACCAGAGGTACATCGCACCGCCGATCGCCACCAGCGGGCACGCGAGATACAACCCCACCACCGCCGACGGAACGTGGATGTAGAAGATCTTCTGCGCTTCACCCTGAAGCGCTTCGGGTGGCGTGAACCAGATCGCGCGGGCCGCCGCCGCCATCACCGCGACTGCGGCCAGTGCCAGCAACCAGTCGATCACCTGCGCTGCGCCGCGAGCGGATCGCGCGGTTCCGGCAGTCGGCAGGGTCTGGGCGAGAGAATCAGGCATGTGCTGCAAGGAAAGGGACAGTGGAGAATCGGCCTGCACATCGGATGGTCCGCAAGGGATGAAAGCTATTCCCCCAAAGCAGCCACGGTCGGAGGAGCATGTCAGTCCTCGATGGTGAACGGAAATGCCAGCACACATGCCACCCCGAACATCAGGTCGAAGGCGACCAGGACCTGAATCCAGGGCAGCACCGTCTGCAACTCGGCGCCTACCAGCAGCTTGGCCGACGCCTGTGCCGCTGGCACGACTACCGGAATGAAGAACGGCAGGGCCAGCATCGGCAGCAGCAGCTCGGCAAACCGTGTGTGCACGGTCATCGAGCTGAACAGGGTGCCGACCGAGACCAGGCCAATCGCCGCCAGCAACCCGATCCCCCCGAGAATCAGCAAGCCGCTGCCGAACTCGAGATTGTAGAAGAGCACAACGGCGGGAATGGTGATCGCGAGCACCGACGAGACGTACACCAGATTCGCCAGCGCCTTGCCGAGAAAGATCGCTTCGCGCGGCACGGGAGCGAGCAGCAGCCCATCCATCGCCCGCGTTTGCAGCTCCAGTCCGAAGGTGCGGTGCAAGCCGAGCATGCCGGCAAAGGCGAAGATCGTCCAGAGCACACCGGGCGCCATGTCGATCGGTCGCACGGCAGTGGGGTCCCAGACCATGTAGAAGATGCTGACGCCCAGCAGCGAGAACACCAGCGACGAGAAGAAGGCGCTGCGGGTGCGGTACTCGATGGCCAGGTCCTTTCGCGCGATCATCCACGCCACCGCCAGCAGACCGGGCGGCTTGAGCTGACTCATGCGGCGGACTCGAGCGCAAGCAGACGGTACGCTTCCGCGAATTCCACCGGGTCGAGTCCGGAGGCCGGTTCGTAGCGCCGGATGGTGCCCTCGAGCATGATCGCGGCGTGGGTGGCCAACCCCAGGCCTTCCTGCACTGAGTGTGTGATAAGAGCCAGCGACGAGCCATCATCGCGTAACGAACGCAACAAGTCGGTCAGCGCGCGCGCGCCCGAGACATCCAGCCCTGTGTACGGCTCGTCCAGCAGCAGCAGTGCCGGACCGTGCACGATGGCCCGGGCGATCGACACTCGCTGCTGCCAGCCACGGCTCAGCGCCCGCACCGGTGTGAGCTCCCGACCCTGCAGCCCCAGCCGCGCAATTGCGGCCGCCGTCGCCGACCCGACGTCGGGCACGCCGTGCAGACGCGCTGCGAAGGCAACGTTCTCCTCCACCGTCAGCACGTCGTACAACATGCTCTGGTGGCTGATCAGCCCCACCCGCCCTCGCTCGGCTGCGGCCGCGCTCGTCAGCGGGGTGCCCAGCAGCCGGACTTCGCCGCTCGTCGGGCGCAGCAACCCGGCCAGCAAGCGGAGCAACGTCGTCTTACCAGCCCCGTTCGGGCCGAAGAGCGCCAGGCACTCGCCAGCGGCGATCGACAGATCGACGCCGGCCACGGCCCGGCGACGACCGAACCGGCGCACCAACGCCACCGTCTCGCACACGGCGACCGGTTTGGGGGCAGGGGCGACGGCGGCACTCGCGGAGGACATCGGGCCAAGCTAACGCCCGCGGCCATGCTCGGTCGCGACGGTTGCCCGGCAGCCTGCCATACGGCAAACTGCCCGGTCGTCACGCCGTCCCGCCTTTACCCCACCGCCCCATGTCAGAGATCGACGCACTGCTCACGGAGAATCGCCGGTTTCCCTCCCCTGCGGCCTTTCAGCGGGCGGCGACCGTCAGCGATGCGTCACTCGTACGTGAGGCGGCGGCCGACCCCGATGCCTACTGGGTGCGCATGGCGCGTGAACTGGAGTGGATCACGCCGTTCACCAAAGGTCTCGAGTGGGATGCGCCGTTCGCCACCTGGTTCCGCGACGGACAGCTGAACGTCAGCGCGAACTGTCTCGACCGGCATGTGCGCACCGCGCGTCGCAACAAGGCCGCCATCATCTTCGAGGGCGAGCCGGGTGACCAGCGCACACTCACCTACTGGCAGCTCTACACCGAGGTGTGCAAGTTCGGCAACGTCCTGCGCAGCCTGGGCGTCCGAAAGGGCGATCGCGTCGCGATCTACCTGCCGATGATTCCAGAGGCAGCGATCGCGATGCTCGCCTGCGCGCGCATCGGCGCCATTCACAGTGTGGTGTTCGGCGGATTCAGCCCCGAATCACTGCGCGACCGCATCAATGATTCGCAGTGTCGCGTGCTGATCACCGCCGACGGCGGCTTTCGGCGCGGTCAGGTGGTGCCGCTCAAGCGCAACGCCGACGCGGCCATGACGGACACGCCGAGCATCGAACACTGCGTGGTGGTGCAGCGTCGCGCCGGTGGCATGGGTGACGAGAGTTTCGCGCAGATGCAGGAAGGCCGCGATTCATGGTGGCATCGCCTGATGCAGAAAGCGCCGCTCAATTGCGAGCCAGCGGTGATGGACGCGGAGGATCCACTCTTCATCCTCTACACGTCCGGTACCACCGGCAAGCCGAAAGGCATCGTGCACAGCACCGGTGGCTATCTCACCGGCGTC
>JANMHB010000176.1:0-17360 GCA_031374935.1 Gemmatimonadaceae bacterium | reverse complement strand
CCTCAACCTTGGCCTTCTTGAGGGCGGTGCGCAGCGCTGAGCGCTGCGCGCGATTGCGCGCCTGAGCGGCACGCGACTTCCGCATATTCTTCTTCGCGGAGGCGATATTCGGCACCGAAGACTCCAATTCAGAAAATGAACACGATTCGCCCGTGTTGGACGAACCGCGAAAGATAGGCGGCAGAAGCGCGGAGTCAATCTTCCCGACTGTCTTGGCCCGGAGCGCTGGGCCTCTTAGGTTGCGATTCTGCTGTGGTTCATGCTGGTCGCCTGCCGTCCTTGGGCTCCGGCTTCGCCGACGCCATCCCGTTGACCCGAGCCGTTCCGCGTGCCCTTCGCCCCCCATGCCTGTCCACGCTCCGGCCTGAGCACCTGCGCTCCCGTCGCGGACCGCCGGGAGAAGGTGCGGTGGGCTTGAGCGCCGCGGCGTCGACCGTGACCGATTCAGTCGAGGACGGCTCAGGGGCAGGGCCGGCCGCGGACCATGTCGAGCCGCCTGCGCCATCGCCGGAGCCGGTCGCCCCGGTCGGGTTCGTCGTGGATCTGCCGGCGTTCGCCGGGCCGCTCGACCTGCTGCTCTCGCTGATTCGCGATGAGAAGGTCGACATCTACGACATCCCGATTGCACGGATTGCGAAGCAGTTTCTGCTCCGGATCCGCATGCTGCAGCTGAACGACGCCGCCGAGTACCTGGAGCTGGCGGCTCGCCTGCTGCGGATCAAGGCACAGATGCTCCTCCCGCGGCATGGTGAAGCGGAAACGTGGGAGGACCCACGCGCGGAGCTGGTGCGTCGTCTGCTCGAGTACCAGCAGATGCGCGAAGTGGTCGATATCCTCGAGCGGCGTGGTGATGAGCGTCGCAGCCGGTTCGCGCGCGCGTACCTCCCCGAGTCGGGTGAGCTCGCGCTGGCGCCACTGGCGCTCTCGCTTGGCGAATTGCTGACCGCGATCGACCGCATTCTCCGCGTCACCAGGGAGCCCACGGTCCATACGGTGGTGGCGCGCACGCTGGATGTCGCGGGCGCGATTTCCCTGGTCCGGAATCTGATCGCAGCTCGGCGCACGGCGCGCTGGGGTGAGTTGGTGGCACGTGATGCGGAGCCGTGGCAGATCCTGTCCATGTTGCTCGCATTGCTCGAACTGGCGAAGCTGGGCGAGTTGCGACTCGCGCAACCACGCCCCTTTGCGTCTGTTGAGATAGAGCATGATTCCACTGGCGAAGCTGCTTGAAGCGGCGCTCTTTGCGAGCGCCCGACCGATACCCGTCGACGAACTGAGCGCGCTGGCCCCTGATGCCAGCCCGGCGGAGATCGCGGCGTCGCTCGATACGTTGCGTGAGCACTACGATGTGGACGGGCACGGCGTCGAGCTGGCCGAGATCGGCGGCGGCTGGCAGATCCTGACCCGTGCGGAGTACACCGAGGCGATCGAGCGTGCCCAGCTTGCAGCGAGGCCGCAGCGGCTCTCGGCGGCGGCGCTCGAAACGCTCGCGATCATCGCGTATCGGCAGCCGATCGGACGAACCGAAGTGGAGGAGATTCGCGGCGTCGCCGTGGGCTCGATTCTCAAATCCTTGCAGGAGCGCGCGCTGATCGATGTCGTCGGCAGGGCCGAGGGACTTGGTCGACCGTTGTTGTATGGCACGACGACGCTGTTCCTCGAACAGTTCGCGCTGCGGCATCTGGAAGAGCTGCCGCGCGCCGACGAACTGGCCATTGCGTTGCGGCCGTCGCCGCAGCCGCTGTGACCGGCCGCCCGCCGCGCCGCACCGGCGCCGGGAAAGCGCCGCCAAAGCCACGGGGCGTCCAACCACCTGGTCGGCCGCCGGCAAAGGGCTCCCGGACACCGCTGGGACCGGAAGCGCGGGACCCGCGCAAGCGCAGCCCGCGCACGAAGCCGGGTCCAGGACCGCGTGCCGAGGCCCCGTTGGTGCCGACGGTTGTAAAGACGCCGAAGGATGCCCGCGAGACGATGCGTCTGCAGCGGTTTCTGGCGCGCGCTGGGGTGACATCCCGGAGACAGGCGGAGACACTGATCACCAAGGGACAGGTGACGGTCAATGGCGCGGTCGCAGCACTCGGTTCGAGTGTCGACCCGATGCAGGACGTGGTGATGGTCGACGGGGCTCGCGTCCGCATGTCCGAGACGGTCACGTGGCTGGTGCTGAACAAGCCTGCCGGCGTCGTCACCACTCGCACCGATCCGGAGGGGCGCGACACGGTGTTCGACCTGGTGCCGAACGTGCCGGGCCTCACCTACGTCGGGCGGCTCGACTACATGACCGACGGGGTGCTCGTCATGACGAGTGACGGTCGAGCGGCGCACCTGCTGACCCACCCCAGCAAGGAAGTGTCACGCACGTACGAAGCGGTGGTGCAAGGCGCCGCCATGGCCGCACTTGACCAGCTGCAGGCGGGCGTGGAACTCGATGACGGACTCGTGTTAGTAGATGCAGCCCACGTGGACAAACTGGGGCGCAGCCGGTGGCTGCTGACATTGACGCTCCACGAGGGACGAAACCGGGAGGTCCGTCGTCTCTGTGAAGCGGTCGGATTGTCCGTCGAGAAGCTGACGCGGGTCAAGTTCGGTCCGGTGGCGCTTGGCGATCTGGGCAGCGGCAAGTGGCGGGCGCTGACGCAAGTCGAGTTGCGCGGGCTGGCGATCCGCGGCGGCGTGCAGAAGTAGGTGCATCGCCACAACGGACGCAGTTACTCACTTTCAGGCTGGAGAACGCGCGCATGACGGCGGTGCCACTTCCCGCGACGGCCCCGACCGGGGTGGCAGCGGTGCAGGCGATTCTCACACAGGTGGCGCGGCGGGTCGTGGGGCAGGACGCGATGGTGGAGCGTCTGCTGATCGGTCTGTTGACTGGGGGCCACGTGCTGCTCGAGGGCGTGCCCGGGCTGGCCAAGACGCTCACGGTGCGCACGCTGGCGGAAACCATTCACACGACCTTCCGCCGCATTCAGTTCACACCGGACCTGCTGCCGGCGGACGTCGTGGGCACCCAGATTTTCGATCAGGCGTCCGGGGAGTTCCGGACCAAGCGCGGCCCGATCTTCGCCAATATCGTCCTGGCTGACGAGATCAATCGCGCACCGGCCAAGGTGCAGGCCGCGCTCCTGGAGGCGATGCAGGAGCGGCAGGTGACGATCGGCGGCACGACGTATCCGCTGGCCGAACCGTTCCTGGTGCTGGCGACGCAGAATCCGATCGAGCAGGAAGGCACGTACCCGCTTCCCGAGGCGCAGGTCGATCGATTCATGCTCAAGCTGCGCGTCGAGTATCCGACGCGCGCCGAAGAGAAGGAGATCATGCGACGGATGTCGTCTGGCGTGGACATTCCGATCACCGTTGCGGCCACCCCCCAGACGATCCTCGCGGCGCGCAAGGAGATCGCGGCACTGCATCTCGACGAGCGCATCATGGACTACATCGTCGAACTGGTGCACGCGACCCGCGTGCCAGCCGAAGCGGGCCTGCCGGCGCTGGCACCGCTGATCGAGTATGGCGCATCGCCGCGTGCGACGATCGCACTGGCGCAGGCCTCGCGCGCGCATGCGTACCTTCGTGGCCGCACGTTCGTGCTGCCGGACGACGTGAAGGCGATCGCACCGGATGTCCTCCGGCACCGGGTCGTGACGACGTTCGAAGCCGAAGCGCAGAACGTCACCAGTGACGAGATCGTGCGCCGGATTCTGGCGGCGGTGGCGGCGCCGTGATCCTGCCATGGCGCCGCTCCGCCCCCGCGGTGCGACCGCCGGCCGCGACCGCCAGCGCTGCTCTCGGCGCGCCCGCGCCGCTCGAAATCCTCGAGCAGGTGCGTCGCCTCGAATTGCGGATGCGGCGACTGGTCAATTCCCGGTTCGCCGGCGACTACCGGTCCGTGTACAAGGGACAGGGCATGGAGTTCGCCGAGGTGCGCGAATACCAGCCGGGCGACGAAGTGCGCAGCATTGACTGGAACGTCACGGCCCGGCTGCAGAAGCCGTACGTCAAACGGTATGTGGAAGAGCGCGAGTTGACGGTGTTGCTGCTGATCGATTGCTCGGCATCGTCACACTTTGGAACCAGAGCGCGGCTGAAGGATGACGTCGCGTTGGAGGTGGCCGGTGTGCTGGCACTCTCTGCGCTGCGCAACAACGACCGGGTAGGCGTGGTGGCGTTCACCGATCGGGTGGAGCACGCGGTGCCGCCGCGCAAGGGGCGACGCCACGGTCTGCGTTTGCTGCGTGACCTGCTGTCGCTCAAACCGGTCGGGCAGAGGACCGACGTGTCGGTGGCCTGTGAACAGGCACATCGCCACCTGTCTCATCGCTCGCTGGTGTTCGTGATCTCCGACTTCCGCGATCCGCTTGCGGAGAGCGCACTGCGCCGCCTTGCGGCGCGGCACGAAGTGGTCGTGGTCACCGTGGATGATCCGGCTGAACGGGCGCTGCCCGCGGCGGGTGTGCTCGTGCTGGTCGATCCCGAGACCGGCGAAGGCATCGAGATCGACTCCGGCAATGCCGCGTTCCGGCAACGGTATGCTGACGCCGCGCGTGCGGCCGACGAGGAGCGGACGGCGATGTTCGCTCGCAGCGGGGTCACGACGATCGGGCTGCATACGAACGAAGGGATCGTGGCGCCACTGCGGGAGTTCTTCCACCGCGCCCGTCCCGTCGCGCGCCGGCATGCCTGACGTGCGGCAGACGGCGATCAGCGCGATGTTCGCCATCGCGGCGATATCTGCCGGCGCGCAAACGCCGACGGATTCTCTCGGGCGCGTGACGGCGCGCGTGATTCCAGACACGGTCACCGTCGGACAACCGTTTGTCGTATCACTGCGTGCGATTCCACCCCGCGGGCGGCAGGCGATTGCGCCCGCCGTACCCGACACCGGAGGACTGGTCGAGCCGCTGGATCCGGCGCAGGTGACGCGACGTGGTGACACGCTCAGCGTGCGATACCGGTTGATCGCGTGGGAACCCGGCGTTCTGACGATTCCGCTCGGGCCGGTGCTGATGCGACGTGACTCGAATGAGGTGTCGGTGCCGTTCGACGTGCGTGTCGTCGTGGCGTCGGTGCTACCACCCGACGCTGCGAGTCGTGTGCCGAGGAACGCTCGTGCGCTGTTTCCGGTCTCCGCACGCTGGTGGGCGCGCTGGTGGCAGTGGATGCTTGCACTGCTGGCGATCGTCACGGCCGTCTACCTCTTCGAACGGTGGCGCCGACGTGAGCGCACGCCGCTGATCGCGGCCGCCTCGCCCGTGACGGAAGCGGAAGCCGCGTTCGCGCGGCTCGATGCCCGACGTTTGCCCGACGCGGGCGAGGGAGGGCGACACGTGGCACTCTCGGCCGAAATCGTGCGGCAGTATCTCGCGATGGTGGAGCCGACGCTGGCCCTGGCTTTGACGAACGCAGAGTTGCTGCATGCGGTCGCGCCGATTCCCGGGATCCCGGACCGCCAGCTGGCGCACCTGCTGGACGAGGTGAACGCCATCCGCTTCGGCGGTGCTGACGTCGACGCGGCAACGGTGCAGCGCGTGAGCGGTCTGGCCCGCGAACTGGTGCGGGACATCGATCGTGTCCGGTCCGCGATGTCGGCACAGGCCGCCTGATGCTCGCCGAGGCGCAGCAATGGTTGGCCGGACTCGGCATCGCGATCGGCGTCCCGTGGGCGCTGGCGGCGCTGCTCGCCCTGCCGGTCGTCTGGTGGGTGCGACGTGCGGTGATGGTTCGCGCCCTGCCGTTCGCATCGCTCGACATCGTGCTGCGCGCTGCACCGCGGCCAAGCCGGGTCCGCCGATGGATGCTGCGCCTGCGCCTGGTCGCACTGATGGGGTGTGTCCTCGCGCTGGCGCACCCATACGCGCGCGGCGGTGACCAGCGTGAGACGCGTGATGGCATCGACATCATGCTCGCCTTCGACATCTCCAGCTCGATGCTGGCCGAGGACTTCCAGCCACAGAACCGGCTCGAAGTGGCGCGCGCGAAAGTGAAGGAGTTCGTCGGGCTGCGCGGGTCGGATCGCATCGGCGTCGTGTCGTTCTCGGGTGAGGCGTTGACACAGGTACCGCTGACGGCGGACCATCAGCTGGTGCTGGCTGCCATCGACCAGCTGGAGCCCGGGCAGCTCGAAGACGGCACTGCCATTGGTACCGCCATCGCTACCGCGTCGAATCGCCTGCGCTCGGCTGGCGGCAGCTCACGTGTCCTGGTGCTGCTGACGGATGGCGTGAACAATCGCGGGCAGGTCGATCCACGCACCGCGGCGCGCGCCGCGTCGGCCTTCGGCATCCGGATCTACACCATTGGCGTCGGCACTGAGGGAATGGCACCGGTGCCAGTCGGCCGTGGCTTGTTCGGCTTGCGCTACGAGACGCAGCGAGTCGAGATCGACGACGCCCTGCTCACGGAAGTCGCCAAGGCAACCGGTGGGCGGTATTTTCGCGCCAAGGATGCGGCCGGACTGGCGCGCGTGACCCGGGAGATCGATCGCCTGGAACGCACGCCGAGGCTGGCGCGCCGATCCCTGCCGCGATCGGAGTGGTACGTCCTCCCAGCCGGCATCGCGCTCGGTGCTCTGCTGCTCGAGGCGTGGTTGCTGCTGCGCCGGGGGCCGATTCCATGAATTCGCTGGTGCTGGAGGCGCTCGAGCTGTTCGCGAGAACCTGGATGCTGCCGGTCGCTGTGTGTGCGGCCGTGCTGGTTGGCTGGGTCGGGTGGCGGATCGACGTGCGGCGGCGGTTGCAGCTCGCACAGTTGGGCGATGTGCCGGTGCTGGACCGACTCGTACCAAGGCAGGCGGCGGGCCTGCCGCCAGCGGCTCGCGCGCTGCTGCTGGGCCTCGCTGCGTTGTGTATTGGCGGTGCGCTCGCCGGACCGCGTTGGGGGGCCCGCGCTGAGCGGCGGCGTGATCTGGGCGTGGACATCGCGCTGGTGCTCGACGTGTCGGCGTCGATGCTGGCCACGGATGAGGGCGCGTCGCGACTCGACCGGATGAAGGCGGATGTCCGACGCCTGCTGGCGATGATGCCGGCCGCGCGCGCGGCGCTGCTCGTTGTTGCCGGACGCGCGTATACGCTCACGCCGCTCACCACAGATCACGATGCGGTCGGGCTCTTCCTCGACGGCCTCGATCCGGGCATGGTCAGTCAGGGCGGGACCGCACTCGCGGCCGGACTGCGTCAGGCGACGCAACTGCTCGGCGTCAGTCGCGATGGCAGCGACCGGGCGCTGGTCGTCATGAGCGACGGCGAGACCTGGGACGATGAAGGGGAGATGGCCAGCGCTGCGAAGGCGGCCGGCGACGCACGGCTGGCGGTGGTGACGGTCGGATACGGCACCGTGAACGGCGCGACGATTCCTCTCGGTGACGGGACGGTGAAGCGCGACGCCGATGATCGACCGGTGATCACTCGCGCCAATCCCGCGACCCTCGAAGGTATTGCGCGGCTGGCCGACGGTGTCTTCGTCGACGGCGCGTCGGCGGATCGACCCGGGCGTGTGCGCGCGGCGTTGCGCAGGCTGCGTCAGACGGAGCGGGTGTATAACGCCGGCACGTCACCAATCCAGCGGTATTCGTATCTGCTCTGGCCTGCCTTCTTCCTCCTCCTCTTTGACGCCATGTTCGCCGAGCGCAGAAGTCGGATGTCGAAGACCGCGATCGCTGTCGCACTCGTGATCGTCGGCACGTTGTCGATCGCGCCGACCGCACTGAGCGCGCAATCCTCCGGCGAGTCGTCGGATGCGCTCGCGCTGTTCAAGGCGCGTCGATTCACCGACGCCGCGCGCGTGCTGCGAGCGCAGATCGGCGACGGTGACCGCACGCTGCGCAGCCAGTACAATCTTGGCACGGCATTGCTGGAAGCCGACTCGATTGCGGTGGCGACGGAAGTTCTCGATCGCGTGGTGACGATTGCCCCGGATGCGGAGCTGCGATACCGGGCCCTGTTCAACCTCGGTCTCGCCAACCTGCGCCGCGCGCGCGCCCTGCCGGAGAGTGGCGCCGCACCGTACTTCGCCGCCGCCGTCGCAGCCTACAAGCGTGCATTGCGCACGCGCACCGATGATCCGGACGCCAAGTGGAATCTGGAACTGGCGATTCGTGAGCAGCAGAAGAGTGGTGGCGGAGGCGGCGGGGGGGGATCCGGTGGTGGCGGACAGCAGCCTCCACCGCCTGCGCCGCCGCCGAGCAAGGGACAACAGGAGCTCGACAAGCAACGGGCCGAGGCCGTGCTCAACAGCGCGGCCCGTGATGAACGTGACGTGCAGACGCGGCGGCAACGCGACGGACAGCGGAAGGAAGCACCAGTGGGGCGCGACTGGTGAGCCTCGGTCTTGGCGTGATGCTGCAGATCGCGGTGTCGGTGCAAGTCGCCGACACGATTCCCGCGCGAACCCCGGTTCCGCTGACGCTGCGCGCCACGGTGCCGGGCAACACGGCGCCGCGGCTCTCAGCACCGACCGGCGCCGGCGCGGTCTTTCAGCTCGTGTCTGACGTGACGCGACTGGGCGGCGGGTTCGGGCAAGCCGTCGCGACGCGCGAAGTGCGCTATCTGCTGCAGGTTAGTGTGCCAGGCACGGTGACACTGGCGCCGATCCTCGCGACGTTGGGTGCACAGCAAGCGATCAGCCTGAGCAAGACGCTCATCGTACGCCCCCCGCCGATGAATGCGGTGCCGGCCATCGTCTCGCGTGCGCCGGTGTCGCGCAGTACGCTGGTGAATTTTCACTCGCTGGTGACGCCAGACACCGTCTGGGCAGGCGAGCAGGCGACACTGCAGGTTGGCATCTTCATCGACGACGAGTTGCGCACGCGCCTGCAGCGTAATCCGGAGTATGTCGGACCATCGGTTGACGGCGCTGTGGCGTACGATCTCCCGGTGGCCAATGAAGCCCTGCCCAGCCGCGATGTTGCCGGCGCACGCTATCGGCCGTTCATCTTTGCCCGGGCGCTCTTTCCATTGCGGGCCGGATTGCTCGCGATTCCGCCAGCGCGACTGACGTACACGTTGGGGTCGGCCGGTACGATGTTCGGCCGACAGGAACGGCAGTCGACATCGACACCGCCACGCTCGGTCGTCGTGCGCGAGTTACCGCTGCAAGGGCGGCCCGCCGCGTTCGCCGGCGCTGTCGGTGTCTACACGATGCGCGCAACGGTCGACAAGAGCGCGGGCCGCGTCGGGGATGCCGTCCAGCTGACTGTGCGCGTCGATGGGGCGGGGAATGTGAAGCTGCTGCCGGCGCCCAAGCTGGTGATTCCTGACGTCATGGTGAGTGCTGCCGGTGAATCGATCACGGTCGACAGCACTGACCTGCTGATCCGCGGCAGCAAGACGTTCCGGTATCTGCTCACACCTCGCCGCGACGGCCTGCTGCCGCTGGGCACCCTTCGCTACGCGTTCTTCAATCCGGCTCGCGCGCTCTACGAGGAGGTCGCGGCGCCGCTCGGTTCGCTGCGCGTCGCGCCGGGTTCGACGCTAGCCGAAGCGGCCGAGGAGTCAGCGCCGGCACCACTCGAGTTGCAGGCATGGAGCGTCGAGACGGAGACCGATGTCACGGAGCAGTGGTGGTATCGCGCGCTCTTCGCGGCACTCGGCCTGCCGTGGCTGGCACTGGTCGCGCGACGGGTGGGGCGCGCGATACCGCGCAAGGAGCCGCGCGAGCGTCGACGAGCCGCCAGAGGGGTGCCCGCGGACGCGCCCCCGACCACCGCCAATCTGCGTCGCTCGTTCATCGAGCAACTGGCACCGCTGGTCCAGCTGCGAAGCGACCAGCCGTTCTCGGTGCCCGACGTCGTGCGCCGGTTGCGCCGGGCAGGCGTGACGGCCAATGTGGCCGAGGCGGCGGGCGCACTCCTGATGCGACTCGACGTGCTGACCTTTGGCTCCAGCGCGCCGGTGACCGACGATCTCCTCCGAACGCTCGCCCGTGAATCCGACGCGGTCCACGGCCAGCTGCGCGACGAACTGTCGACCCGAGTGCGCACCCGACTCAAGGCCGCCGCGCGTGGCATCGTGATGGTCGGTGGGGGCAGTGCGCTGCTCACGGGCGATCTCGTCGCGCAGCCGCGCCGGTTCGTGGAAGCGATCAGCGATTATCGTGCGCGTCGCTACACCGAGGCAGTCATCGGATTCGCCGACGCGGTGGCGGCACAACCGAACAGTGCCGCGGCCTGGACGAATCTTGGCGCAGCACACTGGCAGCGCGCCGACACCGCCGGTGCGATTCTCGCGTGGCAGCGCAGCGCCCGTCTCGCGCCCTGGCACAACCCGGCTGTCGAACGCCTCCGCAATACATCGTCGTCGACCGACCTTCGCGTCGCGCGGGTGCCACTGACGGCGAACGATGCCTGGTCCGTGCTGCTGGGCGTGACGATCGTGCTGTCGGTCGCTGGTGCCGCCTGGCGCTGGAGCAACCGACGCATCACCAACGGCGCGCTTCTGCTCGCAAGCCTCGCAGTGGCCGTGTGCGCTGCCTTGGCCGTCGCCGCGCAGCGGTCGGCGCTCGCCGACGGGCTGGTCGTGATTCGCCGCGACGTGGCGCTGCGGACCGAGCCCGTGCTGGCCGGAGAAGCCGCGGCGCGTGCGCGCGCCGGTGAGCTGGCCGTCGTCACCGATTCGAGCGCGTCGTGGCTGCAGGTCGCCGTGTCGGGCGGGCGCAGGGGGTGGGTCGAGACGGACGCCGTTCGCTCGCTGGCGCTGGCCGACGGACGCGCCGTGGCTCAGGCGGAAGCGCGGGCCGCGGGCGAGTCGATCGCTGACCGCTAGAGTCGACACATAGATTCGACCTATGCCCCGCATCGCCATCCTCGCATCCGCCGTCGCAGACCAGATCGCCGCCGGCGAGGTGGTGGAGCGTCCGGCATCGATCGTGAAGGAACTGGTCGAGAACGCTCTCGATGCCGGCGCGACCGAGATCGGCGTCGAAGTCGAGGACGGCGGTCGCGGGCTGATTCGTATCCGGGATGATGGCGTCGGCATGTCCCCGGCGGAGGCATCGCTGGCACTGGCGCGCCACGCCACGTCCAAGATCCGGACGGCGGATGATCTCGTCGGCGTTGCGACATTCGGCTTTCGTGGTGAAGCGCTGCCGGCGATCGCGTCAGTGTCGCAGCTGGTGCTCGAGACGTCCGAGGTGGATGGCGATGGCACGCGCGTGACGGTGGCGCAGGGCGTGCTTCAGCACTCGGAACCGATGGCGCGGCGGCGAGGCACCACCATCACCGTCACCGAACTCTTTCACGCGGTTCCGGCACGCCGAAAGTTTCTCAAGAGTGCGCGCGGCGAGTGGCGCGTCATCGCGGAGCTTCTGGCATCCGTTGCGCTGGTGCGCCGTGACGTTCGGCTGTCGGCCACCCACGATGGCAAGACGGTGTTCACGGCGGTTCCCGCCCGCAGCTGGCGCGAACGGCTTGCCAGCGTCTGGTCGGGCATCACGCCAACGACCATGCTCGATGTCGATGATGTGCAGGGTGCGATTCATGTCCGCGGACTGGTCGAGCACCCGGCCAACGTCGGGCTGTCGGCGCGACGGGTCTTCCTGATGGTGAATGGGCGCGCGATTCGCGATCCGGGCATCGTTCGCGCCGCCGAGGCCGCGTACCTGTCGACCATCGCCGCCGGTGCGCGTCCGTCACTTGCACTCGACCTCCGGCTTCCGGGCGATGCGGTCGACGTCAACGTACATCCTGCCAAATCGGAGGTTCGGTTCCACGATCGATGGGGGGTCGAACGCGTGGTGGAAGGCGCGGTGCGTCGTGCCCTTGGCGTCGCCGCATCGGAACCGCTGGTGGCAGCACGGTTCGGAGGTGAACGCATCTGGTCGCCGGCACCGTCGACGATGGACGTCGGTGCGCTGCGCACGGCGCCTGTCCCGACGCCACTGTTCGCGCAGCCCGGGGCGGCACTCGCCGTCGATGACCGACCCGAGTCCCCTCCGGCACGGGAGCGAGCCGTTGACGTTCCACCGCTGCTCCAGCTTCGGCGGACCTACCTGCTGTTTGAGCGTGATGATGGCGTCGTGCTGATCGACCAGCACTCGGCGCACGAGCGCGTGCTGTACGAACGACTGATGATGCGCCTGCAGGGCGGCGATGTCAGCATCCAGACACTGCTCTTCCCACTCACGCTGCACCTGAGTGCCGCCGAAGCGGACGCATTCGAGGCGCACCGCGACGCATTCGTCGCACTGGGGTTCGGCATCGAAGGTTTTGGCGGGCAGACGCTGGTGGTCCAGAGCGTCCCGATGCCACACCATCGCTTCGATGCGGAGCGGGCCTTGCGCGAAACGCTGGCATCGCTGGCCGGAGACCGAATTGCCAGTACCGCCACCCGGCACGAGCGACTGGCGATGACGGTGGCGTGCAAGGCCGCCGTAAAGTCAGGTGATGTGCTCTCGGTCGCCGAGATGCGTGCGCTGTTCATCGATCTTGCATGCACGACACTACCCGCGCACGACGTGCATGGTCGCGCCACGATCGTCCAGCTCAGCTGGGACGAATTGGACCGGCGGTTCGGACGTGCGTGATATCGCCATCATCTGTGGCCCGACAGCGGCCGGCAAGTCCGCGCTCGCGATGGCGCTCGCCGAGCGCTCCGGCGCGCTGCTCGTCAGCGCTGATTCGCGTCAGGTGTATCGCGGCTTCGATGTGGGCACCGCCAAACCGGGTGCGAGCGAGCTCCAGCGCGTGCCACATCGCGGCATCAGCATCATCGACCCGACCGAGCGGTACTCCGCGGCGCAATGGAGCGAGAGCGCAGCCGCCTGGATCAACGACGCCGCGACGCGTGGTGTACCGGTGATCGTCGTCGGCGGGACGGGGTTCTATCTGCGTGCACTCGAGTCGCCGCTCTTCGAGTCGCCGCCGCTCGATCCCGAGGCGCGGGATGCGGTACAGCGTTCTCTCGGTCAGCTCAGCACTGAGGAATTGCGTGCGCGCTGTGCGGGAGTGGATGCTGGCCGGGCCCAGCTCGGGCGGACGCAGCTCCTGCGCGCGCTCGAGGTGCATGCGCTCACCGGGCGGCCACTCACCGAATGGCTCGGGGAGCGCGCGCGGCCAGCGCAGTTCCGAGGGCACTACCTGCTCGTGGATCCCGGTGCATCGCTTCGCGAAGGGATCGCGCACAGAGTCGATGCGATGCTGCGCGCTGGTTGGGAGGCGGAGATCGAGCGGCTGGCGCGCGAGGTGCCCGCAGACGCCCCCGCCTGGAACGCGTGCGGGTACGCGCTGCTGCGCGACGCACACGTCGGCCGCAGCGCGCGTCGCGATGCGATCGAACGCACCATCGTGGAGACCCGCCAGTATGCGAAACGGCAGCGGACCTGGTTTCGCCATCAGCTTCCCGCCGAGCGCGTCACGGCGATCGATCCGGCGGCCTCGGACGCATTCGCACGTGCGGCAACCTGGCTCGAGTCCACCATGCTGACGGAGCACCTGTGAAGATCGGTATCACCTGCTACCCCACCTACGGTGGCTCTGGCGCGATGGCGACCGAACTGGGGATTGCGCTCGCCGCGCGCGGCCATGAAATCCACTTCATCACGTACGCACAGCCGTTCCGGCTGCCGGCGTTCCTGCCGCGTGTGTTTTTCCACGAAGTGGACGTCGGGCGCTACCCGCTGTTCGAATACCCGCCGTACGATCTGGCGCTGGCGGTGCGCATGCACGAGGTGGTGCGCAGCGCGAAACTCGACGTACTGCATTGTCACTACGCGATCCCGCACGCCACCAGTGCATGGATCGCGCGGGAGATGCTGCGCGAATCGGGCGACGACGTGGCGCTGGTGACCACGTTGCACGGCACCGACATCACCATCGTCGGGCAGGATCCATCCTACTGGGCGATCACCAAGTTCTCGATCGAGAAGTCCGATCGGATCACGGCGGTGTCCGAGCATCTGCAGCGCGAGACCATCAACGCGTTCGGGTGCGCCGGCTGCACCGTTGAAGTCATTCACAACTTCATCGACCCGATGGTCTATGATCGTCGCCGGTATCCGGG
The DNA here is from genome assembly GCA_031374935.1 of Gemmatimonadaceae bacterium. Taxonomy (GTDB): domain Bacteria; phylum Gemmatimonadota; class Gemmatimonadetes; order Gemmatimonadales; family Gemmatimonadaceae; genus JACMLX01. Next base: position 3,372 of record JANMHB010000176.1, on the reverse strand, counting down.
TGCGCTGGCCGGCATGGTGGCAGCACCCGGCAAGGTACTCATGCACATCAGCAACTTCCGCGCGGTCAAGCGCACGGTGGATGTGATTCGCATCTTCGCGCAGGTGGCCGCGGCCCTGCCGGCGACGCTGGTGATGGTGGGCGACGGTCCGGATCGCGGGATGGCACAGGACGAAGCGCGCGTGCTCGGGGTCGCAGACCGCGTGCAGTTTCTGGGCAGGATCGAAAATGTGGCGCCACTGTTGTCATCGGCGGATCTCTTTCTGCTGCCGTCCGAGAACGAGTCCTTCGGACTCTCGGCGCTCGAGGCGCTGGCGTGCGGCGTGCCAGTGGTGGCCTCGAATGCGGGCGGTATTCCGGAAGTGGTGCAGGAGGGTGTCACCGGCGCATTGCGGCCCGTCGGCGATACGGAAGGAATGGCCGCGGCTGCGATCCGCATTCTCTCGGAGGACACCGTGTGGGAGCGTATGAGCGTGGCGGCCGCCGCCGATGCGCGTCTCCGGTTCAGCGAGAGCCGTGTGATCGGACACTATGAAGCGGCGTACTCGGACGCGCTGGCGGTGGCGGGATCCCGTCGGCGTCTCCGTGCGGATGCCGCCGCCACACGCAGTGCTCGCTAGCCTCGCCGTTTGCCTGCGGCAGTTGCCGTTGGTGCCGTGTCCTTCCATCCCGTCATGACCCTCTTTCAAGCACTCGTTCTCGGCGTCGTCCAGGGCCTCGCCGAATTTCTGCCGATCAGTTCCTCGGCGCACCTCAGCCTCGTGCCATTCATCTTCGGGTGGAAGGATCCCGGCCTCGCGTTCGATGTGGCGCTGCATCTTGGCACACTGGCGGCGGTCCTCTGGTACTTTCGCCAGCAGTGGATCGAGCTGACGAAAGCCGGGCTGCAGATTCTGCGCACACAGCGTGTCGTTGGCGAGGAGCAGTGGCGCGCCGTCTATATCGTGATCGCCACGATCCCTGGTGCGATCGGTGGCGTGCTGCTGCAAGACTATGCCGAGACGGTGTTTCGTAATCCGCTCATTACCGCGTTCACGCTGATCTTGCTCGGCATCATTCTCTGGGCTGCCGATCGATGGGCGGCGCAGCGGCGGACGCTGGGTGCCCTTCGATGGACGGATGCACTCGCGATTGGTCTGGCGCAGGTGTGTGCGCTGGTGCCGGGTGTCTCCCGGTCCGGCGCCACCATGACCGCCGGCCGGGCACTGGGCTTTGATCGGACCAGCGCGGCCACCTTCAGCTTTCTGATGTCGATGCCGATCACCGCCGCCGCGGCCGTGGTCAAGGTGCCGGAGGCCCTGCGCGAAGGTGTGACGATGCCGATCGTGGTTGGCATTCTGGCATCCGGCATCAGCGGGTGGCTCGCGATTTCGGTGCTGCTGAAGTACGTGTCGTCGAAGAGCTTTGGTGTCTTCGCGGTGTACCGCGTGATACTGGGTCTGGTCATTCTCGCACTGATCTACACGCGGCAGGCATGACGCAGCGGGCCTCCATGCTGCCGACGTATGGTGGGGTTGCGTGCGAGGTGCTCCGGTCGCGATCGGGGGCCGCGCGCCTGCTGGCGCTGGAGTCCTGTTCGAGCACGATGGACGTCGCACACGCGAGTGCCGGCGACGGGGCGCCGCATGCGACGGTGGTGGTGGCGGCAGCCCAGGGTGCGGGACGCGGGCGATCGGGCAAGTCCTGGACATCGACGCGTGGTGCCGGTGTCTGGACCAGTGTGCTCTTGCGGCAGCCGGCGAGTGCACCAGCCGGAGTGCTCAGCCTTCGTGTGGGACTGGCGCTGGCCGACGCGCTCGACCGATATGCACCGGCGTCGACGCAACTCAAGTGGCCGAACGATCTCTTTCTCGACGGACGCAAGCTGGCGGGAATCCTCACCGAAGCGCGGTGGCGCGGTGAGCAACTGGAGTGGATCGTGGTCGGTGTGGGTGTGAATCTGCAGGATGCCGGCACCGAGCCCGCCGCGGCGGCCCTCGGTTCCGGCGTCGCACCAGCGTCAGTGCTGGTGGACATCGTGCGGGCCGTGCTTGCCGCGAGTGCGCTCGAGGGTGCGCTCTCGCCGGACGAACTGGCGGCATTCTCGCGCCGGGACTTGGCGCTCGGGCGGGCGGTGTCATCACCTTTGGCGGGCATTGTTGCAGGAATCGACGCTGGTGGTGGTCTCCGGGTGCGTACGAAGGACGGTGAGCGCATCGCAGTGTCCGGGTCGCTCGTTTTCAGCTCTTCTCCGACGGAGTAACACGATGCTGCTGGTCTGCGATGTGGGCAACACGGAAACGACCATCGGTCTGTCCGACGGCGGCCGGATGGTCGCACACTGGCGCGTGATGACGAGTGCGGCACGGACGCCCCACGAATTTGCGGTGCTGCTTCGGTCACTGCTGGCCCTCGACAGTGTGCTGGTCGAGCGCGTGCATGGCGCGGCGATCGGCTCGGTGGTGCCGTCGGTCACCAGCCCGCTCGGCGAGGGCATCCAGCTTGCGTTCGGGGTGTCGGTGCTGGTGATCGATGCGAACAGTGCGCTTCCGCTGACACTCGATGTCGATGAACCGCAGACCGTTGGTGCCGACCGGCTGCTGAATACGCTCGCCGCGAGTCGCCTCTACGAGCGTGATTGCATCGTCGTCGATCTCGGCACCGCGACCACCTACGACTGCATCACGCGCGACGCGGTCTTTCTGGGTGGCGTGATTGCGCCAGGGGTGCTGACATCCCTCGACACGCTGACGCGCCGCACGTCGAAGCTTCCGGCGACGGAACTGCGGGCGCCGGGTCGCGTGATCGGCCGGCGGACCGAGGAGTGTATTCGATCGGGCGTCGTCTTCGGCGCCGTCGATGCGATCACGGGGATCGTCGCCCGCATTCGCGCCGAGTGGCCGACAGGGCGCGAACCGCTGGTCATCGGTACCGGGGGCCTGGCCGCCATGCTGGCCCCATTCTGTCCCGCGCTGGAGGTCCTCGACGCCGACCTGACGCTCCGCGGGTTGCAGATCGCACACGACCTGCTCTCCGCCGATCTGGCAGACTGAGCCGCCGTGTGGTACGGGCATGGTGCGACAACTGTACACTGTAAAGCGTTGTGGCGTATAAGGTTATGGATTGTTTGCCGGCGCGCATTCCGTCGCGGTGCTCTCGCTTGACTGTCCTGTCGCAGTGACTATCTTGCAGTCGTTAGCAGTCAACCGAGCCGACTGCTAACAACGGCGCGCGTGATCTGGTCCGCGCGCTTTCTCAGTCACATGTCAGGTCTGGAGGAAGGACGATGACCACCAAGAGTGCCATCGGCGCCAAGGTCACCCCGTTGGCCGATCGCGTTGTCGTGAAGCCGCTCGAAGAAGCGGAGCAGATGCGCGGCGGCCTGTACATCCCC
>JANMHB010000150.1:0-2396 GCA_031374935.1 Gemmatimonadaceae bacterium | reverse complement strand
AACGCCGTCGCCAACGTGAGCGGCGCGTCGGTGATCCCCGGTGACACGGCCTACGCGAGTGTCGCGGCGCTGGACTTGGACGCCAACCTGAAGCCCAATCCAACGAGCCCAGTGCTCGGCAAAGGCGCGGACATTGATCTCGTCGCCGCCGCGATCGGGACCGGTGGAGGCGGCGCGTAATGGCTGAGATCACGAACACCGGCTTCCCCGGCAGCGCACTGCCGGCGGCACTCAGTTCCGATCATCGTACGGGCGCCAGTCACGCGGTCGCGGGCGGCGAACTCACGCTGACCGCGACAGGCGCGGTCGGCAGTCAGGCGATCGTACGGCAGACCGCTGGTGTGGCCGCCGCAGACGCTGACACCGTGACGTTCCACGTGATCAGTGCCGATGCGTTTCGGCTGATGCTCTGCATGCGGACGGCCGCTGGTGATGCGACGTTCCTGCCTGGGATCTCGAACAACGGCGGTGGCGAGTACTACTCGGCCTACTATCGACAGACGGGCGGGTTCGGCGGACTGCGGCAACTCGGCCCGTCGATCAGCAGCCGCCCGTTTCTGCGATTCCGCCGCAGCGGGCTGACCAGCATGGTCGTGGAGACCGCCGCGACCTACGGCGGCAGCTACACCGTGTTCGACACGTTCCTCGAATCCGATGGCCTGTGGACGGCGGTGTGGACCGCAGCGCAAGCGGAGATGGGGACGGTTGGCGGTGCCGGCGTGGTCGTGATCTCGGCGCTGGGCGATGGCACGGACGCCGGTGGCGGTCTCTCCGATTCCACACGTCGGCGCCGCCGGCGCATGTCCAGCGCGGCCTTCACCTACTAACGGAGCTCCTTCGATGTCTGGACGTCGCGATCTCGTACAAACGGCCGTACTAATTGAAATCCCGATCTTCCTCATGGATGCCATCACCGGCGAAGGTGTCACCGGTGTCGATCCGGGCGACACGGGATTCGTCGTGCGCTACCGCCGGGCCGGTGAGACGGCCGATACCACGCTGACGCTGACGGCGGTCGCGGCGGGTGCGGCGATTGCCATCAACCAGTGGCGCGACTACGGCGACGGCTGGTACACCGTCGTGGGCTCGGTCGCGATGTATGCCGCCGGCGCGCGCTTCGTGAAGCTGGCGGCCGATTGCACCACGCCGGCGACGCTGGCCGATGTGTGTATGGTGGCACTCTCCGCCGACGATGCGCTCTCCGCCGCGGCCAGCACCACGACGATTGCCGCCGCCGTGCGCGATGAGCTGCTCACCGTCCGGTGGGGCCAACAGACGCAGCCGGTTGGCGGCAGCACGCAGATCCTCAGCATCACCGACATGCCGAGTGCCACGGCGCTCGGTGTCGTGCGGCGCTACCGGGATTCCGGTGGCGTGATCGTCGGACAGACGGAACTCACGGCGAGCTAGATGCTCTCCCTCTTCGACCTCGCGTTCCCGTTCGCGGGCGCCGCTGATGGCGGCGGCGCGTACGTGCCGCCGGTTGATCCCATCACCCCTATCACTGTGGCTACTCCGCTTCGCTGTCAGGTCGACCTCTACCCGGCGACCAGTGTCCCGGTGGATGCCACGGGCGGCGGCGGCATCCCGACGCTACTCGCCCGCACGAACTCGGATCACATCGTGCGGATCACCGGCATCGCGAACGATATCAGCGGCGCGACGGTGGTGCCGCCCTCGATCCGATACAGCGTGGCCGACGGCACCGGCGTCTTGGTCGGCGCCACACTCACCACCGTCTTCGCCACCGGTGAATGGCGGATCGCGCTGCCGCGCACCCTCTTCACGCCGACGCGCGGCCCGATGACGCTAACGATCACGCTGGTCGCTCCCACCGATCTCACCGAAACCGCGCTGCAGTTCACGCTGGCGCAAGGAGTCCGGCAGTGAGTTGGAACACCGTCTTTCGCCAGGACACGGGCGCGTTGCATGTCATCACCCCGAGGCCCTTCACGCCGACGGCGGAGTATGGCGTGATCACGACGGCCGCCGAACCGGATGAAGTGGCCACCCTCTGGAACGCCGCGACGCGTGCTTGGGCACCACGGCCGAATCCCACGCGGTCGATCATCAGCCGGAAAGACTTTCTCGACCAGTTCACCACCGCAGAGCTCTCGGCCGCGATGCAGCTCCGGCGCAGCAGCGATCTCGCCATCTACGGCGCGATCGAGTCGTTCGTGCTCTACGTGACTGTCTCCGCCGCGATCGACCTCGATGACGCCCAGGTGATCGCCGGCTTGGCCTTCCTCGTGACCGTCGGCGTGCTCGCCGCCAGTCGCCCTGCGGTGATCCGCACCCCACTTCCACTCTGAGGACCCGATGGCGCATACCCAGGCCTACATGAACGCGCTGCAGAACACTGCGCGCGGCACCACGCTGACGTCCTACACACCGCA
>JANMHB010000092.1:0-101306 GCA_031374935.1 Gemmatimonadaceae bacterium | reverse complement strand
GTGGATCTGCAGTTCGCGGAGTTCCAGCAGCGGAAACTCCTCACCGTCGACCAGCCAGGACTTGAGGCCGACGGGTGCCTCGCCGCCATCCGGGAGTGACACCCAGTCGGTGACACGACCAAGGCGCACCAACGGGTCGGTGCTCAGCGCGGTGGTGCCGGCCGCGATCACCGGCAACAGTACCTGTCCCAGTTCCATGCCCTTGAAACCAGGGCCGGTGCGCACGTGCACGGTGGGCCAAAGCGTGTCGCGGACCGAGGTCGGCGCCGTCATCGTGATCTGCGCCACATGGGCCAACGGCAGCCAGAGATACTTGCCTGCCGCAAAACACTCGACGCGCGCCCCGATGCGGGGATCGGCATCCTCGAGCGACTCGAACGGCGTGCCATTCAGCGTGCCGCGGACGGCCGGCGCGGGGTCGAGCGGGAATGCATTGTCGGCGAAGAGCGATTCACGTTCCCGCTGCGCGCGGATGGCGCCCTTGTACAGCAGTGCCCCAAGCTCGGCCTCCTTCGAGGCCGAGCCGAGCACGTCCAACTGCTTCACGGCACGTTCGTAGTCGCCGCTGAAGCAGAGCAGTTCGAAGAGAAACGCACGACGCCGGGCATCGGACGGATGGTGTCGCAGTTCGATGCCCAGCGCCTCGACCGCCTCGGAGAGGCGTCCGGCACGAAACGCGTCCAAGGCGGTCATGGTGGGAATCACCCTTTCTTGTTCTCGATGATGCTCCAGTTCTGCACGACCGGGCTGCCGTCCTGGTTCTTGGCGGTGGCCGGTGGGGTCTTGTAGGTCATCGTGATGTGTTCGTACGCGAAGCTGATGGACTCGCTGGGCTTGTCACCGCCGCTCGAGATGCTGTGGCCGGTGATGACCGCGTTCTTGAGCTCGTAGGTGAGATAGACCAGCGATCCCTTGGCCGCGTCACCGGCGGTGCCGGTGAAGTCGATCTGGACCTTCTTGATGGTGGTGCCGAGGCAGCAATTGATGAAGAGCGCGGGCGACATGGAGTCGAACGCCTTGGTCAATACGATTTCGCTCAGGCTCGGTGAACTCTTCTCGACGCCACCCTTCGAGATCGAGACACCGAGACCGACGCCGAACTGGAATGAGTTGCACTCCGAGGCGCCGAGCGACTTGACGAGTGCGTCGGTCGCGATGCCTTCGAGACCGTCCTGCTTGCCACAGCTGAGAAAGATCGACATGGTCGGGTGCCTGAATCGTGGATGGAAGTGATGGTGCGGAAACCTGCAGGACCTGCATCGCTGCTACGACTGCCCGCCAGACTCAGCCGCCGGCCGGTGGCGGAAGCTCGGCCACCAGGCGCATCGAGATCGAGAGTTCGTCGAGCTGGAAGTGCGGGCGCATGAACGCGACGGCGCGCAAGACACCCGGCTTGCCGGGCACCTCGACGACGTCGATCCTGGCCTCCTTCAGCGGGCGCTGCGCTTTCGTCTCGAAAGAAGCGTCGTCGTTGGACACCACATACTGTTTGATCCACTGATTGAGGAACGATGTCGCCTCGCCGGCGGTCATGAAGCCGCCGATCTTGTCGCGCATCATCACCTTCAGGAAGTGCGCGAAGCGCGAGGTGGCGAAGATGTATGGCAACTGCGCCGAGATGCGCGCATTGGCCGACGCCTGCGGCTGGTCGTAGACCTTGGCTTTCTGCGCACTCTGCACGCTGAAGAACGCCGCGTTCGGCGTGCCCTTCTGGTGCACGAGCGGCACGAATCCGAGGTCGGCCAGCTCCTTCTCGCGACGATCGGTGACCGAGACTTCGGTCGGGCACTTCATCACCGTCTCACCGGCATCGGTCTGGAAGTTGTGCACCGGCAGGCCCGTGACGAGACCACCGCTTTCCACACCGCGAATTGCGGCGCACCAGCTGTACTTCGCGAACGCCGCCGTGACCTTCGCGGCCAGCGCCCAGGCGGCCGAGCCCCAGAGATAGTCGTTGTGCTCGTTGCCGTCGACGTGTTCGTCGTAGTTGAACGCTTCGATCGGCACCGTCTTGGCCCCGTAGGGTTCGCGCATCAGCATGCGCGGCAATGCCAGCGCCACGTAGCGGGCATCGTCGGTGTTACGGAATGCCTTCCACTTCGCGTACTCGGTGCTGTCGAGCACCTTGGCCATGTCGCGCGGCTGATCGAGCTGCGAGAAGCTCTCGAGATTGAACATCTCGTGCGACGCCGCCGTGAGGAACGGTGCATGGGCGGCGGCAGCCACATTCGAGATCTTCTCCAGCAGCTCGATGTCCTGGCCGCTCTTGTCGAATTCATAGTTGCCGAGAATCGACCCGAACGGCGCACCACCGAAGACGCCGTACTCTTCCTCGTACACCTTCTTGAACAGCGCGCTCTGGTCGAATTCCGGCGCCCGCTGCAAGTCGCGCAGCAGTTCCTTCTTGCTGACGTTGAAGATCTTCAGCTTGAGCATCTCCCCCGTCTCGCTCTGATTCAGCAGATACTTCAGGCCACGCCAGCTCGCCTCGAGCTTCTGGAACTCGGGGTGGTGCATGATCTGGTTGGTCTGCAGCGAGAGCAGGTGATCGAGCTGCGCGATGCGCGCGTTGATCATCGTCTCGGTATCGCGACCGACGGTAACGGCGCCCTCGAGCACTTCGGCCACGAAGCGCGAGACGATGTCCTTGCCGCGCGACTGCGCCTGCGCGTCAGCCCCGAAGCGCCCTTCCGCGACGATCTGATCGAGCAGCCCGAGTTCGCGGGTTTCAGCCTGTGGTGCGGCGCCAGCAGCGCCCTGAGCTTCAGCCATCAGATCAGCCCTCCGCCTTGTCGAGGCCGAGTTCGGCCTTCAGCGCGGCCAGCTTGGCATCGTCATGCAGCGTTTCCTGCAGCAGTTCGTCGAGCTTCTCGTTCGTCTGCAGCGTGCCGCGCAAATCGGCCAGTTTCGTGCGCAATTCGAGCAGTTCGCGCAGCGGCTTCACCTGACGCGCGACCGCGTCGGGCGCGAAGTCGTCGAGGCTCTTGAACGTGAGGTCTACGCCGAGCTTGGGCGCGTCCGGATCTTCGCTGAGCTTGTTCTCCACCGAGAACGCGAGGTGCGGCTTCATGCTGGCCAGCACATCGTCGAAATTGTCGGGCGTCACCTCGACGAACTTGCGGTCCTTCACGCGGGCCAGCGGCTCGACCGGCATGCCGGTGAAGTCACCGAGGATGCCCATCACGAACGGCAGCGACTTCTGCTCGATCGCGTTGCCCGCCTCCACGTCGTAACTGATGTTGACGCGGGGAGCGCGCACCCGCTCGAGTTTCTTCTGCGTGCTGTCAGCCATGAACAACGCTCCGGAAGTAATGGAAACGACGTTCACACGGGGAGTGAACGCTGGAGCACGAACACGCAATGAAAAGTGCCGGGCACTGTCTGAAACTGCCCGCGTTCAGACGGTGACCGCTCTCCCGATTCCGTCTCGGCTGCCACATTGTGCTATCGGGCGCAGCCGTCGTCAATGGCGGGATTCTGACGCATGCGTCACGGTTCAACGACCGATCCACGGCTGGCCCTGTCGGCGCCAGATGTAAACCGGGGCACACAAGCCCGATTGGCCCGCTGCGCGGTCACCCTGCTAGCTTCGGGCGATGCCGCATGCCCATCCCGTTCTCTGGTCCAAGGGGACTCTGCTCGCGCCGCAGCACCTGCAACAGCAGGATCGTGCGCATGAGGAGGCCCTCGCGTTTCAGCTGGCGACGCTGTCCTTCTGTCCGTGGGGCCTGGCACGACTCGAGCTCGATCGTGCGGCGCTGGCGTCCGGGAGCGTGGTGGTCACCGGCGTCACGGCGCGATTCCCTGACGGACTGGTGATCGACGCGCCCGCTGGCGATCCCTCGCCAGCGCCGCGCGCGATTGCCGACGCGTGGGCACCGGACCAGACGTCCCTCGTCGTCTACCTCGCGGTGCCCGAGTACCGGCCCGGCGGGCGAAACGTCGCGGCGCTGGGGGAACGCGCGATCGCGCGCTGGCATGGCGACGAGGTGCAACGCCGCGACGAAGTGACCGGACTCGGCGAACGGCCGGTCAGCGTCGCGCGCGCCAACCTGCGCCTGCTGTTCGAGGGGGAAGCACTGGAGGGCTACACCACACTGCCACTGATCCGGCTGGTGCGTGATGCGGCGGGGGTGACGACGCTGGACGCCTCGTATGTGCCGCCGATGCTCGACATCGGCGCCAACGAGTATCTCGTCAGCATCACCCGCCGGCTGGTCGAGCGCGTTGCGGCCAAGGCCAGCGCCGTCAGCGGCACGCGCCGGCAGCGGAATCAGGGGCTGGCCGACTTCTCGGTGACCGACGTCGCCGGTTTCTGGCTGCTGTATACGCTCAATACGCACCTGCCTGCCCTGCGGCATCTGCATGAAGTCCGTCGCGGCCATCCGGCCGATCTGTGGGAGGCCATGATCGCACTCGCCGGCGCCCTGACCACGTTTTCAGCGGCACCGACCCCGCTGCCCACGTACGATCATCTGCGGCTGGGTGAGGTCTTCACACTGCTCGATGCGCGCGTGCATGAACTGCTCGACACCGCAGTGCCGGACTCGGCCGTCTCGCGGCCGCTACGGGTCGTCCGGCATTCCGTGCATGCCGTGGCGGTCGAACAGGCGACCTGGCTCCAGGCACCCCAGTGGTATCTGGCAGTGGCGTCGTCGGTACGTCCGATCGACATCGTGAGCAAGGTGCTCAGCGGCTGCAAGATCGCGTCGTCGGATGTCGTCGACACGCTGATCCGTCAGGCGCTGGCCGGCGTCGAGCTCGTGCACGTTGCGCAACCGCCCGCCGGCCTGCCGATCAAGGTCGATCAGCAGTACTTCGTACTGCGGCGTACCGGGCCGGCCTGGGAAGCGATCGAGCGGGCGCGCAATCTGGCCGTCTACGTGCCGGCTGATCTTGGCGACGCGCGACTGGAGCTGGTGATTCAGCTCCGCTGACGCCCCGCGCCGCTCAGCGCGGCGTGGAATCGCGCGTCGCGCCCGCTGAATCGCTGCCGCGCGCCGTAGCGCTGTCAGCCGTCGCCGCGGCTCCTCCGGGCGCCGGGACGACCGCTGGCGGGGAGCGGAAGGCGAAGTACAGAATGAGCACCAGTGCCAGCAGGATGACGCCGTTGATCATCAGGATCACAGGCATGGTCAGTCGTGACGCGGCTGGTGCGGCTGGTGCAGCCACCGGCTCGCGCGGCTTCGGTGCCTCGACCGGCTTCACCGCTGCCTGCATCACCATCGTGTACTCGCTCGCCGGTGCCGCACGCGAAGCTCCTTTACCGACGGACCCGGCACCGGCTTCCGGGAGTCCGAACATCGGCGGTGGCAGCACCGGTGGCACCGCGGACGGGGCAGCGAACGAGGGAGCGGGAGCTGGTGGCGCAAGGGGCGGCGGCACAAACGCTGACAGCGCCCCGGGTGCCGGCGGCGGGCCAAGTCCCGATGCAACCGGCGAGGCGGCGGGAGCGGGTGGCGGGAGCGGAGGCAGCGAACTCACCCCGCCAGACATTTGCGGCGGAGCGGGAAAGGGAGCCATCGGCGCCTGCGGCGGGGGCAGTGTCGCGGGAGCCGGCGGCGGTGCAAACGCCGGTGGCAGCGGTGCCGGCGGTACCGATGCCGGTGGCGCGTACGCAGGTGGCGCGTACGCAGGTGGCGTGTAGACGGGAGGCGCATACACCGGCGGCGCTGCTGGCGCGGGCGGCGTGTATGGAGGCGGTGCGGAAGACAGGGACGGTGGCGGACTGCTCAGCTGGGCGCCCGGAGAGAACATCGACGTGAACTCGCCGGGCGCGGTGGCCCGGGGAGGCGCCGGTGGGAGCGGCGCGGGAGGAGCCATCGGCGGCGCGGGGGGTGGCATCGGCGGCGCAGCCGGTTGGGGTGTCATCACGGGCGGCGGCACCGGGATCGACGGTGGTAGTGGCGCGGGCGCCTGCACACCTGCGCCCATTGGAGGGCCGGTCTGCACGTCGGGCGTGGGGGCGAACGGCAGTGGCAGCACGGCCGTGATGGGCGGCGCCGGCGGACGCAGAGGCGGCGGTGCCTGAGCGGGGGGCATGGGCGGTGTTGCCGCGGCGGACGGTTGCGGCGAGAACATCTGAGTGAATTCCCCAGGCGCTGCAACGCGTGGCGGCGCGGCCAGCGGCGCCGGCGGTGGACCGCCCGGCGCCTGAGGCAGCGGCAATGGCAACGGCAGCGAGAGTGACGGGGGCGCGAGGGGCGCGACTGGCAGGGCGGCCGGCGGCATCGGCGGTGGCACCGGGGCCGCGATTGCGCCTGATGCCGAAAACGCGGCGAAGGTCGCGGTTCCGGCCTGAACGCGCGGCGTGACGGGCGTGTCTGGCGCCGTGGGTGGGGCCGGTGGCGGCGCCTGCGTCCGCGCCATCAACCACGGCATGAATGCATTGAGACCGTCGGCCGCCTTCGTGATCACTGCCCAGCCGCGATCGGTCATGGTCGACTCGATCACCAGTGCGGCATCCGCACCTGCGAGTTGCGCGATGCGCGCCGCGAGCTGCGCCTGCGCGCCCGGTGACGGATCGTCCAGCACGTGGGCCAGCACCGAGTCGCCAACGGTGGTATCGACCGCGACATACGTCCGCACACCATCCTGCTGCGCGATGACCATGGACACGCGGTAACGCGGGGGACCGGCGGGATGAGTCATCGCAGCTCAGGTGTCAGGTATACGTCGTCGACGCGGTGGGCGCGCCGCCGTTGCCCCAGTGTACTCTTGTGTATTGTTATCTTGACGTGCCGCTGACGCAATCGCACTCTCCGGATCGGCGGATCGGGCCGCTCGCCAGCCGTGCCTCGTCCTTCACGCCGATTCCACTTCCTCGCATGTTGCTTGCCCGTGCCTTCAGCGTCGCAGGTTCGCGACGAAACCCGTGCACCACGTGGGTGCGATGAGTCGCGATCGGGCGCCAGCCAAGCCGGTGTGGCATGAGGGAATGGCCCTCGCGCCGCAGCACTTCCAGGCGCAACGGCGCTGGCTCGAAGACGAAACCCGGCGCGCGATCGACGATGTGATTCCGTTCGCGTGGGGCGTGGCCGGCCTCGAGCTGGACGCCGACGCGCTGCGTGGCGGCACGCTCTCGCTGGTGCATGCGCGTGGCCGCTTTCCTGACGGCACTCCGCTGCAAGCACCAGACCCCGACCCGTTGCCCGACGCGTCGGCCCTGGCGGCGCGCTTCTCGCCGACACGGGATTCGCATCTGGTGCATCTGGCGCTCGCGCCGTGGCAGGATGACGCGCCGAATGTCGCGGCGATTGCCGCCGTGCCATCGGCAGGCGTACGGTTTCGGCGCGACGAACGCTCGCTGGTGGACGAAACGACCGGTGGCGATGCATTGGCCGTGACGGTTGCGACGAAGCACCTGCGCCTGCTGCTCGACGACGAACTGGCGGCCGGTGACATCACGCTGCCGCTGGCGCGCATCCGCCGCGATGCGGCTGGACAGTTCATCGTCGACCGCGACTACATCCCGCCCTGCGTGCAGTACGGCGCCAGCCCGCGGCTGGTGGCGATGCTCCAGCACACGGTCAGTCTGCTGGCCGCCAAGAGTGCGGCGCTCGCCGCCGCGATCGCCGGCACCGGTGCGCCGGCGGCGCAGGCGTATGTCGGCAACGAAGTGGCCATCCGCTGGCTGCTGCACGCGATTCGCAGCGCCGAGGCACCGTTACGACATCTGCTGTCGAACCGGACGGCACATCCGGAGCGACTCTGGATCGAGTTCTCGCGACTGGCCGGTGCGCTCTGCACGTTCTCGCTGACCGTGCAGGCGCGCGATCTGCCGGTGTACGATCATCGCGATCTCGAAGGATGTTTCGCCGCGCTCGACTATCACCTCCGCGCCCATCTCGATGCGGTGGTCTCGGCACGCGCCGTGGTGGTGCGGCTGACGCAAACGGCGCCGACGCTGCACTCGGCGACCATCACCGATGCCCGCTGCTTCGAACCCACGGCCCGCTGGTACGTCGGGGTGCGGACGGGGCTCGGCCCACTGCTGACCGCCACGCAGTTTCCGGTGCACGCGAAGGTATGTGCCGCAAAGTTCGTCCTCGAGCTGGTGCGACGTGCGTACGCCGGTTTGGTCGTGGAATCGGTCCCCACGCCGCCCACGGGGATCGCTCCGCGCGCCGAGATGAGCTATTTCGCCATCACACTCGACGGTCCGTGTGCGCAGGCGCTCACGCAGACCCGGGAGATCGGCGTGTACGTGCCGGATTCGCTGCCCGATACGGTGATTGAAGTCGCCGTCCTCGTTCCCGAGTAACGCACAACGCAGGGTTCGTTCGTGTCGCCATCGCCTTCGTCCCGTCGCCAGCTCCCGCCCTCATGACGCTCACCGCTGCGCCCGGCCGACTGGCCCTATCGCAACAGGATCTGTTCACGGTCATTGCGCGGTTGCGAGGCGACCGTGCACCGGTGCGCGACGCCGAGTCGTTTCGCACGCAGGCCCGCACGCTGCTGGCAAAGGCAGAACAGGCAGGTGCTGCCGCGGGGTACGCTGCCACCGACGTGCGCGTGAGTCTGTTCGCCGCCGTCGCGTTCCTCGATGAATCGGTGCTCAACTCGCCGCAGCCGGCACTGGCCGAGTGGTCGCGGCGCCCGCTGCAGGACGAGTTGTTCGGCGGACACATGGGCGGTGAACTCTTCTACCAGTATCTGGAACAGCAACTCGCCCGTGCCGATGAACCGGCGCTGGCGGATGTGCTGGAGGTCTTTCATCACGCACTGCTGCTCGGCTTCCGTGGGCGCTATGGCAGCGATGCCGGCGCGCTGAAGGTGATCGCACAACGCGTTGGTGAGCGGATTGCGCGGATCCGTGGCGGCGCGGGTGATCTGGCACCGGCCTGGCGTCCGGTCGATGATGCGGTGGCCGCGCGCGATCCCTGGATCAGGCGCCTGGCGATCGGCGCGGTGCTCAGCGCGGTGCTGGTCGCAGTGCTCTGGGGTACGGGGCGCGCGACGCTCGCCAGTGGCAGCCGTGAGATTCGCACGATCACCGACGCTTCTTCCCGCTAACGCCCCGACGACGCGTCATGACTCACTCCTCGCGCACCACACGCTGGCTGGCCAGTCTTGGCGTGCTGCTGGCGTTTCTCGTGATCGCAGTGATCGCGATCTGGCTGCTCAAGCTCACCGGTGGTGATCGCACGATCCTGCTCATCGGGCTGGCGCTGCTCGGCGCGGCCGGTGCGGCGCTGACGTGGCACCTGCTGCGCCCGACCGATGCCGTGTCGCGGGCCGAGAAGGATGATGCGATCCTGGCGCTCAGGCAGGCGGCCGATCGATTGCCGCGGGGCGAGCTGCTGCGGAAATCACTGGTGCTGGTCATCGGTCCGCCGACGAGCACCAAGACCACCGTGGTGACGCGCAGTGGGCTGGATGCCCAGTTGCTGGCCGGCGACGCGCGCGGCACGGGACCGGAGGAATCCACGAAGGCAGCCAACATCTGGCTGGCGGGCGGCGGTGCGGTGGTGGAGTCGCCGGGTGCGCTGACGGCAGATGCGGGTCGCTTCACACGATTCGTGCGCGCCATGCGCGCCCCTGGCCTGGCGGTGGCACTTGGCCGGCGGGAGCCGGCGCCGCGTGCGATCGTCCTCTGCATCCCGTGCGACTATCTCGCCACGGCCGACGAAGCGAAGCAGCTCGATGCACTCGCACCGACGATCCGCGAACGCCTCGCCGACGCCGCATTGCAACTCGGCATGCGCGTGCCGGTGTATGTGTTGTTCACGCGCTTCGACAGGATTCCGTACGTGGAAACGTGGCTGGCGCCGCTGACGCGAGAGGAGACGCGAGTGCCGATGGGCGCCGCGTTGCCATTCGACAGCGGGGCCGCGGGGGCGTATGCCGAGCGGCTCGTGCCACGACTGGAACAGGCATTCTCGCAGTTGATCGCGTCGCTCAGTGTGCGGCGAAGCGATCTGCTGACGCGTGAGTCGGTCGAGGCGCGCCGGCTGACATCGTATGAAGTGCCGCGTGAGCTGAGCAAGCTGGCGCCAGCGGTGATCCGATTCCTGGTCGAAGTGACACGTCCATCGCAGATGGGCATGACGCCACAGCTGCGAGGTTTCTGGTTCAGTGGTGCGCGGCCGGTACTGGTGCGCGATGCCGCGCCGGAAGTGGCATCCATTCCGGCACCTGCGGCCGGTGCGACCGGCTTGTTCCGTCCCGGGATGCAGCTGAATGCCGCAGCGGCCGAACCAGCGGCGGCGCGCAAGGTGCCGGAGTGGGTCTTCATCGATCGCTTCTTCACCGATGTGGTGTTCGGTGATCGGAGCGGCCGCGCGGCGGCTCTTGGCGGCGTGCGCGTTTCAGGCCTTCGGCGGATACTGCTCGGCGGCGTGATCGGGGGTGGTCTGATGCTCAGCACTGGTGTGCTGGTGAGCTGGATGGGCAATCGAACACTCACGTCGCGGACGCTGGCGGCAGCGCGTGCCGTCGCGTCGCTGCCGATCGTGCAGGCGGCTCCCGGTACCATCGCGCTGCCGAGTGGTGAGGCGCTGCGTACGCTGGAGCAGCTCCGTTCACTGATCGACTCGATTGCGAGCATCGACAGTGCAGGCGCGCCATTCACGCTCGGATTCGGTCTCTGGAACGGCAAAGGGCTGATCGCGTCGTCACGTCCCGCGTGGGTGGCCGGCTATCGTCGCCAGCTGCACGACGATGCTTGGCGCAGCCTGACCGATTCGCTGCGCGCGGTGCCGGCAGTACCGTTGCCGACGTCGGACTACGGTCGGACGTACGACATGCTGAAGACGTACCTCGTCGGCACATCGGAGCACGCGAAAAGTTCATCGGCCTTCGTGACGCCGGTGCTGCTGGCGGCCTGGCAGCGTGGGATTGCGACGGACACCGCGGTCACCGAACTGGCGCGGAAACAGTTCGACACCTATGCCGCGCTGCAGGCAACGGAAGCGCTGTGGCCCGTGACCGGCGATCTGCAGCTGGTGGGGCATGCGCGCGGGCACCTGAATCAGTTTGCGGGCATCGACCCGATTTACGTCTCGATGCTGTCGACCGTGTCGGCAACTGTGAAGCCGCTCAAGCTCATCGACTCGGTGCCGCAGGCTGCGGGCGTCGTCGGTGCGGCGGGCGCCATCGTGCGCGGACCGTTCACCGCCGCCGGCTGGCGGGGCATGCAGGATGTGCTGAAGAACTCGGATCGCTTTTTCCAGGGTGAGACCTGGGTGCTGGGCGACCGGAGTGCCGTATCGTCACGGAATCGCACTCAGGATCTGGCGGAGATCCGGAAGCGGTACGTGGCGGACTACACGTCGGAGTGGCGCACGGCGTTGCGCACCGTGAGCGTGCCGCGGCCTGGCACGGTGAAGGAATCCGCCGTGCGACTCGGCAAGCTCGGCAGCGCGCAATCCGCGCTGTTGAACGTCTTCTCGATCGTCTCGCACAACACCAACGTCGATACGGCCGTTGTGCGCGTTTTCCAGCCGGTACAGAGTGTGACGCCGGCGAGCGTTCAAGGAAAGTTCGTCAGCGAGTCGAACGAGCCGTATGCGAATGCCCTGCTGCAGCTGCAGGCGTCGATGGAGCAGCTGAGCAGCCTGCCGCCCGGCACCGACAGCGCCACGATCACCGCATTGAAGCTGGCCGCCCAGAACGTTCAGGTCGGGCCACTCTCGCAAGCACGGATTGCTGCGCGGCAACTGGAGCAGAAGTTCGCAGTCGACGCGGAGGCATCCGCGATCGGGCGAGTGGTGTCGGTGTTGCTGCAGGCACCGATTGATGGCGCGGAGGCGGCGCTGCAGCGCGTGTCGAACGCGCCACTGCCACGCGTGGCTGCCAAGCCGGCGGCAGCTGGCGGTGGCGGTGGTGGTGGAGCCCCGCCGCCGACACCGCTGGCGCCTGCCGTCCCGACGCCGTCGGTTGGCGCACCAGCGGCGGGCGCTGCCGTCGCGTCCGGCGTCGCCGCTGCGGCCGGCGCCGATTTTGCCGGCAGCGCCAGTGGCGCTGAACTGGCGGTGATGCTGAACGAGCGTGGCAAACAGTTGTGCCGGTCGATGGAGCGGATTCTGCGGAAGTTTCCGTTCAGTGTCGATCAGGGTGACGCGAGTGTGAGTGATGTGAACGCACTGCTGGCACCTGGCAGCGGGGCGCTGTGGCAGTTCTATGACGGCGGGTTGCAGCCGCTGTTGCCGTTGCTGAACGGCACATATGCGTCGCGGCCCACGAACGGGGTGACCCTGTCGCCGCAGTTCGTCACCTTCTTCCGCTGGATGGCGCGGGCGTCGGGGGCGCTGTACATGGACAAGGGTGCGACGCCGCGCATGTCGTTGTCGATCAAGGCGCTGGCCACCGGTGACTCGCCGGCGACGGTGACGCTGTATCACGGCGATCGGACACCGCGGTTCGTACCCGGCGCCGAGGCGCAGGCGGTGTCGTGGCCACCGAGTGGCGGGAGCAGTGCGCGGCTGACGGTGTCGGTGGGGGGGCGCGAGCAGGAAATCGCACGGGCGGATGGGCCATGGGCGCTGTTCCGGGTGATGGCGCGGGCCACGTCGAGTGAGGGGACGGGGCGGACGAGGGTGCAGACGTTCAGCGGTGCGGCGCCGGTGGCGCTGGAGCTGACCGCGCCGGGGGTGGGGCCGGTGGTGCAGCGCGGGGCGTTGACGGGGCCGGCGTGTGTGGGGCAGGTGGTGCAGCAGTGACGGCGGTTTCATGAATCGCCGCGCAAAACGGTTACGCGCACCGCAGCGACCGTGCTCTCGAAGCTGATTGCGCTCAGAGAGGCATATACTACTTACGGGTTGACGATCGCTCGGGCGAAATCGGAATCCGACGTGGCCCAGTAGAACTCATGCCTGAGGACCCAGCCCGGCGCCGGACCAGCCTCCATCGCGGGCGTCCTGAAGTAGTCGTCCATTGCCTTTTCGGGCGCGGCAGCCGCGCCGAAAACGAAGACGCTTTTCGCGGCCTTTGCCTTGAAGCCGTTGACGTCGGGTGACTTCCACTCGTCGTACGCAAGCACGATGAGCACACCGCCTTTGCCGTTGGCGGGCATGAGTGATGCAATCCGCTTCTGGACATCCGGCGACTCGCGAAGCTTGGCGACCGACAGGGCGAAACCTTCGTTGTGTACCCAACGCAAGGCTTTTGCGGCAAGCTTGACACCCGCACCAACAGGGTTGGCGCCAGGGTCGATCTTGGCGCCGAACATGTGATTCGTGGAAGGGATCAGCTGCGTGTACGTGATTGGCATGCGGCCTCCGTTTGAGGGGCGATCGATCCTTTCGCTCGAGCAGTACTCAGATTCGGGCATGACGGTCGCGCTGAGCGAGATCGGCCGCCTTGAATGCGAAATCTGCGGTGCTGGGACGGTTGAAGACAGGCCAGCCGCTCGTGTTGGCGGCACCCGCGTGGCCAGCCACCGATGGATACGTCATGGTCACGATTCGCGCTGATCCCGGCCGTGCCGACCATCTTGCCGAACGTCTCCAGCGTCGGGGCGGCGCGCGAGGCTGTCGCCAACACGCATTCGCTCATGCTCTGCTTCGTCGGCCATAATTCAGGCCGCTGCCAATGGGCAACATGTTGAATGTTTCGCGATTTGCCACGTGTTGACATTGCGATTGGCGGCGGCGGCTTCAGTTGCCAGCTCAATCATGGAATCCACCACGGCCTTGACGAAGAGCAAGGCCGTGGCACCCATCGGCTTTCCCGTCTTCTCGGAACTGGTCTTCGCCGTCTGATTGACGATTGCGTCGATGGAATGACCCAGTCCCTCTCGAATCGGCGTGCGTACCGACATGGCGAGGCAGCGAGGGTCTGGAGGAAGCCGCAGGTTCAGACGCGCCTCGGGAAGGAGGACGTTGCGCCGAGCAAATTGATGCTCATGCTCAGGGGCAAGTCCCCGCCTCCCTTCCCGTCCCCCGCCCCCATTCGTATCATACGGCCGGGGTCGATGCCGACCCCGCCCCTCCCCGACACACCGCGGCGCCCGTGTCCACTGAGCTCTCCAACGACACAGAAAATGATGTGTCGGTCACGCTGCTCGAGCGACTGCGGGTGCCCACCGCCGCCCCGTACGGCATCGCCGGCATTGTCCACACTGCTGGGGCGTGTCGCGATGCGAAGCTATACCGCAGCCTCGCAATCGTGCGACCATCGCCAGTGACTGCCTCGGTGAACGCCGACAGTGCCGTCTGCTTTCACGGTGAGTGTAGCCGACGCGGCAACGTCCGCGCTCCCGATCGCATGTCCCACTTCATGTTCGCGAATGATCGGATTCGGAACAATATTGTACCTCACGCCTCCAACGGGCGCGCGCGACATCTCTCTGGACAGTGGAGGAGTGTCTTGATCAGACACCTTCAGATCGTGGCCTTCTTTGCGATTGCCGCCCTCGCGTCGCCCGCAGCGGCAACAGCGCAACTGGCGCCAAGGGACAGCGCCGCGCTTCTGGCCAAGCAGGCCAACGTTGCCTTCCAAAGCGCAACGCCGGACGGGATCCGTACGGCTCGGGACCTCTGGGCAAGGGCTGCTCGGCTTTACGCTGTCGCCTCTGATTCAGCAGGGGAAGCAGAAGTGCGTCTCGGCCTGGGGAGCACATTCAACACACTACTTCAGCCAGACTCTGCGTTGACCGTGTATCGCGTCGTGCTCGCGAAGCTCCCTGGACTCGGCGCCGACCGGCTGCGCGCCAAGGCGCTGAGCGGAATCGCCACCGCGCTCAACGAGGCAGGGCGGCCGGACTCGGTCTTGCCACTGCTGCGCGCCAGCCTCGTGATTCATCGACAACTCGGCGACAGCGTCGAACAGTTCGAATCCCTCCAGTCAATCGCCACAGTCTTCTGGAGGCGCGGTGCGCTCGACTCAGCACTGGCATACTCTGCATGGAGTTTGAGATTTGCGGGGGCCGTCGAGCGCGGGACCCTGGCTAACGCGCTCACAGGTCACGGCTTGTTCCACCACCAGCTTGGCAGACTCGACTCGGCTCGCGTCCACTACCATTCTGCGCTCACGATCTCGAGGGAGACCAAAGACAAGCAGGTTGAGGCCCGCGTCTTCAACAATCTGGCCGGCACCTTCGCCGATGTTGGGGAGGTCGACTCCTCGCTCCACTACTTCCGGGCGGCGTTGGCTCGCCGTGAAGAGATCCAAGACAGGGGCGGCGCCGCAACGACGCTTGACAACATCGGCGTTGAATTCTCAAAGCTCGGCCAGCTCGACTCCGCCCTGACGTACGGCCGACGGGCTCTCGCCTTGGCCAGAATGATTGGCAATCAGCGAATCGAGGGCTACGTCCTTCCAAGCCTCGCCGACGTCTTCTCGGCTCTCGGAAACCGAGATTCAGCGCTCACATACCAACTCGCCGGACTAAAACTGATGCGGTCCAGGGCGGAACGGCTCTATGAAGCCAATCTGCTGAGCAACATGGGCACGAACTACTGGTATCGCGGAGACACCGTGGCCGCGGTCGCCTATCAGGATTCCGCGCTGGCGCTGGCCCGAGAGCTCGGGAAAGGCAACGTTGCCGCGCAGGCCCTGCACGCCCTGGGGTCCATGGAGGAAGTGCGGCATGGACGCAACTCCGCCGCCCCCCTCCTCGACTCCGCGCTTGCCAGTGCGCGACGCAACAACGATCGGTTCATGGAGGGGCGAATCCTTGGCACGATCGCGCTGTCGTACCACCGGGCTGGACCGACCCATCTCGACCGCGCGGTCGCCTACTACGACTCGTCTGCCCGAGTTCGTTCATTCCTGATTCGGCGGGCCGGGGCGGACCTGAATCAGGTGAGCTTTTCGGAGCAATTTCGTGGACTGTTCGCGGATTGGACGCGTGCCTGGCTCGCCCGCAGTGAGATGGGCAAGCGCGCACTGAGCGGGGCGTTGGGGGCGGCAGAAAGAGGCCGCTCGCAAGCGCTCCTGAACCTCATGAGGCGGGCGGCATCGCCGACGGCGCCAGGCTCAGACCTCGTTGCCGACGGCGAGCGTCTGATAGCCGGGCTCCAGGCAACCGGAACGACGGCGCTCGTGTATCAGGTCGTCCGGGACACGTTGCTGATCTGGACGATCCGGCCGGATGTCGGCGCCGAGGTTTCCCGTGTGGCAATTGCGTGGGACTCGCTTGCTACGCTCATTGGCGAGCTGAGGCGGTCAGTCGGAGCCGTGGGTGTTGGCCGGATGCTTCCCCGTGGCGTCGAAATCGAGGCACCGGAGCCACTGTCCCAGAGGCCGATCCGGTCGTGGTCGGCGGTCGGGGCCGATCTCGGCTCGCTGATCATCCCTCCGGAGGTCAGGCGCAGGATTGCCGGAGTCTCAGATCTCTTGATCGTGCCGAGCGGTACTCTCGCCATGATACCATTTGGTGCCTTGCCGGTCGGACCAGATGGCGCCCCGCTTGCTGCCGGTACGGCCGTCCGCTACGCGCCATCGCTGACGGTACTGCTGGCCGCCGAGGCCAGACCATCGCCCGGGATGCGACGGGACAGCAACGCGCTCGTGGTGGGGAATCCCAAGATGCCGGTGATGGCCAACCGTTTCGGGGAACTGGAGGCGCTCGCCGCGCTGCCTGGGGCGGAGGCCGAGGCTCGGGACGTCGCCGCGCGACTCGGAGCCGAACTCCTGACTGGCAACGCCGCTTCGGAAGGGCAAGTTCGGAGGCGCTTAGTAACAGCGCGCTTGGTGCATCTGGCGACGCACGGCTTCGCGTTCACGGGCGACGCTCGCGCCCGCCAGTCCTTCATCGCTTTTTCGGCGGATAGCGGGCAGGACGGCCGGCTCACAGTCGGCGAGCTGCTCGACGACGCCGGGCTGAACATCACTGCTGACCTCATAGTCCTGAGCGCCTGTCAGACCGGTCTCGGAGATATCTCACTGGCTGAAGGAACCATCGGACTTCAGCGTGCCTTTCTGGCAAAGGGGGCTCGGAGCGTTCTCGTAAGTCTTTGGAACGTGTCCGACGACGCCACGCGGGAGCTGATGGGCCTGTTCTACAAGCACTGGCTCGAAGACGCAGACCAGCCCGGAAAGGCCGAGGCGCTCCGACGGGCACAGACGGGGCTGCGCGCAATGCCGCGGTTCGAGCATCCGCGCTATTGGGCGGGCTTTCAGCTCGTAGGCGCCAACTGACCGCCGCGGCGCCCGATCCACGGTCGCTCCAAGCCCGAATTTGACATTCAGCGTGGACCTAATTCGGAGAGACGCGCTTGCGCCGGTCTGCCTAAGTCTCGAGAGCCAACGGGGGACCGTCAAGACCACTTCTGTGAAGACCGCGGCCCGTCACGACAGGATATGCGACAAGAAGCTTGACAGGCAAGACGAGTTCAACCCTGCGAAACGCGCTCTGGTCGGGGTCTCTCATCCGCCGATCACGTAGCAGTGCTGCAACCTCTGCCACCAGCCGAGATTGCCCCGCTCTTCTCTCGCAGTCGACGTGACGAAGTTTGGCGGCATGTCAGTCTCCCCGAGCAACAAGTATCGGGGTCTGAGGCAGAATGCATCGAGCAGTCCATCCTGAAGCGAAGACCGATAGCCGATCGGGATGGTCTGGTCTGTACGGATCGCTTCGAACTCCGCGATGTTCCGAGGATCGGAAGCGAGGCCGAGTACCCCAATCGACCAGTCAGCGCCGTATCGCGCTCGTTGATCTGCCACAATCAGCGCAGCCGAATCAACTGCTGACGCACGATCTTCACGACCGAGTTCCCGCTCGAGCTGAGCCAACGGCAGCAGAGCCGTGGTCTCCAAGGACAGCAAGCCAGTCTCGCTGGCGATTCTGCTCGGGCCTCTCAGGATCAGCGAGGCCACTGCCTCGTTCTCACTCAGCCGTTGTCGTGCAGAATCGAGACGGCGCCGAGCGACGTGGAACACCGCGGCGGCTCCGTTCGCTTCCAGTGCGCGCCGCAAGAAGGGCAGACTTCTCGCCTCAATCCGGAGGCTGTCGATGGGCTCGCGAGCGAGTGCCCGGAGGGCCAGAACTCGAGGATGAGTATCGAATTGCCCAAGAAGAACGATCGAATCGTCGCGAAAGTGGTGAGCGCGGCGCATCGCATCCGCCAGGAGCGACTTCTTGGAGACCGTCAGCGCCGAACTCCCCAATGCCAGCCGAGGGTCGACTGCGAACGGCGCCAGGGCGTCGTCCAACAATGCCCGAACAAGCGCTCGCTGCGATGGGGTACTGGCGGCCCGCGGGTAGTCGAGATCAAGAAACCCGGAAGCCGGAATGGGGCTGCCTGTACGCTGATGCAGTGCGGCGACTCTTGCCGCATCCGCACCCATTTGGCGAGCCACACGAGCGGAGATGACCGTTGCTGCACAGGCGCTGACCAATGCCGCTGAAAGCACCAGAGCGACCGCCACGGCGAATGCCAAAACAACGGCCTGACCTCGAACCTGACCCGCGACCGCCGAACCTGGCCTGACCTCGCTCCGCGGCTCGGCACCGAGCTCTCGATACCACTCGGTCACATCGGCGGGACGCGTCGTGTCGGGAACTGGGTACGCCGGCGTGTGCAGCCGTCGAAAAGGAACTGAGCCGATTACGCGCTTCTCAATCGTACGATGGCTCAGCACTGCGAGCGCACATCCCAGAAGCGGCCCAAGCAAGACTGCGATCTCGGTTGATCCGAAGAGAGGGCCTCCTGCCGGCGCGAGCGGTTTATGTACAACCAGTGACACGGTCCACAGTCCACCACAGATGCCAGTCCAGAGGAGGCCAGCCACTGGTCCGAGCAACTGCACTGCCCTCGCCCGGCGCACGATTTTTCGTTTCGTCGGTGGTAACGCCGAGAAGTCGCCACTGGCATCAAGAGTTTGGCCCGTCCGTCCATCAGCGTCCGCCATCACGTCCAACAGCGTACTTGCGCGCCAGCCAAGAGCGCGAGCATCCGAAAGAACGCTCAGCAGTCGAGCAATTGTGCGGCTCGAATACAGCATTCCGGTGACTGCGGTGACCAGACCGGACAGCAACGCCACATGCCATAGGGAGACGACAGTGTTCGACGGTCCGCTCGCGGCGCTTACCACGAGGCCACCGTCGCCCCAAGCGCTCCACCATCCAGACGCAGTATGGGTTCCCGGCACTTCCGCGGCGACCGCGAGCGAGAAAAGGGTGACGCCGATCACTGTCGTCGCGGCGATTCGACTCATTCGGTGTGCGAGGTTTCGCAGTTCGCTCAGGCCGGGAGGGGGCCACACTACGCCTTCGTCGAAGGAAGGCACAAGCGAACGAACCAAGTCAGCGGCCGTTGGCCGACGTTCCGCGTCCAGGGCGAGGCACCGTTGCACAAGCATGGCAAGGTCCGCCGACAAGCCGATTCGTCGCTCGGAGAGCGGTTTCTTTGACGGGCCGAATCGGGCGGCGAGCATGGCGAGCGGCGCCTGCGCAGAGCTGGTACTGGATCCCGCCAGCACCTCTTCCGCGAGTAAGCCGAAGCTGAAAATGTCGCTTGGCGGGCCAATGGGCTCACCGAGCAACTGCTCTGGACTCATGTATTCCGGAGTTCCCCAATGGGCCGGACCTCCATCTGCCGTCTCGGACGGCGATGCAGCCGCACGAGCGAAGACTGCCGCGGCCAATCCAAAATCCAGAATCATCGCTCGTCCGCTCGCACGCTCAACGAGCACGTTCTGAGGCTTCACGTCCAGATGAACCACATCGCATGCGTGGGCGGCCGCGAGGCCGGATGCGACATCCCTGAGCAGGCGCCGAGCTCGGCGCTCACCCAGCAGGCCCTGCCGCTTCGTCCAGTCGTCGAGGGAATCACCTTCGACGAACTGCAGAATCATGAACGGGAGAGGTGGCGAACCGTGTGTTTCGCCGACCGTGTAAACCTGCACCACGTTTGCATGTGAAATCGCCGCCGCAGCTTGGCCCTCCTTACGAAACTGCTGCCGAAAAAGCGGGTCGCCAGCAAGCGCCGGCGTCAAAACCTTGACAGCGACCTGCCGCTCGAGCGCCTCTTCGCGCGCGACAAATACGAACCCCATTCCTCCCTTGCCGAGTGACCTGACCAGCTGATACTTGGGCTCAAGCGCCGCAGAGACCTCCGCCCACACCCGAGCATTGAGGTCGTCCATCAATTCGGGGGAAATTGGATTCTCCCTAGTTGCTCGAGAGCACGTAGAACGTATCAGAACCGCGATTGCGAATCTTGAGGACCATGCGCCCTTGTACGGCCTGCTTCCACTGCAGCGAGCATACACCGGACAAGCTCCGAACTTGTAAAGCAGGCCGATCGCGCCCGATGGGATCATAGAGGCTGCAATCAAGCACGGCACCAGGCTTTCCTGCCGATATCTGAATCACGTTCGGCGCGCTACCGCCTTCGAAGTCGATGCTATAGACATTTTCAGACCGAGACGCGACAAAGGCGTCAGCCCAGATCGGACCGCCTGCTGCCCCACGCGTTTTCGGAGGCCTCCGCTTCACAGCCCGGTCCTCCTCGTCGATCAACATCGCCGCCAGGCTGGCGATGTCCCAGTCGCCCTGCTCCGTAGCGATCCGCGATGTGACGAGAAGGAGCGAGCGCCGAGAAAGACTGCCGTCCCAAGGGCCCTCTGGGCTCGAAGCAGGGCTCGTGAGCTGGACTCTGGTTGACCCGAGTTCAACTATGTCCATTATGTCAGCCGCCGCGAGTACCGACTTGGCATCCCCCCAGTCGACCCCCTGCCGCGCCAAGCGTGCGGCCGTCTCCGTGAGTGGGACCGGTCTGATTCGGCTGGCTGGCGATTGAGCAGCGAGGCCCACGCAGGAAGCAAGGACCCAGGCCAGCAGAGCTGCACAATACCGAAGCAACTGCCTCGCCCGGGTCGGCTGGTAGTTCGCGGAAACGCGCATTTCAGCAGGTTCTCGGTGTGGAGGTTCGAGTCGCGCCTGACGAGCGCACGCCTTTCCCAGCCGCTACCCACACTGCTGCAGCCCTCTGAGTGCGCGCCTGATATCAATCGTGCCGGGAGCCAAGGGTTCCGTCAAGTCCTGCAAATGCGCCCAATTCGGCATTGGCGAACTGAACGCAAAGACTCACGCAGAATGCCGGCCTGCGTGATGTCCCGCGCAAATGGGGGACGTCACACCGAGTGCTGTTGCGGAGAGCGGAGGAGACATGGCATCGATCCTCACGCCAGGATTGTCTGTGGGAGTCCGCGAAGGCGGCAACCGCGCGGCGCTGAGACATACGCGGAAACTGAGATCGACCTGTTTGTTCTCCTGCCTCCCTTCGTTGCGCGCCGCATGCACTCGCATCCCGTTCCGCGCAAAGCACCAAGCCCCCGGAGGCGCTGACCGGATATCGATTGCTTCACGGACTTGGGCGCCGGCGGTGATCCCTCCAGTCAAGACGCTATTTGCTCCCCGACACGTCGGCCGGACTCGCGCAAAGCCTCGGACCTGTGGACATCCTGCGCCCAGCGGCTAAGGCGTGTGCAGCTTTCTGGTGGAACTTTCGTGCACAACTGCTGGACCCGCCATTTTTGATGGGTGCGCCCTTCCCGTCCCCCGCCCCCATTCGTATCATACGGCCGGGGTCGATGCCGACCCCGCCCCTCCCCGACACACCGCGGCGCCCGTGTCCACTGAGCTCTCCAACGACACAGAAAATGATGTGTCGGACACGCTGCTCGAGCGACTGCGGGTGGCCACCGCCGGGACGTACGACATCGCGGGCATCCTCGGGCGTGGCGGCATGGCGGTGGTCTTCGTCGCCGAAGACCTGCGACTTCGGAGGACGGTCGCCATCAAGGTCATGGAGCCGAGCCTCAGCCTGATCCCGGGCATGGCGGAGCGGTTCCTGGAAGAAGCGCGGACGCTGGCCAGGCTCCAGCACCCGAACGTCATCGTCGTCCACGACGTGCAGCGGTCCAAGGGGCTGAGCTTCTTCGTCATGACGCTGATCGAGGGCGGCGGCGTGGATGAGCTGTGCCGCGGCACGACTCCGCTCCCGATCGATCAGGCGCAATGGATCCTGCTCGGTGCCGCGCGTGCCCTCGCCTTCGCGCACTCCGAGCGGATCATTCACCGGGATGTGAAGCCGGCCAATATCCTCGTGAATGTGAAAGGCGATGTGGTGCTGACCGATTTCGGCATTGCAAAGGGCGTCGATGGCACCGGTATGACCAAGTCGGGGACGCAGATCGGCACGCCGGTCTACATGAGCCCCGAGCAGTTCACGGGTGAGGCGGTTGGGCCCGCGTCGGACCAATACGCACTTGGCGTCACGGCGTACCAGCTGCTGACGGGTGCACCACCGTTCTCGGGCGAACTGTACGCACTGATTGCGGCGCACGGCACCAGAATTCCCGTGCCGATCCGACAGCTGCGGCCCGATTGCCCGGCGTATCTGGCGAACGCCGTGATGCGCATGCTCGAAAAGCTGCCGCAGGAACGGTGGCCGTCGCTGGATGACCTGAGCGACGTGTTTGCCGCCAACCTGCCGAGTGACGGCGGCGTGACGCGCAAGCAGCTCGCGAGTGCGGCGCGCGCGTTGCACGTCGAGCGGCGACGAGCGGTCCAGGCCTTGAGTGCTCAACCACCGTTGAGCCCCGTGCCGACGCACGCGTCGCGCGCGACAGCGCCAAGCGCCGTGCCGACGCTGGTGGTGACCGTCTCGCCGCCGGGAGCGACGATCTTTGTCGGCGGCTCCCTCGAACTGCGCGCCAGCGTGACGCTGGAGAATGGGCAACCGGTGACGGATGCCGCGGTGCGCTGGATGTCCAGCGCGCCCGACATCGTGGCGGTGGATGCGACCGGGCGACTGACGGGCGTTGCGCCGGGAAAGGCGATTGTGCAGGCGCAGTTGGATGGCGGCGTCTCCGAAGCCCAGATCACCATCGAAGCGGCGCCGATTGCACGACTCGCGCTGCCGACGTCGGACTTCACAGTGTGTGTCGGGGATGTGCTGCAGCCACCGGTGTCCGCGATCGACGTCACCGGCACTGCCCGACCGGATGTAACGCTGACGTGGGTGAGCCGAGCGCCGGAGATCGCGGTGCTCGATGGCCTGGGCGTCGTGCGCGCGGTGAGCCCGGGCCGCGGCGTGATCGAAGTTTCGTTCGGCAATCTGCGGCAACTGATCAACGTGATGGTGTTGCGGCGCCCGATCACCCGAGTTTCCATCCGATCAGGGCCGCCAACCCTCGAACTCGGCGCCACGAGGCAGCTCATGCTCGATGCGTTCGACGATCGCGGGGAGAGTGCGACCGCGGTTGCGCCACAGTGGCGGTCATCGGCACCGGCGGTCATTCACCTCGACTCGACGGGCCGCGCGCTGGCGATCAGTCGGGGAGCGGCGCGCATCAGCGTCATGATCGACGACGCGACTGACGCGATCGACCTCGTCGCGGTGGAATCACCCGTGGCAGCCGTGCAGCTGCAGCTCGAGTCGCTCGTGATGGAAATCGACGACACCGCGCCGGTTCGCTTGCGGGTGACTGACGCGACCGGTGGCATACGTTCCGCCGACAGCGTCAGGGTGTGGAGCAGTGATGCATCGCTTGCGGTCGTGGACGAGTCGCAGATGATGATTCGTGCCATCGCCCCCGGCGCGGTGCACATTTACGCGCAGTCGATCGTCGATGGCGTGCCCGGCGTGTCAGCGACGCAGTCCATCACCGTTCGGGCACCGGCCACGGTTCGGATCAACGCGTCACCGGCGCAGATCGATCTCGAGGAGGGTACGTCGGTTGCCGTGAGCATTCGCGCGTACGATCGACGTGGTCGCGGCGTACCCGATGCGCAGGTCGTCTGGACGTCAGAGTCAGTCGCCGTCGCAACGGTTGACGCCGATGGTGTGGTTCGCGGGTTGTCGATCGGGTCCGGGATGATCTGTGCTCGCGTGCCGAATCCGGATGGCGTGACTGCGGAGACGCGGATTCCAGTGCTGGTGCGGCCGAATCGATCAGTGGCGATCACACCGGAACCGCCGGCATTGCGCGCGCCGAACTTCACGCCGGTGTCGCCGACGGTACCGCTGCCGCGTGCAGTGCCATCAGCCGAGGCGCCTGGCGTGCCCCCGATCGCGCCGACCATTCCGATGTTGCGTCCCGAGCGCATGGCAACGCCACCGCACCGGAAAGAGGCGGGAGGCACGGGTGCAACGGTGGCGCCTGCGGTGCCGCTCGTACAGCCAGCGCCCGCGTCGCCGGTGGTGCCCAGCGCATTCGCTGCGGAGCGCCACGAAATACACACCGCGACTCCCGGGACGGGCGCGCCACGCCGCGGATCCCGGAACCTGCTGCTCGGCGGCGGAGTCGTGGTCGTGGTGATCGCTTTCTGGGCGCTCACGAAGGGGCCGAGTGCCGGCGATGCGCCGGCGACGTCGACGCCGCCCTCGACCGCAGTGCCGGCGACCGCAGTGCCGGCACCAGCGGGCTCGGCACCTGCGCCGGGCGCGACGACGGGCAGTCCGCCGGCGAATACCTCGACATCCGCTGCCACCGCGGTTGTCGTTCCAACGCCGCCGCGGTCGGCCACGGGATCCGGCGGTGTCCAACCTGCGCCGGCGCCTCCGCCGAACAGGGGCGGGCCAGCGCCAACGCCCAGGACGGCAGCACCGCGAGCAGTGCCCACCACCGGCCCCACTGTTGTCGAGCCACAAAAGACACCAGCACCCGTCGCACCGGTGGACAACACGCCTGACCGCGAGTCGCGGCCGAAGGGCGCCCCCGTCCTCGCGCCGGCACCGCCACCTGAGGGTACAACGAGGCGTCCTGAACCCGCCAAGGTCGTCGAACTCGCCGACGCCAGCGAGTTGCGTGTACAGGCCGAACGATTCGTTGGCAGACTGCGCGCTGGCGCTGAACGGAACGCCGAACTGTCAGCGTTCTTCAGCGACGGCGACGATCACAAGGTTGCAGTGGTCGGTGCACCGGAGAGCGTCAGTGAAACCGGCGGTCGCACCGAGGCGCAGTTTGACATTCGACTGACGAAGTTCGATGCTGCCGGCCGACGCACGACACGAGTGGCGACGGTGACACTCGAAGTCGTGAAGCGCGACGGGACGGTGTCGACCACGTCGACGTCAGTTGGCGCACTGCGCAGTCCGAGGTGAGCGACCGCTCTTGCTTCTTCCCCCCAACCCGAAACTCCCCATGTCAGTGATCGGACCCATGCAATCGTCGTTGCGCCGGGCGCTCGTGCTGGCCGGCGTCTTGACCGTGACCGGCAGTGCCGCCTTCGTCCGCTGCGCAGAGGCGCAGTCGGCCCAGCCATACTCGCTGCAGTTTGCGGCGCTGTTCGCAGGCTTCGACAATGGTGGTGCAAACGTCGGCGGCGTGGGTGTCGAGCCGCAATTCCGGCTGAATCGCCTCTACTCCACCGACGGCTTCGGCGCGCTGTCGCTTGGCATCGGCGGTCAGTACACCTCGCATTCACGCGGCGGGGACAACCTCAAGATCTCCGGACTCTTCTTCGAGCCTCGCTGGGTGCCGGCGCTCAAGTCGAACACGATCTTTCCGTACCTCTCGGCGCGCCTCGCGTTTCTTCGCCAGAGCAACAATTTCGAGACACCGACGTCGAGTGGCACGGGTTTCGGCGCGGGCGGAGGCGTGGCGATCAAGCTGACGAAGACGATCAACCTCGACGCTGGGGTTCAGCTGGTCCGGCAGAAGCTCGGCAACTTCGACGGCTTTACGACCTACACTGCGAAGGTTGGCGCCAGCGTGGGTTTCCCTCGCTGACAGCTGGTGGGTCGACGCGAGCGATTGCGATCGCACCGGCCGGCACCGCTCGCGCGCTCAGGGTGAGACGTCGAACACCTGCAGGCGCGCGAGCCACGCCGCCCGGCCGTCATCGAGCACTTGTGCACGCAGTGCGACAGCACGTGTCCATGCGACCCCACCGCCATTGTTGCCCTGGACACTGAGTGTGAGGCAGATCGTCTGTTGCTTGCGCCCAGGGGCGTCGCTCCACCAGGCGCCGGTCGAGTCCAGGATCAGCCGCGTTGCGGCGACTGGCGCGCGCGCGCGGGCGAAAAAGTCATCTCGTTGTCTGGTGTTTCCGGTCCAGTCATAGCGCAGCGAGAGGTCGGACGTCTCGCGGGAGTTGAGCGCGACGAGGAGGTCGGCAACAGCCCAGCGAACGCGGGTCTGGGTGAGGGTGGAGTCGGCCTCGGTGATGCCCGCGCGCGGTTGCATACTAGCCAAGCCGGAAGGACACTGGCGCGAGACGCTCGGCGTCAGACTCGATGGCGCCGGGCTTCTGTGACAGGCTGCACACAGGAGCGCCGCCGCGGCAGCGCTCCACGCCCGACGATGCTCTCGCGCGAGCGCCGGACGCCACCCGCCTGAACCGCGCATGCCCAGCGGGCGGATCACGGCGATGCGCGCAGGCGGATCCAGCGCGCGTCGACGCGAGTGACGGGTGAGCGTGAAGCCAAATCAATCAATGATCACCCGCACTGTTCCGTTGGTTCCAATGACGCGCAGGTAGGCAAATCGGAACGACGGATTCGCAAAGCTGATGGCGGCGGACAGGCCGGGCGCGCCAGCCCCCGCGTTGGCCAGCAGCGCATTGGTTCCGAACTCCCGCAATTCGATCTGCACCGGGAACGCCTGGGCCGTGGCGGTAATGTTGATGGTGACACCCGCGGCCAGCGCGGGGAGTATCCGGATCTCGCGTGACTGACAGGTCACAGGCAGCAGTGCGGTATCGAAACTCACACCGCGGGTCACATCGGTGGTGACGCAATTCAGCGCCGGATTGGGGTTCTCCGTCACCGTGAACGAGTAGGTGCCGATGGTCGTGTTGCTCGGCGTTGCCACGAAGAATCCGAATGTCCCGGCACGCATGACGCCCAGTCCGACCACCGCCGTATCGGTTGGCAAGATGCCATAGAACCCGCTCCCAATCGTCAGCGGCACGAGGGACGCGACGAACGTGGGTACGAGTCGGATCGCGTACGATCGCTGCGTGGTCGATGTGAGCGAGAACTGATCGAGCGACTGGAACCCGATGTAGTTGCGGCAGGACGAGGCGTCGAACGCCCCGTTGTAGGTTGAGCCGAACTGAATCGGTCGCACCAGTGTACACGGCGCCACGATCAGCACCGAGGAGGTATCGCGCAGCGAATCGGTCGGCGTCGAGCGCGGGGACGCGGCCGAAATCAACGCCGTCCCATTCGCGATTGCCGTGACGACGCCCGCGGCGGAGACACTGGCCAGCGACGGTGTGAGCGAGCGCCAGACGATGGGCGCGCCGGCGACGAGGTTGTTGCGCTGATCACGCACCGTGGCCGAGAAGGTGCGCGTCCCGAGCGGCGACAGCGTGTCCACGTTCGGGCGCGCATCGATCGTCGTCGGGACGGAGCGTGCCTGCACCGTGATCGCGCTGGAATCGACGACCGACGGCACCGCCTGTGACCGCGCCCGCACATAGACCACACCGGCGCCCGCCAACACACCGCTCACCACGCCAGCGGACGACACCGTCGCCCGTCCGATGTTGCTGGACTCCCACGACACGCCGCGCGCGATCCCGGCGGTCCCGCTCACGGTGGCCGTCAGCGTGACCGTCTGCCCTTCATCAACGGTTGCCGTGGTCGGTGTCACGGCAATCTGCAGCGAGCCGAAGACGCGCACGGTCGCTGTGGCGGTGCGATTGCCGCTGCCGTCGCCGATCGGGACCGTCGCCGTGATCTGGGTCGTGCCCGCGGCCACGGCCTGGATCTCTCCCGTCGGCGACACCGTGAGCACCGCCGGATTGCCCGATGCCCAGGTGACCGGGCGACTCACCAGTGCCACCCCGGCCGAATCACTGACCGTCGCGCCAAGTTGCCGGGCGCTGGCCAGTATGACGCTGTCGGAGGCGGCGACGCCCGTGATGACGACCGTGGCGACCAGGGCCGGGTCCACGGTGATCCGCGCGGTGGCGCGCTTGGTGGCGTCGCCTTCAGATACCACCTCAATGTCGGCGGTCCCCGTTGCGACACCGGTCACGGTCGCCGACAGGCTGTCGATCACCGTGACGCTGGCCACCGCCGGCGCGGACGAGGTGAACCTTACGCGCTTGGTCAGCAGTCCGGTGGTTTCGACCGTCACGCGGAGCACGGCGGTCTTGCGTTCGCGTACCGTCACAGCGGCGGCAGAGAGCACCAGCGACTGGACGGCGGGAGGACGAACCGTGACGCGCACGGTGCCGGAGACACCGAAATCGGTCGACGTCGCCGTGATATTGGCGCTGCCAGCTCCCACTGCAGTCACCGCACCGGTACTCGACACGGTGGCGATCGCTGGATTGCTCGACTCGTATCGCACTCCCGTCTTCCCCTCGACACACTCCCCTCCGACCACCGCACCGACCGTCGACTGACCGCCGACATCGAGCGTCAGGTCGGCGGGACTGACGGTCACGGTGCGGGAGGATGGCGCAATTCCCCCGCAGCCGCCTCCATCGCCACAGGCTGACAGCACGAGTGCGATACCGCCGAGGACGGCGACTCGAAGGCGCGACGAGACTCTGTGGGCATTCATCTGACGAGGTCCGGATACGGGAATGGAGGGCAAGCTGCAGCGGCTGCCAGCCTTCTCATCAAGGATGTTCTGCGGGCCAGCCCGGCGCCAGACCGTTGCCCGCCCGAGACCGACTGGATACCGTCGCCTGTATCTCGTTTCTCAAATGTTCAGCAGCACGGAGCAGCCGGCCACGAGGCCGATGTCACGAATTCCCGTCGGTGGGCGAGTCCGCCCCCTACGGCACCACCCCCCGCCACGCCCGCCCCATCCCCGTCAGCAGCGCCGCATACAACTCGATCCCGTCCCACAGATTCTGCACCCGCAGATTCTCGTCCGCGGCATGCTGGTTGTCGTCGTAGTTCGCAATCGGCAGCGAAATCATCGGCACCTTGAGGATCTGCTCGAACAGATATGTCGGCCCGCTGGCACCCACGGTCGGGTTGAGGATCAGCGGCTGGCGCGCGCCGTCGCTGAGGGCGGCGATCACGGCCTGGCCGAACGGGCCGTCCATCGGCGCCCGTGACGCAGGATAGCCGCTGCCCCACTCCACCCGCGCCACCTTCGGATACGCGAGCCGCATCGCGACCGTCACGCTGTCGTTGGTGACGAAGTAGCCCTGTCGGCGGATGTGTGCTTCCACCAGGCGCCGTACCCGCGCCGGCGTCTGCCCCGGCACCAACCGCAGGTCGAAGCTCGCATATGCCTCGCTGGCGATCGTGTTCGAACCGGTTTCGCGGACACCACCGACACGGATACCGCGCACATTGAACGCCGGCAGCATGATGCGCTCGGCCAGCAGCGCGTTCCCGGCTTCGGTGCGGCGCATCCCCAGGACCGTGCGCAACGTGGAGTCGTACGTCGGCAACGCGGCCACGGCACGATGCTCGGCGGCGGTGACGGGCTTCACATCGTCGTAGTAGCCAGCCACCTTGATCCGGCCGTCATCATCGCGCATGCTGGCGATCAGTGTCGCAATCAGCATCGCCGGATTCGGCGCCCAGTTGCCATAGTGCCCACTGTGCAGCGCCCGCGTCGGGCCGTAGACGGTGAGTTCGAACCCGGTGGAGCCGCGCTGCCCGAACGACAGCTGCTGCCGACCACTCTGATGCACAGGTCCGTCGCAGAACAGCCATGCGTCGCCTGAGAGCTGCGCCGCATGTGTCGTGAGCAACTCCGCGAGGTGATCGGATCCCGCCTCCTCCTCCCCTTCGAAGAACACCTTCAGGTTGACCGTCGGCGCCAGCTTCGATGCCTTCATCGCATCGAGTGCCGACAGAATCGCCTGAATCGAACCCTTGTCGTCACCGGCGGACCGGCCGTAGATGCGTGCTTCGCCATCCACACGCCCGCTCCCGGTCGGGATCGGGATGATGGTGCCGCCAAGGTGTACTTCCTTCGTCCGCAGCACCGGCGACCAGGGCGGCGTGGTCCACTGCCTGGCGTCAACCGGTTGTCCGTCGTAGTGCGCGTACAACACCAGCGTATTCGTCGCACCCGGTTGCGAGAGCTCACCATACACAGCCGGTGGACTGCCTGGCACCGTGAGCAACCTGGTGTTCGCGAAGCCGCGTGCTTGCAGCATCTGCACGAGGAAGTCGGCGTTGCGCCAGATGTTTACCGAGTCACTGGCAAGGTTCGGCAGCGCGAGCAATCGGGCAAACTCGGTGAGGATATCACCTTCGTGCTGCTCCCGGTACGCGCGGGCTGCGGCACGGGCCGCCGCACCAGACACGGCCGACTGGCCAGGCAGCGATGCCGCGAGGAGTATTCCCGCCGCCAGCGGGAGCACGAACAATCGTGATGACCGGAAATTCGACATGCACCGCTCCAGAACGAGTTCAACAACGACTGTGTCACGTGCCGTGACCGCTGTCGCACCATCACCGACCGTTGCATCCCCTACACACGGAACGAGCGCACCTCTGCACCACCGTCGGCATTGGCCCCGCTACCCTTCATCGTGCGCGTGGGAGACGTATCCCACCAGGTGAGCTCATGCACCACCGTGTCACGACGGAGCGTGTAACGATTCTCCAGCGCGATGGGAATCCGGTTGCGCACCGAGTCGGGCGGTGCAATGGTCGTCAGGGTCCCCGCCCATCGTCCGATCCAGCTGGCGGGGAACGGTGGCGCCGCCTGTGCCGTGGCGCGGGACGACCAGACCAGCAGGCCCGCCAGCGTCAGGCGAACCATCGTCGTCCCGGTCGTCATGATCATCGTCACCAGATGGAGCGAAGGCCAGACACGTTCGCGTATTGCAGCGTGACCGGTGCACCGCGCACGATCAGTCGAAGCGTCGTGAAGTCTTGTGACGGAAAGACGATATCGGTAAGTGCCGTCGCCCCGCCATCAGCGAACAGTTCCACCGACGCGCGATCGAGATAGACATGCATGCGCACGATCGAATCGGTTGCGATCCGCGGCGCGTAGTGCACCGCGCTCGCGAACGTGGATGAGAAGGTGTGCGGTGTGGCCGTCCGGTCGCTGTAGAACCGCGTCTTGCCGGCATCGAGGCCAACCAGGTAGCGGTCGCCGACGCTGTTCGACAGCTCGAGGGCCAGGTCGGTGACCGTACCGGGCTTGACGACGAACTCGAAGTCCACTTCAGCCGACGCGGCGGTGGTGCCGGAGGGCAGGCGCAACGGCAGCACGCCACTCACCCGCTGCGCGGACGTCACCGCCGTCTCGGTGCGCAACGTCCGCAGCTCCTTCACCGGCGTGGAGAACAGTCGCAGTCCGTTCGCCGTCCGATGCAGCGTCAGCACGCGCGGGATGGTCATGGCACTGCGCCAGGCGTCGGTCGGCACGTCGCGCGCATAGTCCCAGTTGCTCATCCAGCCGAGGAACAACCGGCGACCGTCCTCGGCCGGGATATCGGCCCACGTCACGCCGGCATAGTTGTCGCGCCCGTAGTCGACCCACACGCCGCGTGAGGGCTCCTTGCCGGCGACACCGACGGACGTCGCAAACGACGGATCGAGCGTGAACGTGGACCCGTCGAAGTTCCCGACGAAGTATTGGGTGGCCGAGCCGCCGTTGGGCGCGCCCGGATTGATGCTGACCAGCAGCACCCACTTCGTTTCTCCCGTCCCCTCGACCTTCAACGGAAAGAGATCGGGGCATTCCCACACACCACCATGCGCGCCGACGGTGGCGCCGAACTCACTCACCGGCTGCCACTCGCGGAGGTTGTACGAGGCGAACATCCGGATGCGATCACCGGCCGCCAGCACCATGATCCAGCGCTGTGATGCTTCATGCCAGATCACCTTCGGATCGCGCATGTCCTTCAGCCCCGGATTGGGCACCACCGGATTGCCGGCGTACTTCGTCCAGCTCCGGCCTCGATCGTTGCTGTAGGCAATCGCCTGCGTCTGAAACACTGCCGCGCCCGCCTTCTCCTTCGCCATATCGTGATAGGTGTACATGGCCACCAACGGTGGCGTGCCGCCCACACCGAAGCCGCTGGTGTTCTTCCAGTCGACGACGGCGCTGCCGGAGAAGATCAGCCCCAGCGAGTCGGGATAGAGTGCGATCGGCAGCTGCTCCCATCGCACCAGATCCGTGCTCACGGCATGACCCCAGTGCATCGGGCCCCAGACGTTGCCGTCAGGGAAATGCTGATAGAAGAGGTGATACTCGCCGTCGTAGTAGACCATGCCGTTCGGATCATTCATCCACTTCGCCGGTGGCGTGAAGTGGAAGCGCGGGCGGTGCGGCTCCTGGTACGCCGCAGCGGAGCCCACGACCTTCGCGGGTCGCGGCGTGGGCGGAGTGCATGCCAACACCGTTGCGGCGGTGATGCAGATCGGGGCAAGCAGAGAGTATCGCATGCCGGAATTATGCCACCGGATCGCCGCGCCCGCTGCGGCCCCGCTGTCGCGCCGCCGCCCCGCGTGCGGCCACACCTCGTCGAACCGGCCCGGATTGCCTCAGCGCTGGCGTGCTGGCGGCGTCACACGAGCCTCGACGCCGACTCCTTCGTTGCGAGCGGCGAGGGCCTTGATCCCCCACGTACCTCGGTCAGGCGTGATGCGATCGCTGATCCAGCACCAGGCGATCTTCAGCTTGGAACGCCATCAGGACCAGAGCGCCCGCGAAGATGATGAGCGATGGATAGAAGATCAGGTTACCGCGGTCGAGCAACAGCTTGAACGGGTCGACGATCGACTTCCAGACCGCGAGCAGCGTGGTACCGGTCACCAGCAGGAGCGCCGGATATGCGACCCGCCGGAACAGGCCGACGATGACGAGCGCACCGAGTACGATCTGCAGGGCACCAAACGCCTGCATCATCGTCGTGGCCACCGACATCCCACCATAGAACTTCTCCGCCACCGTCAGCCCGTGCTTGACGTTGATCAGCTTGTCGATGCCCCAGTACACCATCAGGCCACCGAGCGAGACACGGAGGAACAGGAGGGAGTTGCGCTGCATCGCTGGCGGGACTGGAGGAGTTGCCCGCACGGAACGGAACCGGGGGCCGATCGACGTATCCGCCGTCCGGCCCCCGGTTCCCATCCATCACCTCGCGCCTCCGTCAGCTGATCGGCGGCTTCGGTTTCACGAAGACACTCGGAATTCCCAGCCCCTGCAGCAGTTCGTTGAACTTGCGCAGGTCCTCCTGCTCGATGCGATCCAGTACCTGCAGCTGGGCGGCGAGTTTCGCCGCCAGGTCGGTGTAGATCTCGCCATGCTGCTGCGTCGGTGCGTAGGCGCCCTGCTGCACCTGGGCGTTGAGGGTGATGAACCAGTTGTAGAGTCGAACCGGCATATCGAGGGTGCACTGATCGACATGACACCCGATCTCGTACAACTGATCGCGCACGACTTCGAGCTTCGTGCGGGCGGCCTTGGCCGCGTCGGCAACCTGTTTGGCGTAGGCCTGATCCTTGGTCTGCTCGACACGTGCATCGAGTTGCGCCTGCAGATCTTCGAGCCGTTCCACCCGCTCGACGATTTCGTTGATGCGGGCACGGACGCGCTGGCCAGCCTCGAACTGCGCCGTCAGATCGGCGGTCGTGGCGGTCGCGCGCGGATCGGCCACCACCGCAAACTGGCGGCTGCTCGAATCGGTGCCGACGATGAGACGCACGGTGTACGTGCCGGGTGGCACCCGCGGACCACGCGTGTGGCCTTCATCGATCACGGTGTTGCGCAGGCGCCGGATGTTCGGGTAGCGCAGGTTCCAGAAGAAGCGATTGCTGCCGGCGCGAATGCGGGGAATGGAGTCGGCGGCGTAGTACGCGAGGCTGTCGGTCATGACTTTCTTCGCGGCGATCGAATCGCTGCCCGCGGTCACCGAGTCCGGCTTGTTCGCCGCCACGAACGACCGAATCAGCGTACCCTTGCCGTCCAAAAGCTGCAGGGTCACCGCCGTGCCAGCGGCGGGTGCGGTCTTGAGCCAGTAGTCGATCAAGGCACCCGGCGGAGGATTCTCTCCCGCTTCGCCACCGTTCCGCCACCCCGAACCGTCCCACAGCATCGCGGTGGCTGGCTGGAAGAGATGCACAGGCTTGGCGCGCACCACATCGGTCAGCTCGCGCAACGGAGACAGATCGTCGATCACCCAGAAGGCGCGACCATGCGTGGCAGCAATGAGATCGTTGCCGTGCACCTTCAGGTCGCGCACACTCACACGCGGCAGGTTGAGCTGCATCGGCTGCCACGCGGCGCCATCGTCCATGCTCACCAAGACGCCCAGCTCTGTTCCGGCGTAGAGCAGGCCGCGCCGCACCGGGTCCTCACGTACCACACGCGTGAAGGCGTTGGACGGAATGCCGGCCACGATCTTCGTCCACGTCTTGCCGTAGTCCGCGCTCTTCCAGAGATACGGCGCAAAGTCATCCTGCTGATAGCGATTGGCTGCCACGTACACCACCGCCGGATCATGCGGCGACGGGTCGATGTGTGCAGTGCGCGTGAACTTCCCGTATCCCGGTGGCGTCACATTCTCCCAGGACGTGCCACCGTTGCGCGACACATGAACGAGTCCGTCATCCGACCCGGCCCACAACACCCCCTTCGTCTTCGGCGACTCGGCAAACGCATAGATCGTCGCGTACCACTCGGCGCCGGTCATCTCGCCATGGATCGGACCACCAGTGCGCTTGAGTGTGTTTGCATCGTGTACGGTGAGATCGGGCGAGATCTTCTCCCAGCTCGCGCCTTCGGTCCGCGACCGCCACACAAACTGTGATGTGACATAGAGCGTCTGCGGATCGTGCGGTGAAATGAGCACCGGGAAGGTCCACTGAAACCGCTCCGGCACGTCGGCCGCGCCCCACCCGTCGTAGTTGCGCATCGTGACCGAGATGTCACGCTCCTGCCGACGTCCATGGTCGTAGCGGGAGAAGGCGCCCATGTAGCAGCCGCCATACGTGATCAGCGGATTGCGGGGATCAACGGCAATGGTGGCGTTTTCACAGCCCGCCACGCTGTAGTAGTCGCGCTCCCCGATCTCGCCGTCGTCCGAGCGGCTCGCGATGGAGATGGCCGAGTTGTCCTGCTGGCCGCCGTAGATGCGATAGGGGAAGGCGTTGTCCGTCGTGACGTGGTAGAACTGTGCCGTCGGCTGGTTGTAGACACTCGACCAGGTGGCGCCGCCATCCAGGCTGATCGACCCACCGCCATCGTTCGAGTTGATCATCCGCTTCGAGTCTTTGGGATCGATCCACATCGCGTGGGTGTCACCATGCGGCACGCGCACCGGCGAGAACGACTTGCCGCCATCGATCGATCGATAGACGGTGAGGTTCATCACGTACACCGTATTCTCGTTCAGCGGATCGGCAGTGACCTGCGAGTAGTACCATGACCGCACCCAGAATCGCGGATCGGTATTCATCCGCGACCAGGTGTCCCCCGCATCGTCGGAGCGGAAGATGCCACCGGCCGAATCCGGCGCTTCGATGCTGGCGTAGATCCGGTTCGGGTTGGCCGGTGAGACATCGATCCCGATCTTGCCCAGCGGCCTGGCCGGAATGCCAGGGCGAAAGGTGAGTTCGGTCCAGGTGTCACCACCATCGAGCGTCTTCCAGATTCCGCTCCGTCCGCCGCCGGAGATCATCGACCAGGGCGTGCGCTGGAACTTGTACATCGACGCATACATGATCCGCGGATTCGACGGATCGACCGTCAGGTCATTGGCGCCCGTGGAATCGTTGATGAACAGCACCTTCTTCCATGACTTGCCACCATCGACGGTGCGGAAGACGCCGCGTTCGGCGTTGGGGCCGAACGCATGGCCCATCGCCGCCACCGTCACGCGCTCGGGATCGCGCGGATCGACGATGATGTCCGCGATCTGATGCGAGTCGCCGAGCCCGATCCGCTGCCAGGTCGCGCCGGCGTCGGTGGATCGGTACATCCCGGTGCCAAACGTCAGATCCTCGCGCAGCTGCGACTCGCCGGTGCCCACATAGATCACGTTGGGGTCGGACGGGGCAATCGCGAGCGCACCCACCGAGGAGATGTCCGTCTTGCCATCGGTGATGTTGGACCATGTCTGGCCAGCGTTGGCGGTGCGCCAGATGCCACCGTTGACGCCACCCATCAGGAAGGTCAAGGGCTTGGTGGGATCACCGACGACGGCATTGGCACGGCCGCCGCGCATCGGCCCGACATTCCGCCAGCGCAGCGACTTGAGCGCATTGCTGCTGGCCGCGGGTGAACTGTACAGGGCCGGATCGTAGGCCGTGGCGGCCGCCGGGCGTCCCGACCCGGCTCCGGCGCGTTGCGCCGCTGCGAGCGACGTCGTACACGGCGCTGCCAGCAGCAGAAGAGCGGAAACGGTGCGAGAGGTACTGGCGAGGCGTATCACGGGCGGTCCCGGAAGGAAGTGGGCGAAGACACTGCGCCACAAACTTCCATCACATCGCGCTCACACGCGAGAGGCCGATCCGAGTTCGTCGGCGGAAATGGCCGGCGCACACGACACGGGGGCGCCGCGATGATCTGCGGCGCCCCCGTGCGGTCGAACCTGCCGGCGGTTGGCTATGGAACCAGGACAAGTGTCGTCACACTCATCGCCGGCATGGTGTACGACAGGGCGCCACCCGTGACCGCGAGCTCGGCCTGCCGGACCGGTGTCGCGGACGCGGCGGACATCACGTAGGTGCGCGCCGTGGTCGCCCCGGACACGTTGCGCAGCGTGATCGCCGCCACCTTGGGCGCACTGGTCTTGTTGAGGGCGATCAGCACGACGTTGCCGGTCGCGTTCCGGCTGGCATAGACCGAGCTGGCGGCGTTGTCGGTGGTGGTGGCCAGCAGGCCGATATCACCGAAACTCCCTCCGGCGCCGTCGTAGTTGCGATACATGCGCAGCGCACCGAACACATAGGCGTAGGCCTTGTTGCCGTCGCCGTTGTATGGCGCCGCCCAGACGCCGGCGAACGGCCAGATCGAGGCGGCAAAGACGCCTTCACGACCGAAGATGCCGAAAACATCTGCCTGTGCGATGCCGCCAGAGATGTCGCCGCCGCGGCCGTAGTAGTACTCGGTGATCGCGAGCTTCGTCCCCGGATAGTGCGCGGCGATCTGCTCGCGCAGCCGCGGCAGCAGGCGGATCGGGCCGCCGGTCACATTCGTCACCCAGCTGCCGTCGTTGTACGTCGGATCCCACAGCGACCGCGGGGCCTGCACACGCTTTTCCGTCATGGCGGCGTCCTGCGTCGCGTAATCATTGACGATCGTGCCGGCGTTGGTGCCGGTTTCGGGATAGAAGTGGATGTCATAGACATCCAGCAGGCGACGCCCGGCCGATGCGCTGGCCGTGCGCATGCGATCGAGGTAGACGTCGGTGAAGTTCTGCGTACCGTAGACTGGATCAGGTGTCGGGTACCGGCCGAGCAGCGTGATACCGGTATAGGTCGCGGTCGCGGGACCGAAGACCATCGCGTTCGGCGAGACGGCCTTGATCGCTTTCGCGTACACGACCGAGGTGTCGCTGAATGCGGTGTACGTCTGCAGCCGCGGCGTGGCCTGATTGTCATTCAGGTCGCTGAAGATCTCCTTGTGCGTCGAATGCCAGATATCCGGCTCGTTGTCGAGCGAGAAGAAGACCGGTGCGGTCGGATGCGAGGCGCGCCCCGGATACGTCGTCTCGAACCAGTGCACGAACTCGTCCTGATAGACGAACGCGTCCGACGCATTCGGTGTCAGCGTGAACGCGCTGCCCTTGGTGGCGCGGCTGACGCGGAATCGTGTGGCAAGGCGGTTGGCACGATCGGCATCGCTGGTCCCGACGTTGCAGTTGCAGGCATCACCCGAGACATAGCCACTCATCGGCACCGTGGCCATGAACGCCTGGCCTCGCGCGAAGGTCGGCGTCGCGCGGCGGCTGACCGATCCACCTGGCGTCGTTCCGCTCTGATCGTCAGCGGTATTCCAGAAGTTGTAGTCGTTACCAGCGTTGCTGTAGTTGTTCTCCCAGTTCAACGCCGTCATCCGGTTCCCGCCCATCCGGTTGAACGTGAACTCGGTGGGCACCGTGGCGTTGTTGAACGCGCCGGCTTCGTTGATGAAGTTCCCACCGTAGATGAAGCGCGAAATCGGATAAGTCGCGCTGCCATCGATCAGGAATGACACATCGCCGGCCACCGGCGGAGGGGGTGGGGGGGGCGGTGGGGTAACCCCACTCACGGTGATCTGTGAGCTCCCGACGGCGCCATTTCGGGTCGCGGTAATCGCGACGCTGCCAGCAGCAACACCGGTCACCAGTCCCGTGGCGGAGACCGTCGCAACCGCGGGATTCGCGCTGGCCCAGAGGAACACGGCATCGGGGACGAGGCGACCACGGCGGTCGCGGAACGTCGCCGACAGCTGCGTGGTCCCACCGGCCGGGATCGTGGCACTCGCCGGTGCAACGGTCGTCGACCGCAACGTCGCAACCGCGAGTTGCGGCTCGGCCGACGTGAGACTGCGCTGATCGGCACACCCTGCCGTGAGGATAGCCAGCGCCGCGATCGCGGAGCGGAAGATGTTCGACTGCGTGCCCATGCCCGTCTCCGATGAGTATGCCTTCCATCGGGAAGCCAGACTCGCGTGGTGCGACCGGCGTGTCGCCCCAACAGCACGTCCTGGCTCCGCGTCACCGGAATGCACCGGGTCCGCCTTTTTCGCGGCCTCCGCATCGGAGGCATGGGAACAACATCGTGGACGACGGAAACCGCGGCGAAGCGGCAAAAGAGACCCAAGCCAATGGCGCCGCGTCATCCACGTCGATCACGCGAGAAAGCCCACAAAGGCAACTAGGCAAGAGCCATACCACCCGCCGCTGGCTGCCGAGCGCAAACACATTACGGCACCTGCCCTTCCACCTCGGTGACCTCGGCAACAATGAAGTAGCCCAGGCCATGCTTCGCCGGTGTCGTCAGATTCGCCACGTTCCCCCGAAGGCTCGAAGGCGGCACCCCAAAGGGCGACCCATCGTTCAAGCCCTGTTCCGACAACGCACTGTAGAACCGATAGGCCTGCTCGGAAATGGCAACCTGCCGCACTGTCACCTGCTGCCCACGCGTCACGATCACGCCGTC
Source organism: Gemmatimonadaceae bacterium (assembly GCA_031374935.1). Taxonomy (GTDB): domain Bacteria; phylum Gemmatimonadota; class Gemmatimonadetes; order Gemmatimonadales; family Gemmatimonadaceae; genus JACMLX01. The sequence goes on along the minus strand of JANMHB010000092.1, from coordinate 62,370 downwards.
GTAGGGCTGAAACCGGCGGAGCCGTGTGCCGTCGCTGAGGTCATCGGAGGCCACCACCCTGAAGTAGCCCACCGAATCGGGCCGGACCACGCGACGCCCGTTCACGATCTGGTCCCAGAGATAGAAGTTCTTCACACCGACGGGGTCACGCAGCCCGATCGTGGCCCGCAAGCCGGCCTGTGGACTGATCGTCGCAATGCGATCGATGAACCAGAGCGAGTCGATGGCGACCGCAGGTTGCGTCGTTTCGGTCGACACGTATTCCTCGCCCTGATAGGTGATGCGCAGCGTGTAGCTGCGCCCCACGGCAATGACGAAGACCGTGGTCTCGTATGTCCCTGGCTCAGTGGCCAGTTCGGCGAACGGCACGACCTTGCCCGAGTCATCCACCACGCGCACCACCGCGCCGCGTGCGGGTGGTGGTGCGGCGGTGGAGAAGTACCGGTCGGTGGTCGTGAGCCGTATGCGCTGCGTGCCACTCACGGCACTGCGCACGCGCTCCAGGCGCGCCTCCACCACCAGTCGCGGTGGACTGTCCGGCACCGAGACACTCACGATCCGCTCGCAGCCGACCGCAGTGGAGCACAACAGCGTCAGCATGATCCGTCGCATGGTGATCGTCACTCAGAAATGGAACGCGTAGGTGATGCTCGGCACGATGCCGAAGATCGAGGTCTGCACCGCCTCGGCCACCAGCGGATTCGCCAGCTGCTGACGGAACCGAAGTGCCTGCGCGTTGAAGCGGTTGTAGGCGTTGAGCACACCGAGCTGCAGTTCGCCACGCGCATACTTGCGCGTGGCGCTCAGATCGAGCCGATGATAGAGCGGCAGCCGCGATGAGTTGCGCGCGCCGTACTCCGTCACCAGCAGGCCGTCGATCTGATACCGCGCCACGGGGAACGTGGCGGGCAAGCCGCTGGCCAGCGAGAATGTCGATCCGATGGTCCACTTCCGGCCCAGCGGCCGGATCGCAACCACCGAGAGATTGTGTGTCTTGTCGAATGGGCCGGGATAGTACTTCCCGCCGTTGATGCCGCCGCCGAGGGCTGCGCCGGCGCGCGCCGGCACCGGGAAGCGCTGCTCGGCTCGACCGAGCGTGTAGCTCACCCAGCCCGTCACCCGTCCGGTACTGCGCCGCGCCAGCAGTTCCATGCCATACGCGCGACCGTTGCCTTGCACCAGCAGTGTCTCGATACGCGGGTTGAGCACCACATCTGCGCCGTCGATGAAGTCAACCAGGTTCTCCGACACCTTGTAGTACGCCTCGACCGACAGTTCGTAGTCGGCCGTCGCGCGGCTGAAGCCCAGCGCGAACTGGTCCGACACCAGCGGCTTCACGTAGGGACCCACCGGCTCCCACACATCCAGCGGACTGACGGAGTTGGTCTTCGACGCCAGCGACAGGAACTGTTGTGTGCGTGAGTAGCTGGCCTTCACACTCGAGGCGTCGCCAAGCATCAGTCGCCCGGAGATGCGCGGCTCCCATCCACCGAACGACGCCACGCGTTGCCCGCGGCGATACACCAGACTGTCGCGCAGCACGCCCGGTTCGTAGCGTGCCAGTGAGGCGTTGTACACCACCGGTGCATCATCGCGATATCGATAGATCGTGGCGGCGCCCCGTCGAACGAAGCCGCTGTATCGCAATCCGTATCGGAGCGCGAACCGCGTGCCGAACTTCAGGTCCTGGCCGAGGTACGCCGCCGGTGCAATGCCGAAACGCGTGGGCACCTCGCGCCGCTGAATGGTGGCTTCCGATCCACGCGGCGTCACCGTGCCGGGTCGAAACTCCTGATCGGTGTACTGCACGCCGAATTCGATCGAGTTGTTCTCGGAGAGGTACAGTGTCTGATCGACCTTCACATCGAGGCTCCGGATGCGCGATCGCCAGGAGATCGAATCGCGCGTGTCGATCGGCACGTCCAGCAGATAGTCGTAGTCACCGAATGCGGTGGTGACCTTGGAGAACAGCCTGCCGCCAAAGGCCTGATTCCAGCGGAGTGTTGCGGCCTTGTTGCCCCAGCCGGCGCTGAACCCGGCCCCCTGCCCGAAGCGATCGCGGCCGAGGTATCCGGACAGGAGCAGTGCACCGCTCGTGCCAAGGCGCAGGTTCGTCTTGGCATTCACGTCGTAGAAGTACGCCTTGCTGTTGCGGATCACGGAGTCACTCGACGCGCGCGTGAAGACGTCGGCGTACGATCGCCGTGCGGCGAACATGTACGACCCTCGCTTGCCGGGGAGCGGTCCTTCCAGCGCCAGCCGGCTCGCCAGCAGACCGATGGCCGCCGAGCCATTGAACTCATTGGCGTTGCCCTCCCGCTGCCGCACATCGACCACCGAGGACAAGCGTCCGCCGAACCGCGCCGGGATCGCCCCCTTGTACAGGGTGACGTTGTCGACGGCATCGGTGTTGAAGGTCGACAGAAAACCGAGGATATGACTGGGATTGTAGATCGTCGCCTCGTCCAGGAGGAACAGATTCTGGTCGGCCGCACCACCGCGCACGCTGAACGCCGTCGATGCGTCGCTCGAGAGCGACACGCCGGGCAGCAGTGTCAGGCTGCGAATCGGGTCGGGTTCGCCGAGCACCGGCGGCAACAGCTTCACCGCCGCAAGGTCGAGCCGCACGACACTCATGTCCGGGGTGCGCGGATCGAGGTCCGGCCGGTCGCCCTTGCTGTCGGCCTGCACCGTGACGGCGGCCAGCGTCACCTTGCGCGTGGCCATCAGCAGATCGCGCGTCACGCTGCCTGACAACGTGATCGAGGTATCCAGCGGCGCGTATCCGATGGCGCGGATCCGCAGGTGATGCGTCCCGGGCACGAGCAGCACGGAGTAAAACCCGTCCTCGTTGCTCTCGACGCGCACGCTCTCGTTGTCGGCACTGATCAGCGCGCGGCGAACCACCTCGAGGCTGGCCAGACTGCGCACGTAGCCGCTCAGCCGCACGCGTGGCGCGGGCTGAACACTCTGATCGTCGCGACTGCCGGAACTCGCCTGCTGCCGGATCACGACCTGGCCGGACGTACTCACCATCGCGCGCAGCGTGGTGCCGGCGAGTGCGCGTTGAATGGCCTCGCCCGCCGGTACGTCGCGCACCTGAAATCGGCGCGGAGTCCGCATGCCCGGCAGCGACGGATCGGCGGCGAATGGCAGGCGCGCCTGGCGGGCAATCTCCGTCAGAATGCCCGACAATGGCCGGTCGGCGACATCCAGCGTCACCGGCGTCTGCAACGGCCCGTCGGTGGGCACGGCGGTTGCCAGCGGCGTGAACCGTGTTGGTGTGTCCGACGCGGCAGCGGGCCTGCCTTGCGCCGTCAGCAGTGCCGCGATGCAGAGCAGGAGCAGCGCGCAGCGGAACAGGGTTCGGATCATCATGACGCTGGCAAGAGAGTGATCGTACGGCCGGATCGTACGACACGCACATCGAGTGACAGCGTCAGGGCATCGAGAACGTCCTGCAGCGACTGCGGAGCAAAGCGCGCCGAGAGCAGTCGGTCAGCGAGCGCTGGATCGGCCCGGAGGTCGACATCGAAGCGACGACTGATCGCCGGCAGCACGGTGCGCAGCGGTTCGTTCTCGAATGCGAGCTGACCGCGCGTCCAGGCCAGTGCCGACTCGGCATCGGCACTGATCACCACCGTCCCACCTGGCGCCAGCCGACCACGCTGCCCGGGACGCAGTTCAACTCCGCGAGCAGCCCGCGCGTCGAGTGTGTCCGCGAGTGCGACGATCCCTTCGTCCACGGCGACATCGACCGCGGCCAGTTCCGGCCACGCGCGCACCACGAAACGTGTCCCGATATCCTCGGCGATGGCATGGCGGGCATGGACCAGAAACGGATGCGCGGCGTCGTGCACGACGTCGAAGAGCGCTTCTCCTTCCAGCACGATGTCGCGACGTCCGCTGCCGTAGCTCGCCGACCAGGTCGCCCGGCTGCCCGGCGCCAGCGTGATGCGCGTACCGTCGGGCAGCGTGGCGGTGATGTCGCGTCCCAGTGGGGCCTCGATCGCGCCACCGCCTCGGTGCACGGTCGCGGCCCGCCAGCTCGCGGCGCCGCCAACGATGACGATCAGCGCCGCCGCGACGCGCATCGCAGTGCGGTGCCCGCGTCGACGCGGGCCGGTGTCGCCCTCGCGAGCGCGGCGCGCCCCGAGCTGGTCGTGTTCGCCGGCGGCCTCGAGGCGAGCAGAGAGCGCACGCCACGACTGATCGGTGCCGGCGCGTGCCGCTTCCCCAAGCGCGGCCACAGGCAACGCGCCTCCCACTGCAGCGGCGGCTGGGTTCGCGTCGAGCCACGCCTGAACTCGCGCGCGCTCATCGGCAGGCAGGTCGCCGGCCAGATATCGGTCCAGCTGCAGTTCGGAAATCGGGTCGTCGTTGGTCATGGTCCGGGGAGTGAGACGCGAATGAGACACGCCCCTCGGCAAAATCCCCACGCCGCGGGGAGATCACCCCACACCGAACGCCACCCGCAGGGCCTTGAGTCCCCGGGCCAGCTGGTTCTCCACGCCCTTCGGTGAAATGCCAAGCACGGTGGCGATTTCGGCGTAACTCAGTCCGCCGTGCCACCGCATCTGCATGATCAGCCCGCAGCGCTCCGGCAGGCGCGTCATGGCCGCGGCAAGCTGTGCGACGAGTTCATTCGACTCCAGCACGACATCAGCGGTTGGCACACTGCTCTGCAGCGCCAGCGCCGGTTCCTGCGACGCGTCCTCGGCCCACGCCGTTTCGACGGTATCGCGGCGCCGCACGTTCAACGCGCGATTGCGCAGCGCAGCGTACAGATACGCCGTGACGCTGCCGGTGACGGTCCAGGCCTCCCGACCGCGCCAGAGATCGAAGAACAGATCCTGTACCAGCTCCTCGGCACGCGCCGTGTCCCCCACGTATCGCGTGCCGAAGGCGAGCAACGGTGCGTGCATCGCGCGATAGAGCGCCTCGAACGCCCCCAGATCGCCCTCTCGAACGCGCGCGACGCAGTCAGGGGGCAAATCAATCATCGGGTGCGCTCGGCCACAGCACGACCAGGTACAGCCGCCTACATGGCAATCGTACCCGAGACCTGCTTCACCAGCTGATACAGAAACTCGAGGCCCTCGTAGAACGACTTCACTCGCAGCTTCTCATCGCGCCCGTGCGCGTTGTTCTCACCCGGCACCGAGAAGATGCCACTGACGCCGTAGGTGGGAATGCCGGCCGCCCGCAGGAACCGGCCATCGGTGGCACCGGTGCTCATGGTCGGAATGACGGGAATGTCGCCCCACGTCTGCTTCGTCAGCGACGTCGTCGTCGCGAGCAGCGTCGGCTCGATGGCATCGGGTGCCGCGCCGAACTTCTCCGCCGATTCCTTCATCAGTGTGACCCGGATCGCGGTGTCGTTCACCACCCGCGCGATGGTGGCCTGCACCTCCTCGAGGCTGGATGTCGGCACGATGCGGCAGTTCACGTTTGCCGTGGCGGTCTGCGGCAGCGCGTTGTAGGCGTGGCCGCCGCCGAGCCGAGTGGCCACGCACGAGGTGCGCAACATCGAGGAGTAGCGCGGATCACGCGACAGTGCCGCCGCCGCCGCCGAATCCCGGGGATTCGCCGCGACTGCGCGCATTGCCGCCGCCACCTCGGGCTTCTCGACCTTCGCCGTTTCTTCGAGGAAGGGCTTGGTGATCGCGTTGAGCGCAACGGGAAAGGTGTAGCGCGCCAGATTCACCAGGCCCGCCGCCAGCTGGTTGATCGCGTTGTCCGGCCGCGGCACGCTGGAATGGCCACCGGGATTGAGCACGGTCAGCGTGAAATTCACCGGCACCTTCTCGGCGGCCTGCACCGAGTGGAACAGCGGTGTGGTTCCGCTGAGGGTGCCACCGCCCCCTTCATTGATGGCATACGCCGCATCGATCAGCGCCCGGTGATTCTGCACCAGAAACTCCACCCCGTTGCCATCGCCGCCTTCCTCATCGGCAGTCAGCGCGAGAATCAGGTCACGGGCCGGGACGAAGCCTTCACGCTTGTAGCGCAGCAGATTGGCGACGAACATCGACGCCATTGCCTTGTCATCGGCGGTGCCGCGGCCGTAGAAGAAGCCGTTCGCTTCCTGCAGCTCGAATGGATCACGCGACCAGTCGCTGCGCAGTGCGGCGACGACATCCAGATGGGCCAGCAGCAGCACGGGCTTGAGCGCGCCGCCGCGACCGCGGTAGCGGACGACCAGGTTGCCCTTGGTCGGCTTGCCTGGCGGGACGACGATGTGGATGTCGGCGGCAGGAAACCCCGCCGCGCGGAAGCGGGCGGCCATGGCCTGCACCGCGGTCGTCACCGAGCCCACCGAGTCCACCGTGTTGATCTCGACCAGCTGCTCGTAGACCTCGCGGGCGGCGCGCTGATGTGGCGTGAGAACCGCCTGCGCTCCGGCAGCAGCCGGCAGGAGCAGGCAGGCAAAGAGGCAACGCGAGAGCATCATGTTTCCTTGTCTGGGGTGAGCCTACGGCGCGGCGCAGTCTATTCGAGATGACTGCGCAGCATCCAGGCGTTCTTCTCGTGGATCTGGAGCCGCCGCGTGGCGAGGTCCGCTGATCCCGCATCCTGTTCCGTCTCCGCCGCCGCGATCACCGCGCGCGCCGCCGTCGCCATCGTTGCCTGATCGTCGACGAGCATGGCGATCATGGCTTTCGCTGCCACCGGGCCAACCGATTCCCGCACGGTGGCCACTGTCGCGAACTCCGAGAAACTGCCGGGCACCGGAGCATGCAGCGACCGAACCCGCTCGGCGATCTCGTCGACGGCCAGCGCCAGATCGGTGTACTGGGTCTCGAAGAGCGTGTGCAGGGTGGTGAACATCGGCCCGGTCACGTTCCAGTGAAAGTTCTGGGTCTTGAGATAGAGCGTGTAGCTGTCAGCCAGCAGCGCCGTGAGGGCGGTGACGGTCGCGTGGTGCGGAGGTGTGGCCTTCTTCGGGGGCATTGCAGTCTCCAGGGAGAACGGGGACGCCGGTCGCAGTCGAGCCATCCGGAATTCGGAAGATAGCGCCCGCGTCATGGGTCGACCCCGCGTTCGCACCAAGACGCCTGGCGGCACGGTGCGGCCCGGCCGACCGCGGGCCATATTCTCCGCCACGGGCGACGGGGCCCGCCGCTCCCTCCACTCCTCCTGTCAGGCTGCCGCCATGTCTTCGCGTCGACACTTTCTCACCGCCTCGAGCGCAGCGCTCACTGGAGCCGCCCTCGGCCTGCGCCCCGACTCACTCGCCGCCGATACCACCGACGTCAGCGACGACGCCCTGCCCGAGGCCATTCGCGCACTGCAACCGATGACGGCCGGCGTGACGCCGATCAGCATTGCCGAGCGACGCGCCAGAATCGACAAGGCGAAGACGCTGATGGGCCGCGCCGGGCTCGATGCACTGGTCCTCACCGGCGGAACGTCGATGGAGTACTTCACCGGCATTCGCTGGGGCACCAGCGAGCGGCTCCTCGCGGCCATCATCCCGGTGCGCGGCTCGGCGTTCCTGGTGACGCCGAAGTTCGAGGAGGAGCGGGCAATGGAACAGGCACGCGAGGGCCCGCTGGGATCGGAAGCACAGGTCTTCGCCTGGGATGAAGACGAGAATCCGCACGCGCTGGTGGCCAAGGGGTTGCGCGACCGCGGACTCGCAACGGCCAAGGTCGGCGTGGAAGAGACGGTCAAGTTCGTGTTCCACGATGGCATGGCGAAAGCGCTGCCGTCGGCCTCCTTCGTCAGCGGTACGCCGGTCACCGCCGGGTGCCGCATGGTGAAGGACGCCCACGAAATCGAACTGATGCAGCATGCCAGCACCGTCACACTGGCCGCCTACGAGGCCGCCTGGAAGGCGCTCACCGATGGCATGACGCAGTCACAGTTTCAGGAGTTGGTGCAGGCCGCGCACCGCAAGCTCGGATACGAGGGCAGCGCGGGAGCGCAGGTTGGGGAATTCTCGGCGTTGCCACACGGATCCGCCAAGCCACAGCTCATCCGTGAGGGATCGATCGTGCTGATCGACGGCGGCTGCAAGGTGGAAGGGTATTGCTCCGACATCTCGCGCACCTTCGTGCTCGGCCGTGCGACACAGCGGATGAAGGACGTCTTCGACGTGGAACTTCGCGCGCAGAGCGCAGCGCTGGCGGCGGCGAAACCCGGTGTGCCGTGTGAGGCGGTGGATGCCGCCGCACGCAAGGTGATCGTGGATGCAGGCTTCGGTCCGGGCTACAAGTACTTCACTCACCGCGTCGGACACGGCATGGGCATGGACGGGCACGAATGGCCCTACCTGGTGAAGGGCAACACCCTTCCGATGGCTCCCGGGATGGCATTCTCCGATGAGCCGGGCATCTACATTCCCGGCGAGTTCGGCATCCGGCTCGAAGATGACATGATCATCACCGAGACGGGTGCCAAGCTGCTTACGCCGCAGTCACGCAGTCTCGAACAGCCGTTCGCCGTCGCGTGACTCATCTCGGGTGATCGGCACGCGCGTCACTGGCGCGTCGATCACCCGCCGCGCTGTGCCAGCAATGCAATGCGCTCGCGCGTCGACACCACCACGCCGCCCGGCGGTTCGACGGTGATGGCGAACATCACCGCGTCACCCACCGGTACGCGCGCATCGATCGCCACCAGCACTTCCGACTGTCCCGCCGGCATGTCGAACACGCCGCCGTCAACGGGATACTTCTGGTCACGGGTCTTGTCGAAGATCCAGAGCTGATACTGCCAGCGCCGGCGATCGTTGGCGGCCAGGCCCGCGATTCGCATCACGCCGCGCTGCGCGCGACCACTCCACACCACATCGCCACTCGCACCGCGGGCGGCACTGTCGGCAGTGGCCGTCCACGCCAACCGCTGCACTGTGGTGTCACGCATCAGCAGCGAGTCGCGCAGTTGCGCGGCATTCACGGCGACTGGTGGCAGCAACGCCGGCGTCCGAGCCGCACGCGGGGGCGCCAGCCACAGCAAAAGGGCTGCCGCCGCCGCAAACCAGCCGGTCCACGCCATCGCTGAGACGCGCGGCACCGGTGCGGCGGCTGGCACCGCCGCGGGCGCGGGAGGCAACGCGCGCGGCTGCGCGCGGACGATCGCTTCGCCGGCGCTGATGATCCGCTCCGACATGGCGGCCGGCAACGCATCCTGACCGCTCGCGTCGGCGGCGACGAGCGCCGCCGCCATCTCCGCTGCAGCCGCATCCCATCGCGCCACCTCACCATCCGGCAGCGCTGAGAGTGCCCGCGCCAGCGCGTCGGCTTCCGGCGCGCTCAGCGCACCCGTCACACGCTGCATCAACAGTTCACCCTCGCGATCGCCGTCCATGTCGTTCTCCACTATGCCTCTCCTGCGTCGTTCCGGGTTCGCGTCGCCAGCAGATCCCGGGCGCGCGCCAAACCGCGGCGAATATGCGACTTCACGGTGCCCAAGGGCGTGTCGGTGTCGCGTGCGATCTCATCGTGTGTCCTGCCATGCACCAGCGAGAGTTCCAGCATGCGACGCTGCGCCGGCGGCAGTTCGCGCAGCACCGCCCGCGCCTGTTCCGCACGCCATTCGCGATCGAGATCACGCTCGTTCTCGCTCGCCACATCGAAGTCGTCAGGGATCGACTCCAGCGCCGGCAGTCGTTCACGCTTCCGCGCCCGGTCGATCAGTCGCCGCCGTGCGATCATGGCCACCCATCCCGCCTCGCTGGTGCGCGCCGTGTCGTACCGTGCCGCCGTGCGCCAGAGATCGATGAAGATCTCCTGCACCGCATCCTCGGCATCCCCCGACTCGGCCGACCATCGCCGCGCCAGCGACCAGACCAGCGCGCCGTAGCGCGCAACGCAGTCACGCACCGCGCGCTCATCTCCGGCCGCGATGCGCGGCAACAGCGGCTCGAGCGATGGTGCGGCACTGCCGGCGACGTCAGGCACCAACGCCAGATGGGCCCGCGCCGAGTCGCTGCCGGTGACGCGTGTCATGTCTTCCATCCGGACGCTGAGTCCTCGCACCATGTCTGCCCCAAATCGGCCTCGTCAATACCTGTGTAGTGAAGACATTCGACCGCGCGAAGGTTTCGGATGCACCCCATCGCGCGCTGCATCCGCCACGTGCCAACGGGCGAACCGCAGGGCAACGACGGTCTCTCCCTTCCCTGTGCTCCGAGGAGCCACTCCATGCGTTTCCCCTCATTGGCATTCATGACTGCGGCATCCCTCTGTGCGATGGCACCCGCTGCGGCGCAGCATCCGTCGCGCGGTTTGTCCATCCCGCAGGTGGCCAGGACTGCCGGACAGTTTACCACTCTGCTGGCGGCAGTTGATGCGGCGGGGCTCACCGAGACCCTCCTCGGTCCCGGGCCGTTCACCCTCTTTGCGCCGAGTGACGAGGCCTTCGGCAGACTCCCCACGGGCACGGTGCAGGACCTGCTCAAGCCCGGGAATCGCGAGAAACTTCGCACGATCCTCACCTACCACGTCGTGGCCGGCCGCGTCACGGCGTCGCAGGCGCGGTCGGTGTCCAGCGCGGTAACCGTCGCCGGACAGAGCGTCCGGATCAGCACCAGTGGTGATCAGCTTCGGATCAACGACGCCGTCGTGCGCATCGCCGACGTGCCGGCCAGCAACGGACTGATTCACATCATCGATCGGGTACTGCTCCCGACCGAGACCAGGACCTCCGCCACGGGCAGTGCGCTCGAACTGCTCGACCTGGCGATTCAACGTGGGGTGCCACTGTTCAACAACGGCCAGCCCGAATCCACCGTCGCCATCTACGAACTTGCATCGCGCGCGCTGCTGGCGCTCGGCACCGCGGTTCCTGATGATGCCCGTCGCGCACTCCGTTCGGCGCTCGGCAACACCAGCGGCAGCGTTCGCGATCGTGCGTTCACGCTGCGCGGCGGACTGGATGATGCGCGACGCAGCCTGACGGGGCAGATGGAGCTGAGCGGCACTCGCTGACCCTGTGCTGACGGGTGCGGCGGCCGGACGTGCGCCGCACCCGCAGAGCGCCGAACGATCGGCGTGCGTCAGGCCGGGACAAGCATGCGCGCCAGTTGCTCGCGTAGTCGTGCTCTGAGCGCGACAGGGTGCAGCACTTCAGCATCTTCGGCATACTGGAGCGCATGACGGACAGCCCAGTCCATGTCTGCCAGCGGATGCTCGACGACCAACCCTCCATCCGCATCCAGCACTCGCCCTTCGCGCTCGGCGATCCATCGTGCGATCCGTGGTGAGTAACGCACCAGCATGGCATCAGACTCTTCGCCCTGAAACACCCGACCGTCGCGGAAGACACTCTCGATCGAGAAATTTACCGGGGGGTCGAACGAGCGCTCCGTGGCCGCCGCGTGCGCGATGCGGTCCATCCGAAACAACCGGAGACCGTCACTGTGATCACAATGTGCAATGAGATAGAGCATGCCATTGGCCGCGACCAGTGCATAGGGGCACACAATCCGCTCGTCACTGGACGAGGCTCCGGACTTGCGATAACCGAGTCGCACTCGGGTTCGAGTCCGGAGGCCGTGGCGAACCACTGGAAGATGTGTGGTACTCCCATACTCTCCAATCGAGACGTTGTAGAGCGAGTCGGGGATGGGATCATCAGGAAGCGTCACGATGATCGACGTCAATCGGGCGCGCACACGATCCAGCACGACATGTTCCTTCAGCGGGCGCTGCGTGCGCAGCACGGCCAAGCCGAGTTCCAGTGCGCAAAGTTCGCTCACCGTCAGGCGCATCGGTCGCCGCAGGTGATTCGATCGTGCTGACACGCGATCGGCATCGAGATAGATCTGCACACCTTCGACGAATCCCGCCGGCAGGTCGTACCGATCCACCAGTGACATCAGATCCTGTTGGACGGTGGCAACGTCAGTACCGATTCGCTCGGCCACGTCCGAGAGATGGTGTTCCTCACCATCGGCGATCTGCGGGATCACCAGCAGGATGCGCTGCAGCTGTGCGGCTGCCCCCCGCGGCTGCCATGCCGCGCGCGCGCCACTGCGCTCGACTGGCGCACCCGCGCTCGGCACCGGCATCGGAGCCGGCGCCGGAGCGACGTACAGGGCGTGCGTCGCGCTCGCGCGCGCCTGCACGGCGGCCATGAGAGACGCAGGGGCAAGCACGACGGCCTCGCCGCCGAACGAGAGGATCCACCGCGCAAAACTGTCCACCCGCCGAACCGTGAATCGGCGCTGCGTCGAGACACCATCAACAGGCTCACCCAGCGCCGCGGCTGCCAGCAGCGGACCCGACTCGCCTCGGAACTCCACCAGCACCTGCGACGCGTCACCCTCGCCCAACTCCCATACATGCCGCGACTTCGCGTGGTCGCGAATGCGGAACGTTGCGGGAACGGCGTAGTCCGGGGTCTGCCGCGCCTTGTTCGGCTGCGTGACATCACTGATGCGATTGAGGCGAAAGTTGCGACGCTCCGCCCGGTCACCATCACGCCCGACCAGATACCAGTGGCCACTGAGGAAGAACAGGCCGTACGGTTCCACCGTGCGAGTTTCGCGCTGCCCGGAGTTCATCGCACGATAGACGAACGTGACACTCTTGCGGTGGCGCAATGCGTCACCGAGTGCCGCGAACACACTCGCATCGGGCTGCGTCCTGGCCGCGATCAGTCGTGGCAGTTCGGCCGACGCTTCGGCAGCGTCGAGCGGCAGGTCAACGGCCAGCTTGCGCATCGCACCATCAATGTCGGCGCGCAGCAACGGGTCGCCGAGCCCGCGAATCGTCGCCGCCGCGTCCACGATCGCCTCCAGCTCCTCCGGCGCCAGCACCAGCGACGTGAGCGCCTTGTATCCGTACTGATCAACGCGCGCCGGGGAGCGCAGCGCACCACCCGGCATGGCGATGCAGAGATATGGCAGATAAAAGTTGTTGCGCTGCAGTCGGTACGAGCCGCCGGAGTTTCCGTGCTCATCCGGTAGGGACTCGATCGCCACTCCAAGCGCGCGCAAGGCATCCTTGTCTCGCTCGAAGGCGCGCTTGAGCGTGTCCGCGAGGCGTGCGCGAGCACCATCGTCCAGAGCGGCTTCGGCGATGACCTCCTTGGCGCGGTACTCCGGCACCGCCGCCGTGAGTTCCTTGAAGGTGGCCGGCGTGCTGCGTCCGAGCAGCGCGGCGAGCAAGTCCACCCAGCGTTCAAGCCTCGGATTCCGGGGGCCCGCAGACGCCGCGGGAAGCGCGTCGTCATCGACGTCGATGGAGCGCGCAGGTGGTGTCGGCATCTGGCTTGTGCAGTGGAAGAACGACGGGCCTGTCCACAAACTATCGCGTGCGATGGCGGCGCACCTACGCCGAGGTGCGGCCAGCGGCGCCACGCCTACCTGGCGCGTCTCCGCGGCATCAGCCACGTCACGCGCTCGGTCTCCGCTTCGACGCGCGTCCGGGAGTAGACCAGCGGGAAATACGTGTCCTTCGCCCACAACGCCAGCAGATCAGCATAGTGCGGACTCCGTGGATCCGCCGACTGCCCTGGAACATTGGTGACGATCGATCGATCAAAGTCCGCCAGATCGATCACTTCGCGGAACGACGCACCGGCAGTCTGCCTGAATCCGGCGCCGCCGGTAGCGTTCACGGTGTTCCCATCACCGCTGCGGGACGCCGGGGGCAGATCGTACTGTGCCGACAGCGGATGCCGGAACGATGCGGTGTGCACCTTGCCCCACGCCCACGCGCTCTGATCCGGGCCAAAGCGCCGGGTGACATCGGCCGTTGCATCGTCCAGCGCGCCAAGCACGATCGAATCCAGCGCGGGTGTGCCTTGATGGCGCTGGAGATACTGTTCCAGCCAGTGGTACGACGGCCGCGACGCCAGCAGGACGGCGGCCTCGCCCATGCCAGTCATTTCGCGCGCGATGGCCCGCCGATAGAGGGCCGGCCCCCATGCGGCAAACAGCGTCGGCGCCGTTTCCTCCCGCGACATCCGCTGGTTCCACGCGGTCAGCAGTGCCACATCGGTGCGTGCGCTCACCCCCAGGCGGCCTGCTGCCGCCTGCAGCGACGGGATCAGTGCCGATGCCAGCAACGACTTGTCATCGTGCTGCAGCCGCGCAAAATCCTCCACCGTGAACCGTTGCGAACTGCGCAGCACCTCGCGCACACGGTCGCCGCGGTAGCGCGTGGCCCATTCATACGAGATCGGCGTGGTGTAGCCGGGAGGCAGGATGTTGTCGTTGGAGGTGTTGATGAAGCCTGAGGTCGGATTGTAGGAGCGTGGCAACTGCAGCCCCCGCACGAATCCGCCCCATTCGTGACTGCCGTCGCCCGGGACGGGCAGCAATCCGCTCCAAGCGCGCTTCGGCATCAGGCCGGCGGCAATCCAGCCGATATTCCCATCCACATCGGCATAGATCATGTTCTCGCTCGGCATCAGCCACTTCGTCATCGCGGCTTCGAACTGCTTCCAGTTCCGCGCTCGATCCATCGCCAGCGAGCCAAGGTAGCTCGCGGTGCCCGGTTCACTGTGGACGGAGCGGATGGCAAAGGCGCGCCGTCGCGCCGTGTCGATCGAGACGATCGGCCCGTGAATGGTGAACTGCAGCGTGACGGCACGCGGTGCTTCACCTTTCACCCGGATGGTGTCCACACGACGCGAAATGGCTCGGAGCGCGCCGCGATGGCGGTAGCAACCGAGTGATCCAGCCGGCGCGCCGGTGCAGGCGCTGAGCGCCTCGACGTAGACATCCTGCTGATCCATGCCGACGACCGTCAGGCCGAAGGCAATCCGGTCGTTGTGACCGATCGCGACGCCCGGCGACGCCGGCTCGCCGGCACCGATCACATTCCATCCCGGCGCCACCAGATGGGTGAGATAGCGCACCGCGGGGTTGGTGATCACGCGATGCGGATCGTTGGCCAGCAGGGGCTTCTGCGTTGCCGACTTCACACCGCTGACGACCCAATTGTTCGACCCCTCGATGCGATTGTACGCCACATCGGCAAAGGCGCCGCCGAATCCACCGAGCGACGCACTGCTGATTCCAGCCAGATCGAGGCCTGGTGCCGGGTCCAGCGCCCGTACCGGATCGGCCGGCAGCAGCGCATCGACCCGCGCCGCGCCGAGGGCCGTCACCAGCTGCGCCCGCACCACTTCACTCGAACCGTTGCCGACGCCGCTCAATCCGGTGGCGCGAGCCAGCGGAACGGTGATGTCCCACGGCTCCGGCCGAAAGCCGAGCAGCGCGAATTCCGGCGGCAGCGCGTCGCCCGTGTGTGCGATATACGCGTTGACTCCGTCAACGAACGCGGTCACGATCGCCTTCGTATCGGCCCCGTAGGCCGCCCACTCGCGCGCCATATTGCCGCGATACATGAAGAGGCGTGCCAGCCGGTCGCGCTCGACGGCCGACGGCCCAAGCACTTCGGCCAGTCGCCCTTCCCCTTGCCGGCGCCACATTTCCATCTGGAAGAGGCGATCCTGCGCGGCAACGAACCCTTGGGCAAGGAACAGGTCGCGCTGCGTTTTCGCGTAGATGTGTGGCACCCCCCAGCGATCCCGCCGGACCTCGACCGCCGCCGACAGCCCGCGTATGCGGAGCGAGTCGGTCGGCGGAAGTGCCGCCGCCTGCGCCAGCAAGGCCGGTGCGCACGAACACATCGAAGTGATGGCAACGACTGCAACCATCGCACGGCGACTGCGACTCCGTAACGTCATGACAGCGCTCCGGTCAGGATTCAGGAGTCAAATCTGTCGCGTGGACACGATGGCCGCAGCCACTGACCGGGTGCGCCATGCCGGCCAGCGGTGCCGCTACGGCAGCGTCCGGAGTCGCATCAGCCCTTCCTGCGCCACCGACGCCACCAGGGTGCCATCCTGCGTGAAGATGTTGCCACGCACGAAGCCGCGCGCCCCTGCCGTCACCGGGCTGTCCATCGAATACAGCAGCCACTCGTCCACACGAAACGGGCGGTGCAGCCACACCGCATGATCCAGCGACGCGAGTTGCATTCCAGGCGACCGGAACGACAGCCCGTGTGGCTGCAGCGCAGTGCCCAGCAGTCCATGGTCGGAGGCGTACGCCAGCACCGCCTGATGCAGCAGCAGATCATCCGGCAGCGGACCAAGGGACTTGAACCAGACGTGGCGCACCGGCGGACGCGGCTTCGGATCGAACGGATCGAGCGGATCCACCGGCCGGAAATCGATCGGCCGCTCCTGGGTGAGCACGGGACGCAGCGGCTCCGGAATGCGCGTCGCCATCTCACGAATCAGCTCGAGCTCAGAGGTCAGCTCCTCGGCGGCGGGAACGGTCGGCATCGGTTCCTGATGTTCGATGCCGTCTTCGCTCACGTGGAACGACGCCGAGAGGTTGAAGATCGCCTGGCCATGCTGAATGGCCGTGACACGCCGCGTGGTGAAGCTCGATCCATCGCGCAGCCGATCGTCTACTTCGTCGATCGGCGCCTTCAGGTCGCCCGGCAGAATGAAATAGCCGTGCACCGAGTGCGCGTCCCGCGCGCCCTCGACGGTGCGGCGCGCCGCCACCAGCGCCTGCGCGAATACCTGGCCGCCGAACACGCGACCGGTGCCGATGTCGCGGTTTTGTCCGCGATAGATGTTCACTTCGAGCGGCTCCAGATCGAGCAGCAACAGCAGGTCGTCGACGTAGCCAGACATGATGGAACGTGTAGTGATGGTGAAAGCGTCGCCTGCGCGAACGACATTCGCAGACCGAGTCGGTCGCAGCGATCTGTGCAAACCAGCCTGAAACGAAAGCTAGCTGCGTCAACAAGATCGACGAGTGCACGAGTACGCTCGCACGCGGACGTACCGTGCGGCAGCCACTGTCAGTGGCACAGGGTACCGGTCGGACCGTTGCGCGCGCGACGCGGCACGGGCAACGGTCAGAAACACACACGCCCCGACCAGTCCATGGCCGGGGCGTGTGTGCGTCGCAGCACCGCGGATCGCTACACCGTGATCGCCATGCCTCGATAGATCCGCGACCGGTAGCGCGAGTCCTCGGCGTCGGGCAGCGGCGCACCCGCAAGGAGGACCGCTCGCGCGAACCGTCGCACCTCTTCGAGCGTCTCCTCCTCGTCGCGTGGCTCTTCGCTGCGCACCCGGCGCGTCAGGTTGATCTGGTTCACCGGCACATCGTTCACCAGCCGTTCGTTCTCGACCGCGAGGGTGGCGGTCAGCGCGTGCAGCGTCGTCTTGATGAAGTTCGCCAGCGAGAACGCCTCCACATGCCCGCCGGCAGGCACATCCGGCGAGACCAGCACCAGCTGCGCGTCGTCGAGCAGCGAGGCCTTCCGCGCCACCCGGAAGTGATGCGTCAGGTTGGCATCGACCAGGTTGCGGAACGCCGCCGCGTCGAGCACGTCGCCAGCGGTGTCGAACAATGCCGTCGGCAACGGTGCAAACGGGGTGGACACCACGGTCGTCGGCTTGCCGGCCTGCTGCAGCGCAGCATTCATCCCGGCTTCGATGTCGTCGCCGCACGGAATCTTGATCAGCGCACGCCGCAGTTCCCGCGGCACCAGTGCCTCGATGCCGTCCGCGCCCGCCTGCGTGTGAGTCAGCAGCACCACCCGGCCCACATGACACAGCTCCACCAGCTGCCGCACCGCTTCGGCCAGGTGTGGCGCCAGGTGTTCACCGATCAGCCACACGGTACGACCACGAAGCTGATCGAGTCGTTCGCGCTTGGCACTGCCGAACAGCTCACGCTCGGTGATGGATCGCTCGAGATTCAACCCGCCCGACGGCATGAACGTCTCGCCGCTGATGGCGCGATCGGCGAGGAAGAACACCGTCGCCAGCGCCACCTCGGTCTCGGTCGGCATGCGACGCAGGTGCAGCAGCGACATCACACCACGATGCACCTTTTCCGCTTCACGCGCGATCATCGCCGACGGCAGGAATGGCAGATCTTCCGGCGGGGTCCGGTTCAGCCACCGGTCCGCCGGCGGTATCTGCCAATTGCGCATGTCGAGGAAGATGCCGCCGAGTGCCAGACGCCCGAGCAGCTGTGCGGCGATCGGCTGCGTCATGAGGTACTCGCCCCAGGTCGCGCCCTCCGCCGCCTCGCGCTGGCACAGTGCCGCCAGATCACGCAGCTCCTGCGGCAGATCCGCATTCCCCGCCAGCCGTGCCACATCGTTCACCGCCAGCTGGTCGAGCGTCGCGTCCACGCGCACGCCGCGGCGCACGGTCTGCACCACCGCCGCATGAATCGCATTCAGCCGCCGGTTCTCCAGAATCAACCGGCCACGACGCTGAAACAGCCCAGGCTTTCCGCCAAGCCCGCGCAGGCGGTCACCATCCACCGGCCCGGGCGCGATGGCGTTGATCTGGATCTCCGGCCCAAGGTGGCGCGCCATCGATTCCACCAGCGCGCGCTGGCCCGCCTTCGACACCGCGTAGTCGGCACGATTGGGATACGCCACCGCCAGATGCTTCTCGCCACCGAAGTAGCTCGACACGTTCAGGATGTAGCCGCTGCCCTGCTTGCGCATCACCGGCACCACTTCCTTCAGCAACGCATAGTTCGACACCAGGTTCGCGTCGAGCGTGTAGCGCCACGCGTCCAGCGACATGTCCACCACCATCTCTTCCGCGCCGGAGACGCCGGCGTTGTTGATCAGGTAGTCGATGCGGCCGAACGCGGCCAGCGTGCCTTCCACGGCCAGCTTGAGCGTGGCCACATCGCCGACATCCACACCGGCCATCGTACGTACCCGACGCTCCGCACCGCTGTAGCCCACATCTTCGAGCTCGCCGACGATCTGTGCCCGCATCACCTCGAGTTCACTCTCGCGGCGCGCCACCAGCATCACGCGGGCACCGGCCATCGCCAGCAGGCGAGCCACCTGTCCGCCGATGCCTGCCGACCCACCGGTGATCAACGCCACCTTGCCCAGGTGCAGGCCCGTGAGGTTCTCCATGAAACCGACCATCGATCGTTTGGCCCCCGTCGCCTTCACGATCGACTTCGGCATGTAGAGGTTCACTTGCGGAATGCGGCGATCCGTGCAGATCAGCCGCGCCGCCTGGCCGGCGCCGAAGCGAATGTTCTCCGGCTCGGTGTTGCCGTAGCGGATGATCTGGTTCCCCCACTCGATCCATTGCCGACGTCCGTGCTTCACGTCGACCTTGGTTTCGTCGCGCCACACGCGCGTCAGCGACTCGAGCGCCGCACGCAGCATGTCAGCATAGGAGTTGTACGCTCCATCACTCCGGTTCGACATCATGACGAACCGCGGGTTGCGCGGCAGGTCGGTCCGCGCACTCCAGTACCGGCTGAGTGTCCGCGCCAGCGCGATCGCACCAGTCAGTTCGCTGTCGATGAAGGCATCGATGTCCTCATCCGGCGTCTCGCAGACGAGCCCCGTGAACCGGTCCGGGCCAAACGCGGGCAGAATGATGGCGCCGTGAATCGGGCCGCCACCGGCTGGGCCATCCGTCAGCGCACGTTCCATCGTGCTGACCACGCCGCGATCGAACCGCGCCACGCGAATCTGCGCGTCGTATCCCTGCGGTGCCAGCAACGCCTGCACACCGGCCACGTCCGCTTCGCGCGGCACCCCCAGCAGCACCATCGCGCCCACTTCGGCCTGCAGCCGCGCCACGGTGAGCGCGTCCTCGAGTGCCTCACCACTGGCGACGAACACCGACAGCCCACTGCCATCCACCGTCCGCATCGTCGGCCGTGACACGAACTCGGAACGGCTTTCCTTGCGCACCCACATGCCGTGCGTCACCTCGAAGTCATGGCCATTGAAGGCGGCCGACTCCTCGCTGCCGAGGAAGACGCAGGTGTTGGCGACATCCTTCGGTGTCGGGAAGGTGCGTCCCGCCGCCGGGTCTTCGCCGGCGCGCGTGAGCGACATCAAACCAGTGAACGAGGTGGCGGTCGTTCCGGGCGCATCACCGCGCATCGAATCCATCGCCGCGAACACGGTCTGGATCCGTTCCGAGCGGATCGGCCCCGGATACACGGTGTTCACCCGGATCCCGCGCTGGCCCAGCTCGAACGACAGCTGACGCGAGAGCGCGTTCAACGCGGCCTTGGGCACCACGTACGGCGACCGGGCGTAGTACTCGGTGCGCGAGAAGATCGTCGAGATGTTGATGATCGATCCACCAGGCTGCATCACTCGCGCCGCGGCGTTGGCCACGTGCCACGCCACGCCGAGGATGCTGCGCATCGCCTCACCGACGGTCTCGCTGTCGGTCGATCCCGCCGCCCGCAGTGCGTCGAGTTCATCTCGCGTCAGCGGCACCGTGCGCAGCGGCTGCCGTGGACCCGCGGAGCCGGCGTTGTTGACCACGACGTCGATACGGCCATGCGCGGTCATCGCCGCGGCAAACGCCGCCCGCACCGACGCCGGATCGGCCCCATCCAGTGTCACCACACTCGCTTGGGTCTCCGGCACACCGGTGGCCTCGATCGCCGCCAGCCGCGCCGCGTCCACCCGCCCGCGCTCGCGACCGGTGAGCACCACCGTCGCGCCCTCGCGCAGGTAGTGGCGCACGATGTGGCCGCCGAGATTGCCGGCCGCGCCGGTCACCAGTGCCACCTTGCCGAACAACCGTCCTTCCCGTGCGGTGCCGTCCATTCCCTCTCCGATCGCTGGCGGTGTCGACGTGCCTTCAGGCGCGGCACTCATGATGTCTGCTCCGAGGCGGCCCACGCTTCGAGCAGGGCATCCTTGCTGCGCAACCCAAGCGCCGGCAAGGCGTGATTCACCAGGTAGTTGGCCCCGGCATGTTTGTTCTCCCACATCGCCTGATGGGCGGTTGGCAGGTCGTGCCACGGCACCACCGTCGGTGGCGTGATGTCGAGCAGGCCGGCCGCGATCATGTCGTTCATCCGCGTGACTTCGAACGCATTCGTGAGATGCGTGCCGAGGATCGACGCGGTTGGCATCAGGATCTTGCGCTGCCTGGTCCAGACCTGCGGCGCGTAGAAGGCATAGCGCCGTCCCGCCATCTCCTCGCAGTACACCACTCGTCCGGTGAACGGCTTCACCAGCGAGGTGGACACGCCCAGCGCATCGTGACCGGCACGCTCCATGATCACGTCAGGCGCCCCGCGCGGATTGTCCGGCGACCGCAGCAGCTTGCCGACAGCGGCGCCGAACGGTTTGAGCGTCTGATCCTGGAAGTCGCGCACCGCCTGCCGGAACGTCTCCGTCGCCGTCTTCGCATCGGGCAGGCGCGGCATGGTACGCGGCCACTCGAATTCCGACGACCGCCGCCCGATCTCCTCCAGCGACACCACACCGGCAATCGCGTCCTCGAATCCGAGCGACTGCAGGAACTCGCGCTGGCCGTCCGTGGTGGTGGCCACCACACAGCGACCGCGCATCGCACGCACCGCCTCGATCATCTCGAGGCCGACACTGTCCACCAGCTCCGCTGAACGCGGACCATAGTACACCAGCACCGCCTCGCCAGCGCGCATCGCCGCGCGACGCAGCATCGTCTCCGGATCCGATGCGCCGGTCTTGCCGACGAACGTGAAATGGTACCCGCTCGACGCGCCGTAGAACGTCAGCGCCCCACCGGCCTCCAACAGCTGGAACGATCGCGGGAACGCCGTCTCGCCGGCATGCGACACCACGTAGTCGGCCAGCCGACCACCGTTCTGCGCACGATACTCCGCACACAGCCCGTCGCCCGCCGCCAGCCACGCGCGCGTTCCGCTGTCGTCCTCGGGCACCACCGTGAAGAGGTCCGCGAAACGCCCGTCCTTGCGATCGATCGTGGCCGTCGCGCCAAGCGCGCGCACCGCCCGCGCACGCTCCGCGCTCGACACCAGCCCCGTCACCTGCACACCGGTCTTGAGGGCCGTCTTCAAGGCCTCGAGACCGGTGCCGGTGGCCGAGCCTTCGACGAACATCGTCTTCCCGGCTTCGATCCGCAGTGTCGTGAACAGCGCACGCACGATCGTGCCGAGGTTCAGGATGTACGACCCCGCCTGCTCCAGCGTCAGGTCGCCCGGCACCGGATGCAGCTGCGGCGCCTGCGTGACGATGAACTGCGAGTGGCTGCCGAAATCGGTTTCGTAGCCCTGAATCGAGAAGTCGGCGTACATCGGATCACGCGCCGCCAGCGGCGAGAGCAGGTCACTCTGCCCGCTGTAGATCGCCACCAGGTCGCCCACCTTGAGCCGACCTTCCGCCTTCACGTCACTGCCCAGCGCGGCGACCAATCCCAGCCCGCCCGATCCCGTCACCTGCACATCCAGATCGTGATTGTCGAAGCTCGACACTGGAATGCCGGTGATCGCCCAGATGTCGTTGAAGTTCACTTCCGAGGCCAGCACATACACCAGCGCTTCCATCGCACCCGGCTGTGCCACCGGCACGATCAATTCCTGCTCCGCCACCTGCGGCGGTCCGAACCCAGGGGCACCGGTGGCCTGATCCTTCGGCACACCAAACGCAAACTGCCACGACGGGATCTGTGTCACGCCGGGATAGAACGGCGCGCCGACCGGCAACAGCTCGCCGCGCGTCAACTGTATGTTGATGAACTCCTGCTGCTCGGCCACCAGTCGCACGCCATCCCGCTTGATCGGCAGCGGCGCGCTCTGCTTGTCGAGGAACTGCCGGATGCCGGTCTTGCCGCCGTCGGGATCGACAACCCCTTCAGCAAACAGCTCCGCCTCGCGCAGCAGGCCGGCGGGCACACCGAACGCCCACCCGGTCCGCACCGCATCGAGCACGCGCGCTCCCGCCGTCTCGCGTCCGGCCCACGCCAGCTGCGCCAGGATGCGCTGCAGGTGCGTATCCGTCAACACGGTATTCAGATCGAGTTCGCCGGCCGAGTTCCACGTCAGTGTCTCTTCCCGACGCCCATGGTGCGCCTTGCCCAGCACGCTCACGTCCCCCGTCCGATACCACTCACGCACGCGGGCATGCGCGCAGGACAGCACATCGGTGGCATCGTCGGTCAATTCATCCACCAGCCCGATGGTGTGCGCCTGCGTGCCATCGATGTTCCGCCCGCTCAGCAGCAGTTCGAGCGCATCGCGCAACCCGTCGGCGCCACGACGGTCGGCCAGCAATCGCGGCAGTCGTTGTGTGCCGCCATATCCAGGCAACAGCCGCAGCCGGATCTCAGGCTGCCCGAACTGCGAGAACGGTTCCGCGATCCGGTAGTGACAGGCAAGCGCGAACTCCATGCCGCCCCCCAGCGCAACACCCTGGATCGCCGCAATACACGGCTTGCCCATCCGTTCGATCTGCCGGAACGCCAGCTGCGCGTTGTTCGGCAGCACGCGTGCCTGCTCGATGGTGTGAATCTCATCGAGGAACTGGCGGATGTCGGCACCGGCCACGAACGACGACGTGCCATCGCCCGTGAACACCACCGCTTTCACATCGTCCCGACGGGCCAGATGATCGACGACGATGTTCAGCTCATCCAGCGCCCGCTCGTTAAGCGCGTTCACAGGCGGATTGGCCACGTACACCGTGGCGACCTTCGCTCCGACCGCCAGCGTGTTGTACTGCACGCGGAAGTAGCGATACCGCTCGAACAGCTGCTGCTCATCCGAGAGCTTCTGCTTCCGTTGCCACTCCGCAATCACCGCCGCCAACTCGGCCACCGATTCGGGGTTGCGCAACGTGCTCATGTCACCGATCTCGGTTCCCTCCACCAGTGCACGCACCATCCGCCGCACATACTTGCCGCTGCGCGTCTCCGGGAACTGCACCACCTCGATGAAGTCGCTCGGCACGGCCACCGCACCCTTCTCGAACCGCACCAGCTCCGCCAGGCGACGCTTGTCGTCCTGCGTCAGCGTGCGACCGGCACTCGGCTTCACGAACGCCAGCGGCGTCAGCCCCTTCTCGCGATGCGGCGCACCGACCACGATCACATTGCCGACCGGCGACTCTGGATCGAGTTGTCGATGCCGGAGAATGGCGCCTTCGATTTCTTCCGTGCCCAGGCGGTGACCCGACACGTTGATCACGTCGTCACTGCGACCGTGCAGCGAGAAGGACCCGTCGTCGTAGCGCACCGCAAAGTCGCCCTGCGTGTACGCCCAGACGCCCTTCCAGCGTGACCAGTAGGTGCTGGTCCAGCGGCCGATGTCACCCTTCCACTCGGGCGCCACGCGTGATCCCTCCACCCGGAAGTGTTCACTGTCGCCCCACACCGTGCGGGCCAGGTAGGGATACGGCGCCGAGATCACGATCTCGCCCTTCTCCTCCAGCGCCGCACGCCGGAACGCCGTGCCCGACTCGCCGTTGCGATGATACAGCGCCAGCGGCGCCTCGGCGTCGACGTCGTCCGGCGCCGATTCCGCCCACACGTCGCCCACGATCCACGGCAGGGGATAGGTGTGCGCGTCGGCCCGCAACGGATAGTCACCGTTGCCGTAGAAGTGGGTCCACGCAATGCCGCCATGTTCCGTGGCCCAGTACGAATTGATGTACCAGGGCGCCAGCAATTCCATCCCGAACTGCTGCACCGTGGGCGACGTCGGCTCGGCGCAGAAGGTGCACACGCGCAGCGTGGAGAGATCGTAGCGCCGCACGTCTTCCGCGTTCTGCGCGTCCTGCATGATCCCCTTCAGGAAGGTCACGCCCGCCTTGAAGATGCTCACCTTGTGGCGCTCGATGATCGAGGCAAAGCGGCCGGCGTGCGGAAACACCGGCGCGCCCTCGGTGAACACACTCGTCACACGCGTCGTGAGCGCCGCCGAGATCATGTAGCTCTGCCCCGTGATCCAGCCCGGGTCGGCCACCACGTACATCACGTCGCCCGCCTGTGCGTCGAACGCCACCCGCATCGAATACGCGACGCCCGAGGTGTAGCCGCCATGCACATGCACCACGCCCTTCGGCTTGCCCGTCGATCCCGACGTATAGATGAAGAAGAGCGGAAAGTCCGCATCCAGCGGCGCCGGCGCACTCGCGGCCCAGATCGCACGCACGAACGCCGCATCCGGCAACGCCAGCAATTCGGCCTCGGATGTGACCGGCAACCCTGCCGAGCGCGCTGCGGTGAGTATCGTCGCCAGCGCGGCATCCGTCAGGTCGTGACTCCACCGGTCACGTTCCTCGCGCCAGACGATGTCATCGATACCGCTGTGTCGCACCACCACCACCGCTTCCACCCGCGGCGGGGTCGACACCAGCGCCGCGGCGATCGCCGTGCGCACCCGGCTGGCCTCACCCGCCGACAGTTCGTGCGCCTCCGACAACACCTGCAGCGCGCGCCCCACACCGCGCATCACATCACTCCGCTGCACCGTGATCTCGCCGGCCAGCGTCTCCCCGATCGCACCCAGCAGGGTCGCAATCCGCGCCGGCGACACCTGCAATGCACGCAGCGTGTCCTCCACCACCAGCCGTGCGGACGTCAGCGGCACGTAGTCGTCGAGTGCGGGATCAGTGTACGCCGTCTTGAAGGGCACGATCTGCGCGTTGCGGTAGGCGCCGTCACAGGTGACCACGACCCGCGCGCCGGCATCGTGAATCCGATCGCTGAGCGTCTTGTCGCTGAAACCGCCGAACACCGGCGTGTAGACCACGCCAAGCCGTTTCGCCCCTTCGGTCCAGAACAGCTGCGCCGGAATGTTCGGCATGTTGAGCGCAATCCGATCGCCGCGCTGCAGTCCGAGCGCCTGCAACGCGAGCGAGCACTTCGCCGACTCGAGCAGCAAGGTGCGCCGCGACACCGGATAACACTCCACCGGGCCCCCGCGCCCGCCATCGACCGACATGTCCCAGCGGTCGCCTTCGAAGATCAGCGCCGCTTCAGCCCCATGCCCCGCCAGCACATGGCGATCCACTTCGTTGAAGCCGGCATTCGTCAGCGCCCCCTCGAACCAGCGCCAGAACGGTGCATCGTCGCCGTTGAAGGCGCGGCTCCACGGTGTGTATGCGGCTGGCAGCGCCGGCACCACGACGGCGCCGGTGGCGGCGTCCCAGCCGGTCCAGCGCTCGGTCGCATCATCCCAGGTGATCCAGGCACCTTGCGTGCCGATTGTCGGATGAAACCAGTGGAGTTCGCGCCTGGCGATCTCCCCATGGAAGCGCCCCGGATCGGCCAGGCACTCGGCCCGCATCCGTTCCCAGTCGGTTCGTGACCGGATCGGGTTGCGGCGCGCCACAGGTGGGGACACGACGCGGGGCCCCGTCGGTTCGACGGGGAAGGACTCTGTCAGTACGGCCATGCCGGCTACTCCGGGCGGTGGCGGGGGGAACTGTGGGACGATCCGCCGCGACGGCTACCCCGGCGCGGCGCGTGAAAACAAGCCGGGGACCCGCGCGACTCGCAAGGACGAGACTGCGGATCCGCGCCGTCCGCAACCTGGGTAACCGGCTATCGCAGCGCCGCGACCGCCCGGAGTCCTGTCCGAACCGCGGCTCGGCCCGCGCGGCCCCCAACCACCCGACCACCACCGATGGCGCCGCGCCAGACCAACGCTGCATACTGTCGCGTTGTGTGGCCATACTCTCTCGTCCCTCTCGGTGAGCGCGCGCTCACGATCGATCTCGCGGCCGTCGACCGTGGCTCGATGCGGGCACTCATCCACTCGCTCGATGTGCGGTTGCAGCACGACGCGCTCCTGGGCATCACCGGTCGTGTGCCCGCGATCCAGGCATACACACTGCACTACGAGCCGGCGCAACTCTCGGCGAATGCACTCGAGGCGTACATCGCATCGGTGATGGCGTCGCTCGCCATCCGGAGTGAATCGCCGCGCGATCCGATCATCATTCCCGTGTGTTACGGCGGTGAATTCGGCCCTGACCTGGATGTCGTCGCCAATACGCATCGCACGACGGCCGAGGTGATTGTGACCGCGCATACGGCTGGCACATACACGGTGGCGATGATCGGTTTCCTCCCGGGATTTCCATATCTCGAAGGCCTCGCCCCTGCGCTGCATACCCCGCGCCGGGCGGCGCCGCGCACCAGCGTCCCCGCCGGCAGCGTGGGCATTGGCGGCGGAAGCACCGGGGTCTACCCCTGCGCCTCGCCGGGCGGCTGGCAGCTGATCGGTCGCACCCCCCGAGCGTTGTTCGACGCCCGGCGAACACCGCCCGCCCTTCTCGCCCCTGGCGATCTGGTCCGATTCGTCGCAATTGCGCCTGAAGATTGGGCCGCGCACGAGGACGCGACGTGAGCCTGACCGTCCGCCAGGCGGGCATCCAGACGACCGTACAGGACCTCGGGCGGCCGATGTGGCAGCACATCGGTGTGCCTGTCGGCGGGGCGATGGACACCGCCGCACACCGGATCGCGAATCTGCTGGTCGGCAACGATGCTGACGCGGCGGCACTCGAGTGCGCACTCGGCGGCGTCGCGCTGCAGTTCGGCCACGCGGCACTGGTCGCCCTCACCGGACGCGACATCTCGGCCTCGCTTGACGGAACACCGCTACCGGCCTGGCACGCCTTTGCGGCGCAGCGGGGCGAGCTGCTGGTGCTGCATGCGGGGTGCCGCACGACCATCGCCATTGCGGGCGGCATCGATGTGCCGGCCGTGCTCGACTCGCGCGGGACGTCGCTGCGGGCGGGGTTCGGTGGCTTTCACGGCCGCGCACTGCGCCGCGACGATGTCCTTATGCTGCGCTCCCCCACGGTGCTCGCTGATCGCATGCGCGCGGCGCTCGACGCACAGCACCGGATCGTCGCCGACTGGGGTGCCAGTCCGTCGCTGCTGCCACCGTATTCGGCGGCACCGACGCTGCGCTTCATCGAAGGTCCCGAATACCATCTGCTCACCGACGCATCGCGCATCCTGCTGCTCGGTGACACCTTTCGCGTCGCCCCGGACTCCGACCGGATGGGGTGTCGCCTCAATGGTCATACCTTGTCTCTCGTCACGTCCCGGGAAATGACCTCGTCCGGCGTCACCGCAGGCACCATCCAGCTCCCGCCAGGCGGCGCGCCGATCGTGCTGATGGCCGATCGACAGACCACCGGCGGGTACCCGCGGCTCGGCGACGTCATCAGCGTCGACCTGCCGCTCCTTGCCCAGCTCCGGCCCGGCGACGTGGTGCGATTCGCGCCGACGACGATTGCGGACGCGCAGGCCGCCCTGCGCGCACGCGAGGCTGACTTGCGCCGCGCCGCACACGCCATCGCCCTCCGATTCGCCGACGGAGCCGCTGGTGCGCGTTGACCTCAACTGCGACATCGGTGAGAGCTACGGCGCCTGGACGATCGGCAGCGACGAAGCCGTGCTTCCCTGGGTCACGTCGGCCAGCATCGCCTGCGGCTTTCACGCCGGTGATCCGGGCGTCATGCGATCCACGGTCGCGCTGGCATCGGCCCACGGTGTGTCGATCGGCGCGCACCCTGGCCTTCCCGATCTGGTGGGCTTCGGGCGACGCGAGCTTGCCGTGTCCCCGCAGGAAGTCTTCGACATGGTGGTCGTGCAGGTCGGAGCGCTGCAAGCCACGGCGCGGTGCAGCGGTGCCACGGTGCGGCACGTCAAGCCGCACGGTGCACTGTACAACATGGCGGCACAGCGGCGCGATCTGGCCGATGCCATTGCGCGCGCCATCACTGCCGTCGATCCGAGTCTGATGCTGATCGGCCTCTCCGGCAGCGCCCTCATCGACGCCGGCCGGCAGTACGACCTGCGCACCGTCAGCGAAGTCTTTGCCGATCGGAACTACCGGAGCGATGGCACGCTCGTGCCACGGTCGATGCCCGGGGCACTGATTGCCGATGCCACGCGCGCCGCTGCGCGTGTCGTGCAGATGGTCGTAGACGGCACGGTCACGGCGATCGATGGTGCCGTCGTGCCGCTCGTCGCGGAATCGATCTGCATCCACGGTGACGCCGCGGGCGCGCCACAGTTCGCCCGGCAGATTCGCACCACGCTCCAGGCAGCGGGGATCGCCGTGCTGGCACCGCACGTCGCCGTTCACTCCTGACCACGACATCATGCTCGTTCTGAGCGGCCTGCTCATCGTCGTCCTCGGCTTCGCCTTTCGTCTCAACCCATTGCTGGTCGTCACCTGCGCGGGCATCGTGACCGGGCTCGCCGGCGGACTGGGGCTGGAGAAAACCCTCGCCACACTGGGCCACGCGTTCACCGAAAGCCGCTACGTCGCCATCGTCTGGCTGGTCCTGCCGGTGATCGGGTTGCTCGAACGCGCTGGGTTGAAGGAGCGCGCCGGCGACGTCGTGCGACAGATGCAGCGCGCGACCACGGGACGTGTCCTGCTCGCCTACCTCGCACTGCGACAGGCCACCGCCGCACTCGGCCTCGTCTCGCTTGGCGGCCACGCGCAGATGGTCAGGCCGCTCATTGCACCCATGGCGGAAGGCGCCGCCGAGCGTGATGTCCCGGGGCTCGATGATGCCACGCGGCATCGCATCCGGGCACACGCCGCCGCGGTGGACAACATCGGCGTCTTCTTCGGCGAAGACATCTTCATCGCCATCGGCTCCATCCTGCTCATCAAGGGTGTGATGGAGCAGGCGGGCATCCGCGTCCTGCCAACCGAACTCGCGGTCTGGGCAATTCCCACGGCCATCGCAGCATTCGTCATTCACGGCGTCCGGCTGCTGCTGCTCGACCGCCAGCTGCAGCAAGGCGCGCGATGATCACGCTGGAATTCCTGTATCGACTGATGGGGTTGCTCACCGGCGCCACCGCGATGATCAACTTTCGTGATGCCACCAATCCGAACCGAATCTGGAATGCCGCGTTCTGGGCACTCTGGACGATCTCGTTTCTCGGTGGCACCTGGCTGCCGGACCTGGCGAACGGCGTGCTGATTCTGGCGATGGTCGGCGTGGCGACGATTCGCGGCGTCCGAAGCAGCGGGGGTGAGAGTACCTCGGTCACCGAGCGCCTTGCCAGCGCAAGACGCTGGGGCAATCGGCTCTTTCTACCGGCCCTCGCAGTGCCGTTTTTCACGCTGCTCGCCAATGCCGTCATCGGGCGCATCACCATCGCCGGAGCGCCGCTGGTCGAGGCAAAGCAGGTGACGCTCGTCGCACTCGGTCTCGCAACGCTCCTGTCGCTCGCCATCGGCATGCTGATGTTGCGCCCCCCGCTCCGCGCCCCACTCACCGAAGCGCGGCGGCTGCTCGATTCCGTCGGGTGGGCCGCCATGCTGCCGCAGCTGCTGGCGGCGCTCGGGGCGGTCTTTGCAGCCGCTGGCGTCGGCACGGTGGTCTCGGCACTGGCGGCGAGCTGGATCCCCAGCGGCGCACCGTTGCTCTCGGTCGTCGCCTACACCGTCGGCATGGCCCTGCTGACGATGCTCATGGGCAATGCATTCGCCGCCTTCCCGGTCATGACACTCGGCATCGGGCTGCCGCTGCTCGTCACGGGCCTGCATGGCAACCCGACGATCATTGCCGCCATCGGCATGCTCTCGGGGTTTTGCGGAACGCTCATGACGCCGATGGCCGCGAACTTCAATCTCGTGCCGGTCGCGCTGCTCGGGCTTCCCGATCGTTACGCCGTCATCCGGGTGCAGATTCCGACGGCATTGCTGTTGCTCACTGTGAACACACTGCTCATCTACTCTCTCGCCTTCCCGCGCTGACTCAGGATGCTGCCAACGCTCACGCCCGCACTCGCATCCAGGTTCGCCACGCTCGCGCTGTCGCATGTCACGCGTGAGTATCCGAACAAGCTGGAGCATGTCCTCACCGGCCCGGACGATCTGCGCTCCCCGCGCGACCTGCATCCGATCTTCTACGGCAGCTACGACTGGCACTCCTGTGTGCATGGGTATTGGCTGCTCGCGCGACTGTTGCGTCGCACGCCGGGCCTGCCTGAGGGCGCCACGATGCGCGCGCTGTTCGATGCACACATCACGCCAGCAGCCGTCGCCGGTGAAGTTGACTATCTCGCGCAGGCGCAGCACGCCACCTTCGAGCGACCATATGGGTGGGCCTGGGTGCACATGCTGGCCGATGAACTCGCACAACACCAGTCGCCCGAGGGGCGCCGGTGGGCCGCCACACTGCAGCCGCTGGCCGACGCCATCACCGCGCGGTGGCTCGCGTTCCTTCCGAAATGCACCTACCCGATCCGGGTCGGCACGCACTTCAACACGGCGTTTGCGGTCGCACTCAGCCTCACGTACGCCGAACGCAGGGGTCACCTCGCACTCGCCGCGGCGCTGCGTGACGCTGCCACACGATGGTACGGCGCCGACGCCGACTGCCAGGGGTGGGAACCGGGCGCTGATGACTTTCTGTCGCCGGCGCTGATCGAGGCCGAGTGCATGCGGCGCGTGCTGCCGCCGGCCATGTTCGCCGCGTGGCTGCACCAGTTCCTGCCGCGGCTCGACGATGGCATGCCGCAGGCCCTCTTGCTCCCGTCCGTCGTCAGCGATCGTGCGGATGGCAAGATCGCACATCTCGATGGCCTGAACCTCAGTCGCGCCTGGTGCTGGCGCCATCTCGCCGGCACGCTCTCGGACGACGCCCCGCGGTTGCGACGCGCGCTGGACGCCGTCGCCAGCCATCTCGACGCCAGCCTGCGGCACGTGGCGGGCGACTACGCGGGCGAACACTGGCTGGCAACGTTCGCATTGCTCGCACTCGATGAATAGGCAGTTCGACGCGAGCCGCACGTGGCAAGCAGTTGTATTCACGCTCGACGTCGCCACAGATTCACTTCCGTCCGTCACGTCGTGACACGACACCGCCGCCACGTCCACTGCGCTCGATGCCAGTTTTTCTGCTGAGTTCGCTTTCCCCTGTCGTCGGAACGCCGGTGGCTGGCGGCGGCGTGCATGCACGGGGCAACGAGCCATGACCGGCGATGTGCGCTGGCGCTGGGTGATCATCCCGCTGCTGCTCCTGCTCATCGTCTCCTATGCGGCGCGGCAGACGGCGTACAGCATGGTCGAGCGCAGCGGCTTGATCTCGCGGCCCGTCGGCCCGGAAACGCCGGCGACCTACGGCGTGCCCTTCAGCCGTGTCGTCATTCCTCGCGGCTCGTATCATCTGGACGGCGTGGTGACGAAGATCAGTGACCGCGCGCCGCTGGTCGTGATCTTTCACGGATCGGCAGAATCGGTCTCGTACTGGGCCGACGTGCAGGCGCTGCTCTACAAGGCGGGCATCTCGAGCTACGTCTTCGACTACTCCGGCTTCGGCAACAGCGGCGGCGAGCGCAAGGCCACGGTGATTGCCGAGGATGTGCGGCAGGCCTGGCGCGACGCCGCAATCCAGTTTCCGTACGCGCAACGGCGCATCGCGCTCGCCTACTCGCTCGGCTCCGGCTTTCTCGTCAGCGAGTTTCCGTCATTGGTGCCCGAACCACAAGGACTGGCGCTGGTCGCATCGTACTCCTCCGCACGCGAAGCAGCGGTCGCCTTTGGGACGATCCCGGCCTGGGCGGCCCCGATCCTGCCGGATCTCTGGAACACCGTCGAGAACATCGGCGCGGTCAAGGTGCCGCTCCTGGTGGTGCACAGCGACGAAGATCAGATCTTCCCGATCGCCATGCCGCGACGTGTGTACAACGCCGGCAATGATCCGAAAGCGTTCGTTCGCGTGCACGGCTACAAGCATGAAGACGGCCATGTCCGCCCGGACGGATCATTCTGGGCGGGGGTGATGACCTTCGCGCAGACCGGCAAGCTCCCGCAGTCGAGTTTCTGACGCCGGCGCTGGCTGGCGGGTCGTCATGACTGGCGGGTGACGAAGAGCCAGATGGCGCTCGCAATCCCGATCACGCCGATCAGCTGGCGCACCACATCCTGGTTCGTTCGCTGGGCGAATCGTGCCGCGTAGTGACCGCCGATGGCCGATCCGACGGCCATCAGCGCGGCCACGGGCCAGTGCACCAGTCCTGACAGCGTGAACGTGGCAATCGCCACGAAGTTGAACAGCAGCGCCAGAAAGTTCTTCAAGCCGTTCATCTGGTGCACATTCGTCAGGCCGAGCAGGCCGAACGCCGCCAGCATGATGATTCCGGCACCAGCGCCGAAGTAGCCGCCGTACACCGCGATGAAAAACTGCATCCCCATCACCCAGCCCCCGGGCATTGGCGGCAGATCGTTGGCTGAGCGGTGCTGCGTCGCACTGCCGATCCGGCGCCGCAGCCACGCGCCCAATCGCTTCTGCGACACGAACAACACCGTCGCCGCCAGCACCAGCCATGGCACCAGCGCCTTGAACTGTGCATCGGTACTGCGTGTCAGCAGCCAGGCGCCGATCGCGCCACCCACCAGGCTCGGGCCAACCAGCGCACGCACCCACGCACCCGTGCCGCGCAGTGCGTCCCGATACCCGAGCATGGAGCTCAAGCCGCCGGGCCACAATGCCACTGTCGATGTCGCGTTGGCCGACACCGGCGGCACACCGAGGCCGATCAATGCCGGAAACACCAGCAGCATGCCGCCGCCCGCCACGGAATTCGCAGCGCCTCCAAGGACCGCCGCCAGCACCACGCCGACGAGCCGCGGCAGATCATCGATCATGACTCACCCTTATATTCGCGCTGGCCGCGGTGGCACCCGCCATCGTCCATCCCCCGAGAAATTCGATCCCGCATGAAGCGCCTCGCCTCGAACCTCACTGTGCAGGTGCTCACCGCGATCGCGCTCGGCGTCCTCCTCGGCGCCCTCGCACCGGATCTCGGCAAGGCCATGCGACCGCTCGGCGACACCTTCGTCAAGCTAGTCAAGATGGTCATCGGGCCGATCATCTTCCTGACCATCGTGCTTGGCATCGCGAACATGGTCGACCTGAAGAAGGTCGGAAAGGTCGGGGGCAAGGCCTTTCTCTATTTCGAGATCGTCAGCACCATCGCGCTGGCGATCGGCCTCGTGATCGTCAATGTCACGCGGCCCGGTGACGGTGTCGATGTCTCCACCCTCGCCAAGGGTGATGTCTCGCAGTACACGAAAGCCGGCGAGAACATGCAGTTCGTGGACTTCCTCACCCACATCGTTCCATCCAGCGTGGTGGACGCCTTCGCCAAGGGCGAGATCCTGCAGATCGTGTTCTTCGCCGTGATCTTCGGCGTGGCGCTCACCTCGCTCGGCGGCACGGCCAAGCCGCTGCTCGATGTGCTCGATCGCACGTCGCATGTCTTTTTCCGGATCGTGGCGCTCGTCATGAAGGTCGCGCCGATCGGAGCCTTCGGCGCGATGGCCTTCACCGTCGGATCGTTCGGACTGCGCACACTGCTGCCGCTCGGCCGGCTGATGCTCGACGTCTACGCCACGATGGCGATCTTCATCTTCGTCGTCCTCGGCATCATCTGTCGCATGTACGGGTTCCGGCTGCTCGAATTCCTGCGATACATCAAGGACGAGATCCTGCTGGTGCTTGGCACCAGTTCCAGCGAAGCCGCGCTCCCGAGGATGCTGGTCAAGATGGAGCGTTACGGCTGCAGCAAGACGGTGGTCGGCCTGGTGATTCCCGCCGGCTACTCGTTCAACCTCGATGGCACCTCGATCTACCTCGCGATGGCGACCATCTTCCTCGCACAGGTCAACCGCATCGAGCTGTCGGTCGCCGAGCAACTCAGCATCCTGCTGGTGCTGATGGTGACGTCGAAAGGCGCAGCGGGCGTCACCGGCTCCGGCTTCATCGTGCTCGCCAGCACCCTCGGCGCGATGAATACCATCCCGGTGGAGAGTATCGCCCTGCTGCTCGGCGTCGATCGCTTCATGTCCGAAGCACGCGCGATCACGAACCTGATCGGCAACGGGGTCGCCACGCTGGTCATCTCACGCAGCGAGAACGCCTTCGATGAGGACCGCCGCCTCGAGGCGGTGGCACACATGCACCAGTCCGACGACTGAGGACGCGCCCATGCCCCACAGTTTTCTTGCTGCGTCGCGCGACTACCTGCTCGACCAGTACCTGCCTCGGATCCGTCTCTCCTGTGCGCCCCTGAGCGACGACGATCTCTGGTGGCGACCTGCCGCCGGTTCGAACAGCATCGGCAACCTGATCCTGCACATCGACGGCAACGCGCGGCAATGGCTGATTGGTGGTGTCGGTGCCCGGCCCGGCCGCCGTGATCGCGATGGCGAGTTCTCCGCCGATGGCGGGCAGACGAAAGAGCGATTGCTGGCGCAGCTCACTGGCACTCTGCTGGAGATCGATCGCGTCCTCGCGACACTCCGGCCCGACCAGCTCGACGAACCGCGCCTCATTCAGGGCGCCACCACGACCGTCTTCGATGCGATCTACCACGTCGTCGAACATGTCAGCATGCACACCGGCCAGATCATCCAGCTGGCGAAGTGGCGTGCCCCAGGCATGATCCGCCTCTACGACGCCACCGCCGATGCGTTCACGCCCCTCTGGGAACCGACGCCACGCGAGCCGTAGCTGGCACGGGATGCCCGCGCAACACGAAGTCCGTTGGCGGACAACACTGGCACAAATCTCAACGGGTCGTCCGCTCCACGCAGACGACCCGTTGCTCCTCACGAACTCGACGTTCAGTACGTGAACTGCACACCCGTCGTCAGCAGGCCGTCGAACTTCTTGAAGCGGTCAGTGAGGTTCGTGACCGTGGCGGGATTCAGCGGCGGCGCATTGTTGTAATTGATCAGGTACGCCACCTTGATGCCGACCTTGGACGACAGCGGCGCCACCACCGACGACTTGGTCGTGAACAGCCACGCGTCGGTCTTCGAGAAGTTCGGCGTGAACCCGGCCGTCTGCTCGAGATACGACACCTTCGAGAAGAAGTGACGGAACATCCCCGCGGCGTTGCCGACGAAGTCGTTCTGCTGGCCGGCAACACCGACGAACGAGCGCTGCAAGGCGCCAACGCCGAGCGACAGCTGAAGCTTGTCTGTGTCGGTGTCGAGGAATTGGTATCCGAGTCCCACGCCCTCGGCGAACTGCCGGTTGAGTCCCGCCGGCGTGTTGCGCAATCCGTCCGTGCTCAGGTACGCCGTCAGCTTCTTCGCCAGCGTGTAGTCCCCGCGCAGGCCGGCCTGATACAGCTCGGCATTCCGCACACCGTTCGCCGTGCCGCGCACCGCCGACGCCGTCTGCGAGAACTTGAAGGTCGGAAAGACATAGCTGTAGCGCTGACCGAGTGACACCGTGGTCACTTCCTGATTGCCCTGACTTGCCGCAAGGGCAAAGTCGGCGACGAATTCGTACGGTGGCTTGGGCGCCGGCGCTGGGGGCGCCGCCTGCGCGGCAAGCGACGCGGTGGCGATCATGGCGAGTGCACCGGCACGAACGAAAACACGAATCATGTCACGGCCTTCCTGGGTTGTTGTAAGCGTGTGCGGACCATCCAGACGAGCACCAGCAGAATCAGGACCGCACTCACCACCGGTACCAGCACCGCCAGCAACGATGTGACAAGGGCGCCGAAGAACTCGCCTGTCGACAGCAGCGGATTCGCCGTCCCACCGGTCAACGCCGTGCTCTTCAACCGGAGCAACGACGTGGCACCGTGCAGCAATCCGGCCGCGCCGCCACCACCGATCAACGCAATGCCCCACGACAGCACTGGCGGCAGATCGGTGATGGCCGCCGCGCTGGCGAGCACGCCAGCGATCACCGCCGCTGGCGCCGCCGCCACATCGAGCGCGTTGTCGAGCACCGGCACGTAGTACGCCGCAATCTCCAGCACCGCCGCCGTCCCCAGCGCAATCAGCGCCGGCAGAGACGCCAGCATCACGAAGCTCCCGTTCAGCGGGAGAATCCCGATCCGGCCGGCGATACCCAGCGCCAGCAGCGGCACGAACACACGAAAGCCGCAGGCGGCAGCCACCCCGATTCCTGTCAGCACACTCAGCAACGTCTCCACCTGAGCCAACTCCGGATCGGGAATGATTTATTAGAGCGAACTTATGTGCAGACAGGAGCGCTCGCCAGCGGTTTCATCGATGGGCGG
Organism: Gemmatimonadaceae bacterium; assembly: GCA_031374935.1. Lineage (GTDB taxonomy): Bacteria > Gemmatimonadota > Gemmatimonadetes > Gemmatimonadales > Gemmatimonadaceae > JACMLX01. The sequence goes on along the minus strand of JANMHB010000092.1, from coordinate 25,587 downwards.
CTGGCCCGGCACCCCAGCGCATTCCGCGCGCTGCCATATTTGCCACGTGACAACTTCTTCCGACATCCCCACCCCGCTCATCGGCGTCGTCATGGGCAGTGCCAGCGACTACCCTGTGCTCGCGCCCGCTGTCGCGCTCCTGGCAGAGTTCGGTGTTGCCCACGAGGTGCGCGTGGTCTCGGCGCATCGCACGCCCGATCAGATGTTCGCCTACGCGGAGCAGGCGCATGGGCGAGGGCTGCGCGTCATCATTGCAGCCGCTGGCGGTGCCGCGCATCTGCCCGGTATGCTCGCCGCCAAGACGCTGGTGCCGATCATCGGAGTTCCGGTGGCTGCCACGGCGCTGGCCGGCATCGATGCGCTGTTGTCCATCGTGCAGATGCCCAAGGGAATTCCGGTGGCAACCGTGGCCATCGGGCAGCCTGGCGCTGTCAACGCGGCGCTGCTGGCGATGCAGATGCTGGCCACCAGCGACCCCGCATTGCACGCCAGACTCACCGCGTGGCGCGCCGCCCGCACACAGGACGTGCTCGACCACCCGGACCCGCGCCCCACCGCATGACCACGATCCTCCCCGGCAGCACGATCGGATTTCTTGGCGGAGGACAGTTGGCACGGATGTCGGCACTCGCAGCGCGCGCGATGGGCTACGACGTGCATGTGCTGGACCCTGACCCCGACTGCCCGGCACGCGCTGTCGCATCGCAGCTGGTGACGGCGACCTTCGACGATGTCGGCGCGGCGATCAACTTCGCCAAGGCCTGCGATGTCATCACACTCGACATCGAGCAGGTGTCGACCGAGAGCATCGCCGCCGCATCGTTGCACGCTCCCGTGCATCCGGGCGCCGCACCGATTCACATCATTCAGGATCGCGGCCGGCAGAAGGCCTGGCTCGAGAACAACGGGTTTCCCGTCGCACCATTTCGTATTGCGCACACGCCGCACGACGTGGCGCAGGCATTCCAGGCGCTCGGCCGAAGCATCGCCAAGACCACCAGCGGGGGGTACGACGGCCGTGGGCAGGCGCGCATCCGGTCACCTCACGATCTCGACACCGCAGGCGCGTTGACACATTCGGCGACCGTCGTCGTCGAACAGTGGATCGAACTTGTCGGTGAGTTGTCGGTGATGGTCGCGCGCAGCAGCGCCGGCGAGACGCGCACGTTCCCGGTGTCGTGGAATCACCACGACAACGGCGTGCTCACCTGGGCCATGACCCCCGCACCGGTGAGCGATCGCACCACCGATGCCGCGATTGCACTGGCGACGGCGATCGCCAGCAGGCTCGGGATCGTCGGCCTGCTGGCAGTCGAGATGTTCGTCACCACCGACGATACGCTGATGGTGAATGAACTCGCACCGCGTCCACACAACACCTTTCACGCCACCGAACGCGCCTGCCTGACCAGTCAGTTCGAGCAACAGGTGCGTGCCGTCTGCGGGCTGCCGCTGGGCAGCACCGAGCTCGTGTCGGCCGGTGCGATCATCAATCTGCTGGGCGATCTCTGGTCGGCGGACGGGCGCGCGCCGATCTGGGACCGCGCCTTGGAGGTGCCGGGTGTGCGGCTGCATCTCTACGGCAAGAAGCTCGCGAAGCCCGGCCGAAAGATGGGCCATCTCTCCGCTGCTGGCGCGACGCCGGAGGCCGCGCGCGACGCGGTGCTCGACGGCTACGCACGCCTGCTCCCCGGATGATTCCGCGCCGACGCGCGTTCACCGTCCTGATGCAGCCGGATACACTCAGCGCGGCGGCTTGAGCTCCGTGTCCTGCGTGCTGGTGTGACGAAGCCGGCTCACCGCCATACCGACCATGGTGCCGAGCATGGCGGGGATGAGTGCGAGTAGCGTCGAGGCGGGATGCTCGACCGTGTACGGCAGCACTCGACCCGTCAGCTGCGCCACCAGGTGTGCCAGTGGCACCGAGAGGCCAAGCATCAGCCCGCGCCGCCACGCTCCATCGGGATGCCACGCCGCAAGGAAAAACGCTGCCGCAAACAACACCGCCACCGGGCCCTGTACTTCCGGGGAGCGCAGATCGGCGACGCCGACGAACACCCCCGTCACAACAGTCAGCAGCAGTGCAAGTGTCCCCGTCATCTGTGCGGCTCCGAGGGTAGGTGCAGCGGAATATCACCGCGCGCAGCAGAATGCGACACGGCACCCTGTTGCCTCCCAATCCGACCATACACCTTTGCCCCATGCCTCTCTCTCCGCTGGTCGGTCACGATGCGCTCCGGGCCAGGCTTGGCAGCACCTTCGAACGTGGCACACTGCCGGGTTCGCTCCTGCTCCACGGGCGAAAAGGGGTCGGCAAGCAACGGCTCGCGCTCTGGCTGGCGCAGGCACTGCTCTGCGCCGGGTCACCAGTCCCCTGCGGTGTCTGTCAGGGCTGCCGCTACACGGTCGAGCTCACGCACCCCGACCTCTACTGGTACTTCCCCGTGCCTCGTGCCGACATCTCGGATTCGTCACCCGAGGAGGCGCTTGCCTTCATGCGGGGCGCGATGCGGGATCGCGCATCGGCGGGGGGCCTTTGGGGGCCGAGCAGCGGGAGTGAGGGGCTGTTTGTCGAGATGATCCGGAGTCTGGTCCGGGCCGCCGCCAGCTCGCCAGCCATGGCAAAACGCAAGATCATGATTCTCGGTGATGCAGATCGCATGATTGCCCAGGAAGGCAGCGATCAGGCGGCGAACGCCCTGCTCAAGCTCCTCGAGGAGCCGCTCCCCGATACCACGCTGATTCTGACCACCAGCGAGCCCGGCGCCCTCCTCCCCACGATCCGGTCACGGGTCGTCTCCGTCCGGGTCGCACCGCTCGCCCATGCCGAACTGCGCCGCTGGGTGGCGCAGGAGGACGTCCGGCGCACGGTCGGTTCCATCGACGACGGCGTTCTCGAGCGAGCCTCCGGGGCGCCTGGTGCGCTCCTCAGCGGCACGGTCCACGAGGCCGCCGCCAGCCACGCCGCCCAATGGCTGAAGGCGCTCCGCGGCGACGCTTCCGATCGGTTCGTCGCCGTGCTGTCCGAGAAACCCGCCGGCGCCAGAGGTGGTTTTTCGGATGCGCTCGATGCGCTGGAAGGCATGCTCCACGACCGGCTGCAGCCAGCAGTCGAGTCCGGCAGCGGCTCGGCTCCGGCACTCACTCGGGCGCAGGATGCAGTCGAGGCCGCCAGGGAACGAACGGGGCATAACGTCAACCCGGCGCTGATCACGGCCGAGCTCCTCCGGAACCTTCGGGCTCTAGGGATAAACGGATGAACTCTGGCGATCTGAGCCATATTGATGCAGACGGCAATGCCCGGATGGTTGACGTCTCGGTCAAGTCGGACACCCTGCGGGCTGCCGTGGCAACTGGTTCGATCCGGATGACAATGGCTACCTTTCACCTCATCCGTCGGCAGGCACTGCCCAAGGGGGATGTGCTGACGGTGGCAAGAATTGCCGGAATCCAGGCCGCGAAGCGGACTTCGGACCTGATTCCCCTCTGCCATCCCCTGGCGCTTCGTGGTGTGGATATTGCTCTTGAGTTGGATGAGGCACTGCCGGGGGTTCGTGCGTCCGCGCAAGTTCGGACGGTCGGGCCGACGGGGGTGGAGATGGAGGCGATGTGCGCCGTGTCTGTCGCCCTGTTGACTGTGTACGACATGGCCAAGGCGGTCGATCGGGAGATGACCCTGAGCGACATCCGGGTGGAGTCGAAGGACGGAGGGCGCACTGGTTCTTGGCGCCGTTCGCCACCGGGAGGCGAGAACGAGCCCTGAGGCTCGTCGTTGCTTCCCATGATCTGCGATGCGTTTCGCCAGAGTGCCGGCGAAGTGTTTCGCGCCACTGGCGCTGACGCGTCGGGTTGTCTGAAGCTCGGCTTTGGCTGTCCGATGTGGCGCGCCCCTGACGCGAGGGTTGCACAAATGCACGACTTACGAGGAACGTATGTGCACCGCGGTGATGCCGAGCGGCTTCGCCGCCGGTTCCGCCGCTGGATCATCGCCACGGGCTCGATTCTGGCGGTGTTGGCACTTGGCCGGGCCCCGGTGGTCCGGGATGCGCGGGCCGAAGGCACCCGTGCCGCGCGATTGAATGGCAGCGCCACCCGCGTGGCCACCGTGGCCGATCGGCTGATGGCTGCCGATACCGCCCGCCGCGCAACCCAACGGCTGCAGCGCTGGAACAAGATCTACACCATGTCGAAGCGCTGGATGGTCGACACCGAATTGGCCCGCGCCATCCACGATGCGGCGCTCGAAGCGGGCATCGATCCCGAGCTCGGGTTCCGACTCGTCAACGTCGAGAGTCAGTTCAAGGAGCGGGCAACCAGTGGCGTCGGCGCTGCGGGCCTGACGCAGGTGATGCTCCCGACCGCGCGCTACTACGATCCGAAAATCACGCAGGAAAAGCTCTACTCGCGCGAAACGAACCTCCGGATCGGATTTCGCTATCTGCGTGATCTGATCGATGAACAGCACGGCAACGTCAAGCTCGCACTGCTGACCTACAACCGCGGCGCCCAGGCCGTGCAGAATGAGTTGTCGCTCGGTCTCGATCCGTCGAACGGCTACGACACGAAAGTCATGCGCGGTTATAGTGGATCAGCGCGGGTGCGCGCCAAGACACTGATCCGCTCTGACGATTGATCGGTCGTCGTTCAACGAACGACGACGGCCGCATGGCCATGAACGAAATGATCGTCGCCGACAGCAGCAAATGAGACGAATCGAGCGCAGCTGAAGGCCGAAACGGGCGCATCCCACTGAGGGTGCGCCCGTTTCCTTGTGTGAAGCAACAGCTGCATGGAGCAAGGCTCGTGCGACACCGCCGAACCTCGGCGCACCGCAACCACTTGCGCCAACCCTACCGCTGTCGCGACGCCACCTTCCTCTTCGCCGGCGCTGCGCTGCGCCCAGCGCGCTTCGACGCCTTCGACGCTTTCGCGGACTTCCGCGCCGCCGCGGAAGGTGCCGACGTGCAGCTCGTCACGGTGCGACGCTTTCCCTTGACGCCCACCACGCGGCTGGTGCAGCGCTTCCCATCACCGGCCGCCGCACGGCGCGCCCGCGCCGCCGCCGCGCGACGTGCGGCCGCCACCGTGCTCCGCGACGGCCGACGGACCACCAGCACCTGGCCCGCGCGCACCCGATTTCCCTTGAGCCCATTGATCGCTCGCAGCTGGGCTACTGACACGCCGCTCCGGCGCGCAACGCTCGCCAGCGATTCGCCCGAACGCACCCGCACCCGTTTGGATGCCAGCTTGCTCCCCGAGCTGCCGTACCGCACGATCGACGGGTCCGGCACATCGCGGGCACCGGCCACCGTCAGCACCGTCGGAATGCGCAGCAGCGTCCCCGCGCGAATCCGGCCTCGCCGATCGAACGACAGCTTCGGGTTCACCCATCGCAGTGACCGTACGGGAATCCCCGCCTCGCCCGCCAGCGATTGCGCACTCCGCAGCTTGCCGACCCGCTCCATGCGCCAGCCGACGCGATCCGCCTCTGGCAGCGCAGCCAGCGCGGTGGCGAATGTCGGGCCGGCGCCAACCGGAACACGCACTTCGGACACTTCATCCGGCGGCGTGACGCCCCGCAGGAAATGGGGATTCAGATCCTGGATGTCATCGATCGTGGCCCCCGCCGCCTTGGCGATCGACACCAATGGCGTCCCGCCGGCCACGTTCACCGAGTCATAGGCGAAGGCCGGCATCGTATCCACGCGCAGCCCATACCGGGCGGGCTCCTTCGCCACCATCGCGGCAGCAATCAGCTTCGGGACGTACGCCTTCGTCTCGGTCGGCAGGTACCGCTGTTCTGCCAGCGCGAAGAACCGATCCTCACCCTCCGACCCGTCCATCGCCTCCGAGAACCGCTTCAGCCCGCGCGACACCCGGCCCGGGCCGCCGTTGTACGCCGCCGCGGCCAGATACCAGCTGCCATACGCGTCGTGCAGATCGGTGAGAAAATCGATGGCGCCGTCGGTGGCACGCATCGGGTCGCGTCGCTCGTCCACCCACCAGTCCACGCGCATCCCGATGCCGCGCGCCGTCGGTGCCATGAACTGCCACATGCCCACCGCCGCCGCTCGCGAGTACGCATTCGCCAGATAGCTGCTCTCGATCAGTGCCAAGTAGGTCATGTCCTCAGGCAGGCCCGACTCACGGAACTTGCGCCGCAGCATGGCGTCGTAGCGCGTGCCACGACTCATGCTCCGTTCCATGTACTCGCGCGCGCGACCAGTGAAGATGCCCACGTACTGCGCCACCATCTGGTGCGTTTCGTAGCTTCGCACATCGATGTCCCACGTCGCACGCGCATCCGCGATCATCGGCCCACTGGCCGGCGCCGCGGCCGGCACCCCATCGAAGATCGCGGCCGCGCGCCTGACCACTTCCGAATCCGACACCACCGGCGGGGCGACGGTGTCGCGCGACGTGGTATCTGGCACTGCGGCCACGACGACCGGCACGCTGACCGCAGTCACCTCGGGCGTCGGCGCCGAAACAGCACCGGGGCCCTTGCGAGACGCGCATCCTGCAGCCAGCAGCAGCATGGCGATCAACGAGAATGGACGCATCACGGGAAGCAGTGAGAAACGAGGTCCGGCGCACATCGCCGAGCTGTCGAGTCTAGCAGTCGCACAAGTCGCGCGAAACCGACTGGTGGCACGCAATTACCGTCCTCCTGACCGAGTGAGCATATCGAACGCAACACCCCTTCTGACCGCCAGACACGCGGCCTCGTTGCCAGTGCCGACGCCACCGCGTAGCGTCGCAGCATGAGATCACTGCGACGCACTCTGCCGGCCCCGGCGGCACTGGCCCTGCTCGCGGCATGCGCTGCGCCCCCGATTGCAACGAGCCCATCCATACGCGATTTGGATGCCACGGCCGCCATCGCCGCCCGGGCGGCGCGATCCGCCGGCGCTACGGTGCGTGTGGTGGCCCAGCGCCTCGATGGCCAGGGCACCAGAATCGAAATCCTCGGTGACTCGCTGGTCCACGCCGCCAGCACGATGAAGGTGCCCGTCATAATCGCACTCGCGCAGCGCACCGATCGGGGAGCGCTGCGACTCGACGACCCGATCCCGCTGACGAACCACTTCGAGTCCATCGTCGATGGATCGCCCTATTCGCTGCGTCGTGAGGACGACTCGGACGACTCGGTCTACCAGCGCGTCGGCGAGCGGGTGTCGATTCGCTGGCTCGCCACCCGCATGATCACGCACTCGAGCAACCTCGCCACCAACACCCTGCTCACGCTGGTGCAGGCCGATGCCGTCACGAAAGTCACGCGGGCCCTCGGCACACGGCGGATGCGCGTGTTGCGTGGTGTGGAAGATGCACCGGCCTTCCGCGCGGGGCTCAACAACACCACCACCGCGAACGATCTGGCGACGCTGATGGTGGCCATCGGCAACGATCACGCGGCGTCGCCTGCGTCATGCGCATGGATGCGCGAGGTGCTCTTCGCGCAGGCGTACAACTCGGCAATTCCGGTCGGGCTGCCGGCAGGAACGCGCGTTGCGCACAAGACCGGTGACATCACCAGAGTCGAGCACGACGCAGCACTCGTCTATCCCGAGCGTGGGCCGCCGTATGTGCTGGTCGTACTCACCAGCGGCGTTGAGAGTCAGTCGGAGGCGCGCGCACTCATCGCCGATATCGCCCGGATCGTACATCCGGTCATGCAGCGCCAGCCCGGGATCGGTATCAAAGTCTTCTGATGGCGTCCGCTGCAGCAGCCACGCGTCACGCGCGAGCCCCGCAGCAATCGCACCCGCGCCGCACAACGCGCGATGCGACGGCACTACCAGAGGCGGAGCAGCCCCGCGGTAAGCAAAGCGATGGCCTGACCGGCAATCACGTCCAGCGGATAGTGGACCCCGAGAGCGACTCGACTGTACCCCACCAGTACCGCCAGCGGCAGCAGCCAGATGCCGAGTGATGGGAATGTCAGCGCGTACATCGCGGCCACTGCCATGGACGCAGCCGAATGGCCACTCGGAAAGCTGAAGCGATCCGGCGGCTCAGCCAGCGTCGTGCCGCGACGGGTGTCAGCGGGTCGCTCGCGACTCACGCTGCGCTTGATGATCTGCGAGATGAGGAACGCCACCAGCAATGCCACCGCGGTGTGGGCTGCCGCATACCGGCTGCGCGCAAACACCAATCCCACCAGACAGGCCGCGATCGTCACCCGCGACCCACCCAGATGTGTCATCAGCATCCAGAAGTTCCGCCAGACGCGCGGAATGTCAGGACTCAGCCGCAACCGATAGTACCAGAAGAGATCCCGGCGCAGCAGGCGAGTGAGGAGCGATCCATTCATGCGCAGAACAATACCCTCCATGCTGCCCATGCGGGGTAACGGCCGTGTCCCACCGCGACATCGATTTGCCTACGTCTCGACGACGCATTCAGTTACACCGGCCCCCCGCATTCGGATCTGCGCATTCGGATCTGAGCGCACGGATCATGTCGCTGGCGGCGTGGTGCCGGGCCCGACGGGAAAATTCCTGACTCGTCGTTTCCCGCCGGTCAGGCCGTCGGCAGGGCCGCCCGTCCCTCGACATGGGACATGTGCACACGGAGCATCACATCGCGCGTCGGAGTTGGATCTCTGGCTGAGAACGCCTCTGGAATGAGCCGCCGGAAGGCGTCCAAAGCATGTTGCCAGCGACTCGCCGCATCGGGGCCATCATCCGGATCGAGGCGCTGCACGCTGCCGTGCACCACCACACTCGTCCACTCGAACAGACCGCGAATGTCATCCACCTCCATCGCTACCCACGGCTGATGCTCGAGCATCGTCACCTTGGTGCCCCGCCCCGTCCGGAGGTAGAGCCACTCGCCATCGGCCACGTAGTGCAGCGGCTCGATGTCCACGCGCTGCTTGTACGCGTAGGCCAGCCGGCCGACGTGATGGGCGCGGAGGAGTGCCTGACACTCGTCCGCGGTCAGACTCCGGAAACTGATCGGCATGGCGCGGTCGGATGAAAGAAACGGGGGCCTTGCGGCGAAAAGTATGCGACGGCGTTGCGCGGACCGGACGGGAACGATGATTCACAGTCCGCGATTCTCCATCACACCCAGCTTCATGGTACGTGGCGCACGGCGACAGCGCCACATCGTCATGATCGTCGATCACCTCTGCTGAAGACCGTGCCGGTTTCCCACCGCGACCTTCCACCACACCTTGCCGAGCGCGTGAGTCACAGTCCTGGCCCGCAGCCGGCAGCCAGTCACGGAGCCTTCATCCTCTACTGGGCCCGGACTGCCCTTCGCGCGCACGAAAACCCGGCGCTCGACGTCGCCATCACCCTCGGCGCAGCCCGTAACCTGCCGGTGTTCGTCTACCATGCGCTGTCGGAGCGGTATCCGTACGCCAGCGATCGACACCACATGTTCATCCTGGAGGGCGCGCGCGACTTTGCCGCCGGGCTGTTGGCGCGTGGCATCGGCACCGCATTTCATCTCGAGCGAGACGGCCATCGCGGGCCCCATCTCGTCACACTGGCGACGCAGGCTGCCGTGGTCGTCACCGAGCTGATGCCCGTGGCGCCACTCGCGCAATGGACCGCCGCGCTGGCCGACGCCATCGACACGCCGATCTGGCAGGTGGACACAGCCTGTGTCGTTCCCGTGCCGTTGACCACCAAGGCATACGATCGGGCTTTTGCGTATCGCGACGCCACGGCGGCGCTGCGCCGCGACCGCGTCGCCTCCCCATGGGTCGACGCTGCCCATGCAGGCCCACTCTTCGTCCCCGAACTGCCGTTCGAACCGGTAGAATTCGCGACGGCCGATCTGCCGTCACTGATCGCGCTGTGTCGCATCGATCACACCGTCGGTCCGGTCGGCGATACGCGCGGAGGATCGGCGGCCGGGTATGCGCGATGGCAGGACTTCCTCGACTCGGGCAGGATCGATCGCTACGACGGTGTGCGCAACGATCCCACTCGCAGCGATGGTGTCAGTCGGATGTCGGCATATCTGCACTACGGCATGGTCTCTCCGCTGCGCCTGGCGCGCGAGGCGAGCGCCAGACCATCAGCGGGCGCCGCGAAATGGCTCGACGAACTGCTGGTCTGGCGTGAGCTGGCGTACACCTTCTGCTTCCATCGACCTGATCACGCCACGATCGCTGCGATCCCGGGCTGGGCGCAAGCAACGCTCCGGCAGCACGAACCTGATCACCGTGAGATCTACGACTGGGAACGGCTGGCACGCGGCCGCACCAGCAGCGCCTTCTGGAATGCGATGCAGCGGTCGCTGCTGGCGCATGGTGAACTGCACAACAACGTGCGCATGACGTGGGGCAAAGCGTTCGCTGCGTGGACGGCTGACGCGGACGCTGCGCTGCAGCGCTCGATCGATCTCAATCATCGCTACGCGCTCGACGGGCGCGATCCCGCGTCGTATGCCGGTCTGCTGTGGTGTCTCGGTCAGTTCGACCGTCCGTTCACGCCGGAGCATCGCATCCACGGCAGCGTGCGTGGCCGGGCCGTCTCGGAACAGGCGGCACGCGTCAACGTCGGCCGGTACACCGCCCTCATCTCGCGGCCGGCGTACCCCACGCTGACGCGAGTCGCCGTCATCGGCGCGGGGCTGGCGGGCCTCATGTGCGCCAGGACACTGGCCGACCACAACGTCGCGGTGACGGTGTTCGAGAAGTCGCGCGGGTGTGGTGGACGGTGCGCCACGCGTCGCGATGGGCTGTTGTCGGTCGATCACGGTGCGCAGTACTTCACCGTGCGCGACGAACGACTGCGACCACTCGTGCAGAGTTGGCAGCAGCAGGGCGTGATCGATCTCTGGGACGGTGTGCTGGCGGTCCGCGAGAACGGCACATGGGAGCCGGCGAAGACGACGGTCCGGCGATGGGTCGGAATGCCTGGAATGAACGCGATTGGAGCCCATCTCGCCACCGACCTCGATGTGCAGCTCGAGACCACCGTCGCGCGGCTCCAGCCTGACGGGCGACGGTGGCGCCTGTACGCCGACACCGGCGCCGATCTTGGCACGTTCGATGTCGTCCTCGTGTGCGTCCCCGCTCCGCAGGCGTCCACCCTGCTGGCTCCGGTGGCACCACAGCTGGCGGAACGCGCCGCAACCGCCATCATGCACGCGACCATGGCCACCATGGTTCTCCTGGCCGACCGTCCTGATTTCGCGTTCGACGGTGCGTTCCTGAACGACGACCCCGTACTCAGCTGGATCAGCCGCAATACCGGCAAGCGGGAGCGTCCCGCTGCGGAGGCATGGGTGCTGCACGCGACGCGTGACTGGTCGGCCGCACACCTCGATGCCGATGTCGCCGTGATCGCTGATGCGATGACCGCGGCCTTCCAGCGAGTGATCGGCAGCACCGCCCCACCGCTGCACAGCGTTGCTCACCGCTGGCGCTACGCGCTGCCCGACCCCGTTGCGACCGACGATGCGCTCCACGACGGCATGCTCGGCCTCGGTGCCGGCGGCGAGTGGTGTGGTGGTCCGCGCGTCGAGGGAGCACTGCTCAGCGGCATGGCGCTGGCGGGCCGCGTGCTGACGCACGCGCATGGCGCAACCGCGTAGACTCGTACCAGCCCTCTTCCCGCACCCTCCCAGCATGACGTATGCACGCCAGCGGCTCTGGCTCGGCATTTCCGCCGTCGGCATGACCGTGCTCCTCTGCCTCGCCGCCGTCACGTTCGACCTGCCGCACCGATTCATTCACCCGTGGGTCGATTCGAACTTCGACACGGCGCTGGCAGCAATCGCATTGACATGGATGCTCCACGCGGCGCTGCTGCTGCCGTTCGACATCATCGGCGGGCTGGTGGTCGTGCGAGAGTCACCGGGTGCATTCCGCTGGATCGCCGCCTGGCTGCGCGGCATCACGGTACAGTGGATCTGGTATGCGATCGCCGCCGGCCTGCTGTTGCGCACCAGACAGCAGTTCGGCCTCACCACCACGCTCCTCGTTTTTCTGCTGCTGCAGGTGGTGTTGCTCAGCCGACAGGGGCTGATCGCATGGCTCGTTGGCGGGCTTTCACTGCGCAACCCGTCGCCAGCACTCGTCAGCGCGTCCGCCGCCGTCGGCTTGGCGCCTGCGGCGGTGCGCGAGACCGAGACCGACGAGCGGTCGTTTGTCGGCGGCTGGACGGGACTCGACGCGCGACACCTCTGGGTCCCGCAGCGCTGGGTGACGTCACTCACCGCCGATCAACTGGCAGCCGTACTCGATCGCCGGATCGGTGTCCGGACGCTCGGGCTGCGCCGTCGCGGCGTGCTGGCGGCAGTGGCGTGGAACACGGTGGGGTTCGCACTGGCGGCGATCGCGCCCCGTGCTGACCTGCAGACCGCGGCGGGATTCGTCACCACCATGGCCTGGTTCACGCTCTGGTCGTTCTTCGGCGTGCTGGTTCTGCCCACCGTGTCGCGCGTGGCGGTGTTCGCGGCCGATCGCTGGGCGCATCGCACACACCCGACCGAGGTGCTCGCGTCGACGATTGCGCTGCTCGATGCATGGCAGGACGATGAGCCGGAACGCGATCCGCGCGTTGAGATGGTCTTCCATCCCGTGCCATCACGGGGAGCGCGACTCCGTGCGCTCACAGTGGGTCAGGCCGAGATCGGGCAGTCCACCGGTGCGTGGCATGCGACGCGGATGATGCTGTTCCTCAGCTGGGCGGGCCTCGGTGGCCTGTCACGCGCCGTGCACTGCAATGTCGGACGGCCGAGTGTCTGGGTGATGCTGCCTGGTGACTGATGCACGCGACGAACCTGCCCGGGCATCGATAGCTTTCAGGCATGATTTCTGTCGCACAGCTGAAGCAGTACGCGGAAGCGCCGCTCCACGGGGCGCTGCTGGCGCTGCTCATTCTGGCGACCGCGTCGCTGCTCGGATTGCCCGCCGCGCTCGGCTTCAGCCGTCCGCTCGCGATTCCAGCCGCAGCGCTGCTCGGCCTCGTACTCGGCCGATGGTTCGTGAAGCCATTCTTCATCGCGGCGCTGGTGCTGATGACCGTTGCCGCCACCGGGATCTGGTCACCACTCGTTCCGCAGATCGCACGCCCGTTCGTGCGGAACGACCCGGTGAACCTCGAGACGGTCGACGCGGTCTTCGTCTTCTCGAACGGGGTGAATTCGCACGGCCTGGTGATGGGTGAAGGAGTGGACCGGCTGCTCACCGGCATCACACTGCGCGCCCGGCGTCCGTCGCTGCCGCTCATCGTGAGTGTCGTCCGCTCGACTGAACGCAGGAATGGCATCTCCAGCATTGCGGATCAGCGTGCCCTGATTGCGATGGTGCCGGCGGCCGGTCCGGTGCAGTGGATCGATTCGGTGTATTCGACACGTGACGAAGCGGTGCGGCTGACGCGGATGGCGTTTCTCCAGCGCTGGAAACGGGTTGCGGTCGTCACCTCACCAATGCACACCAGACGCGCCTGTGCCACCGTCGAAGCGCTGGGGCTGGCGGTGACCTGCGTCGCAGCCCCCTGGAGGCCCGCCGGCTGGCCGGCGCGGACATCCAGCGACCGCGTTCTGCTGATGCAACGGCTCGTCTACGAAATGCTGGCCTGGGCTCAGTACCGGGTAACCGGCTGGGCGAGCTGGTCGTAGCCGGCGGCAGCGACCGCGGGAATCGCCTAGATTGACACGGAGTCGTCCCGATAGCTCAGCTGGTAGAGCAGCGGACTTTTAATCCGTAGGTCGTGGGTTCGAATCCCACTCGGGACATTGGCGCGGTGGGGATGGAGCGACCGGCACGCTGGGCGCCCCCCTCTGGAGTGATCACGGCCGCGGGCGATTGGCCTTGCCGCATTTTGTCCTGATGTGAACCGATGCTGGCGCGCCGTCGGGCGCGGAAGACAGTGACCCGACGAGCGCGCCATACTCGAGGCGGACGGCGATGAGTCAGCAGTGTCGACGACCACCGAAACTTTGAGAAATCTCGTCGCCCGCTGTGATCCGGACCCGACCGATTCGTCCAGCGTGGCCGGAGTACGCGCCACACGTGAACTCCGCACCCACATTTTCTTCGATCCCGACAGCGGCGACGGCCGGATGCGCAAGAAGGATTGCCTCCTGTGCGAACGTCGGGTGCGAACGTCGGGTGCGCACGTCGGGTGCGAAGCATCGCAGTGCCGCTGCTGGTGCGCGAAAAAACCTGATTCGGTGCCGGTTCATAGAGCGTGGCACCGATCCCGTCGACGCGACAGACATGCTCCGAGAATTGCTGCCGGCGATGCGCGATCAGCTGGTGGCATCGTTCGCCGCGCACAGGAAGAGCACGGTAGTTCCAGCCGTCTGACCGCGCGGTTGCTTGCGCACACCGGCTGCATAATTCGCAGTCATAGGCTGAGCCCGTCACGGCAAGGAACTATTCGTGCATGGCGCGATATGTGCACCACGAGTATGCTCAAACGGTTGTTCCTCGTGCGTACGAAACCTCTGCCCGGATTCACACCATGCGTCGCTCTGCTTCTGTTGTTACCGCTGTGATCGCGATGGCCTCACTTACCGCATGCGGTGGCAAGGCGGAGTCGGCGGTTGATTCCACGGCGGCAGCTGCCGCTGCATCGATGGACAGCGCCAAGGGCGCGATGGGCGCGATGGCTGACAGCGCCACGGGTGCCATGGGTGCCATGGCCGACAGTGCCAAGAATGCCATGGGCGCCATGGCTGACAGTGCCAAGAACGCCATGGGCGCCATGGCCGACAGTGCCAAGGCCAAGGCAGCGGGCGCGGCTGGCGCGATGGGTGCAACGGCAGACAGCACCAGGAAGGCCGCCGGCGCAGCCATGGAGAAGGCCGGTGCAGCCGCCATGGAAGCTGGCAAGAAGATGAAGAAGCCGTAGTCTTTTCCGCACTGCATAGACGAAGGGCCCCGCGATGCAATCGCGGGGCCCTTCGGTTTCTCCTCAATACGGGCGAGCCATTGTCAGCACATAACAAAGCGCGGGGGCTGCCGATCAGCCGGACGCCTGCACCGCCCGCGAGGCGGCCGAGTATGGCAGCAGCGCCTTCTGCCGAAGCAGTCGGCCCAACGCAACCGCACTCGCCAGCGCCAGCGCCCCTTCCAGCGCGCCGACCAGCATGAAGATCCGTTCGTACTCCACCGCACCGCTGTCATCGCGAAGCACCGAGACCAGGACACCACCCAGCGCAGGACCGATCAGGAACCCTACCGATCCGGCAATCTGAAACGCACCGAAGATTCCATCACCCGCACGTCTGGCCACTTCACTCGTCAGCAGCAGGTTCGGGGCGAACATCAGCGCACTCAGAACACCACTCACAATCATCAGGAGTGGCAACGCTCCGAACGCAACGCGACCGTACATCGCGAACACCAGGCCGAACAGCACGTTGCTCACGACCAGTGGACGGTACCAGCCGATGCGATCAGCCAGGCGTCCCGCAGGCCAGCAGAGCAATGCGAACGGCACGAGAAACAGCGCCATCAGCATGCCGCGCTGCGCGCCGGTCGCGTGATGAACATCTGCCAGAAACAGCGTGAATGTGCTGACGAACACACCAATCACGAAGCGGTCCATGAACGCATACGTCAACGGCACCCACGCAAGCTGGATCTGCGTGTTCCAGTCGTATCGCCGGCTCGGCGTGGCCGTCTGTTCGTTTCGTGGCAGCGAAATGCACAGCGAGACGAGGGCTGCTGCGACGAAGATCGCCGCCCCGACCAGATACACCAGCGACGGTGAGCGATCCACGAGGCGGCCGCCGAGCGGCGAGCCGATCGCCACACCCATCATCAGGCTCGAGCCGAGCAGGCCGAGTGAGCCGCCGCGACGCGGACCGGCCACCCGGTTGGCAGCCACCATCAGCAGCGTGATCGCCGGGAGGTGCAGTGCGCCATCGAGCACCCGCAATGCAAACAGTGAAGCGAGCGATGGTGCAGCGCGCATGCCGAGAAAAACCAGCGCATCGAGAGCGAGCAACGCGGCCACCCAGATCCGGACCGTTCCGAATCGTCGCTGCAGCCGCATCACGAGCGGCACGGCCACGATGCCGCTGATCATGTTGACGGTCATGAAGGCGTGCGCCGCGGACGCGCTGCCGCCGTGCGCAACCTGCACGAGTTCCCGCAGGCCCGGCACGAGCAGCGTGACGGGAATGAGGGTCAGGATTGTCGCGAGCGAAACCAGCAGAAGCCGGGGCATGCTCCAAAACTACAGGATCAGTCGGCCAGACAAGGGAGGGCACGCCACGCCGCCGCAACCCAGCGCTGGTGGGCCGAGTCCACCACGGACGGATTCATCGGTGCGCCAAGGAGTGCCAGCCGGAGCAGCCGGTCGTCCGCTGACAACTGGGCGGGATCGGCGGAGCGCGCCCAGCGCCGCATTGCCCTCGTCACACGAGGCGCGACGAATCCCTCCGCCACCGCCTTGGCTGTCGTCCGCACACCAGCCAAGCGAAGACGGGCCACCGGTGAACAGCTGATTCCTGACGGGACCGGTACCAGCTGAGGCATGCGGGGGGCGTCAGGGATCACACCCGGTGGAATCAGGGGCATAAACCAGGCGGCCCGGACAATCGTCCCAAGATCGGGCGCGGCTGCGCGGTCTCCACCAAACGTGCTACCCGCCCGCACGGCGAGTGCTGGCATTTCATCGAAAAGAGCGGCCAGAGCAGCCCCATGGTCACCGAACGCGACAGGACCAGCCGCCGACGCATAGCCTCGGATCCAGCCGTCCTGCACGGCGCTGAGGACCCCGCTGATGCGCCCGTGACGGGCCAGGGCGCTGGCCACGAACCAGTCTGCCCCGCGCGCCAGCAACTCGGCCGGTCGGCGCGCTTCGGTGGTGTACGCGCTGCTGGTGATGCCGAGGGGGACGAATTCAGCCAGACGCGCGAGCGGAGCGGCGATCGGCTGCTTCCGCGCGCCTCGCCACGCGTTGTCGGTTGCGTATGTCCCGCGTCGGTTGGCGTAGTCACGAGCGGTCTGCCAGTCGAGATCGTGGATCAGCTCGTGACCGACCGCGCCGAACCCTGTTGCGAGCGGCAATGTGAGCGTGCGTGACGTCGGATCGTGCATGGCCAACGCCCCCTTTGGTACGCGATCTCCGATCCTCACGTGCAAGCCAACGAAGCTCGCAAGCGGAAAGACGTCACGCATGGCATCGACCGCGGTCGCGAACTCACGGGCGTAGAACGCGTGCCACGCCACGGGCACGTCACGACCGAATGTCAGCGACGCCAATCCAAGCCGCTCGCTCACCGTCTCCGGTCGCAGCACAAGCACACCGGGGTGGTACGCGGCTTCCTGCGCCAGCGTGCGCATGCCCTGCGCTGCCAGCAGTGTGGCGGCCGCCATCATCGGCGCCAGCGTCGAGTCGCGCGCCACCTTCGCCTGCGTCAGCACCAGCGTTTCTTCGTTCGAGGCACCGAGCAGCGTGCGCGACATCCGAGGCGAGACCGCGGCGGTCCGATCGACGGCCAGCTCTCGCGCGTCCAGCACCCCGAGTGCAACCTGCGGCTGCGGTGGCCTCGTCCGGATGCTGATCAGGAGGGACAGTGCCTGCGCGGCACTCGTTGGCAGTGCCGACTGCGACGGCGTCGCGAACAGCGTTCCGGTATCGATCTGCTGCACGGCGCGCTCGATCGCGGCGCGCAGCGCCGGAATTCGCGAAGCAACGCGGCGCGGCGCCGGCGCGGCGTCGGCGAGCAGTGGCCGCTCGACCGCAAAGCGACGTTCGGTGCGCCAGAGCGCGACCACTTGCAGGAGATCACCGTCGCCCCGCGACGCTCCAGCGATCACACGCTCCGCATCGCGGCGCGCGCGGGCGCGATCGAACGCCATCAGCGCCGCCGCATTGAGCAGCGGGACCGCACCGGAGCGCAACGCGCCGTGGGCGCTTGCCTGCGCCGATGCAATCCGGATGGCGTCCAGTGCCAGCGGTGAATCACCGTCCAGCGCCATGACGCTGTCGACCAACCGAATGGCCGCGCGGCCAGCCGCCTTCGATTGCGGCATCGTGATGTCGAGCGCTGCATCGAGCGGATGCATCACGTTGCTGTCTCGCGCCAGACGAGCCAGGAGTGCATGGGCCACCCGCGGCCGCCACGCGGCGGGAAGCCGCGGATCGGACCTCGCCAGGTCGATCAGTCGAAATGGGCTGCCGAGTCCGAGGTCGAGGCGGGCGAAATAGGCCAGCGCCAGTGCCGAGTGGAATGCCACCGCTGCGCGCGGCGCGCTCCGCGCCGCCGTTCGCAACGAGTCATCGAAACGCGCGCCATCGGCCAGGGCCTGGCGTACCGCATTACGTGCGTCAGCCCGGTCGGTCAGTCGAATGCCAGCGACCGTGAGCGCCACCAGCCCGACGCCGAGCGCGACGCTTCGCGAGCGATTCGACAGTGGAACGAGCCAGAGACTGACAGCCACGGTGCAGACCAGATGGGAGACGACGTTCGCACAACTGGGAGACGATTGAACTTCACCACGTAACACACCGTCATCCAGTGTCGGGTTCACCCGCCAGTGCTGCTGACGTTCCGACCATCGATCGGGGCTCCGGCAACGTCATGCGATCCCCCCCGCCGGGAAGACGCCGGCGGCCGCTGCGCACCGCCGCTGGCCGATCGCCACAACGACCATCTGCCGCCGTGCACGTGTTTGGCACGGCAGCAGAATGATCCATAAACGTCAGGAGGCCGACGCGGCGTCGCGTCGGCCTCCCGGAAGGTCCGAAAGCCTCTGGAAACGGACGCTGCGTCGCGTCAGCCTCCGAAGCTCACGGGCAGTTACTACTGGTTGTTCGTGGTGCTGCCGGCTTCCGTCGCCTTGATGTCAGCGCTCTCAATGACGAACACAACGCGGCGGTTCCGATCGGCGCCCGGCTCATCCTTCTGCG
Organism: Gemmatimonadaceae bacterium; assembly: GCA_031374935.1. Classification (GTDB taxonomy): domain Bacteria; phylum Gemmatimonadota; class Gemmatimonadetes; order Gemmatimonadales; family Gemmatimonadaceae; genus JACMLX01. The sequence continues at coordinate 6,745 of JANMHB010000092.1, read as the reverse complement.
CGCCCGGCACGACCTGACGCAGCGAGCCGAAGCCCATCGTGCGGATCAGCGAGGCGTCCATTCCCTTGGTGGCCAGCTCGCGCTTCACATTCTCGGCACGGGCCAGCGACAGGCGCTGGTTGTAGGTCGGCGAGCCGGCAGGATCGGCGAAGCCCTCGACCGTGATCACGGCGCCAGGGTAGTACTTGTTCGCGATCTGCGAGAAGCGCTCGAGCGCGGCACGATCCGAATCCTTGACCATCGCGTCATCGAACGCGAACGACACCGGCATCATCACCTTCATGCCATTACCAGCCGCAACGATCTTCGCGTCAAACTCGGTGCGCAGATCGGCCAACTCCTTCTTGAGCTCAGTACGCAAACCGACGAGGTCGGCACCGAGAATGCTGTCGGCGCGGAGCCGTTCCGTCCGCTCGCTGGCGATCTCGGTGCGCGTGGCCGTCATCTCACGCTTGAACGTGCCGCTGCGGACACAGGCGGTCATCGACAGAGCGGTCAGCGCGAGCGCAGCCGTGCGCAGGACCGAGACCGAACCAAATGAGGTGTTCATGGCAGAAAACTCCTTGAAAAGTTAGGACGAGTAGGGTGGCTCTCGTCGCGCACTTCACACTGTAGCGAGATTCGTGCCACGAATCCGAACTAGTTACCAGGCTTCGATTTGGCGAGCCACTCGCCACCATCTATGACGAAGATCGCGCCGGTGATCCAGTCGCCCGCCGGGCTGGCGAGATACGCCACCATCTGCCCGATGTCTTCCGGTGTACCCCAGCGCTTCAGCGGAATTGCGCCCTTAGCGAACGCATCCATTGCCTTCTCGATGCTGAAGAGATCTGGCACGGGTGCCCCTGGAGGCGGCGTGAATGCCTTACGCACGCCTTCTGTTGGAATCGGGCCGGGCGCGATCGCATTGACTCGGATCCCATGTTCTGCCCATTCCACTGCAAGCGTTCTCGTCAGTGCATCGACGCCGGCCTTCGCCGCAGTCGCGTGCGCCATCAGCGGCCAACCGCGGTAATGGAGCGTCATGGACGTACTCACCACCCTGCCGCCGCCCTGTGCCTTCATGTACGGAAAGACCGCCTGCGTGCAGTAGAACGTGCCGTAGAGGTCGATTTCCAGTACGCTCTTCCAGGCATTCGCGCTCAACGATTCCGATGGCGCGTAGAAATTGCCCGCAGCGTTGTTCACCAACAGATCGATGCGCCCGTGTGCTTCATGTACCTCCTTCGCCATCGCCTGCACCCGCTCCTGATCACGGACGTCCACCTGCACCGCACTGGCACTGCCGCCTGCGGCCGAGATCGCTTCAACCGCACGCTGCAGATGCTCCGGCTTTCGGCTGGCGAGCACGACATGCATACCGAGCTGAGCCAGAGTAGAGCTGATGCCAAGTCCGATGCCTGTCGCACCGCCGGTGATGATGGCCACCTGTCCGGCCAGGAGATCGTCGCGAAAAACGGGATGTGGGCTCATGCCAGGTGGTCGAGTGAGGTGAAGAGGTCCGGGTCGGTCCGGAGCGGTCGGAAGCTGCGTCGATGATGCGGCGACGCGCCGTGTTCCGACAGGGCTGCGAGATGCGCAGCGGTACCGTACCCCGCGTTGGCCTGCCACTTGTACTGCGGATATCGGCGCCCGAGCGACACCAGCAACCGGTCGCGCGTCACTTTCGCGATGATGGAAGCGCAGGCGATGCTGAGGCATGAGGCGTCTCCCTTGACGACGGCCTGATGTGGCAGGCCCAACGCGCCGAACGGTGCACCGTCAACGAGCAGCAGATCGTGCGGCCTGGGGATTCGTGCGATCGCACGTCGCATCGCACGCGCCGTGGCCTGATAGATGTTGATCGCGTCGATTTCGGTCACACTGGCGGCGCCGATGCCAATCGCCAGCGCGACCCGGCGGATCTCGAGCGCCAGTCGATCACGATCAGCCGCCTTGAGCGCCTTCGAGTCACCCACACCGTCGATCTCGGTGCAATTCGGCGGCAGGAGGATGGCACATGCGACGACGGGGCCCGCAAGGGGGCCCCGTCCGACTTCATCCACACCGACGATACGGGAGTGGCCACCCTTCCGTGCGATCTCTTCGAGCGCGCCCCAGCTCTGCGTCCGTGCAGGCATGGGACGTGGGACGCGGGATCAGCCGGCAGCCTTGTCGGCCACGCGAACCTTGCGCTCCTTGATGCGGGCCGCCTTGCCCGTCACGCCACGCAGATAGTACAGCTTGGCCCGACGCACCCGGCCACGGCGCACGACGATGATTTCGCCGAGCATCGGGCTGTGGTCGGGGAAGATGCGTTCGACGCCAACGCCGTTCGAGATCTTGCGGACCGTGAAGGTCGCGCTCACGCCACTGCCCCGGCGGGCGATGACGGTGCCTTCAAAGGCCTGGAGACGCTCCTTTTCCCCTTCTTTCACACGCACGTTCACACGAACCGTGTCTCCGGCGCGAAACGGGGGAATTTCGCGCATCCACTCTTTCTGGGTCTCGATGAACGGGTGCATATCACGCTCTGCGGGGCGCCTGCGTGCTGCGGCGCCGGCTGGGGTTGTCATGGTGAGCCGAGAAGGTTAACCCGGGACAGGGCCGGATGGTAGTGCCGTCCATGGGGCTCGAGCTGGCGACGGCCTACGCCGCCGAGGCATCCGCAGCTACCGGCGCCGCACGGCCGCCACCACGGCCATCAGGTGCTCCTCGCGTTGCGCGAATGGCGCCCAGAACGGGAGCGGCCCTTCGGTTCGCACGCCCGGATTCAACGCCGCGGCGGTCCGGGCCTGAATCAGCACACAGATCGCGCTGCTGTCGACCGCCGCCAATATCGCGCCGCCCTGTGCCGAGGTATCCTGAAGCACACGCATCGCGAGGTTACTGTCGGCCAGGGCCGCCAGCGCACCATACGAGTGCCCGGGCTTGAGCGAATACCGGGTGACGAGCAGCATCGCGTTCTCCTGCAGCATCGGCGGCGTGCCGACGGTGCGCCGCACACGCATGCGTGGGGTGATCATGCGCAATCGGCGAGTCAGCACCGCGCTGTCGGCATCGTCGTAAAGCCACGCCGCCAGCGACCCTCGACCGCGATCGGCAGATGCCTGATCGCGCCACGCCGACACCAGCAGCAATCTGGATCCATCGCCGCTGGCCAGCAGCGTTGCACTCTCAAACCCTTCCACGAGCGCCAGATCGGCGTGCAGATGTTCCACGATCCGTCGCGTCTCGCCGGTCTGCTGTTCCGGGGCAACCGCCAGCGGCCAGAGTTCCAGCGTCAAGAGGCCGCTGGTATCGATCGCGACCGGCCTGCTCTCCGGCTGCGCTACTGGAGGCACGCTGTCTCGCGCGGTGTCGACGACGGCAGCCGCCGTCGAATCCACACCCTCTCCGGCACCCGCAGGACGGCACGACACGACGGCAGCCGCGAGCGCAATCACCGCCCACCGCCGGCGGCTATTCACGTCGCAACCCGGTGCGGCGCTCCGCCTCGAGCCGGCGCCATTCGGCGATCTTCGCATGATGCCCTGACAGCAGCACATCGGGTACGCGGTGGCCGCGATACTCTTCCGGCCGCGTATAACTCGGTGCGCTCACGCCGGCGCCGCGGTAGAAGGAGTCGGTCGCTGCCGAATCGTGATCGCTCATCGCGCCCGGCAGCAGTCGCGCGACCGCATCCGCGATCACGAGAGCGGCCGGCTCTCCGCCGCTCAGCACGAAGTCGCCCAGCGACAGCTCTTCCGTTGCGAGATGATCGGCCACGCGCTGATCGACATCCTTGAAGTGCCCGCACAACAGGGTCAGCTCGGTGCCGCTCGCGAATCGATGCGCATCGGCCTGCGTGAAGGTTCGGCCTCGCGCTGACATCAGGACGATCGGCGTCCTGGCACCGAGAAACTCGACCGCCTCGAAGAACGGCGTCGGCTTCATCACCATGCCAGGTCCGCCGCCGTACGGATAGTCGTCCACTGTGCGGTGCCTGTCGTGCGTGAAGTCGCGCAGGTCGACGAGATTGAATCGCACACTGCCGGCCGCAGCCGCCCGCGATGGAATGCTCAGCGACAATGGCACCGCAAAGAATTCGGGAAAGATGCTGACGATGTTGATCGTCAGTGGTGGGCGCGGTGCCTCGACACCAGAGGCGCTGTCGCCGGCATCGGGTCCGTCCACGTTCAGGCCTCGTCCGACGGATGTCCTTCCGCCAGCAGCAGTCCTTCGGGAAGCAACCCTTCGGGCGGATTGACGGTGATGCAGCGCTCCGATTCGTCCACGAGCACCAGCACATCCGGCATCCATGGGATGAAGTACGTCGGGCCGCCATTCACCGGGCGGACATCGAGCATCAGGCCCTGCGGCAGCTCGTAGGTGTCTGCCACGGTTCCGAGCGCACGTCCGTCGACGTGCACGACGCGCATGCCGAGCAGTTCATGCAGATAGACTTCATCATCAGCTGGCGGCGGCAATTCGTCCTGCGGCGCCAGCAAGAACCGGCCGCGCCACAGTTCGGCGGCCGAGCGATCGGGGACTTCGGCGACGGTGAGACGGACCGAGTCCATGTGCTGACGCACCGCCGTGATGTGCAGCTCCTGCCCATCGGGTGACGGATCCCCGGTGGCAGTGCCGGCAAAGAGCCGACGGCCCGAGACGAAGACCGTCTCGGGCGCGTCGGTGATCGGCTCCACCAGCAGTTCGCCGCGGATGCCGTGTGCCTTGCGGACGCGCCCGACGATCATGAGCGCGGGCGCGCTCACTTACTCAGCCTTCGCGCCTTCGGAGAGCGGCACCGCAGCAGCGGTCAGCTTCTTCGCCAGGCGGGCTTCGTGACGCGCCTTCAGCACGCCACCCTTGCGCAGCAGCGAGCGCACGGTGTCCGACGCCTGTGCACCGACGTCGAGCCAGTGGTTGGCGCGATCGACCTTGATCGTCACGGCACCCTCAGTCAGACGCGGCGAGTAGGTGCCGATGATCTCGATGAACTTGCCATCGCGCGGGCTCTTGCTGTCGGCCACGACGATACGATAGACCGGGGCCTTCTTGCGGCCGACGCGGCGGAGACGAATACGAACCATCTGTGCATCCTCTGAGGGACGTGAAGTCGCACGACCGATCGCCGAGCAATCGTCGTACGCAGCGCGACGAGGGGTTGCGAGACCCATCCTCCGCCGGCCCGGGCTCCTCGCGTCAGTCGACCGTTCGACGGACGCACCCAGGGGTCCTGCTGATACTGCCTCACTCGGCCACTTCTGACCAAGCCACAAAAGCTAAGGAGCCCTGCCCCATAACGGGAAGGGCGGACCGTGGATCAGCCCCGCCCGAATGGGTTCCGACCACCGCTGGCAGCGACCTTTTTCATCATCTTCTGCATGTCCCGGAACTGGTCCAGCAGCCGGTTCACCTCGGCCACCGTCCGGCCCGACCCCTTGGCGATCCGCAGGCGCCGGGAGCCATTGATCAGCTCCGGCTTCTTCCGCTCCGCCATGGTCATGCTGAGGACGATCGCCTCGACGTGCTTCATCCGCTTGGGGTCCATCTTGGCCTGCTTCAGGGCCTTGGTGTTCACCCCAGGGATCATTTTCAGGATCCCCTCAAGCGGGCCCAGCTTCTCGATCTGCTTCATTGCGCCGAGGAAGTCGTTCAGATCCATGCCTTCCCGGCGGACCTTCTTCTCGAGCTTCTTCGCCTCGTCGGCGTCGAACGACTCCTGCGCTTTTTCCACCAGCGAGAGGACGTCGCCCATCTGGAGAATCCGGCCGGCCATGCGGTCGGGGTGGAACTCCTCGAGGGCATCCACCTTCTCGCCGACACCGATGTACTTGATCGGCTTCTTCGTCGCGCCGTACACCGACAGCGCCGCACCACCGCGGGCGTCGCCATCCATCTTGGTGAGGATGATCCCCGTGATGCCGAGGGCGTTGTTGAATCCTTCGGCGATTTTCACGGCGTCCTGCCCGGTCATGCCGTCGGCGACGAGGAGAATTTCGTCCGGGCGCGCGACGTCCTTCACGCGCCGGAGTTCGTCCATCAGGTTCTCGTCGATCTGCAGGCGGCCGGCCGTGTCGATGAAGACGATGCGATCACGCTCACGGCGGGCGACTTCGAGGCCATCGCGCACGATCTGCACGACATCCGTCGTATCGCGGCGTGCGAACACCGGCACGTTGAGCTGGGCCCCGAGTGTTTCGAGCTGGTCGATGGCGGCCGGGCGGTAGACGTCGGCCGCGATCATCCGGACCTGCCGCTGCTCCTTCTGCATTCGGAGCGCGAGCTTGGCCGTGGTGGTCGTCTTGCCGGATCCCTGCAGACCGACCATCAGGACCACCGTCGGCGGGACGGTGCTGAGCTTGAGCCCCTCGCGTCGTTCGCCGAGCATGGCGGTGAGCTCTTCGTGCACGATCTTGACGAGTTGCTGCTCGGGGCGGACGGTCTTGAGCGCCGTCAGGCCGACCGCCTTTTTCTCGACGCGCTCGAGGAACTCGCGAGTCAGCCCGAAGCTGACGTCGGCCTCGAGGAGCACGCGCCGGACTTCACGGAGGCCGTCCTTGATGTCGGCTTCCGTGAGGACGCCCTTGCCCCGGAGTTTGGAGAAGGCGGCGCCGATTTTTTCGCTGAGCTCGTCAAACATAGGGCGTAAAGTTAGCCAAGAGACTGTGGCGGAACAAGTTACGCGACTGCTCATGGGGACGGAGTTCGTCCATCAGGTTCTCGTCGATCTGCAGGCGGCCGGCCGTGTCGATGAAGACGATGCGATCACGCTCACGGC
>JANMHB010000079.1:0-9621 GCA_031374935.1 Gemmatimonadaceae bacterium | reverse complement strand
CATTCCGAGCGCAGCGGTCCTAATCGCCCGTGCGGCTTGACTCCCAATACTGTGACCAGCACGCAAAAGACTGGTCACTTACGCAACTCGGTTGCGTCGCCAATCGCGAAATCTGCGACGTGGTTTCATTACCCACGATCACCTGCCTTCATCACTTGAGTAATTCGCTGGCGACTAGAGCGTCGGGGCCACACCCGTTCCCATTCCGAACACGGTCGTTAAGCCCGACAGCGCTGATGGTACTCCGGCCGCGAGGTCGCGGGAGAGTAGGCCGTCGCCGGCACCTTTGCGAAACCCCCGGTTGCTTCACGCAACCGGGGGTTTCGTGCATACTTTCATTCCCATTCGCACAGCCGTCGCATGCAACGTGCGCCGTTCCAACGACGCGACACCCTCCGATCAACGCCGCCCGCAAGGCGTGGCTTCCGGCCTCCGTCATGACCACGCTGCCTACCGAGCTCCTCAATACGCGCGCCGGCCATGTGGCCCTGGTTGGAAAGCCCAATGCCGGCAAGTCGACGCTCCTCAACCGGCTTCTCGGCCTCAAACTCGCCATCACCAGCCCCAAGCCGCAGTCCACGCGCGTCTCGGCCGTCGGCATCGTCACCAGTGACACGTACCAGCTCATTCTGCTCGACACCCCTGGGCTGCTCGACCCCAGCTACACGCTCCAGCGCTCAATGCTCGCCAGCGCCGTCGCGGCGCTGCGGGAGGCCGATGTCGCGGTCTATGTCCACGATGCGACAAATGGACCGCCACCGCCGCTCGAATCGCTGGTGCCGCCTGGCACACGGCTCCCGCGCACGCTGCTGACGTGGGCGAACAAGGCCGACCTGCTCAATGCGGGAAACCGGGAACAGCTCGAGACCAACCCCACCGTCATTGTCGGCAGCGCGGAAACAGGCGATGGCATCGATGCCTTGCTGGAGCGCATCGCATCGCACCTCCCCGTCTCGCCCTTCCTCTATCCAGCCGACGAACTCAGTACGCAGCCGGTCCGCTTCTTCGCGGCCGAGGCCATTCGGGAGAGCGCGCTCGCCATCCTGCACGAGGAAGTGCCGTACGGCATTTTCGTCGATATCGAGGAGTTCCGCGAGAAGAAGTCTCCGATCTACATCCGAGCCGTTCTGTACGTCGAACGGGACAGTCAGAAAGGCATCGTCCTCGGCGCCAAGGGGAGAACGATTCGGGAAATCGGCACCGCCTCGCGGGTATTGATCGAACGTCTGGTCGAAGGTGCGGTGTACCTCGACCTCTGGGTCAAGGTGATGCCGGATTGGCGAAAGGACGCCGCCGCGCTCCGACGCTTTGGGTTTACCGTCCCACAGGAGAATAGCGGCCCATGACCCTCGCCCCTGAGCTACTCGTGATTCTGCGCTGCCCGCAGTGCAAAGGCGCGCTGCGGATGACGGATATCACCGGCGGTGCGGCGCTGGACTGCCCGGTCTGCCGCCTCCGTTTCGCCATCAGGGACGGGATCCCCATCATGCTCATCGACGAAGCGACGCCATGGTAGCGTCAGCCCTGAGCTTGCGTCTGAACCGGTTGATCGTCTCCTCTGGATGAGTCTGTCACCCTCCGTGCCCCCGGTACCTCCCTCTCCGACCGGCGTATTGACGGCTGGGGTGTTGCCGGAGGCCGTGCGACGGGCTGCCACGGATTGGGCGAGTCAGTGCGGGTTGCGACTTCAGCCAGGCGACCTCAATCCGTTGTCACGCACTGAGTTGCGGAGTGCGCTGCCCGCCCTCGTGCTGATCGGCACCGAGGGTGACGGCTCCACCGCGCTGGCGCTCCTGCGAATGCTCAAGGCCGACAGTCGGCTCCAAACCGTGCCGGCGATCGTCGTCATTGCCGGCGGCGGCAGTGAAGAATGGTTTGCGGCCGGTGCCGACGAGGTCCTCTCGTCGGGCCAAAGCACCTGCGAGGTACAGGCACGGCTGACGAGCGCGTTGCGACGTTCCCGCCGAGACATCCAGGTCAACCCATCGACTCGACTGACCGGTGCTGATGCCATCGCGACGGCAATCACTGACCGGATGGACGGAGCCGAACCGTTCGCGGCCTGCTACGCCGACCTCGACCATTTCAAGGAATTCAACGATCGCTATGGCTACGCGCAGGGTGATGCCGTCATCCGAAGCGTTGCCGAGCTTCTGGTCGAGGTCGTCGATGCCATCGCTGGTGCAGACGGGTTCGTGGGGCACATTGGTGGCGATGACTTTCTCTTTCTCGTCCCGCTGGCCCGGGTGGCGGAAACCTGCGACACACTCGTTCACCGCGCGGATGAAATGCTGGCGGCTCGATACTCTGCACACGACCGACTAGCTGGCTACTTTTTCGGCAAGGATCGTCGCGGTCGTCTTGATCGTGTCCCGCTGATGACGCTCTCGATCGGCGTCGTGAGCAACGAACGGCGTCGGTTCACTCACGCCGCGCAGGTCAGTGAATTGGCCACAGAAATGAAGACGTACGCCAAGACCCTGCCTGGATCGGTTTGGGCCATGGATCGGCGGTCGGACGGCGAGTCGGCATACCCACCCGAGGAGAAGCACCAGTGAACGTGACGTGTCAGGATTGTCGGTCAGTGTTTCGTGTGGATCCCGCGAAGGTTCCGCCGAATGGTGTCAGGGCGCGCTGCAGTGTCTGTGGTGCCATCCTGCGAATCACCGTCGGTGCGACGACTCCGCTGACGACGCCAGCGATGACACCGAGATCCGCCACACCCGTCCGATCGCAGGCCGCGCAGCCGGCGACACCGGCTGGTCTTCCGGGCATCCGACGCACACCGGTCGGGACGCCCGCGATGCAGGAGTCCGGCACACTGTATCCATCGCGGCCAACCCCCGCGGTGTCGACACCAGCCGCGGCAGCGACGAGTGCCCGACCGCTCGTACCGCCTCCTCCTCCGACCCCGGGACAACTGGTTGGCGCTCCAGCGCCTGCGGCCGCCGTGCCACTGCCATCTACCGCAAGCGTGACGGGCGATTCAAAGCGTGTCATCAACCCGTTCCTCCGCAGCGACCCGATGACTCGCGCCAAGCGCCTCGCGCGTGCGCTGGTCTCTGACATGGTGGCCTACCAGCCGCAGAAGCGCGTCGAAGGGCTGAGCAACGGGACGCTCAAGCAGCTGTTTCGCGATGAGATCAGGAAGAGCTACGACGAATACGTGGAGCAGGTCGGGCGTGACGTGGCAGAATCGACCGCGTTCTTCCAGGACGCGTTGAACGAAGTTCTGGCCGAGGGAAACCGGGTGTTCTGACTGCAGGCGCTGGGCATGGAGAATCGCCGCTCGTCTGGCTAACTTGCGTTTTGCGCAGCCGCGCGCCGAGCCGTCCTCCCGACCTCGGGAGGGCGGCTCTCGTTTTTCTCATGGCTTCAGCGGCATACATGGCAGACATCGCCCAGTTGACCACGCAGCTCACCACCGATGCCGAGCGGCTCGATGAGCTGCGGAGGTATCTTTGACCTCGAGAGCCAGCGGGAACGACTGATCGCGCTCGAAGCGCAGATGGCCGAGCCGAGCTTCTGGAACAATCAGGACCGGGCGCAGGTCGTCGTGCAGCAGGTGAAGGTCTACAAGCAATGGGTGGAGCCGTTCGACAAGCTCACGCGTGGCGTGGCCGACGCCCGTGAACTGGCCGAGCTGCTGCAACTGGAACCGGACCCCACGATGGAAGGGGAGCTGGTCCGGGACGCCGACGCATTGCGTGAACAGATCGCGGCCTACGAATTACGCTCACTGCTCCGCGGCCCGGATGACCACCGCTCCGCACAACTGGAAATTTCGGCGGGTGCCGGCGGCACGGAGGCGCAGGACTGGGCGCAGATGCTGCTGCGCATGTACACGCGCTGGGCAGAGCGGCGCGGGTACGCCATCGAAGTCCTCGATCTGAGCGAAGGGGAAGAGGCCGGGATCAAGGGCGCCGTGCTCGAGATCTCGGGCGAGTACGCCTATGGATTCCTGCGGCCGGAAGCGGGGGTGCATCGACTGGTGCGTATCTCACCATTCGATTCACAGGCGCGGCGGCACACCAGCTTCGCGTCGGTGTTCGTCTATCCGGTGGTCGACGAGGAGATCAACATCGAGATCCGCGACGATGATCTGCGCATCGACGTCTATCGCGCATCCGGCGCGGGCGGCCAGCACGTGAACAAGACGTCGTCGGCCGTTCGCATCACGCACATTCCCAGCGGCGTCGTCACGCAGTCGCAGGCCGAGCGGTCGCAGTTCAAGAACAAGGCGACGGCCATGAAGCAGCTCAAGAACCGGTTGTATCAGATCGAGGCAGACAAGCAGGCGGCCGTCAAGGCGGCGCTCGATGCCGGCAAGGCTGACGTGTCGTTCGGCAGTCAGATTCGCAGCTACGTCTTTCAGCCATACACGATGGTGAACGATCACCGCACGGAGTTGAAGATCGCCGACGTCGCGAAAGTCATGGATGGTGCGATCGACCCGTTCATCGAAGCGTACCTGAAGCAGGCCGGCGAACCGCCTGCCAAATGACCACGCTGCTCTCCATGGACTCCCCGACGTGAACAACGAAGAACTCAGCCAGGTGCTGCTCGACCGTCGCGCCTCGCTCGACCGCCTGGTGTCGAGCGGCGTGTCTCCGTTCGCGTATGCGTACGACCGCAGCCACCAGACGTCTGACGCGCGGGCACTGCTGCCGGATGGCAGTGATTCCGGTCCGTCGGTTCGGATCGCCGGTCGCCTGGTCTCGTTGCGCTCGAAGGGCAAGACGGCGTTCGCGCACGTGAGTGATGCCAGCGGAAAGCTCCAGGCGTACTTCCGGAAGGATGACATGCCGGCGGACCAGTGGGCGATCTTCGAGGAGCTGCACCTCGGCGACATCGTTGGCGTCGCCGGGACACTGATGCGCACGCGCACCGGCGAAGTGACGGTGCAGTGCACCGAACTGACGCTGCTGGCGAAGACGCTCCGCCCACTGCCATTCGCGAAGGAGCAGGTCCTGGATGGCGAGACGAAGCGATACTCCGGTTTTGCCGATCCGGAACAACGGTATCGCCAGCGCTACGCGGATCTCGCCGTCCACCCCGAAGTACGGGCGAATTTCTATGCCCGTGCCCGGATGACGACGGCGATCCGAAGCTTTCTGGATGGGCTGGGGTATCTCGAGGTGGAAACGCCCGTGCTGCAGCCGCTGTACGGCGGGGCTGCAGCGAGGCCGTTCACGACGCATCACAATGCGCTCGACGTGCCGCTGTATCTCCGCATCGCCGATGAGCTCTATCTGAAGCGACTGATCGTTGGCGGATTCGATCGTGTGTACGAAATCGGGCACGACTTCCGCAATGAGGGCATCGACCGGACGCACAATCCGGAGTTCACGATGCTCGAGTTTTACGAGGCGTACGCGGACTACACGGTCATGATGGATCGCGTCGAGCACCTGATCGTGGCCGCAGCGGCCGCGGTGCGATCCACGCCGGGCATCGACCCTGAGACGGTGCCGGAATTCGCGACGCCGTTCCGTCGTATCGAATGGGTACCGTCGCTCAGCGCCGGCCTTGGTCGGGACGTGCTGTCGCTGAGTACCAACGAACTGATCGAGGCGGCGAAGGGACTCGGCGTCGAGAAGCCGCACACGCTCAGCCGGCCGAAGCTGATGGACGAGCTCTTCCAGGCACTGGTCGAGCGCACGATCACCACGCCGACGTTCGTGCTGGACTACCCCGTCGAACTGTCACCGCTGGCGAAGCCGAAGCGCGGGAACCCGGCACTGACGGAACGTTTCGAGCTGTTTGCCGATGGCCGAGAGATGGCGAATGCCTTCTCCGAGCTCAACGATCCGATCGATCAGCGGCAGCGCTTTGAAGCACAGGCGCGGCTCAAGGCGGCCGGCGATGACGAAGCGACGGGCGTCGACGAGGACTACCTCCGCGCGATGGAATACGGCATGCCACCCACTGGCGGGGTCGGAATCGGGATCGACCGGTTGCTGATGTATCTCACTGGAACACAGCACATCCGCGACGTCATTCTGTTTCCCGCCATGCGACCCGAATGAGTCGCCTCGAGATCGCCATCGCGTGGCGGTATCTGCGCAGTCGACGCGGATCTCAGCTGCTGAGCCTCATCAGCATCATCGCGATGGGTGGTGTCGTGGTTGGCGTCAGTGCGCTGATTCTGGTGCTGGGGGTAATGAATGGACTGCAGAAGGACCTGCGCGACAAGATCCTGATCGGCAGCCCGGATCTGCGCGTCTTGACCGTTGGTGACGACCTGACGATGACCGACTGGGAAGCCACGCTGACGAAAGTGCGGGCTCAGGCCGGTGTCGTCTCGGCGCAGCCGTTCGTCCTGAAGGATGCGATCATCAGTAAAGGCAACGACTATGCGGAGCCGTTGAAGGTCGTCGGCCTGCCGGCGGCAGCGCCTGGCGTTCCTGATGTGACACAGATCCGGAAGTACACCAAGAGTGGAGATTTTTCCTTTCGGGCTCCCGATGACTCGTCCCGCGCGATCGTCATCGGGCAGCGATTGGCGGAACGGCTGAATGCCTGGCCGGGCCAGACCGTGGTGCTGTTGACCATTCCCGGGCGCCTGCAACTCTCCAATGCGATGGGCGGATTCGTTCCGGTGGTCAGGAAGTACGTGATCACCGGCGTCTTCGAGACGGGGATGTACGAGTACGACAGCGGCTATGCCTACATGGAGCTGGCCGCAGCACAGGATCTCGCAGGCCTGGGCGCGCGCGTGACCGGCATCGATGTGCGGACACCGGATCGCTGGCTGGCACCAGCGGTGGCGCAGCAGCTCGCGACCGTCCTTGGGTTTCCGTACCGAACGATCGACTGGCAGGAACAGAACCGATCGCTCTTCCAGGCGCTCAAGCTGGAGAAGCTGGCGATGGGCGTGATCCTGCTGCTGATCGTGCTGGTCGCAGCGTTCAACATCGTCAGCACGCTCACGATGGTGGTCACCGACAAGACACGTGAGATCGGCATTCTCAAGGCGATGGGGATGCCTGCGGCATCGATCCGCCGGATCTTCCTCTGGCAGGGCGCGGCCATCGGCTTCGTCGGAACCGGCCTCGGGGTCCTGATCGGCTTGCTCGGCGCGCTGGTGTTGACGCGATTCCGGCTGATCGAACTCGATCCGTCGGTGTATTTCATCGACCGGCTGCCGATCCAGATCGCGGTCGGCGACGTGCTCTCGATCACGGTCGCCAGCCTGGCGATTGCGATGTTGGCGACACTCTGGCCCGCGCGACAGGCATCGCGGCTCTTTCCGGTGGAGGCGATTCGCCATGAGTGAGGCGGTCGGAACGCCGGTGCTGGAAGCGATCGATGTGGTCAAGGAATACACCGGCGGTGACGGGTCTCGGCTGCGTATTCTCGACGGCGCCTCACTCACCATCCTGCGTGGCGAAATGGTCGCGATCATCGGCGAGAGTGGCGCGGGCAAGAGCACCCTGCTGCACATCCTGGGTGCCCTCGACCGCCCCTCATCTGGTGAGGTGCGGATTGCCGGCCGGGCCGTCGAGAACGGCAGTGAGGCGGGGCTGGCGGAGGTGCGCAACCGGTCCATCGGGTTTGTGTTTCAATTTCACCACCTGCTGCGCGAGTTCACCGCGCTCGAGAACGTGATGATGCCGCTCCTGATTGCGGGACACCGACCGGCGGCGGTCCGGGGACGTGCGGCGGAGTTGCTGGAATCGGTCGGTTTGTCGGCGCGTGCTGATCATCTGCCGTCGGCGTTGTCCGGCGGCGAGCAGCAGCGCGTTGCGGTGGCGCGGGCGCTGGCCCCGAATCCGGCATTGCTGCTGGCCGATGAGCCGTCCGGGAATCTCGATCGCGGGAACGCACAGCGCTTGCACGAACTTTTCTCTACACTGGCGTCGACACACGGCGTCGGCGTGGTGGTCGTGACGCACAATCGGGCGCTGGCGGCCCGGGCGAATCGGGTGCTGCTTCTGGATGCGGGTCGGGTGGTCGAGTCGTCGGCGATGGCGGAGGAGGTGGGCTGATGGTCTGTGACAATTGCCGTGAGCGTGACGCCGTCGTCCACCTGACGCAAGTGGTCGAAGGGGCGGTCACGCAAGTGCACCTGTGCGAGAAGTGCGCGGCGGAAAAAGGTGTCGAGACCACCGTTGCGGCACCGAAGACACCGTTGACGTCGTTGCTACAGACGGTGCAGCAGCAGCTGGCCACCGGCACGTCGGATCAGACCCGTTGTGTGTTCTGTCAGGGCACGTACAAGGACTTTCGTGCGTCCGGCCGTCTGGGCTGCGCACGGTGCTACAGCGCGTTCGAACCGCAGCTCCGCGACCTGCTGCAGCGGGTGCACGGGTCCACGCGCCATACCGGTCGCCAGTACGCACCGCCGGCGCCGGATCAGCTGCAGCGGGCGTCTACGGTCCTCGAGTTGCGCGAGCAGCTTCGCCGCGCCATTGAACTCGAGCAGTTCGAGCAGGCCGCCAAGCTGCGCGATCAGCTGAAGGAGGTGGCTGAGTGATCGACTTCAGCCTGCTGCCGGACGGCGGGACGCGGTGGCTCGACGGTTCGGGTGATCATCCCGAGGTGGTGTTGTCCACTCGCGTGCGTCTGGCAAGGAATGTGGAAGGATTTGCGTTCACCACTCGCGCACGGGATGGCGAACGCCTGCGCGTGCTGGGTCAGCTGCGAGACGCGATGCCGAAGGTCGCATCGCTCAAGGGTGGCGTCATCTTGCGTGTTGATGAGCTTGCTACGCCAGATCGACAATTGCTCCATGAACGGCACCTCGTCAGCAAGGAGTTGGCCGGACTCGACGGAACGCTCGCCGTTCGGACAGGTGCGGCGCTGGTGCTGGCGGACGAGGTTAGTGTCATGGTCAACGAGGAGGATCATCTCCGGCTGCAGGCGATGCGGTCGGGGTTCGACCCCCTCGGGGCATTCGGGGCAGCGACGGCACTGGATGACGAGCTCGGCCGTCACGTCCCGTATGCGTGGCACGGCGAGTTCGGATTTCTGACGGCCTGCCCGACGAATACCGGCACCGGGCTGCGGGCCTCGGTGCTGATCCATCTGCCCGGGCTGGTCCTGACGAAGGAGATTTCCAAGGTCCTGGCCGGTTTGCAACAGATGGGGCTGACCTATCGGGGTTTGTACGGCGAAGGGAGTGAGGTCGTCGGGAACTACTTCCAGATCAGCAACCAGACGACACTGGGGAAGAGTGAGGTCGAGTTGCTTGATCAGTTGTCGCGCGTCGTGCGTCACGTAGTGGAGCGCGAAGAGGAGGCTCGGCATGTGCTGCTTCGCGATGCCGGGTATATCATTGAAGACAAGCTGTGGCGCGCCTATGGCACGCTCCGGTATGCACGAAGCCTCACGTTCGACGAGGCGATGAACTACCTCAGCGGTGTGAGGCTCGCGCTGAGCCTGAAACTCCTGAGTTCGCCGAGTGTCTATACGCTTAACAAGCTCCTGATTCATTGCCAGGCGGCGCATGTGGCTCAGTACGACGGTCGGGCCACATTGTCGGATGGTGATGCCAGCGTGGCGCGTGCACGGTTTGTCCGGGATGCACTCGCTGCCGACGTAGGATCGCACGGATGATCGGCCACCGACTGCCGAACCAGAGGTCAGCATGAACGGGTACAACTTCACCGAGCGCGT
>JANMHB010000057.1:0-2630 GCA_031374935.1 Gemmatimonadaceae bacterium | reverse complement strand
GTCTCCTTCGGGAATCATCGCCACCGCATTCGCCGCGCCGCGCAACTTGTAGGAGTTGATCGGCTGCAGGTTCTCGAGCTTCAGGCGGATGTCAGGATACGACGGCCCGAGCTCGAGCCTGACCAGCGGCGTGCGGATGATCGTGCCGGCGATACGTTCGCGTGCTGCATGGACATCGTCGAGCGTGATGGGGTGGATGTCGGGTATCGTCATCGCACATTACCGTGCAACGGCGATACGCGGTCCGCTGCGGTGCTGCGCGCGCAGCCGTTGTTGCCAGCCGCAGTCAGGCAAGGACGCTGGCGCCGGAGCCGTGCCCAGTCGATCATCTCACACCTGCGCGCTGCCGCTCGCGATCGAAGCGCACACCGCGCACCCGTCCGTCGGTGATGGTGAATCTGGTCACCTTCCCCGTGCGATCGCGTTGGAACTGAACCGTCGCACCGAAGCCGACGGTGAACGCATCCCGGAATGCCGGCGTCAGCTTCTCGTCGTCGAGCTTTCGGTTGTGGATCACGAGCGCAGAATCCTCGAGCGTGATCTCATACCGCACATCGAGCTCGTCGCTGTAGAATGAGCCAGTGTATGACGCCAGCGCTGCGCGATCCGGTGTGAACGACTCTTCGCGCTGGAAGTCGAGTTCGCGGGTTGTGCGCGGGAGCTGTGTGACCCCTGACACGGCACCGCCGCTCGAGCGCAGCACCAGCGCGTTCCCACTGACCCCGATGCGCGCCGCCGTATCACTCGTGGTCACAAGGTTGCGGCCGTCACCGAGCAACAGCGAATCGCCAGAGAGGCGCACGCGGATCACCTGTTGACTGACGGTATCGCGGTACGTGCCCACCCAGCGCTGCCTGGCCGCAGGACTCACGGAGCGCGGTGTGGTATCGATCGACACGACCGGTGGCGGCGCACTGGAGCCGAGCAGGACATCGGCCACCTTGCGCAGCAGCACGCCGGGGCCCGCAATGCTTGCATTGCACAACACGGCGATTGCGATCCCCCGTTCCGGATAGCGCTCGACCTGCGCACGGTAGCCGGCGTCGGCGCCGCCGTGCCCGATCGCCGTCAGGCCGCGGTACGTGTTGATGGTGAAGCCATAGCCATAGCCGATCAGCGATCCGCCAGTGAGCACCGCGCTCTTCTGGGCCGCGTCCACCAGCGCCCTGCTTCCAACGGCAGGAGTATCGAGATTCGCCATCCACTTGAGGAGGTCGCTCGGCGTGGTGAAGAGGGACGTGGCGCCGTAGGTGTCGAAGACTGGAATCGAGATCCTCCAGCCGCCGCCGTCACGCGGCTGGTACGCCGACGTCCTGCGTGGAACGATCATCGTGTGATCATCGTGGAAGTGCGTGTCGCGCATCCCGAGCGGGGCAAAGATTCGCTCCTCCGAAAACGCGCGCAGCGTCTTCCCGCTCACGCGATGCACGATCACACCCAGCAGCGTGTAACCGGTGTTGGAGTAGAGGTATTCGTCGCCGGGCGGAAAGTTGACACGCTTCTGTCGCGACACGATACCGAGCACATCGCGTTCCGTGATGACGTCATCCTCTCGCCACCCGGCGTAGCCCAGCAGCTGCCACTGGTCTCGCAGCCCGCTGGTGTGCTGAATGAGATGCCGGATGGAGATCTTCCTGCCATAGTCCGGGATCTCGGGGACGTACTTCCGCACGTCGTCATCCAGCGACAGCCGCCCGCCCTCGGCCAGCAGCGCGACCGAGTAGGCAGCGAACTGCTTCGAGATCGACGCGACATGAAAGATCGACGCCGGCGTGATGGCCAGCGCGTGCTGCAGGTCCGACATGCCATACCCGCGCCTGTAGACCTCGCGTCCCGCCTGCGAGATGCCCAGCGCGCAGCCCGGCGAATCGGTGCGATCCCAACGGGCGAAGACCGCGTCGACGCGGGTTCGAATGGAGTCGGGGAGCTGGGCGCGCGCGGAGTTTGCGCCGAAGACGAGGGCCAGAACCGCGACCAGGGCCATGCGAAGGGCTTTCATGGGGCTTCGGAGGCTGAGGATGGGTGTACCTGACGCACGGCAGGTGCGACACCGCGTCGGTCCGTCATGGTTCACAAATCTGGCAAGGCGGCGAGGCCGGTGCGGTCCGTTGTGGCCCGACGGTTGGAGACAGCTCGTCCCGCTACCTGGCCGCGGCCATGATCGTCCTTGCCCGCAGCTCCAGCCGCTCGGCCTCGGCCGCTCGCCCAGTCTGGCGCAGCATCCGCGCGTATTCGGTCAGGACCTCCGCCACCGCGGGGGAACTGACGCCGAGCGCTGTCTCCCTGATCTGGAGCGCATGCATGTATCGCACCTCCGCTTCGGCTAGCTGTCGCGAGTCCCGCAGCACGTTCGCCAGATCGTACTCCGCCGTCGCGACGCTCGGATGCATGGCGTCGACGCGCTTGGCGAGGATGTCCAGCGCGTGCAGCAGCCGCGTCTTTGCCTCCGGCAGTCGGGCGCTGTGCCACGCGATCTCGCCGAGATTGATGTTGATCGATGCGAGGTTCGGATGGTCTGCGCCTAGCGTCTTCGCAAGGTTGGCTTCGGCGCGGAGATAGTTCCGTTCCGCGTCGTCGTATCGTTTCAGTTGATAGTACACCACTCCGAGGTTGCTCAGCGTGCGGCCCAC
>JANMHB010000074.1:0-48789 GCA_031374935.1 Gemmatimonadaceae bacterium | reverse complement strand
GGCTCCCGCGCGGGTCGGCCCAACTGCAGCGGCCCCCACCCCGCCGGGGGGCCCCGCTTCATGTTATCCCTCGACCCGTTGGCGCGGCATTTGCGCCTGAGTCAGAGTCGGGCGCGAATCACCACACCGCCCGAGCCGGTCTCGATGGACACCTTCGACCGTCCATCGCCGATGCGGGCAGAGAGTTCGCCTTCGGAGCGGCGGAGCGCCAACAGTGGCAGATCGCTGCGAATACCGCCCGAGCCGGTCGAGATCTCGAGCTCGGCGCCGAAGTTCGACGGCGCGATGAGCATGACCGAGCCGCTGCCGGTATCGACGTGCAGCGCACCGGCCGCCGTTGTCGGCGCGACTTCCACCGAGCCGCTCCCCGTCTCGAGCGTCATCTCCGGCGCTTCGATGTTCCGCGCCGTGATGCGACCCGATCCGGTATCGATCTTGAGCGACGCGCTGGCAGTGCATCCCTCGGCGATGACAGATCCGCTGCCGGTATCGAGCGAGATGCTGCGTGCGCCGGTGACCTCGCGGGCTTCGACGTTCCCGCTGCCCGTATCCACGGACAGGTCGCCGCCGTGAAGGCTGACCTCCACCGAGCCAGAGCCGGTGTCGATGTCGAGCGGACCGCGCGTCGCTGCGGTGCGCACATTGCCGGCGTAGGTATCGATGGTCAGGCCGCGCGTCGTTCCGCCAGCCTCCACATCACCAAGTGCGACATGCACCTCGAGCGTCACGTTGGCGGGAACGCGAATAACCAGATCGGCCGATGCCTCGAAGTCGGCCCCGCTCCAGAGCTTCATGCGTCGGCCCGTGTCGCCGCTGCGTTCCTTGCCCCCGAACCGTCCATCGTCGCGCAGGCGCAGCGACGTCGACGAACCGCTGCGGCGCGACCGGAGCGCGGCAGCGGGCCGCACTTCGTCAACCGGATAGAAGATCCGGAGCGTTTGTTCGCCGTCGATGAGGCCTGCGCGGGTGATCATCCGCCCGGCATCCGCTCCCCGGGGCGTGATCTCCACTTCGACCTCGGACGACGTGCCTTGCTCGATGCGAGCCGCCCCGACGAGATTCCAGATGGCGACGCGGCCGTTCGCGGGTGTGAGCCGGATGTTCTGCTGCGCTTCGAGCGGCACCAGCGGCAGCGCGAGTGCGGCAAGGACGATCGCGACGGTTCGGGCGTGGTGTGACATGAACGGCTCCGGGTCGAAGGCGAGGGATGGCGTCCGTACGTGTTGCACCGGTGGCGCGGTTTCACCCGTTGGCAGAACGGGTCCATGGCATGACTTTGCAGCGATGACAGGTGAAGAACTCGCATGAGCGCGGGCACGGGAGAGCCGGAAGGCGCGGCGACGGGTCTGCTGCCTGGTTTCGCTGTGACAAGCGCGACACCGGACGACCAGACAGCACTGGCGGCGGCCATGCTGATCGCTTTGCTCGCCCACGACGGAGCCAACGTGGCCGCCATGGTGCCTGTCGAAACGGGAATCGACGAGCCGTGTGAACCCGCGAGCGCTGGCGCGCTGATCCGGTGGGCCGCGGCCCACCTCGACAGCCCGCGGCTGGTGACGCCATTTGCGCTCGAGACCAACCGGTCGCCCATGCACGCCGCCGACGCCTCGGGGACGCTGCTCCACGCCGCCGCACTGGAGCGGGCGCGGGCGGAACTGTGCGAGGGCAGATCGACGTTCGTCATCTCGGACGCAGTCGGGCTGCTGGATCCGATCACGCCGTCGCTGACCATGCTGGACCTGATCGATGGCTGGGCGCTGCCGGCGGTCATCGTCGAGCCGATCTCACGCTGGGCGTTGGGGCACGTGTGCTTGGTGGCATCGGCGTTATTGTCGCGAAACATCTTTGTTGCTGGCGTGATATTGTCTCCAAAAGCCCCTGGAGATTCTACCGATGACGATACCCTGACGGCGATCACCGAGACACTCGGCGCATCCATGAATTGCCCGGTGTTGCTTCTGCCGCACCTCGTCTCGCTTCACGATCGCGGTGAGTTGCTGGCCGCGGCACAGGCCTGCGGTCTGCCCCGCATCGCGCGCCGTTCCTCTCCCTGAACTCCGGAATCCACGTTCATGTCGTCCATCGCTGACCTGCGCCGGGACTATGCGCTGGCCTCTCTCGACCTCGCAGATGTGGTCGCTGACCCCATCGCGCAGTTCCAGCGCTGGTTCACCAATGCCACCGATGCCTCGATCACCGAGCCAAATGCCATGACACTGGCAACGGTGGCAGCCGACGGTGCTCCTGATGCGCGCATCGTGCTGTTGAAGGGTGTCGACGAACGGGGCTTCACCTTCTTCACCGACTATCGCAGCCAGAAGGGCCAAGACCTGCACGCGCACCCGCAGGCCGCACTGGTGTTTTTCTGGGTCGAGCTCGAGCGCCAGGTTCGGATTCGCGGCTCGGTATCGAAGCTCTCGGCAGAGGAATCGGCTCGGTACTACGACTCGCGCCCGCGCGGCAGCCGGATCGGCGCCTGGGCCAGCACCCAGAGCGGCGTGATTGCGAACCGCGAACTGCTCGAGGCGCAGGTGGCGGCCGTGGAAGCCCGGTTTCCCGGCGAGCAGGCCCCGCCCCTGCCCGAGCACTGGGGCGGCTATCTGGTGGCCCCGACGCAGATCGAGTTCTGGCAGGGGCGGCAGAGTCGGTTGCACGACCGGATTCGCTATCGCCGAGACGTGACAGGGTGGACGGTCGAGCGTCTCTCGCCCTGACTTCTGCGTCAACCTGAAACCGCATCGCGGGCCATCGCATTCGCCCCGCATGCACACTCCCACGTATCTCATTCTCGGCGCGACCGGTGGCATTGGCTCCGCGCTTGCCCGTCAGTTAGCGGTTTCCGGCGCTCAGCTCGTGCTTGCGGCGCGCAACACCGACGCGCTGGCCACCCTGGGGGCTGAGCTCGGGGCGACCACCGTTCGTGTCGATGCCACCGTGCCAGCCGAGATCGAACAGGCAGTCGAGACCGCGGTGAACACCTTCGGTCGTCTCGATGGTGCGGCGAACTGTGTCGGGTCACTGCTTCTCAAGCCGGCGCATCTGACGCGTCCAGAGGAGTTCGACGATGTGCTGAACGTCAATCTCCGATCAGCGTTTTCGCTGGTACGATCGGCGACGCGGGCGATGATGAACAACACGGCACCGAACGGCGGCAGCATCGTGCTGGTGGCATCGGCGGCGGCGCGCATCGGGCTGGCCAATCACGAAGCGATCGCCGCGGCCAAAGGGGGCGTGATCAGCCTGACCCTGTCGGCCGCCGCCAGCTACGCCGCGAAACAGGTGCGCGTCAATTGCGTGGCCCCGGGCCTCGTTCGCACGCCGTTGACGGCACGCATCACCGGCAGCGCGGCCGCCGAGCAGTCGTCGGTGGCGATGCATGCGCTCGGGCGCCTTGGTGAACCCGACGATGTGGCACGCGCGATTGCGTTCCTGCTGGATCCGGCGAACAGCTGGATCACGGGGCAGACGCTCGGTGTGGACGGCGGATTGGGCACGGTGCGCAGCCGATAGCGCGGCACGGCGCTCGGCGCGAGCTGCCTACGTTTCGAGCAGCCGGTGTGCACTCTCAGTGGCGTGCCAGGCCCGCGCCTCAAGCGACAACATGCCCGCCAGCCCACCGAACAGCGCGGCGATGCCAGCGTAGTACGGCGCTCCGCTGCCGACGTCGGGCCAGCTGAGCACGACGCCGACCATCAGCGGTGCCATTGATGCCAGTGCGCCGACGAAGAGCGCGGTGCGCGAGTAGCGCCTGACGCGCAGGCAGGCCGCTGCCGCAATCGGCAGCGAGATGAACAGGAAGGTGACTGGGCCCACACCGCTGATGACGGCCGCGATGGAGAAGAACACGCCGGTGACAGCGATAGCGCTCAGGGAGGCGATCACGATCGTCGGCGCGCGCGTCATTTCACACGATCGAGCGCGACCTGTGCATCGCGCATGCTGGGGTTGGCCGTGAGCGCCAGCTGATAGGCGTCCCTCGCCTCGGCGTTCCGCTTCTGTCGCTCGTAGATCTGCCCGAGGCGAAAGTTCGCATTGGCAGGCGGCGGGTCGTTCGGTCCGCGCTGACCGCGGAGATACTCCTTGAGCGCGGTTTCTCCTCGTGCAAGCTGTTGGCCGGTGACCGCCGCCGTGCGTCCAATGCTGAAGAGCGCAAACATGCCGTTGGTCTTGCGCGCCTGCCATCGCGTGATGGTGGCGAAGGCCTCTGATGCACGCTGCGCATCCGCCTGCATCGCGGACAGATTCGCCCAGCCGAGCACACTGTCGGGGAACTGTGTCGTGGCGGTGGTCAGCAGCCGTTCGACGGCAGGCTTGTCGAGGCTCCTCGCGGCCACGGTGATCTGCGCCGAGAGTCCACGAAAGGGACTCATGCGCGTGATGGCCATCGCCTGCTCGGTGGCCTTGGCCTTGTCGCCGCCGAGCGGTGCCGGCGCCTCGAGCAGGTACTGCATCAATGCTTCGCGGGCATCGAGGTTGGCGCCATCGAGTTCGATGGCCTTGGCAAAGGCGCCGCGAATCTGCGGCGCGAGGCGCACCTTGGCGGCCGGGTCGGTGGTCATGCGCGCCAGCTGCCCGGTGATGTTACCGACCCACAGGAACGCCGCGCTGCTGCGCGGATTTCCCTTGGCTGCGGCGGCAAACTGCGTCGCTGCACTGTCCCAACTGGACGCGATCACACTCAGGCAGCCGGCCGCGAACTGGCTCGGCGCGGTGGCACGCGTCTTCCCTGCCATGCGTGTGAGGGTGGCGCGATCGGTCGCGCTGCCGACGATGGCGCGCTCACAGGTCCTGGCGTCGGCCAGCGTCTGGGCGTGCGCAGCCCCGGCGATCGTGGTGAAGGCGGACAAGATGAGCGTACGATGCAGCGGCATGGGATGCTGAAAGAGTGAACCGTCACGATCAGGTGCGCCGGCCCGTGGCGCGGCGCACCCATCCTACTCACCACGCATGATTGGCAACCATCGTGCGAGGACTTCCGGACCAGGGTACCCGGGCACCGTTTCCACAATGCGCCCAGTGCGGTCGGTGCGGGCAAACACGGGCGTCCCCGGAATTCGAAAGCTGAGCAGGACCTGATCGCTTTCTCCGTCGGGGCCAGCGCTGAAGGCACCACGCACGCCGAACCGGCTCAGCATGGCGCGCCCGGCCTCTGCCCCCTCGAGGGTGACGACGCGCAGCCGTGGGACGCCGTCACGCCCTTGGCGCGCCGCGATGTCGCGCAGCGCGAGGCGGCAGAACGAACACGATTTCGAGTTCACCATCAGGATCGCCGGACCATCCCGCGGCGCGAGGGGCACGAGGGTGTTGGCCGAGTCGCGGACCTGCAGGTTGGTCACGGCCGATCGCGCCTGGCCGACCGCCGGGTCATCCGACGGGAGCTGGGTCGGGTTCCGATCGATCGCCACACGGCCGATCAGGGCCAGCGCGAGGGCACCGGCGATGACCCAGGCGATCATTTCCCGGCGTGCGAGTGGGGTCGATTCGGTGGTTGTGCCCATCAGCTACTCCCAGGTCTCGGCTTCGCTGGCGAGTTCGTCGAGCAGTGTGACGTAGGTGTTGTAACGGACCGCAGAAATGTCGTCGCGGGCTAGGGCCTCACGCACCGCGCAGCCCGGCTCGACCGTGTGCACGCAGTCGGCGAACCGGCATTCACCGAGGTATGGGCGGAACTCGGGGAAGTAGCCGTCGAGGTGTTCAGCGGTGAGCCCCCACATGCCGATCTCGCGCAGCCCCGGTGTATCCACGACGTAGCCGCCATTCGGCAGCGGATGCAACAGCGCGCCGACGGTGGTGTGGCGCCCTTTGTTGACACTCTGGCTGATCTCGCCGACACGCAGGTCGAGCCCATGGAACATCGCGTTCATCAGGCTGCTCTTGCCGACGCCACTGGGACCGCTGAGCGCGGTGGTGCGTCCTTCGAGTACCTCACGCAGGGCATCCAGTCCGCGGCCGGTGGCGGTGCTGGTGACATGCACCGGATACCCCGCCCGTTCATAATCGGCAAACCGGAGGCGCGCACTTTCCGGGGAGACGAGATCGGACTTGTTGATCACCACCCGCGCCGCGATGTCGTTGGCCTCGGCGATGATCAGGAACCGATCGAGCATCCGTGGGTGCGGCTCGGGATTGGCAGCAGCGAAGACCACCAGCACCTGATCGACGTTGGCAGCGACGATCCGCTGTCCGTAGCCGCCGCCGGGTGCGCGGCGCGCCAGCTGTGAGCGGCGCGGCAGGATGTCGGCGATTGCCCAGCGTGCCCCGTCGTCCTGCTGTTCAATCTGGACTTCGTCGCCGACGGCCAGTTTGAGGGTGGGTGTTTCGTGATCCTCGGTGCGATCATCCCGCTTGTCGGCGCGCGAGCGCACGCTGGCGCGTGAGGTGCCGCCATCCCGGTTGGCGCGAGCCTGCTTCCCCTTGGCATCGTCGAATCGCTTGAGGCGCCCGCGCAATGCCGCTTCCACGACTTCGCCATCGGTGCGACGCACGCGCCACACGCCGCCAGTGCCACTGAGAATGATCCCGAGGTGCGGCGCGATGCCGATCGCGGGCTCAGTCATGTGATTCATGCATGGCCGAATCGGTGGAATCGGTGTCATCACGCATGACATCGAACCAGCGGCGCGCCGCCGGCGGCGCTGTCTCGGCGATGCGCTGCTCGAGCCGCTGACGAACTTCCTGCAACGTGAGCCTGGCCACTGCAGCTCGCGCGGCATCGGCGGTGGCAGCACGCGCGAGGTAGTCGGTCTCGAGATGTCCGTCCACGCCCGACGCGCCGAGGCGGCGCCAGCGAAGGAACAGCAGGTAGGCGCCCCAGAGTGTGGCAGCGTCATTCACCTGATCGACACAGAGCTCGACCGAATAGGAAAACCCATCACTGCCCTGGAACGCCGCGGGCCGCCCGTGGACGAGCGCGTAGCCACCAATGGTGTTGGCATCACCCAGTGCGTGGTCGGCTGGCAGGTGCTGGCCACTCACGCGCTCACCATGCGGCACACCCGCTCACGGCGACGTCACGCGCTGCGTCGTGCGCCGAACCATTCCTTCACCACATTGCCGGTCATGAAGGCAACGTTGGCCGGCCGCTCGGCGAGGCGCCGCATGAGATACGGGTACCACTGGGTTCCGAATGGCACGTAGCACCGCACGCGGTACCCGTCGCGCACCAGTCCTTCCTGGAGGTCCCGGCGCACGCCGTAGAGCATCTGGAACTCGAACCGATCGTTGGCAATGCCCTTCTCGGCCGCGAACCGCCGCGCCTCGGCGATGATCGCCTCATCGTGCGTTGCCAGGCCGGGATAGTTGCCGTGTTCCATCAGCAGGTGCATCGCCTTCACGTAGTTCCGGTCGACATCCGCCTTTTCCGGGAACGCCACCTCGGCCGGTTCCTTATAGGCCCCCTTGCAGATGCGGACGCGCGCGCCGAGTTCGTTGGCGCGCTTCGCATCGGCTTCGGTGCGATACAGATAGCTCTGCAGCACAATGCCGACATTGGCGCGGAAATCGGGGTAGAAGTGCTGCTCGAACAGGTCGAGCGTCTTTTGCGTGTAGTGACTCGACTCCATGTCGAGGCGCACGAAATTGCCGTATCGCTTCGCCCGCTCGAGGATCTCACGCGTGACCCGGACGCAGAGGTCGTCGGAGATGTCCATGCCCATCGCGGTGAGCTTGAGCGAGACGTTGGCGTTGAGCTTCTCACGCTCGATGAGGTCGAGGAGCTGCAGATACTCGCGCTGCGATGCGTAGGCCTCCTTCTCGTTGGTGGTGCTTTCACCGAGCAGGTCGAGCGAGGCCGAGATGCCCTTGGCGTTGAGCGCCCGCACCGCATCGATGGCGGTGGTCACCGACTCGCCGGCCACGAAACGCGACGCAAACGATTTCGCCACGCCGTTGTGGCGGACGAAGTTGAAGATGCCCTGTTGATTGGACAGGAACAGCAGCGTGTTGCGCAGCATCAGAACGCAGGGAGGCAGGTGAGCGCGTGACCGTCGGCAGCGTCGGCCGGATGGCCAAATATAGCCCCCTGCCGGCGCGAAACCGTCGCGCTCAGGGCCTGCCGAGGCGCGTCACGACACGCATCACCGGATGATACTTGCCCATCAGGAGCCGGTCGTCGAAGAAGTTCCAGGTGGTCGCACCGTCATTCGACTCGGGCTCGAGCAGCTGTGCGGCGACGAGCAGCTGCGGCTGCGCGGCCGGCACCCAGCGCCAGGTGGCCGAGGGCAGCATGCGCGCACGCACCCATCGTCCGGTGACGCGGACCTCCTGATGCCCCTGAAACGCACGACCGAGGCGTGCGACCGAGTCGAGCTGGAAACGCTCCACATCCACCGTGCGCGGCGCCATGGCCGCGCGCACCAGCACGCCATGCCGGGTGAGCAGCGACACGAGCGCGGTGTCGCCGGCCTCGATCAGCCATCCGCCGCGCGGCACGGTGGTCTGGCGGACGATCTGGAAGCGATCGTGCACCGGCATCCACTGTCCAGCAATACGCCCCGTGCGCCGGATGCCGCGCGGCACGCCCGGTTCGGCCACCGCGCTGTCGGGGTCCGCCTCGAGGGCCTCGACCAGCACGCTGTCGCTGAACGGGCGTTTGGTGAGCTGCGTCTCGAGCACCACACCGCGCGGCGCGACACCCGTGAGCAGCGACCGGCGGGCGGCGTTCACCCGCGCCAGAACGCCGGCATCGGCACCGACGGTACCGAGGAGTTCGCGCACGAACGCTGCCGTGCTGCTCACACGCCGCGCAAAGGGATCGTGCGAGTAGGCCTCGCTGAGAATCGCGATGCCACCGGTGAGGCCGAAGTAGTTGGTGCCGAATCGCGGGCGCGAATCGTAGGTGAACCACCCTTCCTTGGCCTGATCGAGCGACACTTCTCGCGCAAACGAGTTGCTGAAGTTGCCGTAGGGGTACGTCTTGGTGCCCTGCTTCCAGAGTCGGCGGCGGATCCCGGCGAGCAGGGTGTCGCTGGTGAAGCTCGCCAGCGGTGCCCCCGGATGGAGCGACGGCGACCAGGTGAGCTGGTAGCCGTGATAACTCCCGTTGGTCGTGTGCAGGTCGACGAAGACATCGACACTGCCACTGGTCAGCAGCGGCAACAGCGACCGGGTTTCCGGCGCTTCGCTCTTGATGTAGTCGCGATTGAGATCGAGCCCGTCGCCATTCGGCCGCTCACCGACGATTGCCGGTCCGAACTGCGCCCCGCGATTGCGCGATTGCGGGCCAAGCGCCTCGTTGCCGTCGGCGTTGTAGAGTGGCACGACGATCAGCGTCAGGCTGTCGAGCAGATTCGGGCGGGCATCGGTGACCACCGTCCGCAGCAGTGCGAGGACGGCCTCCTTGCCTTCCACTTCGCCGGCATGGATGTTGGCCTGCAGCATCACGACCGGGCGCCGCCGACGCGCGGTCATGAAGGCATCGCAGGTATCGGCGGTACGACTGCTGCGGGCGCAGGCGGTGACGACCATCAGCGGCCGGCCGCGCGGCGATGTGCCGAGGCGCATGATCCGCATGATGCGATTGGGAGCGGCCTTGGCGCGCACCGTATCGAGAAACGCCATCGCCTCTTCGTACGGCGTGGTTTCGCAGAAGCCGGTGCGTTCGGCGCGCGTGGCCGGCGACGGCATTGAAGACGGCGCGGCCGGTGTGCACTGCCAGACGGGCGCGCGACGTTCGACCGTCCGCACCGCTTCGCCGGCAATGCGCTGCCGCTCGAGGTCATCATTCGGTGCCGGCGCGCGGCCCGTCGAACAGCCTGCGAGCCACACCGACAGCGCGAGTGTCACACGTCCGATCGTCATAGATTCTCGCGCAGAAATCGTGTCATGGCTTCGTACAGATGTACCGTGGCGTTGCCGCCGCTGATCGAGTGCGTCCGATTGGGATAGAACAGCTGCTGCATGGGCCGGTTGGCACGGATCATCCGTTCGATGAGCTGTACGGAGTTCTGCGGATGGACGTTGTCATCACCCGTGCCGTGCACCAGCAGGAATCGTGCACGGATGCCGGCCACGAAGTCCTGTGGTGCGGCATCCCGATATCCGAGGGGGTTCTCCTGCGGCAGCGCCATGAATCGCTCGCTGTAGATCGAATCGTAGAGCCGCCAGTCGGTGACGGGCGCGACGGCGATCACGGCCCGGAAGAGGTCGCCCCCCTTGGCGGCCGCCATCGTCGCCAGGTACCCGCCGAAACTCCACCCCCAGAAGCCGATGCGACCCGCATCCACCCAGGGCTGGCGTCCCAGCCATCGTGCGGCATCGAGTTGGTCGGCGGTTTCCTGCACACCCAGCCGAAGCTGCGTGGCCTTGCGGAAGCCCCGTCCCCGGAACGCTGCGCCGCGGTTGTCGACGACCACCACGACGTATCCGAGCTGCGCCAGTGACAGATGCCAGAGGTAGCGCGCACCACCCCACTGGTCCACCACTTCGGGCGCCGCCGGTCCGCCGTACGCATACATCAGCACGGGATACCGGCGCGTACTGTCGAAGGTGGCCGGGACGATGCGATAGGCGTCGAGCCGGGTGCCATCCGGCATCGGAATCGCCAACAGCTGCGCTGGTTGAATGCCCTGATCCACCAGTCGCGCCCTGATGGCGGCATTGTCCGTCAGCTCCCGCAGTCTGGTCATTCGCGGCAGCGCAAAGAGCGACACCGTCGGTGGCACACCGAGTCGCGAGTACGCATCAAAGGCAAACGCGGCCGTCGGGCTGATGAGTGTCGCGTGTGAGCCATCCCCCTGCGTCATCCGTTCCGCGCGCCGACCGTCCAGCGACACACGCATCAGCTGCTGCTGGGTTGGCGTCGGCGCCGCAACCTTCACGTAGGCCACGCGCCGCTTCTCGTCGATCGTGAGCAGCTCGAGCACGTCCATGCTGTCGCGAGTCACGCGTGTGATGACGCGTCCGTCACGGTGATAGAGGTAGTACTGCTGCCAGCCGCTGCGATCGCTGCGGAGCAGGAAGCGCTGACGGTCGGCAAGCCACACGACCGGCTCTCCTTCGACGTTCACATAGGCCGAATCGCGTTCGACGACAACGACCCGACCGGTGCCGGTGGTCGCGCTGAGCAGCATGACGTCGAGCTGCGTCTGCCGACGCGGCAGCCGCAGTACCGAGACGGAATCGCGGTCCACCCACTCGAGCCGGGTGATGTACTGGCCGGTGTCGGGGCCGACATCGAGGGCGTGCCGATTGCTGCCATCGGCCCCGATGACCTGAATCGTGACGCGGGAGTTCGGCTCGCCGGCCTTGGGATAGCGCACGGTGGAGATGCGCGGATACAGCCCCAGTTCATCGACGATCGGAAACGCCGGCACCGCCGACTGATCGAAGCGCCAGAAGGCGAGGCGCGTCCCGTCCGGGCTCCAGCGAAAGGCGTCGCGCAGCCCGAGTTCCTCCTCGTACACCCAATCGGTGGTGCCGTTGATGATGTCGTCACTGCCGTCGGTGGTGAGCCGGATTTCCGCACCGCTGCGAAGCTCCGTCACCCACAAATCGTTCGCGCGCACGAAAGCCACGCGACCGCCGTCGGGGGAGAACTTCGCGAACATCTGCAGATTCGGGTCGGATGCGCCGCTGGCCAGTCCGGTGGCGAGAAATCCGGGACCGGCCGGCGCGGCCGGTGCGGGGGCGGCCGGCGCTGTGCTGAGCGGCGTGATGGCACGCGTCGCGAAATCGACGACATGATAGACCCCACGCGTGTTGGTGCGCCAGACGCGCACCGACGAATGAAAGAGCAACGCCTTCGATTCGTCGGGAGACAGCGTCACGTCCTCGATGTCCAGCGCAGCCCCGCTCGCGTCCTTCATCACGCCCGCCGGTACCAGCACGGTCTCGGCACCGGTGACGGCATCGACCTTCACCAGTGCGGAGCCGCCAAGCTCACTCTTGACGTTGAGATAGCTGCGGCCATCCCTCATCCACTGCACGAAGGGCAGTCCCTGGGCCACGAAATCGCGCGAGCGAAAGATCTGCTCGACCGTCAGCGCAGTCGGCGCCGGCGACTGCGCCGTGACAGATGCGGCACACAGTGCCGCCACGACAAAACCAACGCCTCGCCAACGGCAGCCGTGACACATGTGGTGTTACGGCGCCGGGAGCGGCGGCATCCGTCGGCCGTCGCCCTTCAGCCGGAAGATCGCGACGGGGGAGCGCCAGGCGGTCGAATCGCGATCGCGATACGCCGTCACGTACCAGCGATAGTTCTGCGTGAGCGAGTACCGAAGGGCCGCTGGCAGCACCACCTGCGTATCGGGCGTGACTGCCGAAAAGATCGGGGTCTCGACGGAGTCCGACACGACGACTTCGTATCGGGAGATCCCGGGTGACGCGTGCCAGACGATGCGCCGATCCGTCGAGTCCACGATGCCGACCGGCGACGCCAGCGCGACGGTCACGCCATCCTTTCCGGGTGCGGGCGCTGAATCAGCGGGTTTGCAGGCAGCGACGGCGAGCAGCAGGAGCAATGTGAGGCGCATCAGTGGTGACGGCGGGGGCGCGCGGACGACCGCGATTTCGTCGCCTGGTCGGTGCTGGGGGCGGGGGCGACGGACGGGATGCGGCCCAGCAGCAGCTGGCCCGCGAGTGCGTCAACCGGCCGGTTGGTGTTGGCGAGAACCGCGGCCACTCGGCGGCGCGACGGATCCATCGCCAGATAAACCGAGAATCCCCGGGCATCCTGTGCGTCGTGCCAGTAGATGTCGCGACCATCGAGTGGCAGGACACGCCAGCCGAGCGCGACGGGAAGCATCGGATCAGGTCCCGGGCTGCGAGTTCGCATCATGAGAGCAAACGTACTGGCCAGCGGGCCGTTGATGGTGTCACTGGCGGCAATCACAAAGCGTGCAAGGTCGAGCGCCGAGGCTCGCCAGGCGCGAAGGGCTCGAGGCTGTTCGGTGATGGGTCGCCCATCGGTGCGATGGCCGATTGCGTCACGGGCAAGCTCCCGGCGCGGTCCGGCCAGCGATATCCCCGTGAGCTCGAGCGGCGCGAGCAGTCGTGACTGGATGGCCGCGTCGAGCGGCAGGCGCAGGTGATGGGCGAGCGCGAGTCCCAGCAGGTCGATGCCGAGTTGCGAGAAGTGGTACCGGGCGCCGATGTCCGACTGGAGCGAGGTACTTCTGAGGGCCCGGGCGAGTTGCTGCACGGTGCCGAGGCTGGCGGTCGCCGGCGGGTCGGCCAGACCGGAGCGATGATAGGCGAGGTCACCGAGGGTGATCGCCCGTCCGTTTCGGTTGGGAAGGCGGATCGGGGCCGGCAGGAAGCGCTGCGCGAGGTCGTCGAGCGAGACCTCGCCGTCGACGACCAGCCGCGCAAGCAGGGCGGCCGTGAACATGGCGCTTGCCCCGCCCAGTTCGAAACGGGTGGCCGCCCCTATGGCAGGCCCATCAGCCACGAGGGTGCCTGCGGACGCGGTCCGGAGGCTGTCCTCTTCACGCCATGCCGCCGCCAGGCCGTGCCAGCTGCCATCGTTGATGCGCGGAATGAGGGCGGCGCGCACGGCAGCCGGATCGAGTGCTGGCGCGGTCTGTGCTTCCGCCGGTTTCGGCGA
The DNA here is from genome assembly GCA_031374935.1 of Gemmatimonadaceae bacterium. GTDB lineage: Bacteria > Gemmatimonadota > Gemmatimonadetes > Gemmatimonadales > Gemmatimonadaceae > JACMLX01. The sequence goes on along the minus strand of JANMHB010000074.1, from coordinate 35,243 downwards.
CAGAGTACAGAGTATGGTCGCCGCCCAAATGCAGCGGCGGATCGCCCGGAGAACGCACATGCTCGGCAAGTTCCTGCAACGAGAGGGTGTCGGATGGCTGTGACAGGTGATGGTAGCGTGGCCGATGCGACGGCGCATCGGGGGGCGGGGGCGCATCGGGGGGCCGGAGCTCAGGGGGATCGGAGCTCTCGCCGCGGATCGATCCATTCCAGGCCGGCACACCGGCTGCTTCACAGCCTCTCGCTGTTGGCGTTGCCGGCAATCATGGTGGCGCAGTCACCCGGTGATGGTGCGCTGGCCCCGCGCGATCTCGTGGTCCTGGCAATGCGGGCACGAAGTGTTGACAGCGTGAGCGCACGCAGCGACGCCTGGCGCCGGTGGGCCGCGTCGGACCCGAACGCCGTGGCACCGCGATTCGGGTTGGCAATGCTGGCGCGGTACGACGAGCGGTATCGTGAATCGCTGGCCTGGATGGACAGTGCATCCGCGCACGCACCCGACGCACGCTGGCGGACCGCCATCGCCCGCGAAGGAATCGTCACACGACTGATTCAAGGTGAATTCAGCGGTGTCCCGCCGCTGCTGCAGGTGCTCGCCTCGGACAGCGGGGGGGTGCCCCGCGATGAACGTGCGGAGTCACACTACATCGGCCTGCTGTACCAGCGACGCATCGGTGGTGCCGTGCGTATGGCCGCGATCGACTCGGCGGAGTCTCTCGCCGCGCCCGCCGACACACTGCTGCGTTCGCGACTGGCCTGCCTGCGGGCATCGGCCGACCCGGCGCGCGCCGTGGAGTACGCCGAAGCGGGTATCGCGCTGGCGCGTGCAGCCCGGCTGCTGTTCGTCAGCGGCAACTGCGAGCTCCTGGTGGGCACGATGTATGGCGGGCGCGGCGAAGTGCAGCAGGCGATCAAGTGGTTCGCGCGGGCGGAAGCGACAGCCCGCGTGGCGCGCGATGCCCCGACATTGGCGGGCACCCTGCAATGGCACGGGTACTCGCTATCGACGCTGGGCTACATCCCGGCGGCGATGGCAAAGCTGGCGGAAGCCATTCGCGTGTCACAGCGAATCGAGGACCGCAACGTCGAAGCCTGGGCATTGCTGGGTGTGGCCAACGCCGCGGCACAGATCGGGGATGCGACCACCGCCAGCACGGCGCTGCGTCGCTCGGCGATCCTGTTCGACGCCACGTCGGACCGTTACGGCGCCACCAACGCGAGACTCCAGCAAGCAACCGCGCTGATCCAGCTCGGCGACCTTGCCGGGGCGGAAGCCCTCGCCCGAGACGCGCAACGCGTGAGCCGCGAGATCCGGCAGCCAATGCTTGCGATGCGTGCGCTCTTCACCATGGGGGATGTGGCGCTTCGGACGCAGCGCTTCGGCGACACTCAGGCGCTGCTCGACAGCGCAGCAACCATCGTGAGCGCCAGCGGCCGCGCCTACGAATCGCAGCTGGCATCCTATCGCGGCGTGCTGGCCCTGCGTCGTGGCGCGTACGCCGAAGCCATCCGACTCCTGGAAGCGCCGGGCTTTGCGAAGCAACAGGATCTCTTCCGGTACTTCATCGATGGGGCATCGTCGCTGGCGTGGCTGCGCAGCGGTGATTCGGTTCGTGCGGCGCAGCGGGTGGTCGACGCCAATGACGACCTCGATCGCTTTCGCGAGACCGTGGCGGCCGGCGGGATGCGCCGGGTGGTGACGCCGACGGACTTCTGGGGCCGCTCGAGCGCCAACATCGATCAGGTGCTGGCCTCCTTCGTCACCTCGCGGCGCTGGTTGCCGACCGCGTTCGCCGCCTCGGAGCGCGCCCGTGCGCGGGCCCTGCTCAAGGGCACGTTCGGTGAAGTCGGCTCGGACACCTCGGCTGCCATGGCGGAAGCGCGGCGGCGAGTGCGTGCCAGTGCGACGTCACTGCAGGCGGTACAACGCCAGCTGGCACCCGGAACGGCGCTGCTGGTCTACGCCGGAGGCTCGCCGCCGGCACGCACGTCGCTGATGGTCATCACGAAGACCACCGCGCGTGGCCTGACGCTGGCACCACTCGACTCGCTGGATCGCGACATCGTGCGCTGGCTGGCGCTGCTCGAGAGTGGTGAGACCGGTGCCGGCGCGGGCAAACAGGTGGCGGCAGCCGTGCTGTCGACTGCATTGCGGGGCTTGCCGGCGCGGATCAAGCGACTGGTCATCGTGCCACAAGGGCCGTTGTATCGCGTCCCGTTCCAGGCGTTGCCACTGGGTGCCGGCGTGTTGGGTGATCGTGCGGTGGTGACGATTGCGCCGTCGGTGTCGCTGGCCCTGGCCTATGCTGCGGCACCGCGTTCGGTGACCGCTCGCGTGCTGGCGATGGGTGCCGGCGATGCCGAGGTGTCGAACCTGATTCCGCAGTCGCTCGAGATCAACGTGGAGCGGTCGCAGCGCGGCAATCCACTGGCGCCATTGCAGGCGGCGGCGGACGAGGCTCGCGCTGCCGCCGGCTGGGCTCCGGGCTCACTGGCGCTGACCGGCGCCGATGCCTCGGAGACGGCGCTGAAGCGGGATGCCCGTGGCAGTTACACCGTGCTGCACGCCGCCGCACACGCGCTGACGAGCGATCAGGCGCTGGGCGCGAACTACCTGATCCTGCGCCCCGACTCGACCGATGATGGCTATGTATCCGGCGGCGAACTGGCCGAGCTGGCCGCCGGGCGGTCGATGGTGGTGTTGTCCGGCTGCCGCACGACGGGCGACTTCGGTTCGCGCGGCGACGCCGTGGACGGCCTGGTGGCGCCGCTGCTGGCGCGCGGAGTGCGGACGGTGGTGGCCAGTCACTGGGCGGTGAGCGATCGCTGGACGCGCGTGCTGATGGAGCGCTTCTACAAGAACCTGGCCGGTGGCGCGACGACTGCGGATGCGATGAACAGCGCGCAGATGTCGTTGCGGCGCGAAGGGGTGCCGGCGCGATTCTGGGCGGCCTTCAGCGTCATCGGCGACGGCGCGCTCACCTTCACGCGGACGACGCGTCGTTGAATTCGAGCGGCCGCTGAAACGGGAACCCGGCCCTTCGTGCGTTGCGACTCTTTCGCTGCGCGGCGATCACCGCACCCGTCGACGCCTATTTGATCGTGAACGTTTCGACCCGCGACCGAATTTCGCTGCGGTCAGTGGATCGCGCGCGAACGAACCAGCGATAGGTGCCGGGCTTGAGCGCCGACGTGGCGAGCACGGTCTCGGTTGCGTTCGTCTCGCTGGTGAAGACCGGCGTATCGCTCGAGTCCATGACTTCGACGGTGTAGCGTGCGTCGTCGCGCAACGGCTTCCAGCGGAGCGTGATGGGTGCCCGTGCGCCGGCGGGTTGCACCGGGAGCAATTCGACTGCTGAGCCGAGGGAGCGCACCTCATCACCCGCTGGCGGGAGCGTGAAGACATACCAGCTCGTGCCCGCCACCAGCATCAGCGACGCGGCCAGCAGCACCGGCTTGAGGCCGGCCAGCGCACCACGCGGGCGCACTCGGGCGGCCCCGTCCACGAAGGCTCGCGGAACGGTCGGTGCAACCGGAGCAGCGGTGTTGAAGTAGTCGTCGGCCGCGTTCGTCGACGTCCGCGCTGCGACCACGTGGGCCAGCGTCCGCGCACCCTCCGGGCTGCCAAGCAGCTGCTCGATCAGCGCGAAGCGCTGCTCGTCTTGGCTCGCCGCGTCTGACAGCGCTTCGAGCGCTGCGTCGTCCGGAAACGGGGCGGGAGTCGACGCCCGTTCTGCCTCGCGGGCCCAGGCAAACGCGTCGCGAAGAGACGCGGGCACGGGGCCCGGATCACGCGGCAGCTGCAGGTCGTCCGAACTCGTCATTCGTCATTCCCCCATTCGATACCACGCGCGACCAGATACTCGCGCAGGTCCGACAGTCCACGATAGAGCAGGTTGCGGGTCTTCGCTTCACTCCAGCCAAGCAACGCCTCGATTTCGTCGCGGCGATAGCCCTCGAGATGCAACTTGACCACAGTGCGGCGCGCCAGGCCCAGTGACTCGACACCGGCGCGGACCACGACTCCAAGCGACGCAGCCTCGACATCGGCGTCGGGGCCTGGCCCAGGTGCGGGCAACGGCAGCTCTTCGACCGGGTCGTGCGTTGCCACGCGGCGGCGACGGCGCAGCAAATCCAGGACTGCAGTCGTGACCACGCGTTGCAGATAGGACGCCGAGAGCTTCGAGATGTTCTCAGGGGTGCCGCAGACCCGCCATAAACGGATGCGGACCTCCTGTTCAGCTTCGCCGATATCGCTCGGGGGCAGCCGATACCGGGCACCAGTCGCGCGAATCGAGCCGGCGAAGCGCCGGACGATGTCGTCGAGGAGGGCGGAGAGTTCGCGATCCGCCGGGGCGTACGCCGGTGCGTCGCCATCGTCAGACGCGCCCTGGTCGAGTCCGATTGTCAGACCGGCTTCCCGGTGAGAGGGTAGAATCGAGTGCCGTCCTCAGCCATGCGTCGCAGGCTGTCGGCCGCACTGTACCGCCCGGGGAACTCACGCTCCAGCTCGTCCAGCGTCGCCACCACCTCGGCCGCCCCGGTGCGATCGATGAAGCGGAACGGCCCACCGCGGAAGGGGGGGAAGCCGATGCCGAAGACGGCGCCGATATCGCCATCGCGGGCAGATCGGAGAATGCCATCTTCGAGACAGAGCACCGCTTCGTTCAGCATCGCGTAGACACAGCGCTGCACGATACGCGCCGCGGGCACGACAGTGCGTCGCTGACCCGTCGGCAACAGCTCGTAGACCGAACTGTCCACGCCTCCCTTCTTCCCGGCGTCGTCGTAGACGTAAAACCCGCGTTTGCCCTTGCGGCCCAGGCGCCCGGCCTTGATCACCCGCTGAATCGACTCATTCGGCGCCATACGGGTGCCGAAGGCCTCGGCGACGATCGCGCCGGCCTTGGTGGCCACGTCGAGCCCCACCTCATCCACCAGGGTGATCGGACCGACGGGGAAACCGAACTTCACCAGCGCCTCGTCGATGCTCTCGATCGACACCCCTTCATCCAACAGCAGGCCGGCCGCATTCACATACGGCGACAACACCCGATTGGCATAGAAGCCCGGCCCGTCACGCACCACGATCACCGTCTTGCCGAGCTTTCGGCCGTACGTCACCGCGCTCACCACCACCTGCGGGTCGTTGCCCGGATGGATGATGATCTCCAGCAGCGGCATCTTGTGCACCGGCGAGAAGAAATGCATGCCGAGTACACGCTCTGGCCGGGCGCTGGCACTGGCGATCCTGCCGATCGGAATGGTGCTGGTGTTGCTGGCGATGATCGCGTGCGCCGGTGCCACCGCCTCGATTTCGCGCACCACCTGATGCTTCACCTGCAGATCCTCGAACACCGCCTCGATCACCAGGTCGGCGTTGCCGAAGCCGGTGTAGTCGGTGGTGCCGCTGACGGAGAGGATCAGATCATCGAACTGCGGCCGCGTGACCTGCTTCTTCACCAGCTTCTCTCGCATCACATCGCGCACCGCCGCCAATCCCTTGGCGACGCGCGCCGTGTCCGCGTCCTTCATGCGCACGATGGTGCCCGCCGGGCTGGCGACACTGGCGATGCCGGCGCCCATGAACCCGGCACCGAGGATGCCGAGCTTCTTCACCGGCAACGGCGTCGGCAGCGGTGCGACATCGACGCCCATGTCGCGCTTGAGTGCGGTAGTGGCGAAGAAGAGGAAGACCAGCTCCGCTGACTCGGGCGACATGGCCAGCTCGCCGAACAGGCGGGCCTCGGTCTGATATCCGTCGCCGTCGCTGCTGTATCCGGCGGCCACCGCATCGAGAGCGGCCAGCGGCGCAGGGTACACGCCTTTCGTCTTCGCCAGCACACCTTCCTTCGCCTTGCGGAAGACGATCGCGCGGCCGATCGGGTTTTCATCCAGCAACATCTCGCCGGCGCCATGCTTTCTGGCTTCGCGACGCCGTGTGCCATCGGCCAGTTCCGTCGCGCGCTGGATGGCGACGCGGCGAAGAATGTTCGGATGCACCATCTCGTCGACCAGGCCGAGCTGCAGCGCCTTCCTGGCGCGCACGGTCTTACCAGTGAGAATCATGTCGAGTGCCGCCTGCAACCCGATCAGCGCCGGCAACCGCTGCGTGCCACCGGCACCGGGGATCAAGCCCAGTTGCACCTCCGGAAGCGAGATGGCGGTCTTCGGTGCATCGGTGGCGATACGCCAATGGCAGGCGAGCGCAAACTCGGTTCCGCCGCCAAGACAGCCGCCGTTGATGGCACAGACCACCGGCTTGCCGTCGGCGATCGCCGCGAATGCCGCATGCCCGGCACGACTCGACTTTTCGGCATCAGCGGCGGTGCTGAACTCGAGGAACGTCTCGATGTCTGCACCGGCGATGAAGTTGTCGCGCTTCCCGCTGAGGAACACGGCGGCGCGGATCGCTGGATCACGCTGGATCGCGTCGAACGCCTCGCGCAGTTCGGCCTGCGCGGCAACGGTGAAGGTGTTGACCGGCGCGCCAGGCAGGTCGAAGGTGAGGACGGCGATGCCGTTCTCGACCTGCATGGTGATGGCGCGCGATGTGGTGGGTGCTGGTGCGGTCATGGAATGGAGAGTGGCATCAGACGCGTTCGATGACCATTGCAAAGCCGAGGCCGCCAGCGGCGCAGACGGTCAGCATGCCGAACTGACCACCTCTCCGCGCGAGTTCGTTACACAGTGTGGTGGTTACGCGAGCGCCGGTCGCCCCGAACGGATGCCCGATCGACAGCGACCCACCCATCACGTTCAGTTTGGCACGATCCACTTCGCCGAGCGGCTGTGTCAAGCCCGCACGCTCGGCCCAGAACTGGCTTTCGAATCCGCGCAGGTTGCTCAACACCTGCGCGGCGAACGCTTCATGCATCTCGATCAGGTCGAGATCTCGCAACGTCAGTCCGGCGCGCTGCAGCGCCTTCGGCGCGGCCAGCACCGGGGCTTGCAGCAGCTGTTCACCCGGATCGAGGGCGGCGCTGGCGTACGATCGGATGTAGCCGAGCGGCTGATAGCCGAGTGCCTTCGCTTTCTCCTCGCTCATCAGCAGGACGGCGCCAGCGCCATCGGTGAGCGGTGACGCGTTGCCGGCGGTGACACTGCCATATCGCTTGTCGAAGACCGGCTTGAGCAGCGCCAGTGCCTCGAGTGTACTGTCCTCGCGCACGCCGTTGTCGGTGGTCGCGATCTTCTCGTAGCGCGGCGGCACGTAGACCGGAAACATCTCGGCCGACAGCCGTCCGTCGCGCAGTCCGGCCGCGGCCAGCCGGTGCGAGCGGAGCGCAAACTCGTCCTGCTCCTGCCGTGAGATCTCGTTCAGCTTGGCCATCTTCTCCGCGCTCTGGCCCATCGACTCGCCGGTCGTCGGTTCCGAGATGGCCGGCGCGACCGGCACCAGATCCTTGGGCCGGACCTTCGAGAAGGCGCTCAGCTTCTGGCTGATGTTCTTTGCCTTGTTCGCCGCCATCAGCACATCGGTGAACCCGCGCGAGTGCAGAATCGGCACATTCGAGAGCGACTCGGCGCCACCGGCAATGACGCAGTCCATGTGGCCGAGTGCGATCTGATCGGCGGCATCGGCGATGGCCTGATTGGCGCTGGCGCAGGCCCGGCTCACCGACCATGCGTCGACCCCTTTGGGCAACAGCGGCATCAGCGAGACTTCGCGCGCGATGTTCGGGGCCTGGATGTTCGGAACGACGGTCCCGAACACCACCGCATCGACATCCGTGCCATTGAGGTTGGTCCGCTGCAACAGCTCGGCGACGCACAGGCGGCCGAGCTCGATGGCGGACATGGACTTGAAGAGAGTACCGGCCTTGGCGAACGGGGTACGCACACCCGTGATGATCGCCACCCGCCGCAACGTTCCATGCGATGACATTCTCCTAACTTAGCGTTCAGTCACTCCAGAGAGCTACGCGCGTCCCACGGGGGGCGGCATCTGCTCCGTTTCCACCGATACGACCGTCCCGCACCCCGACCGCATCGCCGTGTCCCTGCCCTTTCAGCACGACCCCCGCACCATCCCGGCTCTCGGACTCGCCTCCCGAGGCGTGGCATGGGCCAGGCTGCAGGAGGAGTCGTTCGACGTGCTGGTGGTCGGCGGTGGCATCACAGGGGCCGGCACGGCGCGTGATGCAGCGTTGCGGGGGCTCTCGGTGGCGCTGCTGGACGCGGACGACTGGGCCAGTGGCACCTCGTCACGATCCTCCCGACTGGTCCACGGTGGCGTGCGGTATCTGGAGCACGGGCATCTGCACCTCGTGTTCGAGGCCAGTCGCGAGCGACGGACGCTGCTGCAGATCGCGCCACATCTGGTGCGCCCACTCCGCTTCACCTGGCCGGTGTATCGCGGCGCGCGGATTCCGCGCTGGAAACTCCGTGCCGGCCTGCTGGCCTACGACGCGCTCTCGCTGTTTCGGAATGTCGGCACACACCGTGGTGCCTCGCGGCGCCAGATCCTGCAGCAGGAGCCGGCGTTGCTGGCCGTGGGGCTGCGCGGCGGCGCGCAGTACTGGGATGCCAGCACCGACGACGTGCGCCTGACGATCGCGAACGTGGTCGCGGCGTCGGAAGCGGGGGCCGTGGTCCTCAACCATGCACCGGCGGTGCGCTTCCTGCACGACGCTGCTGGCGCCGTTCGCGGTGCCGCGGTGCGTGACGCGGTGACTGGTAACACGATCGATGTGATGGCGCGGGTGATCGTGAACGCCACCGGCCCATGGAGCGACGTCACTCGACGCATGGATGACGGAGTGGCGCACGCCGAGGTGCTGGGCAGCAAGGGGGTACACATCGCCGTGCCGCGCGAGCGTGTGCCCTGCGTCGACGCGCTGACACTGCTCCATCCGGGTGACGGTCGCGTCTTCTTCATCCTGCCATCACCGGTGCACACCATCATCGGCACCACCGAGACGCCAGCCGAAGCCGGACCGGCCGACATCCGGGCCAATCGTCGCGACGTCCAGTATCTGCTCGACGCCGCGAACCATTTCTTTCCGACGGCCACGCTCACGGGCGCCGACGTGATCAGTGCCTGGGCCGGCATACGGCCACTGGTCTCGCATGCGGGCACGAGTGCGAACGACGCCTCGCGTGAGCATCACATCGCAACCGCAGCATCAGGACTGATCTCCGTCACCGGTGGCAAGCTGACCACCTATCGCGCGATGGCGAGCGAGATCACCGATACCGCCGAGCGGGCATTGGGCCGGCCGGCACCGACGGCGTCAATGACGGGTGAGGCATCGCTGCCGGGTGCTGCGATCCTTGCGCCGGAGGCCGAGCTGAGCGCGGCGTTGTCGGTGATTCCGGAATCGGAGACCGCCGAGCAGCTGGTGCGGGCCTACGGCGACCGCTGGCGGATGGTGTGGGGGTTGGTCGAGCGCGAGCCCCTGCTGGGCGATCGCCTCGATCCGGCATTGCCCTACATCGCCGCCGAAGTGCTGTGGGCCGCGGTGGCCGAGGGTGCGTACACGGTGGCCGATGTGCTGGTGCGGCGGATGCCGATCGCGTACGAGCGCACTGATGCCGGGTCTGCGCTGGCGGCGCAGGTGGCCGGACTGCTGGGCCGGGTGCACGGATGGGACAGCGCCACCGCAGCGCAAGCCACGGAGGCGTACGAGTCGGAGGCGAGCCGATTGTTCGGCATCGACGACTGACGTCGATGTCGCGTCCGCTCAGTCGTTCTCGGTGACCACGACCTGATGGAACGTGAGCAGTTCCACGATCTTCAGGCGGCGTGTGCGTGACGGGAGCTTGAGGATCGCCAGTTCGCCGACGCTCTTGTTCTGCAGCGCCAAGCCGATCGGTGACGACATGCTCACCTGGCCGTCGATCACATCGCCACCGTCCCCGAACACGAGCTCGTACACTTCCCGCTCCTCGGTGACCGAGTCTTCGACCGTCACGCGGCTGCCCAGCCCGACGCGGTCGGTCGGGATCTGCGTGATGTCGATGTCCGAGAGCTTGCTGAGCCGCTTGACGAGCTGGCCGAGGCGCGCCTGCACGAAACGCTGCCGTTCGAGGGCCGCCTTGTACTCGCTGTTTTCGCGGAGGTCGCCATGGTCGACGGCCTTCTTGATTTCCTTCGGCAGCGTGACCGTCAGCTCATGCCGGAGCTTGGCGACTTCGCCGGACAGTTTTTCCTTGAGGGCCTCGATCATGGAACCAACCGTTGCTGCACGGGGAAACGACTTCGCCCGGCCAAAGGGGGCCGGGCGGGTGATGTGAACCTACTTTCCGTGGTTTCCCTGCACAATAACGTCACGGTAGCGTCTCAGAGGCGTGGAATGGCCGAGTCGGGCTGTGGTTGAAATTCTGGCGCACGACGGCGTCACGCAGTGGCAGTTTTCCAGCGTCGCGAGCCGACTGACGGGGTACACGGCGAGTGCGTTCCTGACCGGGGACGGAGTCCTCATCGATACCGGAATTTCGGCCACGCGACGCGAGTTCGGGGCACTGCTCGACTCGGCGGTGGTCCGCGGCGTGATGCTCACGCACCACCATGAGGACCACGCCGGCAACGCGGAGCTGGTCGCGAGACGCGGCATCCCGCTCTGGATTGCGCCGGACACCCTGCCGCTGATCACGACCGTGGAGCGAATTCGAGCGTACCGGCGCTACACCTGGACACCGATGGTACCGCTGCGTTCAACGGTGGTGCCGTTCACCAGTGAGGAGCTGATTGCCGTCGCGACGCCCGGGCATTGCGCGGACCATCACGTGATCTGGGATCCGGCCACTCGCACGCTGTTCAGCGGCGATCTTTTTCTTGGCGTCGCGGTGCGGATTGCCCACCACGACGAGGACCCCTGGCAGCTGATCGCGTCGCTGGAGCGGGCGGCGGCGCTGGAGCCGGTGCGGATGTTCGATGCGCACCGGGGGCTCGTACCGGACGCGGCGGCGGCGCTGCGGGCGAAGGCCGAGTGGACGCGAGCACTGATCGCGACGATCACGCAGCACGTTGCAGGCGGCGCGACCGACGCACAGATCCTCAAGTCGGTGATGGGCGGAGAGTCGCTGACGGGGTACGCGAGTGGCGGGGAGTATTCACGGCGGAACTTCATCCGGAATGTCCGGCTGCGGGTCAATGGTGCTGGGCGGGAGCACTGAAAGGGCGCAAAAGGCTCTGGAATCACCCGAGTAACCACGGTGAGCACCTGTTGCGATGACCGCGGGAGATGGCGCTCGATACCAACATGCGGGAGCTGTTCATTTTTCTGTCCTTCGTGCCTGAATGTCACTCACAGCGGAATCTCTCGAACTACTTTGCATGATGGAATACACGACGCTTGGCCGTACCGGCCTGACCGTTTCGCGACTGGCACTGGGCTGCATGAGCTACGGCGATCCGGCATGGCGCAGCTGGGTGCTGAACGAGGAGGCGGCGCAACCGTTCTTCCGTCGCGCGATCGAAGCGGGGATCAACTTCTTCGACACCGCCGACATGTACTCGCTCGGGCAGAGCGAGGAAATCACCGGTCGCGCGCTGCGGCGCTATGCGAACCTCGACGAGGTGGTGATCGCGACCAAGGTGCATTTCACGATGGGCAGCGGTCCGAACATGAAGGGGCTCGGACGCAAGCACATCGTGCAGGGATGCGAAGCGTCACTCAAGCGACTGCGCGTGGAGACGATCGATCTCTACCAGATTCATCGACTGGATCGCGCAGTGCCGATGGAGGAAATCCTCGCCGCACTGGACCACCTGATACGCAGCGGCAAGGTGCGTTATCTCGGCGCCAGCACGATGTACGCCTGGGAGTTTGCGAGAGCGCTGTATACCAGCGACGCGCATGGATGGGCGCGCTTCGTCAGCATGCAGAATCACTACAATCTGGTGTACCGCGAGGAAGAGCGGGAAATGATGGCGCTCTGCCTGAGTGAAGGCGTTGGTGTGATCCCGTGGTCGCCGCTGGCGCGCGGGTTACTCACACGCCCGCCCCGCGCGCAGGCCGAGACTGCGACAACGCGCGCAGCGTTCGAGACCTCCAGCATGGATGTGCTGTATGATCACCCAACCGACGATGCAGTGATCGCGGCGGTGCACCGTGTGGCGGAGTCACGCGGGCTGCCGATGGCGCAAGTGGCGCTGGCGTGGTTGCTGCAGCGACCGGGGGTCACGGCGCCCATCATCGGCACCACCAAACTGGCGCAGCTCGAGGACGCCATCGCGGCGACGAGCGTGTCGCTGTCCGTTGAGGAGTGCACCGCGATGGAGGCGCCGTACACCGCGCACGAGGTGCGCGGCTGGCTCTGACCGCACCGCCAGGGTGCGGCGGCGCTGCTACTTGATCGCCTTCAACTCCGCTGCCGTCCACGCAGTGGTGCGCGACGCGAACCGCGCGCGGACGGCACGGACCTGTGCGGTGGTCACCGCAGCCGCGCGATTGCCCCACTGACTGCGGGCATACGTGAGCGTGCCGGCGATATCGTCGTCGCTCATTGCGGCACCCCAAGCCATCATCGCACCGTTGTACGGTTTGCCCTTCACGGTGATCGGCCCCTGCAAGCCATGCAGCACGATCGCAATCGGGATCTCGGCGCGGCCGGTGATCCATTCCGAGCCGGCCAGCGGGGGGAACGCCCCTTCGAGGCCCAGGCCGGTCTGCTGATGACAGACCGCGCAGACCTCGGCGTACTTGTTGACGGGCGGCGCTGAAGCAACCTCCACCTGCCCCAATGGGCGAACGGCGGCGGCAGCGGGCTGACCCGTTCCGACAACGGCGGCCGCCAGACTGACGCCACCGGCGAGGAGAAACAGTCGAGTGAGGGATAGCGGCATGACGGTGGCCAGAGGGAGGGACGCGGAAGACTTCGTTGGATTCTATCAGCCAGCGCAACGGAAACCGACCCACCGCGCCACGGGTTCAGCCGCCATTGCTTTCGCTGGACGCTACGCCGACCGCGCCAGCGCCTGCTCGATGTCGGCGATGATGTCATCACGATGCTCGAGCCCGACGGAAATCCGCACCAGGCCGGGCGGAATGCCGACCTGCAACCGCTCTGCCTCTGACAACTTCGAGTGCGTGGTTGACGTCGGATGCGTGACGATACTGCGCACGTCGCCCAGGTTCGGCGTATGCGACAACAACTCGAGTGCATCGAGGAACCGTCGCGCGCGCTCCAGGCCGCCCTGCAGCTCGAGCACCACGATGCCGCCGCCGGCAGACATCTGCTGCTTCGCCAACGCGTGATCCGGGTGGCTGGCGAGGTATGGATACCGAACGAAGTCGAGCGATGGGTGGTGCTGAAAATGCGTCGCGACGGCCAACGCGTTGGCGCAGTGCCGCTCCATCCGCACCGACAGCGTCTCCAAGCTCTTCGACAGCACCCAGGCGTTGAACGGCGACATGGCCGGACCGGTGTGTCGGATGAAGAAGCGCAGCTCGGCCATCAGCGCCGCGCTGCCCACCACCACACCACCCAGTGTGCGTCCCTGCCCGTCGATCCACTTGGTGGCTGAATGCACCACGAGATGTGCACCGTGACGGATTGGCTGCTGCAGAATCGGCGTCGTGAAGCAGTTGTCGACGATCAGCATCAGTTCGCGATCCGCGCAGAGCGTGCCGAGCATGTCGAGATCGATCAGCGACAGGCCGGGATTGGACGGCGTTTCCACGAACACGATCTTCGTGGATGGCTGTACCGCGGCCGCCCACACCTCGGCGGTGGCATCAGCATCGACGTAGGTGGCCGTGATGCCCCAGCGTGGAAAGAGCTTGGTGAAGAGCTGGTGCGTGGAGCCGAATAGTGCGCGTGACGCGACGACGTGATCGCCGCTGCGCAGGAATGCCGCCATGCTGCCGAACACCGCCGCCATGCCGCTGGCGAACGCGATCCCCTCCTCCGCCCCTTCGAGCAGCGCCATCTTGCGCACGAACTCGTCGGTGTTCGGGTTCGAGTAGCGGCTGTAGATGTTGCCGGCGACTTCATCGGCAAAGAGTGCGCGCGCCTGTTCCGCGTCGTCGAACACGAAGCTCGAGGTGAGATAGAGCGGTGTGGAATGCTCGCGTTCGTCGCTCCGCGCCGTCTGGGTGCGGATGGCGAGGGTCTCGGGGTGGAGCTGGCGGGGAGTGCGGTGGGGCTGGTCAGCCACGTGGAGCCTCGAGCAGGGGCGATAGGCGTTGGGACAACCCCAATGCTATCGGACACGGCGTATCTGGACAGCCGTTCGCCGCCTGACCGCCAACGGAACGCCGGCCTTCGGGGTACAGGAATTCGTGGACGCTGAGCCGAATCGTGGAGCGCTTCACCTCTCCCCCGTCGCCGGGTGCGCGGCAGGGTGCTCAAATTCATCGGAGACTTCGGATGACTGGTTACATGCGTGCTGCGGCCCTGACGGCCGCGCTCCTGATCGGCTCGGCCGCGACTGCGGGCGCACAGGGTGGCCCGCCGGGCGGCGGGATGCGCCGCGACCCGGCGGCGATGGCAATGCTGGAAAAGCCGCTGGCTGGCGTGGAGGGGATCACCGCCACCCAGAAGGACACCCTCGCGAAGATCGAGGCGGCCTACAAGGCGAAGTTCACCACCGCCAGCACCGCGATGCGCGAGGCGATGATGGCCGCGCGACAGTCGGGCGGGCCGCCAGACATGGCGGCGATGATGAAGATGCGTGACGGGATGACCGCCATGCGGGCCGAAGAACTGGCCGCAGCGCGCGCGATCCTGACCGCGGCGCAGCACCCGAAGTTCGACGAGAACGTGAAGGCCGAGACGGCCGAGCGCGAAGCCCAGCGCGGCCGGATGGGTGGTCCGCCGCCGGAGTAATCAGGCGCAACCTTCACTGGACGGGGCGGGACGGCATCTTGCCCGTCCCCCCCCGTTTCTGCATCGTGGAACCCGGGCCCGTGCTCTGGCGTACGGGGCGGTATCACCCACCGAGGATTTGTCGCATGTCGTCTTCACTCAGGAACGGCGCACGTCGGCCACTGGCCCTCGCCGCCTTGGCCGCGATCGTCCTCACCGGGGGTGCCCCCAGCACCGTGTTCGGCCAGGGGAACGCAATCGCCAGTGCTGGCGCGGCGAAGTTCTCGATCGAAGATCTTTCGGCGCAATGGGCGTCGCTCGAGCGGCCATTGATCGGAATCACCGGCCTGACCGACCTGCAGCGGGATGCAATCGAGCTGCTGGAGGAGAAGCACCGCGGGCTGTTCTTCAACGAGGCGATTCCGATTCGCGAGGCGCGGGAAAAACTGCTCATCAACCCGCAAAACTTCCCGCGCCAGCAGGTTGAACGGTCGCTCGACCGGATCTCCGCGCTGCGCAAGAAGCAACTGCAGCTGTTGCGCGGCATCCTGACGGACGCCCAGCGTGTGCGGTACGACGAGAACCTGAAGGTGCTGGAGGCGGAGGAAGCCGCCGCGCGGCTGAAGCGGGATCGGGACGAGGCGTTTTATACCCCGTGAAGGTGTTCGCGTGATGCGCAGCGGTCGGTTCGCGCATCATCAGTCACGAGACGGACGGAGGCGGGTGCACTCACCGCGGCAGGCACACCCTCCGTTGCACGTCGAACTTCCGCCCGACAGCTTCACACTCCTGCTTCGGATCCGGCAGCTGCAGCCGTGACCGGCTGGCCATGATGCGGAGCCCGATGAAGCTCAGCCCGACGAGACTGATCATCGCCACGATGATCTTGATCCCGCGTTCCAGCTTCTGCATCGGGTCGAGCGATGCCATGTCAGCGCGCCTTGCCACGCGGTGACTTCACCTGCGCGGCGTGCGCCTCGATCACGGCGCGCGCCGCTTCTTGCGGATCGTCGGTGAGCAGCATCAGATCGAGATCGCCGGGACTGATCTTCCGTTCGCTGAGTACCCGTGACTGCAGCCAGCGCACGAGACCCGCCCAATAGTGCGTGCCGAACAACACCACCGGGAACTGGAAGATCTTGCCCGTCTGGATGAGCGTCACAGCTTCGAACAGTTCGTCGAGCGTGCCAAAGCCACCTGGAAAGCAGATGAAGGCATTGCTGTACTTGATGAACATCGTTTTCCGCACCATGAAGTAGCGGAAGCTTACCAAGGTATCGACGTACGGATTCGCCCCCTGCTCGAAGGGCAACTCGATGTTGCACCCGATGCTCGGCGCGCCGGCCAGTCGCGCGCCTTTGTTGGCGGCTTCCATGATGCCCGGGCCGGCGCCCGTGATGATCGAGAATCCGGCTTCGCCGAGGATGCGCGCCACTTCGGTGGCGGCCAGATACTGGGGATCATCGGGGGAGGTGCGGGCCGAGCCGAAGATCGAGACGCCTTTCTCCACCGAGGCGAGCGCGTCGAACCCTTCGATGATCTCCCCGGTCATGCGCAGGACGCGCCACGGGTCCGTGCGCGTGAAGTCGTCGCGCGGGCCGGGAGCCTGCAGAAGTTTGGCATCTTCCGTCAGCGGCACATGATCGCGCAGATCGGTGTCGACGGACGGATGAATCAACGGAGCGAACTTCTTCCCGTGCGGCACGGGCTGCGCGGTGGTCTTGATCGGCGGCTTCGAGGACGAGATCACGGCCGTCGACATCGGTGTATCGCGCCCGGCACTCCGGTGCCCCTCGGCGTGCCGCTCGCGCGCGCCTTCCAGCGCTTCGGCCTCGGCGCGCTGCATGGTCGCCACCGTCGCGGTCTTGCCGCCGGCGGTCGTGGCCACCGAGGCGCCCGATGCCTTGCGCGGCTTGGGGGCTTTTGCAGCAGGGGCAGCAGGCGACTTCGCGCGCTTGGCGGGCATACAGGCGGGGATGAGGTCGTCGGTGGCGTCTGCGCATCCGCGCGGGCGTCGAGCCGGGTAGAATTCTAGCACGCCGGTCGCCCGCCCCGTCCTGTCCACCGAGGCGTGGCGTCTTTCCCACGATTGTCCCGTCGCTGTGCCCCATGTCATCATCGTCGTCGCAGACGGCGCCCGGCCCGATACTCTCGCCGCCGCAATCGACGCCGGTGAAGTGCCTGCACTCCAGGCGCTGCACGCGGCGAACGGCACGCACCAGCTGACGACGGTGTTTCCGTCCGTGACCGGTCCGGCGTACGTGCCGTTCCTCATGGGCGAGCATCCTGCTCACGTCGGGCTGCCTGGACTGCGCTGGTTCGACCGCAGCCGCCGAGACACGGACTGGCCCGACTACACGCGCAGCTATATCGGCAGCGAGATGCGGAAGGTGGACCGCGACCTCACGCTGGAGAAGCCGACGGCCTTCGAACGCGCTGGTGGCGGGTTGGCGATGATGAACATGATCGGACGCGGCCTGCCGCGGCGAAACAGGCTCACCGACAGTGTGGGCTTCGCGCTGCGCGCCGGGTTCACACACTTCCGTGGCGACGTGGCCGGCTGGCTGAACGTCGATCGCGCATTGTCGAAGCAGATGCTGGCGCGTGTGACGAAGGAACGACCGCCGTTCACCTTCGCCAGTTTCTGTGGCGTGGACAAGACCAGCCACAGCGTCGGGTATCGCGCCCCCATCGTGCGCCAGGCGTTGACGATCGTGGATGGCTTCGTCCATGACGTGCAGGCGGCAGCAACGCGCGACGGCTGGATCGACGACCTGGCGTTGTTCGTGGTGAGCGACCATGGACATGTGGATGTGAAGGCGCACGACGATCTGGCGGATCTGTTCCGCGATGCCGGGCTGCGCGTCATCGCACATCCGCTGATCTACGGTGTGCGCAAACCCGAGATGGCGGTGATGGTGAGCGGCAACGCGATGGCGCACCTGTTCGTGGAGCTGGAGTCGCGCACCCGGCCATGGTGGCCCGCGCTGTCGGGGAAGTGGAATGACACGGCCGACATGCTGGTGAAACGGCCATCGGTGGATCTGCTGCTCCTGCCGCACGACGAGCAGACGGTCGAAATCCGGGGCGGCGGTGGCCGAGGTTCCGCGATCGCGCGTCGTATCGGTGACCGGTACCACTACCACTGTGGCACCGGTGACCCCCTCGGCCTGGGTGACGTCGTTGGTGCGCCGGAGGGGGAAACATGGGAGCGGTCGCTCGAGACGGATTATCCGGATGCGCTGGTGCAGATCCTTTCGCTGAATGATTGTCGCCGGTCGGGGGACTTCATCATCAGTGCGACACGTGACTGGGATTTTCGGGGGCGATTCGAGCCGATTCCGCACAAGTCGTCACACGGGGCGCTGCATCGGGAGCACATGCTGGTGCCGATGCTGACGAACCTGCCAGCGCTGGAACCGTACCGGCGCACTGAGGATGTGTTTCAGCGGGCGATGGCATTTCTCGGTGTCTGACACCGATCAGTCAGGGGCGATCTCTGAGCCTTTCTGAGTGTATTCGACGCGTGATGGAGGTAGCAAGATCTTCTTCTTCAGGATGCAGACCATGACGGACGGTGCGCGCGGTTCGACGACGGGGCTGGTCGCGGTGGCGGTGGCGATCGTTGCGAGTGCCTTTCTGGTGGCAGGCGCGGCGCGGGATGTGGGACGGAAGAACGACGTGATCGAGGTCACGGGGAGTGCGCGCCGCGCGATCGTCGCCGACCTCGGCATCTGGAAGGGCACGGTCACGGTGCAGTCGCCCACGGTACAAGGGGCGTACGGCGAAGTGTCGGGCTATGGCGATCGGGCCCGTGCCTGGCTCAAGGCGCGCGGGTTGCCAGATAGCGTGATCACCGTGCGTCCAGTCGAGACGCAGCGGATGATGGTGGTCACCAGCGATGGTCGCGAAACCGGCCAAATTGCCGGCTACAAGCTGTCGCAGACGATTCAGGTGCGTCTCAACGATCCGCGGGCGATCGAGCTGCTGGCGCGTGAAGCCGGGGCGCTGGCCGGCCAGGGCATTCCGATCGAGGCGTCGTCGCCGGAGTATCTGTACACGAAGCTGGCCGAACTGCGGATCGCGATGATGGGCGAGGCGACGAAGGACGCACGGGCGCGGGCCGAGGTGATTGCGAATGCTGCGGGGTCGAAGGTGGGCAACGTGCGCAGTGCGAACACCGGTGTGGTGCAGATCACGCCGCGGTTCTCGACCGAGGTGTCGGACTACGGCATGAACGATGTGACCAGCATCGAGAAGGACATCACGACGGTGGTGAAGGTGACGTTTGCGTTGCAGTAGGCTTCCTCTGAATTCCGGTTCTGCTTAACGGCAACGGCGAATCACAGAGTCGCAGGGGCACGGAGGCGCCGGGCTGCTGGTGGAGCAAGGGCAGCGCGCTGCAATCGGATGGGGATCGAGCCGCCCAGCCGTTCCCCTGCGACTCCAAGCCTCGGTGACTCTGTGACTCTGTGATATGCTGTTTCAGATGCACCGGAACGACAGGATGGCTAGATTCTGATCATGACTTGGCCTGCCCTCGTGATTGCGCTGACGTGGCGCTGTGTGCGTGAGCCGTCGCTGATCGGACCGCTGCTGCTGGTGGGGTGGCGGTTCCGGCGGCGGAACTGGTATGCGCGGGCGCCGTTCCTGCCGATTCCGGCGTGGGAGTACGTGCAGTGGCGGATGCACACAGCGTATGGCGACCATCACGCGATCCCGCCGGTGGACGACATCGCGAACTACGCGCGATGGACCTGGCACCTGCCGACCTGACGTGACACTCGTCGCACCCGCTGGCTTTGCGCATCGGTTGAAGGCCGAGGCGTATGCGCGCGGGGCGATGCTCGCTGGGGTCGCACCGCTCGGCCCGATGGAGACGGCCGCGGCGTTCGACGACTGGATTGCGAAGGGCTACGCCGGCGAGATGGCGTATCTCGAGCGTGGTGCCGAAAAGCGGCGTGATTCACGGCTGCCGGTGCCGGGGGCGGTGAGTGCGCTGGTGATCGGCGTGAACTACGGCGGCACGGAGCCGGATGGTCCGGTGGCGCGGTATGCACGCGGGGATGACTATCACGACGTGCTGGTTCCGATGCTGCGCGGGCTGCAGGACTGGGCGTCCGCGGAGTTGGGCGTGACGGTACCGGGGAAGGCGTACACCGATACCGGGCCGATTCTGGAGCGGGACCTGGCGCGGCGCGCTGGGCTCGGTTGGTTCGGGAAGAACACGATGCTGATTTCGCCGCGGCATGGGTCGTTCTTTTTTATCGGGGTGTTGCTGCTGGCGCTGGAGCTGGAGGTGGACGAGCCATTTGCCAGCGATCACTGCGGGACGTGCACGCGGTGTCTGGAGGCGTGTCCGACCTCGGCCTTTGTTTCGCCAAGAGTGATGGATGCAACGAAATGTATTTCGTACTTGACGATCGAGTTGAAAGGGGAGATTCAGCGGGAGTTGCGGTCGCTGGTGAGTGGGATGGTGTACGGGTGTGATATCTGCCAGACCTGCTGTCCGTGGAATGTAAAGTTTTCGGAACAGCTCACCGAGCGTGCGTTCGTTGCGCGTCCCGCAGTCGCCGCAAAGGATGCGCGGACACTCGCTCGTGATCTGCTGCAGATGTCACAGGTGGAGTTCAGCGCGGCGTTCAAGAACTCGCCGATGAAACGCGCGAAGCTGCGAGGGTTACAGCGGAACGCGGTGGTGGTGCTGGGCAACGTGGGCACTGACGACGACGTGCCGCTGCTCGAAGCGATGCTCGAGCACGACGATCCGGTGCTGTACGAACACGCGACGTGGGCATTGGCGCGGACTCGCGCTCGGTAAGGCGAACATGAGGCGTCATCCGCTGCCGAGTGCACGACGCGGGCGGAACGTCTGGAATGCGTCATGTCGAGCGTCGACGCATGCGCCACATGCGCCACACGCCTTCGCGGACGAGCACGGTCGCCTGATCGTATGCGCGAAGCCACCCGCGCACTGTCAGGCGGGCCCATGCCCGAGACCTGCACGTACTCGGGCCGTCGCATCCGCAGCCGTCGCTCCCGATCGCGGACGCGAGGTTACGTTTTCAGTCTAGACCTCCCCGACCGCTCAGGCCGATGACCGACCCGCTTCGCGAGACACTCCGGGCATCGCTCGGGCAGGCGTACACGCTGACGTCCGAGCTCGGCGGCGGCGGGATGTCCCGCGTCTTCGTGGCACGCGAGGAAGCCCTCGGCCGTGACGTGGTCGTCAAGGTGCTCTCGTCCGAGGTCGCCGAGGGGCTCAGTGTCGAGCGGTTCCAGCGCGAGATCCGACTGGCCGCCGCGCTGCAGGAGCCGCACATCGTACCGGTGCTGGCAGTCGGCGTCACGACGCTCGGCATGCCGTACTACACGATGCCGTTCGTGCAGGGCGCGTCGCTGCGTGACCGGCTGACGCAGGGGCCGCTGCCGGTTGACGAGGCGCTGGCGCTGCTCCGCGACGTCGCCCAGGCGCTGGCCTACGCGCATGCGCGCGGCGTGGTGCACCGCGACATCAAGCCGGAGAACATCCTGCTCTCGAGCGGCACGGCAGTCGTGACCGACTTCGGGATCGCCAAGGCACTGCAGGTCTCACGCACCGTGGACGGAAATGCCGAAGATGGGCGCGGCATCACGCGCACAGGGACGTCACTCGGCACGCCGGCGTACATGGCACCCGAGCAGGCGGCCGGTGATCCGATGACCGATCAGCGCGCGGACGTCTACGCGTGGGGTGTGGTCGCGTATGAGCTGCTCACGGGGCAGCATCCGTTCGCGGAGCGCACGTCACCGCAGCAGCTGCTGCTCGCCCACCTCAGCGAGGTGCCCGCGCCATTCGCCGCGGAGCTTGAGGTGTCGCCTGACATTACCGCGTTGGTGCAGCAGTGTCTCGCGAAGGATCCGGATCAACGGCCAGCCTCGGCGACCGTGCTGCTGCAGCAGCTGCACGACGGTCGCGCGCGCACGGCGCCCGTCCCCCAGGTTCGCCGCAGCACGACTCCGTTGCGCCACGTGCGCGGCTTCGTCGGTCTCGGCGCACTCGCGCTGGTCGCGGGAGGCTTGTGGTGGCGCAGCGTATCCCAGCGAGGGGGGCCTAAGCTGCAGCAACCGGCCCGGTGATGATGGCCGTACTGCCGTTCGAGCACGCCGGGCCGGCCGACCAGCAGCCCTTCACCGATGGCCTGACTGATGCCGTGACGGCGAAACTCGGCGGGCTCTCGTCACTGCTCGCGATCGACCGGCGCAGTGCCGCCACCTATCGCGGAACGACCAAGCCGGCGCAGCAAGATCGGCAAGGAGCTCGGCGTCCGGTATCTCCTGGAAGGCGTGGTGCGCTGGGCAAAGGATGGCGCCGGTGTCTGGCGTGCGCGCGTCACGCCGACGCTGGTGGACACCAAGGCCGGGACGATCAAGTGGACCGGGACGCCGGTGGATGTGACGCTGGACGATCCGTTCACGGCGCAGGGGAACATCGCAACAGATGTGGCGCAGGCGATGCAAATCGCGGTGTTGCCGGCGGAACGGGCGACGTTGCGGAGGCGATTCACGGACAATCCGCAGGCGTTCGCAGCGTATCAGCGGGCGCAAGCACTCGTCCTAGTGGCTGAGCGCGAGTCCGATGGCTTGAATCCAACGCTCAATCAGCGCGCGATACGCGAGCTGGACGCGGCAATCGCTCTCGATGCCAGCTTTGGAGATGCATGGGGCGCGCTCGCTGGCAGGCACTTCAACCTCGCACTCGGTTCGGCTTTTGCCAATCCCGCGACGATGGATCGTTCGCGTGTAATCATGCGGCTCGCAAAACGTCACGCGCCGACGGAGCCTAGGGTCCTGATGGTCGCAGCGAGCTGGGCAACCTTTGTGTATCGCAATCGTGCTGCGACTGACTCGTTGGTGAGAGAGGCGCTGACGGTCCGTCCAAACGACGCCACGCTCCTTTCGCAGGCAAGCGGGATCTTGAACTTCTGGGATCGCGACCGCGCGCGCGTTCTGGCCGAGCGGGCAGCGCGGCTGGACCCGCGATCGACCGGCAGCGTCTTCGCTGCGGCGATGACGAGCCTCGCGAATCGTCACTGGGACGACACGCGTCGATATGGTGAAGCAGTCGTTTCACTTGATTCGACGACCGAGGCGGGATGGTACGCGTTGGTCAACCTTGAAACACTGCTCGGTGACACCGTCGTGTTGCAGCGCCTGGGCGAACGTGTCCTGCGTAACGTCCGCGCACCCAGCGCCACGCTGGCATGCAACCTGGCGTTTGGCGGTAGGGACCTGAGCGCCTGGTATCTCAACCTGAGCGCTGCAGCGCAGCGCGTTGCCACGCTGAGTGACAGCGCGTGTTACTACGACTGCAAGACCGATGCGGCGCTGCGACTGCGCGGGAGGTCGGCGGCGCGTCACTATTCTGACTCGATTATCGCGCTGCTACCACGTGAGCGTGTTGCGCGACTGCCGGTCGCGGCGCATAGCGAGACGCTCCTGATACTTGCGTTTGCGTATGCGAACGCAGGCGAGAGAGCGTCCGCAGCAGCCCTTCTGGCGTGTATCCTCAACACACACGCACAGAGCACGCTGGCGATAGCCTACTTGCGTTCGCTTCCACCTATCGCGTTGCGGGTGTTTACGCGGGGATTTCCGACACGGTAAGTGCGTTGCGCTGGTTGAGGACAGCTCTAACATTGGATGTCAGTGTTGGTTTGCTCAGGATCGATCCGCGGCTGCAAGCCTTGCGTGGCACGGATGCCTTCGAGCGTCTACTGCGCGAGAATGATCATTGAATTCAGGCGACTTCTGTTGCTGTCAATTGTGCAGGGTCGCGTGTTCCCGACCCATACGTCCCGGACCGTGACGCGGTATCGGACAGGCAGTAAGATGGACGCGAAGAACGCGTCAAGTCGACCCGAAACGCCTCGAGCCCTTCGTCCCAGCAGTACATCGCACCCTCCGCCGTTCCCGCGCGCACCTGCCGAGCATTGCGGCGATCGGGGGGCGGCCGTACGTTCGCGCTGCCGACGTGAGGGTCGCCCGTGGGCTGCGCCGCTGCCAGCGGGCGACCGCCGGCCCACGCCAAACGTTCTCGGCCCCGATCAGCCGGCGCGTCGGCCGCCAACCGATCAGGTGACGCGGGCACGCCTCGGCGTGACTCGCTCTTCGCGATCTCACAGCCTGAGCCCGGTTTATTGAAGCACCATGGCGCCCACGTGGAGGTCTCTGCCGTGCGGATCACCCGTGCATCGTGCGCCGGTCGTCTTCCGCGCATCTGCTTTACCTGCTCCGGGCCCAGGGCACCAGCGGTCCATCACCGCCGTCGGACGACGGAGCACCCGTGTGTCCTGTCGCTCTTCTTGCTGGCGTTCGTCGTGTCCGTCGATCTCCCCGCCCAGCGGCTGCCGATCAGAGCGTACGCCACCGCTGACGGACTCGCGCACAACCGCGTCAATCGAATCGTCCGGGATTCGCGGGGCTTCATGTGGTTCTGCACCGGCGGCGGGCTGTCGCGCTTCGACGGCCATGAGTTCGCGAACTTCGGCACCGCGGCGGGGCTCCCGCATTCGTCGGTCAACGATCTGCTCGAGACTCGCGCCGGCGCGTACTGGGTCGCCACCGACGGCGGGCTGGTACGCTTCGATCCGACCGGCGCGTCCACTCGTCGTGTGGTCGACCAGCACGAGGCGGTGGCGACGACACCGATGTTCACCGTCGTCACGCCGGACGACGCGGACAGCGCGGCGAGCGCCGTCACCGTGCTGCGCGAGAGCCGGGACGGCACCATCTGGGTGGGGACGAACGCGGGACTCTACCGACTGGCGCGCGCCGGCCGGCATTGGGTGCTCCGAGCCGTCGACATTCGCCTGCCCAACGACTTCCCCGAGCAGCGCGTCATCAGCGACGTGCTGGAAGACGCCCTCGGCTCGCTGTGGGTCGCGGCGCCGAGTGGTCTTTACCGCCGCTGGCCCGACGGCAGCGCGGCACGTTATGCGAGGCGGGACGGCCTGCCGGACGACTACATCCAGGATCTGCTCGAGGACCACAGCGGACGCTTGTGGGTCGCGACGCGGCACAATGGGTTCTTCAGCCTGCGTACCGACACCACCCGGCGAGCGCCGGTTGTGGACCGCGCATTCACCTATCGGCCGACGTTCCCTTCCCGTCCGCCGGATGTGCTGCCGACGTCCTGGGTGCATCGGCTCTTCGAGACGTCGGACAAGCGATTCTGGCTTGCGACGGCGAGAGGCCTGGTGGAGTTCTTTCCCGCCGCGAACGACCGAGGCAGCTTTCGCGTCTATGCGGCGCGAAATGGCTTGAGTGGCCACGAGATCACCGCGCTCGCCGAAGACGTCGGCGGTAATCTGTGGCTGGGCACCGGCTCCGCCGGGATGATGAAGCTCGCCCGTGGAGGGATCAGAGGCTACAGCCGCCTGGAAGGGATTGAGAGCGTCAACAGCATCTTCGAGGACCGGGTGGGACACCTGTGTTTCAGAGGCAGTGTGCTGGGCGACGCCCGTACGAGTGTGTTCGAGGGTGGGAAGCCGGACCTGCTGCGGGGCGATGAAGCCGTCCTTCATACACGGTTCGGCTGTTTTGACAAAGAGCGCTTCGAGTGGTTCACGCCCGCCGCCTTGAAGGGATTCGGCTGGGTCGGGGAGGATGTCACTCTTCAGCGCCGCAACGGTGAGTGGTGGGTGGCGGGCTCGAACGGCGTTTATCGCTTCCCGCCGACGGCGAGCTTCGCGCAGCTTGAGACGGCGCGCCCGCTCGCCCACTACACGACGAAGGATGGGCTCTCGAGCCCACAGGTGTTCCGCCTGTTCGAGGACTCGCGCGGCGACGTCTGGATCTCGACCATCGACTCGGTTGCCAACGGGCTCGCGCGCTGGGATCGGTCCAGCGCAAGCATCCACGATTTCACGCATGCACCCGGGCTCCGGCAATTCAGCGACGACCGGCCGCGCTCCTTCGCTGAGGACCGCGCTGGTAACGTCTGGATCGGCTTCGATGACGGACTGACGCGCTACGCGAACGGCAGGTTCACATCGTTCACCGCGCGCGAGGGTCTGCCGAAAGGCAAGATCAGGGACATTCACGTGGATCGCGCGGGCCGGCTCTGGCTCGCGTCCGACGGCGGAGGGCTCGTCCGTGTCGACAACGCAGGCGCCGAGCGGCCGACGTTCGTCCGCCATACGACCGCGCATGGTCTGTCGAGCGACAATAGCGAGGTCATCGTCGAGGACGCCGACGGTCGCCTCTACGTCGGTGGCGGGCACGGGCTCGACCGGTTCGATCCCGCGACCAGGCGCGTCAAGCACTTCACCACGGAGGATGGCCTTGCGTCGGGCATCTTCCGAGCAGCATTCCGCGACCGCGCGGGCGTGCTCTGGTTCGGCATGACCGGCGGGCTCTCCCGGCTCGCGCCGTCGGTCCAGCAACCAATGGTGCCGCCGAGGACGTTGATCACCGGCCTGCGAGTCGCCGGCGTGCCACATCCAGTCTCCGCGGTCGGCGAACGTGAGGTGACGCTGCCCGATCTCGCCTCGGGCCGCAATCAGCTGGAGATCGATTTCGTCGGCCTCGGCGCCGGGCCCGGTGACGTGCTGCGGTACCAGTACCGGCTCGACGGCGCCGATGCACGCTGGAGCGCGCCTGGCGAGCAGCGGACGGTCACGTACGCGAGCCTCGCGCCCGGCCGATACGCGTTCGCCGTCCGCGCGCTCAACTCCGATGGCGTCGCGAGCGACGCGCCCGCGTTGATCGGATTCACGATCCTGCCACCGCTCTGGCTGCGCTGGTGGTCCTTCACGACGGCGGCGTTCGCGCTGGGGCTGACGCTGTACGCGCTCTATCGCTACCGCGTGAGGCGCCTGCTGGAGGTGGCCAACATACGCACGCGC
The DNA here is from genome assembly GCA_031374935.1 of Gemmatimonadaceae bacterium. Taxonomy (GTDB): domain Bacteria; phylum Gemmatimonadota; class Gemmatimonadetes; order Gemmatimonadales; family Gemmatimonadaceae; genus JACMLX01. Next base: position 8,599 of record JANMHB010000074.1, on the reverse strand, counting down.
ATCGCCAGCGACCTGCACGACGACATCGGCGCGAACCTCGTGCGCATCGCGCTGCTGAGCGAGGTCGCGCGGCGGACGGACGGCCCTGCGCGGAACACCGACGCCGACGCGCCGCTCGCCTCGATCACGCGCATCGCCCGCGAGTCGGTGAGCGCGATGAGCGACATCGTTTGGGCCATCAGCCCGAAACGTGAGAGCCTCCTCGACCTCACGCGGCGGATGCGCCAGCACGCGGACGAGGTCTTTACGCTCCGCGGCATCACATTGCGCTTCGATGCGCCCAGCGCCGCGGAGAGCGTTCGCCTCGGCGTCGACGCACGTCGGGATGTGCTGCTGATCTTCAAGGAGGCGGTCAGCAACGCCGCGCGCCATTCCCGGTGCTCGCACGTGGAGATCGACGTGCGGATCGAGGGCTCGCGTCTGCGCATGGACGTGACCGACGACGGAATCGGGTACGACGCCGCGGCCGAGCGTGACGGACAGGGCGTCCCGAGTATGCAGCGACGGGCGCGGCAGCTCGGCGGCACCGTCGAGATCACGGCGGCGGCCGGCGCCGGGACCGCCGTCAGGCTCGACATCCCGAGATGACCCGTACGCCGTCTCCTTCCTGGGCACCCTACTTCAACGCGTGGGCCCGATCGGCTCGCCCTCGACGTAGCCTACGTCGTGGCATACGCCACATCGCTGGACTCCCGACTCACTCCTGGTGGACATGACCGTGGTCGGCGCGCCCTCGCCAGACGGGGGATCATCCGGAGCCGTCGTCCGGGTCGTGATCATCGAGGACCTTCGCGAGATCCGGGAGGGTCTGGCGATGCTGATCCACGGCGCGCATGGCTTTCAGTGTGCGAGCAGCCATCGCACCATGGAGGACGCGCTCGACGGCATCGCCGCGAGCAGGCCGGACGTCATCCTGCTTGACATCGGGCTACCCGGTATGGATGGCATCGCGGGGACGCGCATCCTGCGCGAGCTCTGCCCCGAGGTACCCATCCTCGCGCTGACGGTCTACGACGACGACAACAACGTGTTCAACGCGATCTGCGCGGGCGCGTCGGGCTACCTCCTCAAGAACACGCCTCCGGCCCGACTGCTGGAGTCGTTGCGTGAGGTCGCCGACGGCGGCGCGCCGATGTCGCCGGAAGTCGCGCGCCGAGTGGTCAAGCTCTTCCGCCAGTTCCGTCCCCCGGCGCGTGCCAGCTTTCACCTGACGCCGCAGGAGACGGAGCTGCTGCGCCTCATGGTCGAGGGGCACTACTACAAGACGGCTGCGCGCGCCATGGGCATCTCGACGAACACCGTCTCGTTCCATCTGAAGCACATCTACGAGAAGCTCCAGGTCCACTCGAAGACCGAGGCCGTCGCCAGAGCCCTGCGCGACCAGCTGATCTAATCGCCAGCTGGGAGAGCAGCCTACGGAGTTACGTAGGTGATGCTCCGCGCCGTAGGCCGATACATATGAAGCTCCCTCCTCGGAGCAGACGCATGGTGACCGCTCTCGCGTTTCGGCGGTTGGTCATTCCTTCGCTTGTGCTGGCACTGAGTGCCTGCAGCAACGCCGCCCCGGTCGAACCGGACCCGGGCCCCGGCGCGGAGGTCCAGCTCGTTCGGGCGTCCACCGTCGGCAGAGCCTTCTATCCCCTCGGCAACACGGCAACCGGCGGGCAGGGACAGCCGATCAGCGGCCTGTCGTGCATCAGCGCGATGGGGCCTTACCACCGCCACGCGCACGTCAGCCTATTCGTGAAGGGGGAACAGATCGCCATTCCGCTCGGGATCGGCATCATGAATCCGGTCGTCGCGAATGGTTACGTGAACTTCGACCGGACGAAATGCTTCCATGAGATGCACTCGCACGACGCGAGCGGCGTGATCCACCTGCACCCCAACCCCGGGGAGGCTCGCGCACTGACGCTCGGCCAACTCTTCGACCTCTGGGGACAGCCTCTCACACGGCAGAACGTGGCAGGCCAGGCGGGGCGAGTCGTTGCGTTTGTCGGCCAGCAGCGCTACGACGGGGACCTGCGAGCCATCGTGCTCGACGAACACACGCTCGTGAACCTGCAGGTGGGTTCCCCGCTGGTCGCGCCGCCTCGGTACATCGTTCCGGCGAATCCCTAGCCTCAACCTCTCGTCGGGGTTGCCCTGCACCCGACGCCCACCGAGCAGCGAATTGCAGGCCGGTCCTGCTCGGCATTCCAAGCAGTCGCGGGGTCTGTCGTCTACGTGTTGCACTCGGCCGGCGCGGCACACCGCAGCCGGAGCAATCGGCGGCTATCCGACCGGCCAGTGTCACACGCGACGGTCGTCTCAGTTTTGACCCTGACCGAGGTAGAACAGATGCGCCATTCCCTCTCTGGAAGCTCGCCGCGAGTGTCCCTCGTGGCACTTTTCGCCCTGCTCACGCTCGGCTGCGGTGACGTCACCACAGTCATCACGCCCCCCACCACTCCGCGCGCGCCGCCGCCGGTCGTGCCGCCCGTCGTGCCGCCCGTCGTGCCACCCGTCATGCTATCCATCACGGCGCTGCGACCGAACGTGGGGTCGACCGGCGGCGAGACGCCGGCGACCCTCACCGGGACCGGATTGCAGGAGGGCACGATCGTGAAGATCGATGGCATCACCGTGCGGACCACCTTCTACGGGGGAGAGGTCTATCTCGTGACCCCGGCCCACGCCGCCGGCGCCGCCGACGTCGTCGTACGCAACCCTGACGGTACGACGGTGACGCTCGTGGGCGCCTTCACGTACGTGGCGCCCGACGTGTTCGACTTCAATGGCGTCTGGTCGGGCTATGCGGACCAGAATGACGGCACCCATCAGGTCGTAGAGTTCACCATCCGCGACAACGTGCTCACGCGTGTCTCGTGCGAGAACACCGTGCTATCGGAGTTCTCCGCTCCGGTCTCGGTGCGAAACGGCGCGTTCTCCTACACCGCCGGCGGTGGCGCACTCGTATCCGGCCGAATCGTCTCCGACTCCGCCGCCGTGGGGGTGATTAACTTTGGGGTCTGTGCCGGGAAGACCTGGGACGCCCGCAAGCGTTGAGCACGACGTGGTGCTCCGTGCGACCGGCGCCATCGAGCACGCAGTAGCGCGACAGCCACGACCGGGCGGCAGCGCAACGCGGCTCCGCGGGATTCTAACCGGTGCTGACAGCTACAAGCGTGCCGGCCGTAACGTGCGGCGGCCGGTTGCGAGAGGAATCTCAAAACGGTTATACCGACACACCTCCCAGACCTGCTGTCCGTGGAACGTGAAGTTCTCGCAGGACTTGGCTGACGATTCGCCATTCCGGGCGCGGGAGTTCATTGCGGGGAAGGACGCGGTGACGCTGGCGACGGACATTCTGGCGCTTGACCAGCAGGCGTTCAGTGCGGCGTTCCGGAAGTCGCCGATGAAGCGGGCGAAGTTGTTGGGGCTGCATCGGAATGCGGCGGTGGTGCTCACGAACAGACGCCACGGAGTGTAGCCGAAGGCGCAATGGTCACGCCTCGCGACGCGCATTGCGTGCCGTTGTGCCTATCGCACTCGCGAGCCAACGACATCTGACGCAGGCAGCCGCAGGCGGCGCGCAAGGGCCTCAAACCGCGGATCGGCGCGGATCGGCGCCCAGCGCGGATCGCGGCGCAGCCACACCATCCAGTGCGTGTGCTCGCGCTCGCCGCGCGCCAGCCAGACGAACGCGCTATCGGACTGTCCCAGCGATGCATGCACGAGTGCGATGGCGTACGCGGTCACGTATTCGCGTTCTGAACGCGACTTCAGGCGAGCGAGAGTCGCAAGGGCATCCGGTCGGCGTCCCTGGCTGCCCTGTACATAGCCCACGGCAGCCACCGTCGGTACCCAGTTTCGCAGTGGTCCGGTTGCGCCATACTCAGCGAGTGCACTCTCGAATGCGCCACGGGCCTCTTCCACCCGGCCGAGATAGAAGTGGCCGAGGGCGAAAGCACTGTCGGCGCGTAGCGCAACCTTCAACTCGCGCGCCGCGTCGTCGTTGCGGCCCGCGTAGTAGAGAATCCACGCGGCTGTGCCAGAGATGGCGGTGGAGAGCGGATCCAGGGACTGCGCCTGGCGCTCGTGCGCGATGGCCTCGTCAAATCGTCCCATGGCCGCTAGAAAAAGTCCGTACCATTCGTGCCCGGTGGCGTAGCTCGGGTTCATCGTCAGCGCACGGCGGAACTCGCCCTCTGCCACCGGCCAGTCCCAATCGAAGTACAGGGAAACGAAGCCGAGCGTCGCATGTGGTTCTGCCAGCGTGGAATCGAGTTCAAGAGCCCGGAGGGCCGCGGCGCGCGCCTTCGGAAAGGCGTCATCTGGCCGCAGCGTACTCGCATAACCCAGCTGTACGTACGCATCCGCTATCCCCGCATAGGGGAGCGCGAACGTTGGGTCTGCATCCAGCGCCGCGGTGAAGAGCTGGATGGAGCGCAGCAGCCCCGCGCCGCGCTTGTTCCAGTAGTAGCGGCCCTGCATGTACAGGTCGACGGCGGTGGGATCGACTGGACGTGGTAGCGCAAACGCCGCCTGCCGACCGCTTGCTGTAGCGGGCCGCATGTAGTCCGCCATGCCTGTCGCCACCTGTCGCGTCACACGCAGCAGGTCACTGCGCGCGGCCGAGTAGCTCCGCGCCCAGATCACCCGATCTTCTCCCGCGCGCACCACCTCGACGCTCAGTCGTAGCGAGTCGCCCGGCAACCGAAGCAGGGTTCCTGCGACAACGGCATCCACGCCGAGCGTGTGTGCGATCAGCCGCGGGCTCGATCGCGACGCGCGGTACGTCATCATCGTCCGGTGATTGATCAACGAGAACCCTCGAACCTGCGCCAGATCGGAGGTCAGCTGTTCTGTGAGGCCATCGCCGAGGTATGCCGGTAACGTGTCTCCACTCATGTTCTGAATCGGCATCACCGCCAGCACCAGCGCTCCATCAGCAACGGCTTGTGCCCGCACCCTGGCCTTCGATCCGAGATAGCCCACCACAGCGAGAACGACGGAGACAACCAGAATCTTTGCCGGGCCGAACCCGTGCCGCGCGCGGTGTTCGCGGTTTGCCACAAGCGGCGCGACCTGGCCGGTGTCTGCGGCGATGGGCTGCTCACTCACCGCAACGAGGGCGACTGCGGGAGGAGTCGCGTCCACTCCAGCCAGGGCTGTGGCGCCGACCACGATCTCGACGCGGCCGCGAATGGCCTCAATCGTGGCCTGCGTCTCGGCCGACGGCTCGGTCGCATAGTCATCGGCAAGCTGGCGCGCGAAGCGGTCAAATACCTCCACCGCGCCTGCGCGATCACCCATTGAGTCGAGCAGCTGCATGAGCCGACGAAGTTTACCTTCGTCGTGAGGACTGAGCGACGAGGCTTGGCGCCCCCACGTAGCGGAGGCGGTCCAGTCGCTCCGTATGCGACTTGCGTCAGCCAACGACCAGCACGCCTGCGCGGCGCGCTTTCGCAACCTGGCGCGCTCGTCGTCAACCCACCGCTCCAGGTCGGCCGAGGCATCCGAGACGAACAGGCCATCCAGAAAATCACCGCCGTAGCCCGCCATGGCCTCGTCGTACCGACCGGCCGCGACCTGCTCATCGAATACGACGGCGTCACAGCGCAGGAGGGCGGGCTGTACCGCGATCTCCTCTTCGCCACGCGTGACGACTGCATCGCGCCCCACAGCGCGGCGCAGGTAACTCAGCGATTGCCGAAGTGCGCCGCGCGCATGCTCGTCGTTCGACTCCGGCCAGAAGAGCGCGATGACCGAGTCGCGGCGGCGGAAGCGCCCTGCACCGGCCAGCGCGAGGTAGGCCAGCAGCGCGAGACGCTTCGACTGCGCTGCGATGGGCCTCCTGACGGAGCCATCGAATTCCTCCAGATGCGGCGGGCCGAGCGTACGCAAATGAATCACTGGCGGCCCCGTCACAGGTGGATCACGCCTCGATCACGGCTGCGCCGCATCCTGTCCTGCGCAGGTGGCCACAGCCGAAGTCTATGGCGGGGTGGCGCGCTCGCCAGTCGGCGCGAGACATCTCGGTGTCGCGCCACCGCTACACGATCACATCAGGAGTTACCATGCGCTTCGCCAGCCTGTACCTGCTCGCCGCCGTGATTACGGCCGCGAGCGTCGCCGCCTGCTCCAGCGACAGCACGGCCCCCACTACAGCCTCGCCCACGCTCGATGTGCGCGGCAATGCGACGCATGGGATCGAGCTCGTTGCCAGCGTCGGCACGGGGACCGGGGCGGTGAATGTGACCCCCACCGCCCAGGACCGCGGGACGTTCCACGTGCAGGGCGAGGTCCACATTCGCGGGGCCTCGCCGAATACCACGTATCTCGTGCAACGCGCCCCGGACCTGAATGTTGCAGACGGCGCGTGCACCGGTCGGTGGATCAGCTTCCCGATTCCGAATGCCGGTCCGCTCGTCACCCTGACCACCTCGCCTGGCGGCGCTGGGGCTGCGCACTTCGAGCTCGCAGTCGGCGGCGCCTTTACGTCCGGTACGCCGTTCAACGTTCGGTTTCGCGTCATCGACGCGCTGGTCAATACAACATCGCTGCTCGTCAGTGACTGCGTCACCGTCGTGGTGAAATAGAGCTGGAATAACGGCGCGGCGGCGAGGGTGCCGCCGCGCCGAGCCACGAACGTGACGCATCGCAGTCCGTGCTACGCACCGGTGCCGTGACTGACGTCCGTGCCGCCTGGTGAGATGTGACTCCCGTGAGGGCCGCCGTCAGGCGTCCGGGGTCGTCATGCGCGCTCACCGTGAGTTATGAGTCAGCGGGTCGGCGCGGGCACGTGAACGACCTCGAGCGAAAGTCATCGGGATTGCTTGTGTACACAGCGGTAGCGCTGGTGCCAGCGCTGCGGCGGCGATCGTCGCGTCGTACGGCCGGGAGGTGGTCCTCCGCCCTAACTGCCGGAGCGACGCGGCCAAAGGCTCGAATCACGCGTGAGATGGGGCGCAAAGGCGCGGGTCCGGCTCCCCGTGGCGAGGATGATCTCAAAACGGTTATACCGACACATCTCGCAGTCCGTTTGCCCATGGAATGTGAAGTTTTCGCAGGAGTTGGCGGAGGACTCGCCGTTCCGGGCGCGGGAGTTCGTTGCGGGGAAGGACGCGGTGACGCTGGCGACGGACATTCTGGCGCTCGATCAGGAGCAGTTCAGCGCGGCATTCCGGAAGTCACCGATGAAGCGGGCGAAACTGCACGGCCTGCAGCGGAATGCAGAAATCGTGTTGGGCAACGCTGGCGTGGAACGCGCACTTCAAACCGACCGTCGCGATAGACGCCACTCCACACCACTCGCATCTGACGATTCTTCGTTCGCAACGTGAGCCGCCACGCTGCCCGTCACGGCTTTTCCGCCTGCTTCCGACGGAACGCATCGAGCCAGTGCTGCATCACCACGATCCGCACCGTCGCATCCGCCACAGTCTCCGTCGCCGCCATCCGTCCGGTGGCACGATCCAGGTCCCAGGCCGCGCCGTACGGCCTGTCCTTCAGCACGGTGTCCGTCGCGCCAACGCCGAACGGAATGCCCGGGCTCACCTTCGTGGCACTGATGGCCGTACCCTGCGCCGATTGATAGAAGATGGTGCGACCATCGCCCGACCAGCGCGACCGGACGCCACCGCCCGACGACACCTTCCAGTTTCCACTGGACGCGCCATCAGGAAAGGCGCGGACGTGGATCTCCGGCGTGCCCGATTCGGACGAGGTGAACGACATCCACCGGCCATCGGGCGAGACCGCCGCGTCGAACTCGCCCCATGCCGCATTCAGCAGTGGCTTCGGCGCTGTCTTGCTGATCGGATTGACGAGACCAGCGGTCTGGCCGGAGACCGAGCCACCCAGCGTCCGCGCCGACGTGTTGTTCGAGTATGCCAGCGACGTGTCGTTCGGCCAGTCGCTCGCATGCTGATCGTTCGGCAGGCGGGTCACGGCCATCGCGGGTGCACTGCGATCCACCGGTTGCACGAAGATGTCCTCCGCATCGCTTGTTGGGCTTTCCGCGCTGAACGCGATGCGCTTCCCGTCGGGGGAGAAGACCGGCGCGTGCGCCCCCCCTTCCTGCGTAATGCGCATGAGCGTGCCGACGTTGAAGTCGTAGATCGCCGTGTGCCGGTTGCTGCCGCGCGCCGCCCCGATGGTGAGCGCGAGGTACCGGCCATCAGGCGAGAACCGCGCGTAGCTCAGCACCTTGGGCGCGAGCGGCAGCGTATCAAGCCTGCCGTTCGGTGATCGGAGCACGACGCGCGACTCGGCGTCGACGCCGGCTCGGTACACCAGCGTGCCGCTGCGTGTCACGACAAACGGTGCGACGCCGCCGTTGGCCTGCATGTCGAGCACGACAGGCGCTGGTGTGCCGGAGACCGTGTGCTGCGATGCATCGTACTTCACGGTGTACAGGCCGGTGGCCGCCGACCCGTACACGATGTGTCCAGTCGGCAGGAGCTGCGCCTCCGCGGCACCTTCCATCAGCACGAACGCCGAGTCGAGCGCGAGGTCGTAGTACACGAGCTTGGCGTTCTGCCGATTGTCCACGTACAGGATGCCCTGCCCGTCGGGTGTCATACGCGGCTGCTCTGCCGCCACGGCCTTGGGC
>JANMHB010000025.1:0-162740 GCA_031374935.1 Gemmatimonadaceae bacterium | reverse complement strand
GCTCGAGCCGGTGAGGATGAAGCGCGGCGCATTGGGCTGTTCGAGCAGGTCGTGCACCACATGCAAGAGCTCCGGGGCACGCTGCACTTCGTCAATCACCACATCGCGGCGATCGCGATTGCCGAGCACCAGTTCGCGGAGTCGTTCCGGTCGCGCGGCCAGTGCCCGGAATGTCTCGGGCTGCAACAGGTTGACCGTGAGCGCGTCGGGAAAGTGCTGGCGCGCCCAGGTGGTCTTGCCGGTACCGCGGGGGCCGAGGAGGAAGAAGCTGCCCGCTGGCGGGTGCAGAAATCGACTATGCGGCTCCATAATGCAATGCAATATTTACCTGCTAACTCCATTTTGCAACACGGCCTAGATGCCGCTTTTCGTGGGACTACCGCGGCCGCCCCCCGTTGGGCGACGTGAACAGCGCCACATCCAAGCCGAGCGAGCGCACGAGCGCGGCGAAACGCGGGCTGGCGCGCAGCGGATCATAAATCCGACTTCCCAAGGGAATGTTCACGCCGAAGTTGTCCCGCCGCGCACTTTCCTCGAGCGCCGTCAACGCCTGCGCCGTGTCGCCCAGTGCGAGCCACGCGGTAGACCAGGCGGATCCTCCATCGTCGCGGCCGGCAAAGCGCGCGCGCTGTTGGCTGAGCAGCGTCGCGGCACGCCCGGGGTCGCCGGTCTTGGCGATGACGTAGATCGCGCGGGTGATGTTGCCAGGGTACGGCGACAGCCGAAGCAGTACCTCGGCACGCCGGCGCGCCTCGGCGACTTGCCCCCCTTCCCAGAGCACGGTCACCCCCAAGCCGGTGGCCGACAGCGTGGAATCCATCTCCCAGAAGCGATCGGCGAACCGGGTCGCCTCGGGGTAGCGACCAGCGAGGGCGAGCACCAGCATGGCCTGATTCACGTATCCCACACTCCCGGGATCGAGGGCCACCGCCACCAACGCCGCCTCGCTGGCCTCGTCCACGCGGCCGACTACCCCCAGGAATTTTGACCGGGCTATCTGCGCGACCGCATTGCGGGGGTCGAGGCGCACGGCCCGCATTGTGACCTCGTCTGCCGCGTGCCATTGGTGCGCGTGGGTCCGGGCGAATCCCAACGCCGCCCAGGCGTCGGCGGACAGCGAATCCAGCGTCAGTGCACGTTCGCTCGCCGTCACGGTCGGTGGGACCGCCTCGACCGTCGGCACCATGCTGTAATTTGCCAGCGCTGCCCACGTGAGTCCGAGCGCCGAGTAGGCGCGCGCGAACTGCGGATCCCGCGCGATCGCCTGCTGGAAGTAGTCGCGGGCCCGCAGGAGGCTTGGACCGCGGCGCTCATACAGGTACATGCCGCGCTGGTACAGGTCGTACGCCTCGAGATCGCTGGTGCCGCGGGCCGACGTTGCTGCGGGAGCGGCACCGCCCGCCAGCGTGACCTGCAACGCCCGCACGATCGCCTGCGCGATGTCGTCCTGCACCGCGAACACGTCCTGGGCACTACGCTCAAAGCTGTCGTTCCAAAGTACCAACCCCGTGCGCGCGTTGGTGAGCTGCGCGGAGACGCGCACTTTCCCGCCCGCCCGGCGCACGGTGCCTTCGAGGACACCGCCCACGTTCAGCGCGGCGCCGATCTCCTGGGCCGACTTCTGCTTGCCGCGGAACGAGGCGGCGGAACTTCGGCCGGCGAGTTGCAGGCCGGGCACTTTGCCGAGCGCGTTTGACAATTCATCGGCCATGCCTTCGGCGAAGTACGCGTTGGCGGTGTCGCCGCCGACGCTTTCGAACGGGAGGACGACGAGGGAGCGAATCGGCGATGCGCTGTCGGTTGCGAAGGGGCTGGTGCCCGCACTTTTGGGCGACGCGTTCGATGTCGTGGCATTCGGGCGAAGCAGCGCCCACCCGGCGATGGCCAGCGCGGCCACCACAATGCTCACCGCCACCAGCGGCGTGCGTCGCCGACTCGGCGCCACTTCTTGCTCGACGCTGCCCGACGTCACATTCGCCAGACGCGTGAGCAGCGCATCGGCACTGGCCGGGCGCTGCCCTGGATCCTTCGCCAGACATTGCATGACCAGCGCGACGACATCGCGCGGTACACCCAGACGGGCCGCGTCCAGCGGCGGCGGTGCTTCGCTGATGTGCGCCGCCACCATCGCCTGCGGCGTGCTCCGCGCGGCAAATGGATGCGCGCCCGCGAGCACCTCGTACGCCACCACGCCCCACGCATACAGATCAGCGCGCGCATCGGTGTTCACATCGCCCAGCGCCTGCTCCGGCGCCATGTAGGCCGGTGTACCAATGGAGGTGCCCAGCGAGGTGAGCGTGTTCCCCTCGGCCTTTGTCGTCGAGGCCGAGAGCGCCTTGGCGATGCCAAAGTCGGTGACCACCGCGGTGCCGCGCGACAACAGCACGTTCTCCGGCTTGATGTCGCGGTGCACGATGCCGCGCTCATGCGCGTAGGCCAGCGCCTGCGCGATATTGCGCAGAATGCCGAGCGCCTCGGACACCGGCACCGGGCCGGCCAACAGTCGCGCCCGGAGCGAGTCGCCGCGCACGAAGGGCATGGTGTAGTATGGCAGCCCCTCGCTCGTGGTGCCCGCGACCAGCAGCGGCACGATGTGCGGGTCCTGCAGTGCGGCCGCAAGCTTGATCTCGCGCGTGAAGCGCTCGGCGCTGAGCGACGCGGCGCGTTCGGGGGAGAGCACCTTCACCACCACGTCGCGGCCGAGCGCGTGCTCCTGCGCGACGAAGACGCGCGACATGCCGCCCCCGCCGAGTTCCTGGGCGAGGGTGTAGCCGTCGCCCAAGGTGGCCTGCCGTTGCGCGCGAAGGTCGGTCATCCGCAGCAGTTCATGCGAGGACGCACTCGGTCAGCGGAGACGGGCCGCAGAAGGACTCATCCTCCATGAAGGCACCCATGCGGTGAGAGAACAAGGACTTGCGGACTCCGCCGCCATGAACCCGGTGATACGTTTGCCGCAGCACCCCTTCCCCATCGCCCATGATCCCGATGCGCCGATTCATCGCCCTCGCCGCCGCTGCGCTGCTCGCCCCGCGGCTGGCCATCGCACAACAGTCTCCGTCATCCGAGCTTGCCCGGCTGATCGAAACGAGTCTGCCTGCCGTCATGCCGAAGGTCGTCGCCTGGCGGCGCGACATTCATGAGCACCCAGAGCTGAGCGGACAGGAAACACGCACCGCCGCGCTGGTTGCGGCGCATCTCAGGCAGCTCGGGATTGAGGTACAGACACAGGTCGGCATGACCGGCGTGGTTGGTGTGCTCAAGGGCGGCAAGCCCGGCCCCGTGGTCGCGTTGCGCGCCGATATGGACGGGCTGCCGGTCACCGAGCAGGTGGACCTGCCATTCAGGAGCAAGGCCAAGGTGATGTGGCAGGGGCAGGAAGTTGGAGCGATGCACGCCTGCGGGCACGATAATCACGTCGCGATTCTGATGGGTGTGGCCGAAGTACTCGCGGGGATGAAGGCGCAGGTGCCCGGCACCGTGAAGTTCCTGTTTCAGCCGGCCGAGGAGGGACTTGGTGGCGCGCAGGCGATGGTCGATGCGGGAGCGCTCAAGGACCCGACACCCAGCGCGGTATTCGGGCTGCATGTCTGGCCCTCTCGCGTCGGATCGATCGGCATTCGCGTCGGTCCGCAGATGGCCGCCGCAGGCAACTTCACCATCATCGTAAAGGGTCGACAGACGCACGGCTCGCAGCCGTGGAGCGGCATCGATCCGATCGTGGTCGCGTCGCAGATCGTGCTTGGCCTGCAGACGATCGCGAGTCGTCAGGTGAATGTGGCGTATCTGCCCAGTGTGCTGACGGTGGGACAGATTGTCGGCGGGAATCGCAGCAACATCATTCCGGACAGTGTGGTGATGGTGGGGACGCTTCGCACGTTCGACGATGTGATGCGCGCCGACATCGCAATGCGCATCAAGCGCACGGCCGAGCAGATCGCGGCGAGCGCGGGGGCGACAGCGATGGTTACGGTGGACGAAGGCGGCCTGGTGCAGGCGAACGACACCACGCTCACGGAGCGCATGATGCCGACGTTGAAGCGCACTGCGGGCTTTGGCGGGCTGCAGATGATCGGCCCGGTGATGGGCTCCGAGGACTTCCCGGTGTTCGCGAAGACGATGCCGAGCGTGTTCTTCTTTCTCGGTGTGACGCCGAAGGACCGGGATCTGGCGACGGCGTCGCCGAATCATTCGCCGTTGTTCTTCGCGGATGAGGGTGCGCTGGAGACGGGGGTGCGCGCGTTGTCGAATCTGGCGACGGACTATCTGGCGGGGGTGAAGGGGCGGTAGCGCGGCAAAAGGGAGCTCATGGGGACGGAGTTCGCGAGCTCATGGGGACGGAGTTCGCGAGCTCATGGGGACGGAGTTCGCGATCTCATGAACTCCGTCCCCGTGACGACGCACGAAGGCCCCACCGCTCTGCGACCTAGTTCGCCCCCATCTGCCCCTGCACCCACGCCCCCACCCGCGCGCGCACCACCGTCATCGGCAGACTTCCACTCCCGATCAGCATGTCGTGATACGCCGGCAACTTGAATCGCGAACCAAGTGCCCGCTCGGCCGCAGCCCGAATCTGCACGAACTCCCGACTCCCCATCTTGTACGCCAGCGCCTGCCCCGGCAGATCGGTGCTGTAGCGAAGTGACTCCGTGCCGATCTGCGCCTCGGACTCGAGTACATGCTCCCGCATGTATGCCATCGCCCGCTCACGTGACCACCCGAGCGCGTTCATGCCGGTATCGACGACCAGCCGACACGAAATGAACATGTCCATCGCCAGCCGCCCGTATCGGTCATACGGATCGTCGTAGAGGCCGAGTTCGCCGGCAACGATACTGGCATAGTCGCCCCACCCTTCGCCAAAGGCCGTGTAGTACCGATCACGCCGGTATGGCGGCAGCGCGCTGTTCTCACGGCTGAGATTCACCTGAAAGTGATGACCGGGCCAGAGCTCATGCGCGATCAACGGCGCGGCAGTGAGCAGTGAGCGCTGCTCGAGTTGCGTGCCGTTGTAGAAGTAGTGGCCGACCGAATCGCGTGTGGTCGGCACCTGGTAGTAGCCGAAGGTCATCGCCGGCTCGAGCTCCGGTGGCAGGCGTCGTACGTCGCCTCTCGCCCGTGGCAACGTGCCAAAGGCACGCGGGATCAGAGGCCAGAGCCGATCGGCGTAACTCATCAGCCGATCGCCGAACTCTTCAGGCGTCTTCGCAATGAATCGCGGATCCTTCGCGAGTTGTGCGTGGAACGCAGATCGTGAGCCAGTGAACACGACTGCTGCACGAATGGCTGCCATCTCGCCCTCGATCCGCGCCACCTCGGCCACACCGATCCGGTGCACCTCGTCGGCCGTCACCGGCAGCGTGGTGTGATATCGCACCAGCCAGTCGTAGTACGCGCGGCCCCCGGGATAGTGCATCAGGCCAACCGCAGGGCGCGCAGCGTCGGCGTAGGAACCGGTGAGCAGTGCCACCAGGCGATCGACGGCAGGCACGATCGCGTTCCCGACTTCGCGTTCCGTCGACGCCAGAAATGCGCCGCGTGTGGCCGAGTCGAGCGCATTGGCCCGTGTCGACGGCACGGCGAACGGATTCCCCGCCCCGCGTGCGCCATACGTACGCAACAGCGCCACGCTGGCGGGCAACGCTTGCTTCGACAGTCGGATACCGCGTGCTGCTCGCTGCTCCAGCCCCGTGCGGATCGAGTCGATCAGCGGTGCCACCTCGCGAAGCAATTGCAGGTATCGCACCGTGTCTGACGACACGCGCAGCGGCCGCGCGGTGAATCCTCGCGCGATGCCCCCAAGCGGCGATGCGTACGGTGTGACGGTGGAGAAATCAACCCACCAGAACGGCCCTTTCTGGCGGTTCGCGGCGGCTTCCCAGACGAGCAACTGCACCGTCAGCCGTTCCTCTGGCGAAAGAGCCGCCGTCGGGATCGACTGGACTTGCTGCGCGACCCACGCCCACTGCACCGCATCGTTCTGCCACGCCTGACGCGTGGGATCGGGAAGATGTCGTTTCCCGGTGTCGGACAAATTGAAGTCGAGCCCCGCCGCGCGCATGCCGTGCGTCACGGTATCGAGCAGACCCGCAATCTGTTGCGATGGTGACGGCCCGGGCTGCGCTATGGCGGCGGAACTCGCGAACATCATGAGAGTGGCGGCCATCACGGCGGAGCGCGCGCGATAGTGCTGCGAGGCGGTCAGCATCGGCTATGGGAACGTGGTGTGGTCCATGTGCGGGTCAGCCAGCGCAGCAACCCGGCGCGGATCCCGACGGCGATCACATGAGGAGGCGTCATACCATCGAAGATGTCAGTGCGAACCGGGAGGGGAAAGACCAGCGATCCACGGAATCGACATGCTTCGGAGGGAACGGCGCGCTCGGCTTGGGCCCGGCCAGCCGTGGAACGCCGGCATGAAGGAGCGGAGTTTACGATGGCTATCTTGTAAAATGGCGCTTCTGCTCTCCTCACATATCCAGCATGACACCCGCTGACGATCGACTGTACCACGGGACCGACGGTCTCAACTCCGGCGCGCGGCGCGCGGGGCTGGACGAAGGTCAGCTCACCCCTGTCGAGCGCTTCTTCACGCGCAGCCATGCCACGCCGCCGACCATCGACCTGGCACACTGGCGACTGGTTGTCGACGGGATGGTCGCGCGCCCGCAGTCACTGTCGTTCGCCGAGCTAGAACAGCTGCCGCGGCGAGAGGTCGTCTCAACCCTGCTTTGCGCCGGGCTGCGGCGCGATGAGTTGCTCTCGATCGCCCCACTGCCCGGCGAACTGCCGTGGGGGCCAGAGCCGGCGAGCACTGGGCGCTGGGGCGGCGTGTCGCTTCGCGATGTGCTGCTGGCATGCGGGCTCTCGCCGGATGCGCACCACATCGAGTTCGCCGGGATGGATACCGTGGAGCGACGCGGGCGACGCTTTGGCTTCGGCGGATCCATCACGCGTGACAAGGCGCTGCAAGCGGATGTGCTGCTGGCATTCGAGCTGAACGGACTGCCATTGTCACCGACGCATGGGTTTCCCGTGCGCACGTTGGTGCCGGGATGGATCGGTGCGCGCAGCGTGAAGTGGCTTGGGCGCATCACGGCGGCCGCCGAGCCATCGTCGAATTACTTCCAGACGCAGGCCTATCGTGTGCAGCGCGAGCCGGATGCGGAGCGACCAGGCGACGTGACCAGAGGCGTTGCGCTCGCCCAAATCACGCTGAACTCGGTCATTCTCGACCCGTCACCAGAACAGAGGGTCGCAGCGGGACCAGCGGTGATCCGCGGCTGGGCGATCGGCACCGAGGCATGTGCGATCACGGCCGTCGAGTACTCGATTGATGGTGGCGCGCAGTGGCACTCTGCCACGCTTGACGCAGTGCGCGATCGCTGGACCTGGACGCGGTGGCAGGCGACAGTGGATCTGCCCGAGGGACGCCACACGCTGATGGTCCGTGCATTCGACGAAAGCGGAGCGACGCAACCCGGCGAGTTGCGTGACGTGTGGAATGTGAAGGGGTATCTGAACAACGCCTGGCATCGTGTGAGTGTCGTGGCGGGATGAGGCTGCACGCGATATGCCTCACGTCGGCCTCGCCTGGCTTGCGTCAGGACAGTCGAGTGCGCGCGAGCCGTGCTTCCGGGCCAACACGCCTGCTCGCGTCAGTCAGCTGCCCCGCTACCGTTTCGTGATCTTCGAGACGGTCTTTCCAACGGAGCGTGATGGCGCATCCATGTCTGCGGTCGCGAACTGGATCGCTGCAATCACCAGCGTTTTCACTTTCGGGTTCCGGTAGTCGGAGGGTTTGGTGACCGGTACATGTCGGATAAGGTTGCCCGTGCCTTGCAGCAGATGGTGCGGGTCAGGCAACCGCGTGCCCTTGTTGAAGCCAAGATTGACGTGATTGGTGTAGATCGGGAGCATGCAGTACGCGTCCCCCAGCTTTTCTGACATCGTGAAGACGGCGGTCAGCGCGTGCGTGTGGTAGAGCAGTTCATTCGCGGCCGGGTGCAACTCGAGCATGAAGGATCGCAGGTCACAGAAAAGCTCGACCAGTTCGGGTTCCTTGCGATCGAGCAGCGCACGAAAGTCCTGGTGAATGGCGCGCGCAGATGTCATGGCGCAGTCTGAAATGATGTGGGCGAGACAGAGATGGTGAATGGGCCGTCTGGTGCGCAGCGTCCATCCGCGTGGGCGGCCGGCCGAACAACGTGATTGGCGCGCGCAAGGCGCGGCAAGCGACCTCAGCACTACGCTCGCCCGCCCGCAGCCGCGAAATGCAAAACTCCGTCCCCATCGAGCCCGCAGCCGCGAAATGCGAAACTCCGTCCCCATCGAGCCAGGAACTCCGTCCCCATCGAGGCCCGCCGGTCCCGGGCACCACCGTGTATCGTCCGGCATTCACGGGCAGTAGCAACCCGGCGTCAACGCAGGAGTCCCCCAGAGTGAGTCACACCATCACGCCATCCACCCGCTCGCGCGTCCGCGACGTGCGGGGGCTCATCGCGTTCCTGCAAACGATCGTCGGCGACCGCCTCACCCGTGTGGCCTCGGAGCTGGATCAGCATGGCCGCGGCGAGACGCACCTGCCGCCGGCCCCTCCGGATGTGGTGGTCTACCCACTGACGACCGATGAGGTCAGCGCAATCGTACGGGGCTGTGCCGCCCGCGACGTTCCGCTCATTGCATACGGCGCCGGCAGTTCGCTCGAAGGCCATGTCAGCGCAGTAGAAGGTGGGGTGTCGATCGACCTCTCGCGAATGGACCGGGTCCTGCGCGTGAGTGTCGAGGATCTCGACGTCACCGTCGAGGCGGGCGTCACCCGCAGGCAGCTCGTTGGCGAACTCGCGCCGACCGGTGCCACCTTCTTCGTCGACCCGGGTGCCGATGCCACCATCGGCGGCATGATTGCGACCGGTGCGTCAGGCACGACATCGGTGCGCTACGGTACCATGCGCGAGAACACCCTTGCGCTCACGGTGGTGATGGCGGATGGGTCGGTGATCCACACCGGCAGCCGAGCGCGCAAGTCATCCGCAGGCTACGATCTGACCCGACTGTTCCTCGGCTCAGAGGGAACGCTTGGCATCGTCACCGAGGCCACACTACGGCTGCATCCCGTACCCGACGCCATCGCCGCTGCCGTCTGCGCCTTCGACACGGAAGATGCCGCGATCGACGCCGTCATCGCGCTGCTCCAGAGCGGCGTGCCTCTGGCGCGTATCGAGCTGGTGGACGCGACCACGATCAGCGCACTGAACGGGTTGCTCTCGCTCGGCTACCCTGTGCTCCCGATGATTTTTCTGGAGCTGCACGCATTCAGCGCGGATGCGCTGGGCGAGCAGCTGACGGCGGTGCACGACATCATCGCAGACTTTGCGGGCGTGGTGCACGCGTCGGCCACCACTGAGGATGACCGCGCCAGGCTGTGGGAGGCGCGTCACAAGGTGTACTGGGCCGGTCTGGCGCTGCGGCCCGGTGCGCGGGCCTGGACGACGGATGCCTGTGTGCCGATCTCCAACCTGGCGCAGTGCATTCGCGAGACCCGGGCCGATGTCGTGGCGGCCGGGATCGTCGCGCCACTCGTCGGGCACGTGGGCGACGGCAACTTTCACCTGATGCTGCTGCTCGACCCGAATGATCCAGCGGAACATGCGCTGGCGAAAGGCATCGCCACACGGCTTACCGAGCGCGCGATCGCGATGCATGGCACCTGCACCGGCGAACATGGGATCGGCCTTGGCAAGATGGCATCGCTCGAACGGCAGCACGGTGACGCCATTCACGTGATGCGGGCCATCAAGCAGGCGCTCGATCCGCAGAACATCCTGAATCCGGGCAAGATCTTTGCGCGTGATGCGGTAGGTGACGAAACGCATCGATCTGCGTAAGCACCGGAAGGCTGTGGCTGCGCGTATGCCAGCGCACGGGTCACCCGCATACTCGAGATCTGCCCCCCAGTCCGTATCCGGTCAGCGTGGGACAATTCGGGACCTTCTTCGGGGCAGACTGTTCGCAGTAGACGCGCGTCCAGTCGATCCGTCCATCCTGAACATGCGCAATCGTGATACTCGGTGCGCGGAAGCGGGTCAGCCAGCCGGGGACGAGGGCGTCGATCGAGTCGACGATCGCGGCCCTGGCCTTGGTGGCCGCGGGTGCGGCATCGGCCGGCGCCGACTGAGCGCCACTGGAAGCTGCGCCGCACATGGCGAGTGCCACGACGGAGAGCAGGCGACGGTGTGCATCCATCGTCATGCGAAGCGTCTCGTGGCGCGTGATGCGCTCAGCACGTCAGGAGGTGGTACGAGGATTCAGGACTGCGCGTCACTCCGTGTTGCGGCCGGAAGCGTCCCGGCAGAGTGCGCGGTGTTCACCGCCGCAGCCTCGTCGACCCCAAACACCACACGGGACAAATTCGGCACCAACCGGAAGGTCTGCGCAATCCGATCCCACCACGAAAACAACGAGCTGAAATTCGCGTTCTGCTCCACGAGCACCACCGAGTGATGCACCTTGTGCAGATGCGGCGTCACGATGACGGTCCGCAGTGCCTGATCGAGCCAGTCGGGCAAGCCGATGTTGGCGTGGTGAAACTGCACCACAGCGAAGAGCAGCAATTCGTAGAGCGCGAGTTCGTCCAGCCGACAACCGATGAGTGCCAAGACCGGCACGCGAAACAGTGCCGACAGCGCGATCTCGCCGAAGTGAAAGCGATTGGCTGTCGTCACGTCCATCTCGCGATCGGAGTGATGCAGGCGATGGAAACGCCAGAAGAACGGAACGGTGTGGTTCAACCGGTGCCAGGCGTACGTCCAGGTGTCGAGTAGCAGCAGCGCCGGCAGCCAGCGCCACATCGATGGAATCGGCAGCCAGTTCAAAAGGCCCACGCCGTGCTCCATCGTCCATCGCATGGTGGAAATCCAGAGCGCCAGAAATCCGAAGCGAATGGCAAGGCCGTTGAGCACCCCGATGCCGATGTTCATCGCCGCGTGACGCAGCCGCACGCGCCACGGGTGCGCATTACGTGCGAACAGCGCGAAGAAGGGCTGCCCGGTCTCCCAGGCGAAGAGCGCGAACAGCACGCTCAGCGATGCCGGTGTGCGCCAGGCCTGCAGCGTGGCTGCGTCGATCACGGCCGGCTCACGGCGCGCAGGCGCGGTTCGAGCAGGTGCCCCCACGCGCGGTTGTAGGGATGCACCTGCAGCGCCGGCTTGCCATCCGCCTCGAGCGCGCGCCCCTCGTTCGCCCATTGAAAGATCGAGCCGCTGAGATTGGCCACCGTGTGCCCGCCATCACGCAGCAGCAGCGCGGCAGCCTTGGACGAACGCACACCGACCGAGCAGTAGAGAACGACCAGCTGCTCGGCAGGCACGGCGCGGACCGCCGCGCGCAACTGCGCAGGACGCTCTGCCCAGACGGCGCCCGGCAAGTGACTGACCAGGTACTCGTCCCTGGAGCGCGTATCGATCAGCAGGACGCGCTCACCAGCGTCGAGGCGCCGCGCAAGGTCCACCGTCGGCAGCTGTGCCACGGAGGGCCACGTCAGCTCGATCATCCGGAACACCGATGACCAGACGATAGGATTGGTCGAGACGGCGGCACCGCGTGCAACTGCCGCGCCACCGAGCGCTATGGCCGCAACGCCGAGCGCCAAGAAAGCGAGGCCCCACTTCAGACTGCGGACGTCCGGAAACCTCATCACAACTGACCTGGAACTGATTGACGGGACACGCGACTCAGGTGAATCTACGCCCATCACCCGAGGAAAGTTCAGAGGCTCTGAGCGCGGCCCGCTCGTGCGAGTCGCACCCAATTGGGTCGTTGGCCGTGTCGCGCCGCCGGCAACCAGCCACGACACGGCAATTAGCCAGCGTTTCCTAGAACCGCATCCCGAAGTGCAGCCCGGGCTCGGCGAGGAAATACTTCGACCACTTCCGATCGCGCGCCGCAAAGCTGTCGGGCACGTTCGTGTTGACCGGCCATGCCGTCATGGCAATCGACGGCTCGATGAACCAGCGCTTCCGGAACAGCGGCACGTGGTATCCGGCACGCAACGTGGTGAAGAGCTGGAATCCCTTCTGGATTTCTCTTCCCGCGGGGTCGCGATACTGTTGCAGCAACGGCAGCGCGTGCGCTGCGGCGTACGCCCCGCGCCAGAGGAACCGCTGATACGCGACGCCGACGCCGAATGAGCGAACGTCGCCCGGATAGTTCTCGAGCTTGTCGTCGAATGACGGTCCCCACGGAATACCCAGTGGCCTCTCGTACGTCCAGGTGATCGCCTCCAGCGAGACGACATCGCGGTTCGTCACGCGGTAGCCGGCATTGAACTGGAAGAACTTCGGCGGGTCCGGGAGGGCATTCATCGCCATGAACATCGAACTGCCGACCTGCCAGCGGGGATACGGCGCGTCCGCAGCCGCCGCCGGCGATGGTACAGTGGATTGTGCGCGGACTTCGGTTGAACCAGAGGCGAAGCCCGCAATGGTCAGGGTGGCAAGCGGCAGGGCGCGGCTACACAGACGGCGGAAGCGAGATGCGGTCATGGCGTCAGGCGAAGTGAGATGCGGACTGCATGTGAATCGACAGTCCGCTCAGTACGCCGAATGCTTGCGTGAGTTACCAGCAATGAGGTGAAATGTGACGAACGGTCGCAGCCGTGACGCGAACACCCGATAGCAACGGACGAACGCTACCCCGACCGCTCCCGCCGACGGGGCGGACAGTCACCTCAGTGCACCTTCACGGCGTCACCCCCGCCATATACGTCGCATACCACGACAGATAACGCTCATAGCGATCCTTCACGAAGCTCGGCCGCGAAATCCCATGGAACTGCCCCGGATACACCACCAGCTGACTCGGGACTCCAAGTGACTGCAGCGCCTGATACATCTGTTCACCGCCAGCGATCGGTACGTTGAAGTCCTTCTCTCCACCGAGGAACATCGTGGGCGTGGTGATCCGGTCTGCGTGCCAGAACGGATAGGACACCTTCTCCCACACCTTCGGATTCTTCCACGGTGCGCCGAGCTCGTTCTCGTACTGGTAGATGTACTGGTCGGTACCATACATCGACGTCTGCAGTGCGCTGCCCGCGCCACTGGTCGCGGCCTTGAAGCGTGTCGTGGTGGCGATGGTGTAGTCGGTCAGAATGCCGCCGTAACTCCATCCGCCGATGCCCAGCCGCGCGGGATCGGCGATCCCCATGCCGATGACGTGGTCCACACCGGCCAGCAGATCCTGCACTTCCTTGTTCCCCCAGTCGGCGAAGATCGCCTTCTTCCACGCCTGGCCGCGTCCCGAGCTGCCACGATAGTTCACCGCCAGCACGAGATACCCACTGGCGGCAAACAGCTCGCGCTCGAACGAGAAGAGGTGCTGGTCCTGCCCGTTCGGTCCACCGTGAATGCGAAGCAGCATGGGGTACTTCGTCCCGGCCGTGAAGCCCGACGGCTTGACCAGCAGCGCACCAACCGTCAGGCCATCCTTGTTTCGGAACGACAGGTCCTCCGACGTGCCGAGACGCAGTTCGGCGAACAGGGAATCGTTCACATGCGTCAGCGCACGGAGTGCGCCGCTCTCGACGGCGTGAATCTCCGGGGACCGCACCGCGGTTCCGGTGCCGACCACCATCCGCCCGGCTGCAGTGACGTCATAGGATGTCACGACACGCCGACCATCGAGCAGGCGCTGCACTGCCCCGCCAGCGACCGCCACGCTGGCCAGATGCACCGCACGATCATCGCCGAGGAGGAATCGCAGCGAAGATCCATCGGCTGCCCACGTCAGGGTGCTGACGTCGCGATCGAGCGTCGGCGCAAGCAGGCGTGGCACGCCGCCAGTGCTGGGCACCACCGCGATCTGATTCTGCGAGTAGGCGGAGAGTGCCGGCTCGCTGCCCTGCAGATACGCGATCGATGCGCCATCCGGGCTCCAGACTGGATTGCCGTCCGGCCCACTCCAGGTGGTCAACTGCACCGGCGCCGCCCCCTTGGTGGCGTCGATGACATACACATCGCTGTTGTTGGCACGATCGGCGTCCTTGTTCGCGCGTTCGCTCACGAACGCCAGGCGCCGCCCATCGGGCGACCAGCGCACCGAGGTGTCATCAAAGTCGCCGGTCGTGATCTGGACGGCACTCTTGGTCGCGACGTCAACGATCCAGAGATGATCCCGCAGGCGGTTGAGATACCCCGTGTTGTCGCGCTTGAAGCCGTATCGGTCGATCACGATCGGCTTCGGACTCTTCGTCCGCTGCGAATCGGGCTTTGCCTCGTCCGGATCGGGATCGTGGGAGACGATCGCGATCCGCGTCCCATCGGGCGACCACTCGTACTCCCCTACTCCGCCCTTCAGGTCGGTCAGCCGCACCGCGTCGCCCCCGGATCGGTCGAGCAGCCAGATCTGGCCACCCTTCGATTCGTATCTCCCAGACACGAATGAGAGGTAGCGGTTGTCCGGGCTCCAGCGTGGATTGCTTTCGCCCTCGGGAGAGCTGGTCATGCGCAGCGTGCGCGTGCCATCCCAGCTGACCATCCAGATGTCGCTGTCGCTCTTGTCCTTCGCCGAGTCGACCGTCGAGACGGTGTAGGCGATCCAGGCGCCATCGGGCGAGAGGCGCGGCGAGCCGACATCCCTGAGGCGATAGATGTCAGACGGTCGAATCGGGCGCGGTGACTGCGCCGTGGCCTGCGCTGCGCCGGAGAGGCTGGTGACGGAGACGGCGAACAGCAGCCTGACGAGTGGCGGGACGGCCATGGGTCTTCGGGAGTTGAGTGCCGGCGACGTGCGGAGGACGCTGGAAAACGTAGCGCGCGGACGACGCCCGGGCAGACAGCCCCCGCATCCCTTGCACCGGCGCCGCCCGGCGATCTTGCGGTCGCTCCCTGTTCGGACAGCCGGATGGCGTCGATCGGGCTGAGCCCCTACTCGTGCCGGATGGCGTCGATCGGACTGAGCCCCGCGGCGCGGCGCGCCGGATACGTCCCGAACACAAGACCGATGATCGCCGCTGAAGCCGCCGCCAGCAGGACGGTGCCGGGCGCCAGCACGAATCGCAGTTCCGGCGCATCACTCCACGACCGGATGCCGACGACCACTGCGGCAGTCATGATGGCGCCGACCAGCACACCCACCGCACTCCCGAAACAGGATACCGCAATGGCTTCGGCCAGAAACTGCAGCTTGATGTCCCTGCCGCGGGCGCCGAGCGCTTTCCGGATGCCGATCTCACGCGTGCGCTCGGTGACGTTGGCGAGCATGATGTTCATGATGCCGATGCCTCCTACCAGCAGCGAGATGCCGGCGAGGGCGCCCAGGAACAGCTTCATGATGTCGAAGCCCTGATTCACCTGCTCGAGTGTGGACTCCATCGTCTCGACTTCGACACGACTCTCCCAGTTGCGAAAGCGCGTCGCCAGCCAATCCTGAATCGCGTGCTGGAGAGACGTGATGGCCTCGACGCTTTTCGCCTGAAACTGCAAGTCGGGCTTTTCGATCGGCGCATCGGGGCCGAGCACTTGTGATGCGGCGGCGTAAGGCACACGCGCTCCGTAGCCGCGCTCTCCGGTGACGGCCGCGAAGATCCCGATCACCTCGTGTGGCTGCCCGCGGATCTGCACGAATTGCTGCAGCAATGCTTCAACACTGCGCCCGTCTGCCAGTTCACGGGCCAGCAGGTGCGAGAGGATGACCACCGGCGCGTTGTGCCGCGCTTCCGACGCCGTGAACGGCCGCCCCGCGTGCAGCTTCGTCTTGCCAAACGCGTCGATGCCTTCGGTCGTCGCGGTGACCATCACATTGCGATGTTTGCCGGTGCGCGCCCATGTCACCCGCGCACTGCCGGAGACCGACATCATCGACGCCCGCGCCATCGGGAGTGCACCGGTCATCTCCGTCAGATCCGCCGTGGTGAAGCGCGGCGCGCCGCGCACCGGAGTCCGTTCACCATCGACGAGAATGAACGGCTTGGCGCGGACCACCACCGTCTGCACATCGGTGCTCCGCTCCAGCTCCTTGCGGACGAAGTTCTCCATCGCATCGCCGAGCGACAACACCGAGACGAGGGCCGCGACGCCGATGATCACGCCGAGCGTCGAAAGGACGGTGCGCAGCGGATTTTCGCGCAGGGCGCCGAGGCCGACGGCGGCGGCGGAGAGCGCGGCGGCGAGCATCTGGGAGGGGTGGCGGGACGTGAGCGGGCGGCAGCCACGCGGCGGTGGGGGAGCATACGGTATGCGGCACCCCCGGTTTCAGCCCGGAGTGTCCGCCGTGGCGGGATGCCGCAGCAGACGCTACGCTCCACCCCGGTACGCATTCCGCTCGCCCACCACACCACCACACTCAGATGCCACGCCGATCACTCGCCTCGTCCATCGCCTTCCTGTCGCTCGCTGCCGCACACGGCCTCGGTGCCCAGCAAGTCGCCCGGTACGACACCGAAATCCGCTGGACGAGCTACGGCATCCCGCACGTGAAGGCCGCCAACTGGCCCAGCCTCGGCTACGGCTTTGCCTACGCCACCGCGACCGACGCCATCTGCACCATGGCCCGCGAGGTGATGACGGTGAAGGGTGAGATGGCGAAGCACCTCGGCCCCGCCGACGGCAACCGCGAGAGTGACATCTTTCATCGCGCGGTGCTCGACGCCGCCACGGTGCGACGGTTCAACGCGGCGCAGAGCGCCAAGAGCACCCGCTTCGCCCGTGGCTACGCTGATGGGTACAACCGCTATCTGCGCGATCACCGCAGCGATCTGCCGGCCGACTGCCGCAACGCCACGTGGGTGCAGCCCATCACCGCTGATGATGTGACACGCCTCAGCATCGGCGTCGGCATTCGGTACGGCGTCGGGCGATTCCAGAAGGAGATGGCGAACGCGGCGCCTCCCGGCGAGATGCGCACCGGCAGCATCAGCACGGACTTCACCCTGCCAGAGGGCGTCGGGAGCAACGCGGTGGCGATGGGCAAGGCCGTCACTGCGTCAGGGCGCGGCCTGCTGCTTGGCAATCCGCACTATCCGTGGCAGGGATCGTCGCGGTTCCACATCATCCACACGACCATCCCCGGCGAGCTGGACGTCATGGGCGTCGGCCTCCTGAGCACGAATCGCGTCGGCATTGGATTCAACAAGGATGTCGCGTGGAGCCACACTGTCTCCACTGCGCTTCGCTCCACACTCTACGCCCTCGAGCTCAAGCCAGACGATGCGACGCAGTATCGCTACGGCGACGGCTGGCGGCGCATGACCCGCGTCAGCGTCACCGTGCCGGTGAAGTCCGCGAGCGGAACGGTGGACGACGAAACCCGCACGGTGTACCTGTCGCACTACGGGCCGGTGGTCGCCTCGGAGCAACTGCCATGGACCACGATACGCGCGTACGCCGTACGCGACGCGAACCTCGGCAATGATCAGGGGGCCATCACCTATGACATGCTGAATCGCGCCCGATCGATCGACGACGTGGAGGCGGCGATCAGTCAGCAGGGTGTGCCGTTCACCAATACACTGGCTGCTGACAAGTCAGGCACGGCCTTCTATGCTGACATCAGCGTGACACCAAACGTCGATGCCGCGATGATCGACAAGTGCCGGGTGAAGCCGACTGGCGTTCCCGCATCGGTGATGGTGCTCAATGGCGCTGACCCTGCCTGCGAATGGAAGAGCGATGTCGCCTCGAAAGTGCCGGGCGCGATGCCGCCCACTGCCATGCCACGCATCCGGCGTGACGACGTGGTCTCGAATGCCAATGACAGCTACTGGCTGTCCACGCCGCTCGCACCTCTGGAAGGCTTCTCGCCGATCATCGGCGCCGAGCGCACTGCGCGCAGTCTGCGGACGCGCGCCGGCCTGGCGTTCATTGCCGAGGCGCTGAAAGGTGGCGCCAAGGCCACGCCACAGACGTTGGAGGACATGCTCTTCTCGCACCGGAACTTCGGCGCGGAACTGCTGCTCGACGACCTGCTGACACTTTGCGCGGCACCGGTGGAGCCGGTCGTGCTGTCTGGCACCTCGGTGGATATCGGCGCATCGTGCAAGGTGCTGGCCGCGTGGAACCGTCGCGAGACGATCGACAGCCGCGGCGGACAGGTGTGGCGCGAGTTCTGGCGCCAGGCGGTTCGCGTGCCGGGAGTGTATCGTGTGCCGTTCGACCCGGCGGACGCCGCCAACACTCCGCGCGGACTGGCGGTGGAACAGCCCGGCGTGCGCGAGGGGCTGCGTCGTGCACTCGCGCTCGCGCAGCAACGCCTGACGCAGTTCAACGTGCCGCTCGATGCACCACTCGGCAGCATCCAGTACGACCTGCGCAGCGGTGAACGGATTCCCATTCCCGGTGGCGACGGCGGCACCGGGATGTGGAGCGTGATCTCCACCGAACTCAAGCCGTCAGGCTACACGCCCATCATTGCCGGCAACAGCTACATCCAGGTCGTCGGCTGGACCGCCGATGGCGCGGTGGATGCGCGGGGCATTCTGACGTACTCGCAGTCGGATGACCCGTCGTCACCACACTCGGGGGATCTGACGCGGCAGTACTCGAAAGGCGGGCTGGTGCCGCTGCCCTTCCACGAGAAGGACATTCTGGCGGACAGGAATCTGCGGACGTTGCGGCTCAGGCAGTAACCGGATCGGCTGGTTCTCACTCCTCACTCCGTCACGAACCCTCATGCTCGCACTCTCCCTCGCGCTGATGCTGCAGGCTCCCGCGCAGTTCATCGTGGCCAGCGAGCCCGTGATCGCGCTCACCAACGCCCGGGTGATCGACGGCACTGGCGCGCCGGCCCGCGAAGGCCAGACGCTGGTGCTCCGCGAGGGCAAGATTGCGGCGTTTGGACCAACCGGCACAACGGCGATTCCAGTCGGCGCGGCGGTGCGGGACCTGGCGGGTAAGACCGTAATTCCCGGGCTCGTGATGCTGCATGAGCACCTGTTCTACGTCGCGGGCGGCGGCGCCTATCCGACACATGCGGAGAGTTTTCCGCGACTCTATCTGGCCGGCGGCGTCACCACGATGCGCACGGCTGGTAACATGGGCGGCTACACCGATTTCAATGTCGCGAGGAATGTGGATGCGGGCCGGATTCCCGGGCCTGACATTCGAGTCACGGCGCCGTACTTCAATGGGCCGGGGCTACCGATTCCCGGCGTGAAAGCCCTGCGTGAC
The DNA here is from genome assembly GCA_031374935.1 of Gemmatimonadaceae bacterium. Classification (GTDB taxonomy): domain Bacteria; phylum Gemmatimonadota; class Gemmatimonadetes; order Gemmatimonadales; family Gemmatimonadaceae; genus JACMLX01. The sequence continues at coordinate 143,580 of JANMHB010000025.1, read as the reverse complement.
TCCGCCGACGCACATCGGATGGCCACCTACTGGGCCGACGAGGGCGCCACCAGCTTCAAGGCGTACATGCAGATCACGCGTGCAGAGCTGGCAGCCATCGTTGCCGTGGCCCATGCTCGTGGAATCACCGTGACTGGCCATCTCTGTTCGATCACCTACCGAGAGGCCGCCGATCTGGGGATCGACAACCTCGAACATGGCTTCTTCGCATCCACGGACTTCGCGTCGCCGAAGACCGCTGACACCTGCCCCTCTGTGAGCGGCGCCCGCACCGCAATCGCCGCACGCGCCGTGAGCGACGTGGCCGTCCAGGCACTCCTCCGGCACCTCGTCGCCAAGGGCGTGACTCTCACCTCCACGCCGACCGTGATGGAGATCTCCGTGCCCGGGCAGCCGAAGGCCCCAACCGGCGCGCTCGACGCGATGCTGCCGCAGGCCCGTGCCCAGTACGAACAGAACTGGGAACGCATCGCCCGAGATACGAACACAGCCGCGCGACGCCAGTATCTGCGCATGATGGAACTCGAACGCGAGTTCGTGCGGTTGGGAGGACGGCTGGTCCTCGGCACGGATCCGACGGGCTACGGTGGCGTGGTGCCGGGGTATGCGAACCAGCGTGCGATTCAACTGCTCGTTGATGCGGGCTTCACGCCGATCGAGGCGATCCGGATTGCGACACTCAACGGCGCGACCTTTCTCGGCATCGCAACGCGCACCGGATCAATCGCCATCGGCAAAGATGCGGATCTCGTCATCCTCGACGGAGACATGACGACTGATACGGCCGCGATCACGCGGATGCAGCTGGTTTTCAAGCGTGGTGTCGGGTACGACAGCGCGCGGCTGTTTGCATCGGTGAAAGGGTTGGTGGGCTGGAAATAGGAGCCCCGCCAAGCGCCAGGGCGCCTACCGCGCCAACCAGCGCCCCCGACCAGGCGCGCCGGTCGGTTCACCGTCGCGATACACCACGTCGCCGCGTGACAGCGTCACGTCCGGCCAGCCACGGATCCGCCGCCCTTCGTACGGCGTGTAGTCCATGTGATCGTGCTGCATCGCCGCCGTGACCGTCACCTCGCGATCCAGGTCCCATACCACGACATCGGCGTCACTCCCGAGCGCGATCGTGCCCTTGCGCGGCGCAAGCCCAAAGCGTTCGGCCGGCGTCGTGCACCCGAGCGCGACCGCTCGCTCGAGTGAGATACGCCCACCGTGCACACCCTCGCTGATCAGGAACGGCATCCGCATCGCCAGCCCCGGCACACCGTTCGGAATCCGTGAGAAGGGCGCGCCGGTGCCGAACGCCTGCTTTCCCTGCGGGTCATTGAAGCGGTACGGCGCATGATCGCTGGAGAACACGTCGAGCGTACCATCGGCCAGTGCGGTCCAGAGCGCCGTCTGCGCCGCCGCGTCACGCGGGGCCGGACTGAACATGAGCTTCGCCATCTCGAAGCTGTCATGCGCCAGATCTTCAGCGGTGAACGCGAGGTACTGCGGACAGGTCTCGGCAAACACCGTCACGCCACGAGCGCGCGCACGCCGGATCTCATCCAGCGCTTGCGTGCCGGATACATGAAAGACCATCAGGGGTGCGCCGATCATCTCGGCGAACATGCAGGCCCGGTGCACCGCCTCGCGCTCGACGAACTCCGGTCGCGCGGCCACGTGCCAGCGCGGTGACGTCTTGCCCTCGGCCAGCAATCGCTGCGTGAGCCACTGAATTGCCTCGTGATGCTCCGCGTGCACGATCGGCAGTGCACCATGCACTCGCGCCACCTCCATCACGGCCAGCATCTGCGCATCGTTCAGTCGGATCTTCTCGTACGTCATGAACAGTTTGAGCGATCTGTGCCCCTCGGCAATCAGCGCCGGCAACTCGTCCTGCATCACCACATCGGTCGGATCGCTGACGATGAGATGGAAGGCGTAGTCGATGATCGCATCGCGCGCGGCCCGCGCCGCATAGGCGTCGGTGACGGCGCGCAGCGAATCGCCGCGATGCTGCGCCACGTGCGAGAGCACCGTGGTCGTGCCACCGGCTGCCGCCGAACGGCTGGCGCTGGTGAAATCGTCGGCGGTGTGGAGCCCGGTGCTCGAGCGTTGATCAATGTGTGTGTGGGCATCAACGCCACCAGGCAGGACATGACGACCGGTGGCATCGACGTCGAGGGTCGCCGCCGGCAGATCGTCGCCGAGCGCGACGATGATGCCGTCGCGAATGCCGACATCGGCGTTCCACTGCCCTGCCGCAGTGACGATCCGGCCGCCGCGAACGGCGACGTCGAGCGCGGCGCTCACGCCGTCACCGGGCGACCGAGCGCCGCCGCGAGTCGCGCCAGAAGGCGATCGATCTCGAAATGGTCAGCCGCGGTCAGGCGCGGGCCAGGCGCGCGAACGACTCCGTGCGCGATCGCGCCACGCCGCCGCAGGATCTCCTTCCGCACCGCCAGGCCAAATCCGGGCTGCAACTCGTACGACACCAGCGGCAGGTAGCGCTCATAGCAGTCCTCGGCACCATCCACGTCACCCGCCTTGTGCCGCGTGTAGACCTCGACCAGCATCTCGGGAAAACTGAAGCCGGTCATGATCCCATCCGCGCCACGGTGCAGCGACTGCGGCAGGAAGATTCCGCCGTTGCCGACCGTGATGCTGCTGCGCCGCAAGGAACCTGCGCCTTCCGCGCTCCGGATGGCGGTCAGCTTGTCGAGCCCCGGAGTGTCTTCCGCCTTCAGCATCACGATCTGTGGATGCGCGGCGATCAACCGCGCCCAGAGTGACGCGCCCAGCCACACGCCGGTGGTGGGAGGATAGTCCTGATAGACGATGGGGACATCACCCAGAGCATCACAGACGGCGCGCACGTAGCTCGCAATCTGATCATCGGTGCGCAGACCGGTGATCGGTGCCACCATCACCGCCGCCGCGCCCTCGCCCATCGCCACCTCACTCAGCGCGCGCATCTGCGCCAGCGACGTGCCGCTGACGCCGACGACCACCGGAACCCGCCCTGCGATGCGCTTCGTCGCATGCCGCACCACGGCCTCGCTCTCCGTGTCATTCAGCTTGTTCGCCTCACCCATCATGCCGAGCAGCGTGATCCCGTGCACGCCGTGTCCGAGGTAGAAATCGATGAGGCGATCGAGGCTTGTCCAGTCGATGTCACCCGACTCGGTGAACGGGGTGGCCGAGATCACGTAGACACCGCGTGCGGTGGTGTCCATCCGTGCTCTGCGCACGTCAGCAAGAGGGTGTGGCATTGGCGGCGATCACGTTGGAGGAAGCAGCGCGCCGGCAAGGCGTGCCGTGACTGATTGGGCCGAGACGACCGGACGCCGACACAGGTCCGCAAACCGGCGCGTGTAGTCGGCACCATGCCCCATGCAGTCGAGAACGACCAGGTCCGGTGCGGCGTGGCGCATCGTTCGCGCCGCAGCGTCGATGTCGTCGTCGATCATAGGCGATGCGCATGCCATGACTGGATCGAAACCATCGGCACGCCACTTGGCTTCCGCCGCCGCGAGCTGACCGGCGATTGGCGACACCACGCCGATGTGAGTCGACCGAACCATTGCCCGCACGACGGCAGGAAGTATCCGACCCGGCAGCAACACCGGCACCGCACACGGGACCTCGGGAAAGTCGCCCGCACAGGCCACGACAATGGCGTACACACCGTCGCCTGCCAGCGCCTGCGCCACCGCGAGCACGCGTGCATGTATCGTCGCCAGCGGCAACTCGGCCGACCCACCATCACGCAGTCGCACCAGCAAGGGGTAGTCGCACGATCGTGTCGCAAGGGCCGCGATGGCCGACGCATCGAGATCATCGAGCGCGCCGCGCACAACGACTTCTGCATGCGGTGCTTCGCGCGCGAAGACGGCATGCAGGTCCGGGCGCGGCGACTGGCCGATCGTGATGACGCCGAGGCGTGGAGGCATATGCGACGGCTACCGCGCGTTCGCCGCGGAGGCATCAGCGACACCGCCTGCACTGGCGGCACCGAGTGCATCATCCGATGACTTCCCGCTCGCCAGCGTCGCCGCCGTCAGATGCGCCGTGACATTCGCCGTGGTCTTGAAGATGTCCGGAATCACGTCCACCGCGATCAGGATGCCAACCGCTTCGGCCGGCAAGCCCAGATCCACCAGCACCGGTGCAAGGATGAACAGGCTTCCTGACGGGATTCCGGGGACGCTGAAACTGAGCAGCGTCGAAGTGACGATGACCATCGCCAGCGTCGCAACACTGATCTCGACGCCATACAGCTTGCCAAGAAAGATCACGCCAACAACCCATGCCATCGGCACGTTCACACGGAAGATCGAGACGGCCAGCGGCAAGACGAAGCCACTGGCGGCTGCATCGAGGCCCAGTTTCTCGCGCGCTGCGCTGATCATCATCGGCAAGGCACTCAGCGATGAACGCGATCCTGCCGCAAGCGCCTGCGCTGGTGCCGCCGCCGCCAGGAATCGACGGAACGGCATGCGACCGAGGAGCACCACCACCGGATAGAGCAGCAGGGTGAAGATGATCAGGACCGCCGACAGCGTCGCGATGTACCGCGCCAGCGCACCCACGCTCGAAGTGCCAAGCCGCGCGCCCAGCGCGAACGCGAGAGCCAGCACACCGATCGGCGCCGCCGCGACGACCCAGCCGACGACGACCAGCAATGCGTCGGAGAGGCCGCGGCAGAACGTGATGATCGTATCGCGACGGTCCTGCGCCACCTGCTTCAGCGCAAAGCCGAGGGCGAGCGAGAAAACCACCAGCGGCAGCAGAGCGCCATCGGCGGCGGCCTTGACGGGGTTGGACGGCACCATCTCGATGATACGTTGACCGATGCCCGGAAGCGTCGGCGTGCTGCCTGCGGCCGTGGCGGTCGCTCGGATGCGAAGTGCCACGTCGGCGGGCAGCACGAAGTCGGCAAAGGCAATCTCACCAATGATCAGGGCAAGGACACCGCCGCTGACCAGCAGCACGACGAAGACCACCACCGCCCGACCCATCGCACGACGCAGTTCGGACGTCGCGCCCGTGCCCGCCACCGAGGCAATGGTCAGCGCCGCGACGAGTGGAATGACCGTCATCCGGATGGCGTTGGTCCAGAGCGTGCCAATGACATCGGCAACCGGGACGAGGCGCGCAAAGTCGACGTCGCCCGTCGTGGCCACTCCCATGCCGAGCGCCAGGCCGATCACGAGAGCGAGCAGTACGCGGAATGACTGACTACGCATACTGACGCGCGCAGCGGGTCTCGCCATCACCCGGGGACGCGCCTGGCGAAACGGGGGTCGGCGTGTCGGTGCGACGGACAGGTGGGCGGCTCAGCATGCCGAAAGCTGGAGTTCAGCGCCCGCTCACGCTACCAGCGACTGCACCCCCCGGTTGGACGCGACGCGCCGGAGGGTATCCCGGCTGCGATTCGGGCCATACCGTTGTCGCATGCAGCAATGCCATCGATCGACGCGTATCAGTCAGTCGATGCCGCAGACGATGCCACCTGCCGGCATCGACCGCATGCGCCCGTCCGTCTTCCGCCACCAATGCCCATGTCCACGGTTCGTACCTCCACCGGCGCACTCCTGGCGCTGGCCAGCCTGCTGGCACCACTGCCTGCCCTCGCGGCGCAGGGCCGTGCGGCACCCGTCACCGCCTCCCGCGCCGGCACCGCTGCACCGAAGGCCGACACGACACCACCCGGCCCGTCGCTCGACGGCCTGACGTGGCGCAGCATCGGCCCCGCCACGATGTCGGGCCGGATCAGCGATCTGGCAATTCATCCGCGGACGCCGCGCACCTGGTATGTCGCGGCGGCCAGCGGTGGGCTGTGGAAGACGACCAACGCCGGGACGACCTTCTCGCCGGTGTTCGATGGCCAGTCCACCTACTCGATCGGTGCGGTGACGGTCGATCCGGGCAATCCGCACGTGGTCTGGGTGGGATCGGGCGAGAACAACTACCAGCGTGCGGTCGCCTACGGCGATGGTGTCTACAAGTCGCTCGATGATGGCAAGTCGTGGACGAATGTCGGCCTCAAGACATCGGAGCACATCGGGCGCATCGTCATCGATCCGCGCAACAGCAATGTGGTGTATGTCGCGGCACAGGGCCCGCTGTGGAGCGCCGGGGGCGAACGCGGTCTCTACAAGACCACCGACGGCGGCAAGACGTGGACGCGCGTGTTGGGCGGCGGCGAGTGGGTGGGCGTGAACGATGTACAACTCGATCCGCGCAATCCCGACATCCTCATCGCCACCACGCATGTCCGCCAGCGCCGCGTCTGGGGACAGGTCAGCGGCGGGCCGGAGAGCGCGCTCCACCGCTCGACCGATGCCGGCGCGACGTGGACGAAGATCACCAGCGGATTGCCCACCGAGGAACTGGGACGGATTGGCCTGGCCATCAGCCCGAAGGACCCGGATGTGGTCTACGCCGTGATGGAGGCGGCGAACAACCGGGGCGGCGTGTATCGCTCCACCGACATCGGTGCCAGCTGGACTCGCATGGGCGACGCCTCGACCAGCGGCTTGTACTACGCGGAGATCACCGCCGATCCGCACAATGTGGACCGGGTGTACCTGGTCGATACGTACAACATGGTCAGCGATGATGCAGGCCGGACCTTCCGTCGGCTCGGCGAGCAGTACAAGCATGTCGACAATCACGTCATCTGGATCGACCCCACCGACGCCAATCACTGTCTGGTGGGCTCCGACGGCGGGTTGTACGAGTCCTTCGATCGGGCCGCGAGCTGGAAGTTCTTCCCGAACCTGCCGCTGGCGCAGTTCTACAAGGTGGCGGTGGACAACAGCGAGCCGTTCTACAGGGTGTACGGCGGTACGCAGGACAACGCGACCTTCGGCGGTCCGTCGCGCAACAACACACTGCACGGCGTGGCGAATGCGGAATGGCAGATGGTCGTCTTCGGCGACGGGTTCTCGGTGCAGATCGATCCGACCGATCCGAACACGGTGTATGGCGAATGGCAGAACGGCGGCCTGGTGCGGCACGATCGGCGCACCGGCGAGAACACCGGCATTCAGCCGCAGGTGGGAGCGAACGATGCACCGAACCGCTGGTACTGGGATTCGCCGCTGCTGATTTCGCCGCACAACCCGAAGCGCATCTACTATGGGTCGCAGCGGCTCTGGCGCTCCGATGATCGCGGCGAGTCGTGGACCATGAAGTCCGCCGACCTGACGCGCAACGTCGATCGCGCCCAACTCCGGCTGCTCGGCCGGCAGCAGAGCGTCGATGCCATCGCGCGCAACAGCTCCACCAGCTTCTTCGGGTCGATCATCACCATTACCGAGTCGCCGAAGGTCGAGGGCCTGCTGTACGTCGGCACCGATGATGGCCTGGTGCAGATCAGCGAAGATGGCGGCGCGAACTGGCGGCGCATGGCCACATTTCCCGGCGTGCCCGACACGACCTACGCGATCCAGCTCGTGGCCAGTCGTCACGACGCGAACGCGGTCTATGCCGTCTTCAACAACCATCGGTCCGGCGACTTCGCGCCGTACCTGCTGATGTCATCTGACCGCGGCCGGTCGTGGCGGAGCATCGCGGCCAATCTTCCTGCGAAGGGCGCGGTGTACACCATTGCCGAAGATCCGACCGTGAAAGGGCTGCTCTTCGTGGGGACGGAGTTCGGTGCCTTCGTCTCGCTCGACGGCGGCGTGCGGTGGCGCCCGCTCAAGGGCGGACTGCCGACGATTCAGGTGCGGCATCTGGTGGTGCAGGAACGCGAGGGGGATCTGGTGGCCGCCACCTTCGGGCGCGGGTTCTACATCCTCGACGACCTCACGCCACTGCGAGTCGCCGCGCGCGACGCGGCGGCACTCTCGGCCGTCGGCGCCGGCAGCGCGACGCTGCTGCCGATCCGGAAGGCACCGATGTTTCTGCCCGCGCAGCCATACATGGGTGGCGCGGGGCCGGGCTTCTTCGGCGCGCAGCACTACGTCGCTGCGAATCCACCGCACGGTGCGGTCTTCACCTATTGGCTGCCGAAGGAAATGAAGACGAAAAAGGCGCTGCGACAGGAGCGCGAGAAGCCACTGGTGAAGGATGGGAAGGATGTCCCCTTCCCCGGCTACGACGCGTTGCGCGCCGAGGATCGTGAAGAGGCGCCGGAAGCTGTGCTCACGGTGAGTGATGCCGAGGGCCGTGTGGTGCGGCGATTGACCGGACCGGTGAAAGCCGGATTCTCTCGCGTGGCGTGGGACCTTCGCTTTGCCGCACCGGCGCTCGCCGCACCACGAACGCCGGACGGCGACGATGACGGCCCGCAAGGGCCGGTTGCTGCGCCGGGCACGTACTCCGTCACGCTGGCGCTGCGGCAGGATGGTCAGCTGCGCGAGGTTGCGACGCAGACATTCGATGCCGAGCCGCCTTCAGCACTCGCCGGCACAACAGTGCGCGATGCGGCAACGCGGGAGTTCCGTCTCGAGTCGGCGCGGCTGCAGCGCGCGGTGCTGGGGTCGGTCGCGCTGCTCAACGAGACGCAGTTGCGTCTGACGCAGCTCAAGCGCGCACTCGAGGCGGCGCCATCCGACACACGGGCGTTGGCAGCGACCGCCCGCTCACTCGAGACGCGTCTGGCGGATCTGCGCGTTCCGCTCAGCGGCGACGTGACCGTCTCGCGCCGCAACGAACCGACGCCAGCCAGCATCGCAGCGCGCGTGAGTGAAGTGGTGCGCTACCACTGGAACGGCAGCGGCGCAGCGACGGCCACCCAGCGCCAGAGTGTGAAGCTGGCGAGCGAGACGTTCACGCCGGTGCGGGCAGCGATTGAACAGCTGGTGGAACGGGACCTGCGGACGCTGGAAGTCGCCGCCGAAGCGGCCGGCGCGCCGTGGACGGCGGGGCGAGTACCGAAGTGGCCGTGAGTGCGGTTCGCTACTGCTTGACCCGGGAGCCGGTCACCGGCTGAGGTGTCGAGGGAAAGTCAATTCCTTCGATCGTCCGGGACAGCGTCCCGGTCAGCACATCACCAGTCGCCGTGAGGGTGAAGGTGCTGACCGATGTGCGCACCATCCTCTCGCCGTTCACGTTGAGGGTGGCCTGGCTCGTCAACACGAAGACCGCTGGCATACCCACCTTGGCCGCCATACGCGAGGGTGGGCGCGCGGGCGCTCCCTCGGGTGGCTGCATCTTCATGATCGCGACCAGTGAGTCGCCCTGCGCCGTGATGCTGAGTGCCCCGGTCTGCATGATCGGGGTTTCTATGCCATTCTCGTTGCGCATCCCGGTCGCAAGTGTGACGGACCACTCGCCGGCGAGGGGCGAGGCCTGGGCCGCCAGCTGGGCGGGGGCCAAGGCGAGCGCGAGCAGGAGCGCGAGGCGAGACATGCGTGGAGACTCCATTAGCGTGAATTGGTCGGTGGATGCATCACGAGCCATCCGATACCGTGCTCGGTCACCTGAACCTATCGCAAGGTTGCCGCGACCCTGGCGCACACGTGTCGGGCACACCTGCGACAGATGCCGCCCTCTCGGCACGTTGGCGTCTGGTGAGGACCGCCGGGCGGCTGCGAACCGAGCACACGCTCAGCGCAGATGCTCCCACGCCAGCGACGCGATCTCACCCAGCGCCTGACCAGCCACGATGGCGGGATCGCCGCTCTTCACCGCGAAGTGATTGACGTAGATCGCGAAGGCGATGCGCCGGCCGCTCTTCGACCTGAAGTAGCCCGCGAGCCCCTTGCCGGTCACGAGTGTCCGCTTGTTGAGGGGATCGTACGTGGCGTAGGTACCGGTCTTCGCGAACACCTTGCCGGCGCCAGGCGCACTCACCTGAATCGTCGCGAGGGTACCGTCCCTGCCGAGGATCGGCAGGGCGGCTTCAAACGCCGCCGCCCACGGACGGGTCGCCACGAGTGCCAGGTACCGGGTCATGAATCGCGGCGAGAAGAACGCGTCGCCGCCGGCTCCGTCGCCCTGCATCGCCCCGTCGAGATCGAGCCCCTCACGCTGCAGCCACTCGCGTGCGAGATCGAATCCATTCATGCCCGAGGCACGATTCGCGGGGAGTGCCCCCAGCAACAAGGGGAAGTTGCTCGCGTGCAGGTTCTGACTGGTCTTCAGCAGCACCACGGCCTCGGCCGTCAGTGCCAACGACACGTGCTCCGCCACCAGCATCGAATCGGCATACGAACGAGAGAGCGCCGCGAGGTCAATCACCCGCTGACCGAGTCGCGGAAGCGCCTTCACACCCGCGTCGGCCAGCACCTCACTGAGGGCGACTTCTCCGAAGCGTCGCGGCGATGCGACCGCCCATCGCATGTTGACCGCTGCACCGCGTGGCACACTGCCGGTCACCACCAGCACACGATGGTCGATGCTGCTGCTGTCTTCCGTCGTGCGCACCGAGCTTGCGCTGCCCGAGTCCGTGGTCGCAATCATCGACCGCACAGTGAGATACCCGGTGCGAGGCGACACGACCACGCCCGCCGGCTCACCCGCGCGTGAGCCAGGCGTCACCACGATATCAACCACGTTGTCATTCACGACCATGGGCGAGAGCACCACGTTCGTACCCAGCTCACGATCCCCCTCCGGGAACAACGAAACATCGACGATCACCTGCCCCGTCACCGACGTGATCCCTCGAGCGGCGATCTGCTTCGCAATGTCGCGGAGTGTCACCAACGGGTCCGTCGGCAGCGGCATGCCGCCATAGGAATGATCACGGTCGATGAACGCGTAGCTTCCATCCGCGCGCCGACGGCCCGAGAGGTTCGGATCACCACTCGCGACCAGCACCAGATCGCCGTCCAGCACACCATTCCTGATCGCCCCCGTGCGATAGACACGCGTCCGAAACCGATGGTCCGCGCCAAGAACTTCAAGGGCGGTGCCCATCGTCAGCAGCTTGGTGGTGGACCCGGGGACAAACAGCCGGTCGCCGTTGAAGCTGGCACGCACGGTCTTTGTGTCGAGATCGTAGAACTCCATGCCCCAGCTCGCGTGGGCGAACTCGGGCCGGTCCATCACCGCACGAATGCGGGCGTCAGGAGCCGGTTGCGCCTGCAGCATGGCCAACGGGGAACACAGCAACAGCAGGAGCGAGCAGCGCACAGGCAGAACTCCACGGAGAAGGGGACGTCCATGCTTCCGTGGAGTCTGCCGTGTGGGTAACCGACGGGCAAGCCTCAGCCGCGACGGTCGCGGTGTTGGCCTCGGTCGTTATCGGCCGGCACGGACTGAATCACCGTGCTTCCAGAGTGCGTCGAAGATCGCGTTCGCCGCACGCTGGTCCGCACCACTGACCGACGTGTTCAGAAAGAGGATGACGCCGTCCCGCAGCGACAGATCCGCCAGCATCTCAGTCTGCACGCCGGGATCATTCCCCCCATGACCGACGCGAGTCCCGTTGAACTTCGTACGCCAGAACAGCCCGGAGTTCCCGTCCTTGGCCGGGAAATTCTCAGGCCGGTTGGCATCGGTGAACTGGAACCGTTGCATCTCGGCAACGAGAGGGGCATCCAGGATGCGAACGCCATCCCGTTCGCCGCCATTCAGCATGCCGACGAAAAACTTCGAGAGGTCGGCGACCGAGGTACGCACACCACCATCCGGGTACGTCACGCTCCCATACAGCGGAATCGGGATCGTCTGTCCATTCTGCGACACGAAGAGCGTGGAGTGATTCTTTCGATCCACCTCCGACAGGAACCAGCCGGTGCGCGTCATTCGCAACGGCGAGAAGATGTGGGTTCGCGTATACACGTTGAGTGGCGTTCCGAACGCCCGCTCGACGATGTAGCCTGCCAGCGCGGCGCCGATGTTGCTGTATTCCCGTCGCGCACCTGGCTTGGCGTCGAGGAAATTCTCCTTTGCGTAGTGTTTCCCACCGCTGCCGAAGTACTGCTCGAGAAACACCCCGAGCCGCTCCGGTGAATCACCACCGTAGTGATAGGCGACGCTGCGATACACCTCCCATCGATCGGTGATACTGGAGGAGTGGGTCGCCAGCTGACGCAGCGTGATCCGCTCGTTCGGATGGTACGGATTCACCACGCGGAACGGGAGGTACCGATTGATGTCCTCGTCCAGCGAGAGTTTGCCCTCGCCGACGGCACGCATCATCGCCACTCCCACGAATGGCTTCGCAATCGAGGCAATGTTCATGATCGTATTCTCGGAGAACGGCCGCCTACGCTGCCAGTCAGAGAACCCGAATCCCTTCATCCACACCACCTGACGGTTCACGATCACCGCCGCCGACAGACCCATGATGCCTGCCGCATCCATCTGCGCAGAGATCAGGCTGTCGAGCACTGGAGTTGATGGCACAGCTGGCGCCTGAGCACGCACCACAGCCGACGGCATGGCCACGGCACACACCCAGATGATCCTGAACGCAGACTTGAGGCGCATCTTAACGGTGTCAGAAGGTGAAAAGCCCTACTGCAATTGGGGAAATACGCTGCACCACTGCTGCACTGCCATTCAGCGTGCGCCGAGTACGCGCGCGTACTTGTGAAGGTTTCAGCAACGCGGGCCCCTCGGCACAGCAGAATCCTTCACGGTGGCTCGCGGCACGACGGCCTGACACACGCCATGGCTGAACAGCGGTCTGCGCACGATCTTGGCCAGACGTGCCGCTACGCTGTGTCGTCCACTCTGCCGTCGGAGTCACCAAATGCGTCCCAGCCTGCCCAAACCGTCTGCCGCTGCCGCGCGGGTGTGTGCCACAGCGCTTCTCGCCGCCTCGCTGCTCGCGGCGTGTGCTGGCGGCACGGGGCCGGTACTCACCGGCGCGCAAAGTCAGCCCGACTCACTCCGCGGCTTCTCCGCCATCGCTGCCGCCGCCGAACAGGCTGTCGAGGCAGACCTTGCCCGACGCCTGAGCCGTGACTCCACCGGACGCTTCTTCCGCCACCTCACCGACGAACCGCATCCCGCCGGTTCGGTCCGCAACAAGGAACTGGCCGAATACATCGCCGAACGCTACCGCGCCTGGGGCTTGGACCACGTCCAGCTCCACCGCTATGACGTGTTGCTGCCGTGGCCCCGGGCGGTGACGGTGACCATGACCGCGCCGACGGTCTATGAGGCGACACTCCGCGAGGACGCGTATCCGCAGGATCCGCACACCGCCAAGGATGCCGGCATCACCTATCTCGGCATGAGTGCGTCGGGCGACATCACCGGCGAATTGGTCTACGCCGCGAGCGGCAATCCGTCGGACTACGACTGGCTCGAGCGGCAAGGGGTGAGCCTCGAGGGCAAAATCGCCCTCGTGCGCTACTCGGTGCCTTACAGCTATCGCGGCTTCAAGGCACTCACCGCCGAAAAGCGTGGGCTGGCGGCAGTCCTGATCTACTCCGATCCCGCCGAGGATGGCTTCGTGAAAGGGCCGACCTTTCCGAATGGACCGTGGGGCCCGGAAAGCCACATCCAGCGCGGTGCCATCACCTACGATTTCATGGTCGCAGGAGATCCACTCACACCGGGCTACGCCTCGCTGCCCGGCGCGCCGCGGATCAAGGCCAGCGATGCGCTGTCGGTGCCGCAGATCATGATGGTACCCATGTCATATCGCGATGCACGTCCGCTGCTGCAGGCGCTCGGCGGTCCCGCGGCACCCGCGTCGTGGCAAGGGGCGATGGGCTTCACCTATCACGTTGGTGCTGGCCCGACCACAGTCCGAGTGAAAGTGGACATGGACGATGCCACACGACCGATCTGGGTGGTGGAAGGTCGCATCACGGGAACAGAGGAGCCGGAGAAGTACGTCGTGCTTGGCAACCATCGCGATGCGTGGGTGTTCGGCGCCGTTGATCCATCGTCCGGCACCGCGACGCAGATGGAACTCGCGCGCACACTCGGCGCGCAGGCCAAAGCTGGGCGTCGTCCGAAACGAACCATCGTGTTCGCCAGCTGGGACGCTGAAGAGTGGCATCTCACCGGGTCGACCGAGTGGGGCGAGCAGTTCGCCGACGATCTCCGCCGCAACGCGGTCGCCTACCTGAATGTGGATGGATCGACGAGTGGTGCCACATTCGAAGCCGGCGCCATTGCGAGCCTCAATCCGCTCGTCGCACAGGTGGTGCGCGATGTGAAGGACCCCGGCGACAGCGGGTCCGTTCTCGACTCGTGGGGACGTGCCCTGCGCAAGGAGAGGCGTGACGCGAACATCGGTGGTGGCGCAACACGCGAAACCGTCGCGAAACGTCCGATCGATTACCCCGGCAACGCGCTCGGTTCCGGTTCCGACTACACCGTTTTCCTCAACTTCCTCGGTCTGCCGATCGTCGAGATGAGCTTCAACGGTCCATACGGCGTGTACCATTCCGCCTACGACAACGCGTACTGGATGGAGCACTTCGGCGACCCGGGGTTCCGGTACATGACGACGATGTCTGAAGTGTGGGGTCGGATGGCGCTCCGGCTCGCGAATGCCGAGCACTATCCGCACGATTTTGTGCTCTACGCTGATCGTGTGGGCGGGTTCATCGATGCGCTGGCGGCGCAGCCGGCAGCTGGCACGCAGCTCGACCTGACCGAGGTGCGTGCCGCGCAGCAGCGATGGCGCACCTCTGCACTGGCACTCGAGCGCGTATTGGTAACCACACTCGCCGCAGCGCCGTCGGCGACACGCACGCGACAGCTGACAGCGATGAATGAGGCAATGCGATCGGTGGAGCAGACGCTGCTCACGGGCGAAGGCATTCCGGGGCGACCGTGGTTCCGGCACGTGCTGTATGCGCCGAGGTACACCTACGCCGCGATGACGCTGCCGGGCGTGCAGGAAGCAGTGGAAACCGGAGCCTGGCAGCGGGCGAGCGCGCAGCTGCGTGTCGTCGCCGGCAGGCTGGAGGCAGCGGCGAGGGCGACGGCGGGCGCTGCTCAAGCGGTACGGTGACGTCTGTCGCCCGGCTACCCGGCACCTCGCGGGTGATGGACGCCGGCGCACGGGCGCATGGCCACTGACCCTTGACACATCATACTATACCATACAGCATTGTTTGTAAATGGAGACTCCAATGAATTCGCCCCTCGTCATCGCCGGCATCCTCGCCCTCGCCGTCTGCCTGCTGCATCTGATCTTCGGTGGACGCGACATCGTCCGGCCGTTCCTCGCCGCCGATCACCTGGCGCCAGTCCTGCGCTACACGATGTACTTCTGCTGGCATCTCGTGACGCTCTCCCTCGCGGGCATGGCTGCGGCATTCCTCGTCGCCGCCCGCCCGGGCGGTGCCGAGTCGCTGGCGAAGTTCGCCACCGCCGGCGCCACGAGCTTTGCTCTGCTCAACTTCGCCATGAACGCCCGCCTCCGGCTCTCGTTCACACAGCACCCGCAGGGCTTTCTCTTCGTGCCGGTCGCGGCGTTCGGCGTCGCCGGCCTCTGGGCCGCCTGACAATGCGGCTCACAGACGACGCGTGGCTGGCACTCGGCCTCCTCGCGCTCGCCGACGCAGGGCCAGAGGCACTCACGATCGAAGCGCTCTGCCTGCGAGCCGATCGATCAAAGGGCTCCTTCTACCATCATTTCGAATCCATCGCGGCCTATCGCGAGCGGCTCGTCGCGTATTGGCGCGAGCGCGATACCGAGCAAATCATCCGGCTCTCGTCAGCACACGGCGATGCGACGGGGCGGCTTGACGCGCTGAACCGCCTCACGAGTCATCTCGACATGCGGCTCGAGCAGGCGATGCGACGGCTCGGCGCGCAGGACCCGACCGTTGCAGGCGTGGTCCGCGATGTGGATCGGAGGCGCACCGGCTTTCTCGTCCAGCTGCAATTGGCGACGGGCGATTTCCCCCCGGACGATGCGGAACTCATCGCCCAGGTGTCATACGCCGCGTTCGTGGGGTTTCAGGTGATTGCGCCGGAGATGAAAGCCGCGGTGAGCCAGGACGCCTATCTGCGTTTCATGCGGCTGCTCACGCGCAGATGACGGCGCTAAGGACGACCTGCGCGTATCGACCCGCAAAACGCGCAGCACCCCGCACAGCAAGAACTGCTGAACAAAGTGGCTTTGCCTCGCCGCGCCACAATTGACGCGGTTTGACGCTCCGCTAAACGGCCTGCGCGACCGGCAGATGCCGCCGGAACGGCACATCCGGCACCGGCCCTGCATCGAACAGCTGCGCATACCGGTGCCCCGCATACACCGCGTGCGCGATCAGCCCAGGCGCCAGCGCATCACCAACACATTGCACGGTCTTCACCCCTGCCCCCGCCCACTCCGAGTGCCGGAAGTCCAGTTCGGCGAACAACGCATCGTTCGGCACCCGTGCCGTAACGCTGACCACGGCATCACACGACAGCTCACTCTCGGCGCCAGACCAGACGTGCTCGAGACTCACTGATCCGGCGCGCGCTGCGGTGATGTTGTGTGACGTCACCTGCTTCACCCCAAGCGCATACAGCCGTTTCTGAATGTGCCGGAAGTCGAGGGTGTTCGTGCTCCACGACGCCACCGTGTCATCCGGCGTGACGATCGTCACCGTGCCCCCCCGCGCCACGATCAACTCGGCCATCGAACTGCCCAGATAGAAGGCGTCATCGTCGAACACCACCACGTGGCCCGAGGGGACGTTACCGTCCATCAGGTCATCCGGCGTCAGGATTTGCGCGCCAAAACCGGCAATCACAGACCCGTTCGACCGACCATACCCGTCGCGCCTCCACCAGCATCCCGTCGCCAGCACCACCTGATCCGCGCCGAAATCGAGTACGTCCTGCGCCGAAATCGGCGATTCGGGATAGACCGTCACCGACGGCAGCTTCTCGATCTGCGTCACGCGCCAGTCGCGCACTCGCATCCACTCCGCCAGCCCCGGCAGGCGCGCTTCCTTCAGCACGCGGCCTCCCAACTCGCGCGATGCTTCGCAGAGATGCACCTCGTATCCCCGCTGGCCAAGGGCGCGCGCGGCCTCCAGTCCAGCTGGCCCAGCACCCACGACGAGAATCCGGGACTCCGATCGCTTCGATGCGATCTGCTCCGGATGCCACCCCTTCCGCCACTCTTCGCCCATCGATGGATTCTGCGTGCAGCGGATCGGCGTGATCGTCATGTCGCCCGTCACACAGATGTTGCAGCCGATACACTCGCGGATGTCCTCGATCCGGCCCTCCTCGATCTTCTTCGGCAGGAACGGATCAGCGATACTCGGCCGTGCAGCACCGATCATGTCCAGCACACCGCGCCGGATCTGATCGACCATCGTGTCCGGATTGGTGAATCGACCCACACCCACCACCGGCTTGGTCGTGTACTGCTTGACCCAGTGCGTGAACGGCTCCTGCGCTCCTTCCTTCGCAAACCGCGACGGGATGGAGTCGTTGTACCAGGCCGCCACGTTCACATCCCACAGATCCGGCAGCTCGGCCAGCATATGCACCACTTCCTTCGCCTCGGCCACCGTCACCCCATCATCGCCGAGCAATTCCTCGACCGCGAACCGCACCACCACGCCGCAGGTGTCGCCAACCGCGTCTTTCGTGTCTTCGATGATCTCGCGGAAGAGTCGCACACGATTCTCGAGCGACCCGCCGTATTCATCCGTACGATGATTGCGTCGCCGCTGCAGAAAGTGCATCGCGAGACTCAGATCGTGGCCCGCGTAGACGTAGATGAGATCGAAGCCGGCCGTGCGCCCGCGCACCGCGGCTTCCCGATGCCAGCGCCGGTACTCCCGGATGTCATGCTTCGTCATCGCCCGCGCCTGATGCGGATAGCCGTACTTGAGCGGCTGGTGTGACGGCGCGAGGGCCACTTCGCGCGAGTACAGGTTGCTCGACGTCGGTCCGTTGTGCGTCAGCTCGACGGCGGCCAGAGCTCCGTGCGCGTGCACACGATCACACATCATCGCCAGCGCTGGAATGTCAGCATCGTCCCAGAGCCGAGCTTCGACGTATGGCGTGACGTCCCCGCTGGGGTGGATCTCACACTCTTCCGTTGAGACCACCGCCCACCCGCCTTCGGCCTTCGCTTCGCGCATGGCCGCATGCGCTGCCGGCATCTGGTGGCCCATGCCGTTGCAGTGCGGTACCTGAAAGAACCGGTTGCGCGCGGTGACCGGCCCGATCGTGACGGGCTCGAAGAGAATGTCGTATCTGGGATCGCGAGGCATGTGTCAGGTCGGGGCAGGAGCGATGGCGGCGGCGCGGGCCATGCGCCGAGACAGAATATGCAGTGGCCAGCCGACGGCGATCAGTACCGCACCCCAGCCCAGCGCCTCCCACCCCGAGGCATACATCGCCCAGACCGAGAACCCGGTCGCGCCGACGGCCGCGACAATCAATCCGGGGTTTCGAGGCAAGCGACCGTCACGGAGGAAGCGGATCGCCGTGATGGCACAGAACAAGTACATGACCAGATTCGTCGCCGTCGACAGCAGCGCGGCGAAATTGAACGCGGCAACGCCAACCCGCGAACTTGCCAGCAGGGTGAGCGCCGCAGTCACGAGCGCGCCGACGAGGAGCGAGCGAAGCGGTACACCGTGTGCATTGCGCATACCGAACCAGGGCGGCAGCGATCCGCGTTCAACCATCGCGGCCGGAAGCTCGGCACCCACCAGCAACCAACCGTTCAAGCACCCGAGACAACTGATCACGCCGCAGAACGCAACGAACATTCCCGCCCAGCTCCCCCAGAAGCCAGCGATGAAGTCCGCCACTGGCGCCTTCGACACCGACACCACCGCCAGTGGCATCATCAACGCCACGGCACATGTGGAGAGGATCGTGACGACGCCGCTCAGCGTGGTGCCGAACATCGTCGCGCGAGGCACGGTGCGCTCGGCATCCTCCACCGCATCCGACGGTACAGTGGCGCTTTCCAGACCGAGCATGGCGTAGAACGTGATGCCGATGGCCGACACGGTCGCACTCAGCGACAGAGGTACCGAGTGCACCGGCGCCAAGACCGTCATGCCGTTCCGGAGCAGGCTCCATGCGGCAAGTCCGATGACGGCCGCGAACGGCAGCAGCTTGATCACCGATGACACCATCTGCACGGCACCGCCCAAGGCGCGGGCGTTGCCCCACGTGAAGAGCGAGATCATGAGCATGGCCGTCACAGCTTCGGCGCCCGGCGTTGCCGGAATGGCCGGGACGAGCCGCCCGAGGTAGCTCACGCCGGTGACGGTGATGGCCGCATTGGCGGCCCAGATCGAGACCAGGTAGCCCCATGATCCGAGAAACGCGGCATCCACGCCCACACCCATCTGCATGAAGCCATGCGCACCTCCTGCCCGTGGATGGCGCGCCGCGAGCATCGCAAAGACCCACGCCAGACAGAGCCCACCCGACAGCGAGATCACCCAGGCGATGACGGCATTCCATCCGTACGGCGCGATCGAGGCCGGCAGGATGAAGATCGCCGCGCCAACCACGTTGCCGAAGACGAGCGCCGTCGCCCCCCAGAAACCCATGCGTTTCCTGTCGAGCCGTGACGCACTGGCATCGGCACCTGCCGACCCTCCGGTCATGCGAGAACTTCTGCCAGACTTGCCTCGAGCATCGTCATCGCTTCGTCGACGTCGCCCCGGGTGATCAGGAGCGGCGGCATGAAGCGGACCGTGCTGACGCCGCACGACAGGAGTATCAGCCCGTTGTGATAGGCCCGTGTGATCAGGTCGTCGCAGAGCGTCCGCGCCGGCGTCTTGTCACCACTGCCGACGATCAGCTCCATGCCGATCATCAACCCCTGTCCTCGCACCTCGCCGATCTGCGGAGTGCGCGACTGCCACTCGCGCAGGCGCTGCATGAAGTACTCGCCGACATCAGCGGCGTTCGCCATGAACCCACCCTCCACCAGATCGAGCGTGGCGATTGCGGCCGCGCAGCAGAGCGGATTTCCACCATACGTATTGCCGTGGGCGCCGCGCTTCCACTGCTCCATGTGCGTCTTCTTCGCGACCACCAGTCCAATCGGCATCCCGGATCCAAGCCCCTTCGCCAGCGTCATGATGTCCGGCACGACACCAACATGATGCGCGGCGAACATCCGCCCCGTGCGCCCGATGCCCGACTGCACTTCGTCGAAGATGAGCATGATGCCGTGGCGATCGCAAAGCGCGCGCAGTCCTGCCAGGAATCCCGCCGGTGGCACGATGTACCCGCCTTCACCCTGGATCGGCTCGACCAGAATACCCGCCACCTCTTTCGCCGGCACATTGTGCGTAAACAGCACCTGCTCGATGTAGTCGAGCACCGCCTTCCCCTGATCATCACCCGCGAAGATCGGGCGGTAGTTGTTCGGGTACGGCACATGCGTCACACCCGGCATGGTCGGAAAGAATCCCTGTTGCTGCGTGTATTTGCTCGACGTGAACGCGAGGGACCCCATCGTACGCCCGTGAAACCCACCGAGAAAGCCGATGAACCGTGACCGGCCCGTCACGTACCGCGCCAGCTTCAGTGCCCCCTCCACCGATTCCGTGCCGCTCTGGCACATGAAGCTCATCACCGGTTCATCACCCATCGGCTTCAGGTCGCGGATTCGTTCGCCGAGTCGGATCTGCCCCTCGTGCCAGTAGTCACTGGAGATGTGCAGGAACCCCTTCGCGGCCTCGGTGATCGCGGCAACGACATGCGGATGTGAATGCCCTGTGGCACAGACGGCGATGCCCGCCGCAAAGTCGAGGAACCGATTCCCGTCCACATCCCAGACCTCTGCCCCCTTGCCATGCGACATCACGAACGGGTAGTCGCGCGGATACGACGGCGACACCACGGCGGCGTCGCGGGTGATCATCGCGCGAGCCTTCGGTCCGGGCAACTCGGTCGTGATGTGCGGGTTCTTCATTGGCTGGATGACAGGCGATGTTGGATCAGAATGGTAGCCTGATTCGCACTCGCGCGGCGTGTGCATCACGCGTGCGCGCCTGCAGGTCGCGCAGAATTTCCAGTTCGTCCGCCGTCGGTGGCGCAATCGTGCCGAGGCGATCGGCTATCCGTAGCGGCCAGCCACAGGCGGCAACAACGTCCTCCTTTGCTACGCCGTCGAATACCGCACTCAGACAGAGTTCGCGCGTTGCTGGATCAGGCTCGAAGACACCGAGGTCCGTGATCAGTGCACTCGGTCGCGCTGGCGTCGTGCAGAAATCGAGCTGCTCGACGAAGGTGCGCGCCGACTGCTTCATCACAACCAGCACTTCCCGCGCATGCGCCGCAATCTCGGGCGCCCCGCCGGCGCCTGGCAGGCGCACGGTCGGCTGCGCGTAGGGACCGATCACCGTGCTGTTCAGGTTCCCGAAGCGATCGATCTGCGCGGCACCGAGAAAACCGATGTCGACCCGTCCCCGCTGCAGGTACTGCGTGAAGATTTCGGGCAGTGGAATCACACTTCGTGCAGTCTCCGCCAGTTCCCCGTCACCGATCGACAGGGGCAGTACCGTTGGGCGGGCACCAACCGTGCCGGACTCGTAGATCAGCACCAGTTCCGGCGCGTGCGTCATGCGCGCGAGGTTGCAGGCGGCACTCGGCAGCCCGATGCCGACGAAGCAGACCGCGCCGTCGCGAAGTCGTCGTGCTGCGGCAACGGTCATCATCTCGTCTGGCGTCCAGGCAGGTGCGGTCATTCAGCCGCCCCGACGCTGCACAGGAATTCCGTGTGGTCGACTGTGCCGAGCACGTGCCGTTCCATCCACGCAAGAAAATCGGAGCGTGAGCGCGCGATTTCGTCCCACGCCTGGTAGAACGCATTGTCACGCGAGTAGAACCCCAGTGCGTAGGACGGGTAGGCGCCTCCTGGCACTTCGGCGATCGCGTGAACCTGCCAGGCGGGAATGACGAATGCGTTCATCGGTGCGTCCAGCTCCTCCACGACCTCCTCGACGGTGACGACGAGGCATCGTGCGGCCATTGCCGCCTCGCGGCTTGCGCCAACGATTCCACGCAGCAGTACATTCCCGGCGCCATCAGCCTGTTGTGCGTGCAAGACCGTCACGTCCGGCGTGATCGCAGGCAGCGCCGTCAGGTTCTCGCCGGTGAAGGGACACGCGATCGTCGCGACATGCGCGCGATTCTCCACGGCGAGCCCCGTGCCCGTGTAGCCCTTGAGGATGCCGAATGGCAACCCGCTGGCCCCAGCCGAGTAGCGCACCGCCATCCCGGCGTGGCTATGCTCGTCGATCGTGAGCGCGTTCGGCCACTGGTGCTCGATCGCATCGCGCAGTCGGTGCAACGAACCGACGCCGGGATTGCCGCCCCACGAAAAGACAAGTGATTTCGCACAGCCCATACCGACCATCTGATCATAGATCAGGTCCGGCGTCATGCGCACCAGCGTCAGGTCACGACGCTGCTGCCGAATCAGTTCCTGTCCGGCGGCGAACGGAATCAGGTGCGTGAAGCCCTCGAGTGCGACAGTCATCCCGTCGCGCACATGCGTGGCCATCGCGTCGCGAAGGGACAGAAACTCCGTCGTCATGGCATACGGCTGCGCGTGGCGGCAAGGAGTGGATCACGCTCACACTTCGCGGCAGCGGGTGCTCTGACTTGCATCAGATCGAGTGGCATAGGGCCGTCAGCTTTCAGAAGGAAAGTGCTTGGCCAGCAAGCCGTCGAGCACGGCCAGCCCGCGTGCCAGATCGCGCTCCTCGATGACCAGCGGCGGCGCGAGGATGAGCAGATTGCCACGCGTGGCGTACGACACTGCGGCATGCAGTCCCTCGCGAACCAGTGCCTTCAATGCGGGCGCCGTATCGGGCCATTGGGCAATCGGCTCGCGGCTGGTGCGATCAGCAACCAACTCGATGACGACGAACAGCCCGCGCCCCCCGCGCACATCGCCGATCACGGCGTGACGCTGCTGCATCGCCTGCACCGCGTGAAGCATCTCGCCCCCGAGCCGGCGCGAGCGAAGAATCAGCTGTTCGCTCTCGTAGGCCTCGACGGCGGCAACACCCGCTGCACACGCCAACGGATGCCCGCAGTAGGTCAGGCCGGTGTAGAGCATCTCATGCTCGAGCCGTGCCGCCACCTCGGCCGAAAGCACGACGGCACCGAGCGGCACATGCGCACCAGTGAGACCCTTGGCGAGTGTCATCAGATCGGGGCGACCGGCCTCACCGTAGCGCTGCCAGGCGAACCACTCCCCGCATCGCCCGAAGCCGCTCATGACTTCGTCCGCGATCAGCAGCACCCCCTTGCGGCGCGTGAGGGCGCGGAGCGCTGGCCAGTAACTGTCCGGCGCCACGATGCCGTTGGTGCCGGCATCCGGTTCCATCAGCACGGCCGCCGCCGCATCCGCACCGGCTCCGTCGATCAACGCGCCGACGTGCGACGCCGCCTGAAGGCCGCACTCCTCAGCATCCGAAGTGTCGAACGGGCATCGATAGGCGTAAGGGGGCAGCGCGTGCAGCACACCAAACTGTGCCGGGTCCACCTGCCGCCGCGTTCGCGTATCTCCCGACAGCGCCATCGTCGCATAACTCGCGCCGTGATACGATCGATCACGCGCAATGACCGCACCCTGCGGGCGTCGGCTCGCCTGCCGCGCGAACTTCAACGCGTGTTCGTTGGCGTCGGCGCCACCCAATGTGAAGAAGACACGACCACCCGTGAATCCGCTCTTCTCCAGCAGCAGCTCGGCGAGCGCTGCGCGCGGTTCGGCTCCCCACGCATTCGCGATGTAGCAGAGCCGGTCGGCCTGCGCCTTGATGGCGGCCACGACGGCCGGGTGCTGGTGGCCGAGATTGCTGCACTCCGACTGGCTGCTGAAGTCGAGCAGCCATTGCCCGTCGCTGGTTTCGAAGTGCGCGCCCTTGCCGCCGACAACGGTCGGCGCATTCCAGTTGGCCTGAACGGTCCAGCTGTGCAGGACCGTCGCCTGTTCCGGCTGGTGGGGGAGCATCGGCAGAATATAGGAGCGGTGCACTGGCGAACTCTGCACAGGGCTCATCCCCGTCTTTGACACTTAGAGCACGAATAGTTAGTGTACTAAATGTATGGGTTGCCTGCCCATTCTCCAGGGCAGGGCCTGCACCTCCGCGCCGCTTTCGGTCCGAAGCCGCAATGACACCAACGCACCTGACCAACCTCGTCGTCCACATTGGGGCCGGTAGCGTTGCGCTCCTCGTCGGCGTCACGGTGCTCCTCCGCGTCAAGGGTACGGACTCACACCGCCGCCTCGGCCGGATGTTCTTGTGGCTGACGCTCGCGGTCTGCCTCTCGGCGATGCTTGGCTTGATCGTGTTTCGCTTTCTGCCGCTCTTCGCGGTGCTGACACTGCTGGTGCTCTACCAGCTGGGTGGCGGCTGGCGTGCGGGACGCACGCGCGACGCGGGACCCGCGCTGATCGATGCCCTCTGAACGATCGCCGCCATCGCGGCCTCGGTGGTACTCGCTGGCATCCTTGTGCGTCAGCCCGAAGGCTTCAGCACCCTGGTGGTTTCGACCCTGGGCGGATTGTGCACGGTGGTGACCTACGACGTCATTCGCTGGCTGTTCCCGCGTCGATGGCATCGCGTTGCATGGCGGTACGAACACAGTTACACGATGATTGCCGCGACCTCAGGGACGCTCAGTGCACTGATGGGGAACGTGGTACGCGTCGGCAGGCCGTGGTCGCAACTCTGGCCGGTACCGCTCGGCCTCCCGGTCATCTCCTACTTCTTCTACCAGCTGTATCGCGAGGACACCGCGCCGGTGACTGCTTAAGATCCATGCATGCCGCCACCGACTGAGCCGTCCCAGGCCTCTCGTATCTGCCTCGCACTGATGCGCGTCGGAATTCGTATGGCGGTCGGCTTCAATCAGCACTTCGATGCGTTCGGGCTGACGCAAGCGCAGTTCCGCGCTGTGCTTGCCGTCTGGAACGGTGGCGGTACGCTGGGCGTGACACCGACCGAACTGGCCGAGTATCTCTTGCTCGAGCGTGCCACGGTCTCGGTGCTGATCCGGAAGCTGATCGAGAAGGAGCTGCTCGTTCAGCGCCCCGGCGATAATCGTCGCAGCTATCGCGTGCTGGTGACGCCGAAGGGCATTGAGCTGCTCCAGCGTGTGTCGCCGCGTGCGCAGGAACACGCCGATGCCACCTTGGATGGATTTGCAGCGGCGGATGTGCAGACGTTCGAAGAGATGCTGCGGGAGCTGGAAGCGCGGCTGCGCAGCACCTCGCGTGAGGCTGCGGTGTCTGCTCCGGCGTCGCCCGTCAGGTCTGAGCGTGGACGCGCGCGGCCGCGCACCGCTTGAGCCAGTCGGCGCGCCTGTTCATCGTTCCGTCGCTCACGCGTTTCGGCACCGCCTGCACCACGGAACCCCGAGGACGACGCCATAGTGAATCTGGCGACCGTCATCTGGCAAGCTGAACGTCACGCACCGAAAGTCTGTGGTGCCAGAGGCCGCAGGCGCCCCCAGGAATTCCGGGTGTCGCTGAACATGGGGGCCGCGGCGACAGGCACACGTTTGGAGCGCGCCCGGGGTCGTGCCGTCGGCATGGGTGACCGCGCACCATCGTCCGCGGTATCACACAGAGCGGTATCACAAATTGCGCTGCTCGACGCCTGCCGGCGCTGCAGCATGCGATCAGACTCGTTCCATGAGCGTGCCCCGATGTCGTACGGCCGGAGATCGATGATGGCAACACTCATGCTGCGTCAGGTCTTCTGCCTGCTGACGCTCTGCGCGTGCGGAACGTCGCTGACCGGCACTGCCGCAGAACTCCAGTTCGCGACCGCGACGAACAGTTGCGCACCAACCGACGCACCAGCGGTCAGCATCACGCTCTCCGCAAGGCCCATCAGCGTCACGCAGGCCGACCCACCGTTTCTGGCCGTGAGTCTCTGGACCGGGCTTGGTGAGCTGGCCGGCCGCACTTTCCGCATCTCGACGGACTCGAGTGATGGATTCGGCGAGTACCACGCCACTCGCGACACGCGGGCGGGCCCGGTGACCGGCACCGTCGTGGTGAACGGTGTTGCGCGCGACAGCAGCATCGCCGGTGCGATTGATGTCCGGCTCAGCGACGGCTCACGTTTCGTCCGTCGGTTCACCGCCGCCTGGAGTCCAACACGAACGCGTTGCGGTTAGTCGGCGTCAGGTACCAAGCCGATCACAACGGGTCTGCTTGATTGACTCTACCGACAGGGCCAGACAGACTGCGCCGATGTGTGAGCGATCAGACCCGATGACGGTGCCATCACCATTCCTTCGGCGGACACGCGTTCGGGCTGCTGCCGAACCACGATCGTGTCGCACGGTTCAACACCTTCGCCACGGGCGCCGGATGGCACGGCTGGATGCCGCGCGCAGAGCGTCTGCGAGTGCTCGCGATGTGGCGCTTCATTGGTCCCGCCCTCACGCGATGGAAGGGGTATCTGCCATGGAGCCTCCTCGGCTTGGGCGAGGACCTGCCGCTGAACGTCTTCCTGTAGTGGCGGCACTGGTGTCAGTATCCGCGCTACTTCTTCGACGACCCGACGATGTCGCATCTCGCGGCGCGATTCGCGGCCGTACGCACGCCGATCGTCGCCGCCAACGCACTCGATGATCGATGGGCGCCACCCAGGTCGCGTGATGCGTTCATGGCCGCCTATGCGAACGCAGGCTGGCAGGGCGTCGATATTCCGCCACAACGCGTCGGCAGCGCCATCGGACACATGGGGTACTTCCGCCCCGCGGCCGTGCCGCTCTGGGATTCGATGCTGGACTGGTTTCGCGAACACACCGCGGTCAGGGCCGGGTAGCCTACAGGCGTGGCGCTGTTGGCCGCCGGTGGTCACTGCTCCGCGCACGATCGTATACTTGGCGTGATCGATGCATTCGCCCCGCGCCCCAAAGACTGTGCCCACCCTTTCCGCAGACCTGATCATCGTCGGTGCCGGACTCGCCGGCCTCGTGGCTGCCGCCGAAGCCGCCGATGCGGGCCGACGGGTGCTGCTGCTCGATCAGGAGGGAGAGCAGAATCTCGGCGGTCAGGCGTTCTGGTCACTCGGCGGCCTCCTGTTCGTGGACTCTCCGGAACAGCGGCGCCTGGGTATTCGCGACTCGCACTCACTGGCGTACCGCGACTGGATGAATACGGCCGGCTTCGACCGGCCCGAGGATCACTGGCCCCGCCAGTGGGCCGAGGCGTATCTCGACTTCGCCGGCGGTGAGAAGCGGTCATGGTTACACGCGCAGGGCATGCGCTGGTTTCCCGCGGTCGGCTGGGCCGAGCGAGGGGCTGCCGGCGCCACCGCATCGGGCAACAGTGTGCCACGATTCCATGTCACGTGGGGCACGGGACCTGGCGTGCTCGAGCCATTCGTACGCCGGGTGCGCGCGCACGCACAGGCCGGCCGGATCCTGTTTCGTTTTCGCCATCGTGTCAGCGGGCTCGAGATGACCGATGGTATCGTGCATGGTGTGCACGGAGACGTCCTCGAGGAAACATCGGTGGCGCGTGGCGAGAGCAGTTCGCGGCTGGTCATCCACAGCTTCACGCTGCATGCGGCAGCGGTGATCGTCACCTCCGGCGGCATCGGCGGCAATCATGCACTGGTCCGACGCTACTGGCCAACCGAACGACTCGGCGCGGCGCCTGAGTTTCTGCTCTCCGGTGTGCCGGAGCACGTCGACGGGTTGCTGCAGCAATCGGTGAGCGGCGCTGGGGCGCGGCTGATCAATCCCGATCGCATGTGGCACTACACGGAAGGCGTCAGGAACTGGAACTCCATCTGGCCGCGACATGGCATCCGGATTCTGCCAGGGCCGAGCAGTCTCTGGCTGGATCCCACCGGCAAGCGATTGCCGTTTCCGAACATACCGGGCGCCGACACACTCGGCGCCCTGCAGCACATCACGACCGGCGGCCACCCGTACACCTGGTTTCTCCTCAACCGGGCGATCATCAAGCGCGAATTCGCGCTCTCCGGCAGTGAGCAGAATCCGGACCTCACCGGCAAGAGCATCCGCCTGACCTTGCGCCGGATCGGGAAGGCCGTGCAGGCTCCGGTGCAGGCGTTCATGGACCAGGGCGCCGATTTCGTGGTGCGCCGTACACTGCGCGAGTTGGTCGACGGCATGAATGCATCGATCGGCGACGAGCGTGTGGATTACGCCACCGTCGAGCGCGAAGTCAGCGCGCGCGACGCGCAGGTGCGCAATGTGGCCGGCAAGGATCCGCAACTCGCAATCATGCGCGATGCCCGCCGGTTTCTCAGCGAACGACTCATTCGCATCGCCACGCCCGCACCGATCCTCGACCCGCGCGACGGCCCGCTGATCGCCGTCAAGCTCAATATCCTGACGCGAAAATCGCTCGGTGGTCTGGAGACGGATCTGCATGCGCGTGTCCTCGGTGCCGACGGCGCTCCGATCGCCGGCCTGTACGCCGCTGGAGAGGTGGCTGGCTTCGGCGGCGGCGGCATGCACGGGTATCGATCGCTCGAAGGCACATTCCTTGGCGGCTGCATCTTCAGCGGGCGTATCGCCGGACGGTGCGCCAGCGCAGCGACGAGCGCGTGATGCGGCAGCAGCCACGACATCCGCGCATCGTGCGAGCCAGCGACGACGTGCACTTCATGCGGACTCGCGAGCCGCAGCGCGCACGAACGCGATACCCCGCGATCTGTTTCGTCGCAGTACTGCTATCGCTCGCGGCGTGCCGCGGCCCGCGACCGGCATCGGCCCCTCCCGCCCCATCGGCCACGCGCAAGCTGCTCCTCGACCCGGCGGCGGCGGAGTGGCGCGCACCGGCACCCGACGTCTCACACCTTCGCTTCGAAACCACCAGGGGCGTCTTCGTGATCGAACTGGTACGGGCCTGGGGGCCAATCGGAGCGGATCGTCTCTATAACCTGGCTCGCGTGGGCTACTACGACGACACACGGTTCCACCGCGTCCGCACCGGCTACATCGCACAATGGGGACTGCACGGCGACTCCGCCGTGAATGCGGCGTGGAAGGGACGCTATCTGGCTGATGACCCGCCACGGTCACACAACCGACGCGGCACCGTCGCCTTTTCGTACGAAGGCCCCGGTCACGGGAACACGCGTAATACCCAACTCTATGTGAATCTCGCCGACAATCCGCGGAACGACGCCGAGCCATTCACGATTCTCGGAACGGTGATCGAGGGGATGGCGGTTCTCGACAGCCTCTACGGCGGGTACGGCGAGGAATCCGGCAGTGGCGTGCGACAGGGCCGGCAGGGGCCGCTCGAACGTGGCGGCAATCGGTTCATGGACGCGACCTATCCGAAGCTCGACCGGATTCTGCGGGTGACTGCGCGACCGAAGCGTTGAACTCGGCGCCGCTCGCTGCATCTCGGCTGGCCGCGACCGCGCGCGGTCGTTAAGCTCGAGGCCATGTCTCTCCGCAACCGCCTCGCGATTTTCCTCGCGCTCGTTTCGCTGGCGCTTCTCTGGCCAGGGCTCACGCTACCCGCGCTGACCATTCGCGCCACGATGGACCTCTTCGGCGTCACGCGACAGCTGACCAACGAAACGCGCAGCGTCGTCGGCGCCATTCAGAGCCTGCGTGCCTCGGGCAATCTGTTCGTGGCAGGACTGATCCTGCTCTTCAGCGTGCTGATTCCCCTCACCAAGGCCGCACTGCTGGTCCCGATCTTCGCGCGGCGCGGGTCGGCACTCTCGCATCGGCTCTACCTGCTGGTGCAGGCCATCAGCAAATGGTCGATGGCCGATGTCTTCGCGGTCGGCATGCTGATCGCCCTGCTCGTGGCCAAGGGCACCGCCAACCTGTCGGCGATCGCGGGCCTGGGTTTCTACTACTTCGCCGCGTATTGCCTCGTATCGAATGCGGCGTTCCAGCTGCTTCACATCGACCCGCCATCATCCGCGGCAGCCGCTACGGCCGCGGAGCGCTGACGCTACTTCGCCGGCACCGGCGCCTTGCGTGGCGTGATCCGGAACTTCGCGACAGGCTGATTGTTCAAGTTCACCATTCCCTCGATCAGACCGTCGCCGGAAAACTGGCCATCATGTTCGAGCAGCTTGCCTTCCGGCGCAGTGACCCGAAAGCGCAGCCGGCTGCCGTCACGCATCACGTGTCCGATCGGGCCCGAGCCCTGGCCTGGCACCATCGCCGTACCGGCCACCGTCGGTCCACTCTGCGTGAAGGTGTAGGTCACCGGCACCACGATCGTGCTGTCGCCGAGGGGCACGGTTGCCGAGCCGCTCCAAATGCCGATCAGCTCAGGCTCGGCTGCGGTCGCGGCCGGTGATGCCTTCGCCTTCTTCTGACCTGCCAGCGGCAGCGCAACGACAACCAGCAGCGCAGCCGCACGGAGCGCGTGGCGCATGGGGTTCACGATCAAGTGACAGCTCCGGATCAGGGGTTGGACCGTGCGTGCGGTGGCACCACGGGCAGAAAGTAACGCGGCGCCATCGACGCGTATGCGGCCCCGACGGTGCGAGCGGCCCTGCCGCTCGTCCGCCCTCCGTACGACGGATGAGTCCGAAGGTTCCACTCGCCTCGGCACACCCGCTGCGCAGCCGGTTCCTTCCAAAACGGAGACAACCGGGCGATTCTGCAGCACTGCGAGATCGAGACCTGCCCTGCCACCGCTTTTCTTGCCCGCGACCCGCTCATGCCACAAGAGACAACTGCTGCGAACGGTCTGAGTCCGTACTGCGCCGCGAGTCGTCGCGAATCGGCGCGCGCTTCGTGCCGCGATGCGGCAAGGTGACGAGTCGCGCGACGATGCGCACGAGCGCGACTGACTGCCGGCACCGCGGCGGATACGATCGTGGTGCCCTGCTGGCACTCGGCCTCGCGCTGACACTGGCGGCGCCTCTGCTGCGGGCGCAACCCGGCCCGGCGCCGAGCGGCAGCATCTGGCAGCTGACCTACCTCAAGGCACAACCGGGGCGCGTGGAACAGCTGGCGCAGTTCATCGAACGCAATTGGTTCGCAATGGACGCGCGCGCGCGCGCAGCAGGACATCTCGAGGATTTCGTCCTGCTGCGCGGCACTCCTGCCGACTCCACATGGGATCTGCTCGAGATCACCACCTACCGGGACTCGGCGCAGCACGCGCGAATCGACTCACTCTTCCGCGTGGTATATCGACCGCAGCATCAACCGGTGCTCATTGACGGGCTGAGTCTCACCCGGCTCGGGCGCATCGTCACGAGCGTGACAACCCGTCGAGTGGGCGGAAGCCCGTAGTCCATCGTGCCGCGGACGGGCCCCATCGAACTATCGGCTGCCGCGACCCACTGCCCGAGCCAGGGCTGCAGCGGACCGGGCTTGCCTCGTCCCTTCGTCCAGAGACTTGCCCTGTCATCCTCCGCGCGACGTCACCGCGTTGTCGACGAATCCCCGTCGCAGAACGCGCAGGCGACCGAGTCCGCGACATTGGCAAGTCGCCTGCTGGCGCGCGACACCATCGGTGAGTGGGTCTGGTGCAATGCGCGAACTGACGAAACGGCGGTGCCGACGTCGCTCCATTCGCGTCAGCCTGACGCCGCACGGGAAGCCCGGCGCACCGAATGATCTTGCCGGCGCTGCACGTGCAGCGCCCGCGAGGCCCCCACGAATACCTGACAGACTGTCAGGTGCTGCCCGGACAGCAGTTGACGTCTGCTGAAGGACATTCCGGAATCAGCCAGTGTGATACCAACACTGCTTCAGCGGTCGAGCCATCTCACGGAGCACGAATGATCCACGAGGTGCAGGGCGACATTCTTCTCAGCGACGCGCAGGCCATTGCCCACGGCGTGTCCCCCAATGATCACTTCGATGTCGGGCTGGCGCGTGCGCTGCGTGAGCTCTGGCCATCGATGGCGAAGGACTTTCGGCACTACGCGCACCAGACACACCCGAATCCCGGCGAACTCTGGACGTTCCGCAACGCCGAGGGCCGGACGATCTACAATCTGATGACGCAGGAGGGGGAGTACGCATCGCAATCATCAGGTCGCGCCACGCTGGCGCATCTGAGTCACGCGCTCAAGCGGCTCCGGCATGAACTCGAGAAGGACCACGTCCGCAGCCTCGCGCTACCGCGCCTGGCCACTGGAGCCGGCAGCCTCGAGTGGACCGATGTCCGCCCCGTGATCGAGAAGCATCTTGGCGACCTGGACCTTCCCGTGTTCGTCTACACGACGTATCAGAAAGGACTCAAGGCGCGCGAACCTGGCGCCTGACGCAGCGCTGCGCGGCCGGGCATCCTGCTGCGCAGTCGGGCGCGCTACGTTGCGGGCATGCGCCATCCGTCGCACCACACAGCCGCGCTGACGCACGCGGGTTCATCGCGTCATTCGACCCGTACGTTGCGGCCGCTGCTCGTGCTGTGCGTCATCACACTTGGGGCGCGTGATCGCTGCGTCGCCCAAGTTGTCCCTGCCCTGCCCATTCCGGTGACCAACGCCGCGACGGCCAGCGGCGTGATCGACGGCGCACCCTGGGTCTTTTCCGTCCTCGGCATGGACAGCACGAAACGGTGGAGTGGCATCACCCGCCGCGCGCACGCCTGGTCTCCTGGAAGTCCGCGTTGGCGCACGATGTCGGCTGTGCCCGGCGCAGTCGGTCGTCTCGCGGCCACGGCGCAGGTGGTGCGCGGTCGACTCTTCGTCTTTGGCGGGTATACGGTCGATTCCACCGGCGCAGAACGGTCGGTGGCGAACGTCGACATTCTGGAACCGCGGCTCAATCTCTGGTCGAGCGGGGCTGACATCCCGGTGGCGGTGGACGACGCGGTCAGCGTGGTCTATCGCGATTCGCTGGTCTATTTGATCTCGGGATGGCACGATACTGCCAATGTCCAGCTGGTGCAGTTGTACGACACCGTGCGCGATGCGTGGTTCGCCGCGTCGCCGATCG
This sequence comes from Gemmatimonadaceae bacterium, assembly GCA_031374935.1. Lineage (GTDB taxonomy): Bacteria > Gemmatimonadota > Gemmatimonadetes > Gemmatimonadales > Gemmatimonadaceae > JACMLX01. Next base: position 110,844 of record JANMHB010000025.1, on the reverse strand, counting down.
TCGGCAGCGGCGTCTTCGGGCACAGCGGGGGGATCGCCGGACAGACGATTGTGTATGTCGACGGCGCGGTGCCGCAGAACGCAGTCACCAAATACCGTGTCGCGCCGCAGGTCTGGGTCGGGACGATCGACCGGAAGAAGCCGACGGTGATCGACTGGCGGGCGGGCGGTGCCCATCCCGGACCGGCCCTCTACCGCGCCGCCGTCGCCCGCTGTGGATCGCAGGTCGTCTTCGCGGGTGGCACCGACAACCCATACAACTACAACGGCATCGGGTACGATGCGCGCCCCAGCCAGCCCAGTCCGCTGGTGTTGTCGTTCGATCCGCGCCGCCGCGCCTGGCAAACCCTGCCGGCCCTCGCGACGCCGACGATGGATCATCGCGGGATGAGCATCGTCGGTGATGCGGGGTGGCTGATTGGCGGCATGGAGGCGGGGCAGCGAGTCACCCCCGCCGCGATCCGTGTGCCGCTGAGAGACTGCGGCAAGTGACGAGGCGGCGACCGCACCCGTGAGGGCCGGCACCGGCGTTCGCTCCGGCTATCCTCCACCGTGGCCGACTGTTTCCCTCCCGTGGCGGGAGCAGTTCACGCCCGGTCAGGGATGGAGCGATATTTGCCGGACAACGAACGCGTGGAGCGGTTCTGCCTGACAGGTTGCGAAGTGCGCCAGGTGATGGTCTATCTTGCGGTGACGGCTCTGGGACATGGCCGCCTCCCGCTCGATGGACAGTGCCCTGCGGGTCGCTGAACGACGTGTACCTCACCCAGATGCCGATATCGAACCGATCGCCGTTCCTTGCCCCGACGTCACGCTGCCATGCGTTGCCGCTGTACGGGCGGTCGCGGTGACCCCGGCGTGACGTCCACGATGCCCTTCCTGAGCGTTGTGATCCCGACGTACAATCGGCGCGACAGCCTGCTGGTGACCCTGCAGGCACTCAAGCGCCAGCATATGGTGGACGGAGACTTCGAGGTCATCGTGGTCTCGGACGGTTCCACGGACGGCACCGACGCGATGTTGTCCAAGTGGTCCGGCGAGCCGCTGCCATTCCGTCTGCGCCCGTTCTTCCAGACCAATGCCGGGCCTGCCCGCGCCAGAAACCGCGGGGTGGAGGAAGCCTGCGGCGAGGTCATCGTCTTCATCGACGATGACGTGGAACCGCTGCCGACCTGTCTCGAAGCCCATGCCCGACGACACCAGCGCGAGGACAAACTCGTCCTGATCGGCCCGATGTCTCCGGACCCGTCACTCGAAGGACGGGAATCGGTCTGGATTGCGTGGGAGCATTCCATGCTGCGCAAGCAGTACGAAAGCTGGGCCAAGGGCATCTGGCCGGAAGAGACCTGTGGCGCGCACAATTTCTACACCGGCAACGCCTCGGTCAGGCGGAAGCACGTGCTGGCCGTCGGTGGGTTTGACGAGGGATTCACCCGACAGGAAGACGTCGAGCTGGCGGCACGGATGGAGCGCGACTGTGGCGTCTTCTTTCGGTTCGACGCCATGCCGGCGGCACTGCACCGGCCCGTGCGCACCTTCGAGTCGTGGCTGCGCGTACCGTACTCGTATGGAAAGCTGGACGTGGTGCGCGCGCAGCGAGGCCACGCGCCATGGTCGATCGTCGGCGAAGGGTACACCTCGCGCCGGCGAGCCGTGCAACGGGTGGCCGATCTCGCCTTATCCGCCGAAGCCCGCGGGGCTGTGGTCCGGGAGCTGCTCCGTCGGACGGCCAGCGTGTTTTACGCCCTGCCTGGGCGACCGGCGCGGCAGGCTGGGCTGGTTGCGCTGAGCGGCTTGTACAAGCTGCGATATCTTGAAGGCGCGCGCGATCAGCTCGGATCGTGGGACGCATTGCGCGCCGTGTTGACACGCTCGACCTGAAATACGTTTCAACCGCAGGACCACTTCAGTCTTCATGCCCATGATCTCGCTCAGGTCCCACCGAGTCGCCCGGTCCGTCGGCCTGTCCCTCCTGCTGGCGCTTGCCGGATGTGCCTCACCCGAAGTGGCAGCGTCGAACGCCGACTCCGTGCCGTCGCCCACCTCGACGCCGCCTGCTGGGACCACCACCGCTGACGGACGGTCGATCGTCACCGTGCGCGCGACGGACGCGGGCAGGCCGCTCGATCCACGGCTGTTTGGCACCAACGTTCCCGCATGGGTGAATCCGTCGCAGCTGGCCGACGGACGAAACCGCGCGACCACCGCGGCGCTGGGCAAGCCGTTTCTCCGGCTGCCGGGCGGCAGCTGGGCCAACCACTACGATTGGCTGAAGTGCGAGAACGGTGACAGCAACGGCTGCTTCTGGACCTGGGCGTCGAAGCCGACGGACTTTCTCAACTTCGTGAAGGCGACCGGCGGCGAGGCCATCTGGACGGTCTCGTTCAACGGCACATCGAAGGAAGCCGCCGCGCTGGTGGCGTTCTTCAATGGTTCGGTCAACGACACCACGGTGATCGGGCTGGACGTGCGTGGCCGCGACTGGAAACGGGTCCGCGACTGGGCACAGCTGCGGGCGTCAAAGGGCAATCCGGAGCCCTTCTACATCAAGCTCTGGGAGTTCGGCAACGAGGTCTACGGCGCCAAGCCCGGCTTCGGCGGCAGCAACTGCATCAGCTGGGGCTGGGAAGAAGTCTGGACCTGCGACGCCAGCGAATACATGCTCGGAAAGGGTCGTGGAGAGGCCCGGCGGGAAGGCTATCTCGAGTTCCGCAAGGCGATGCGTGCGGTCGACTCGACGATCCTCGTCGGGGCGGTCGGGGTGCCGCGGCCCGGCGACTGGTCGGACTGGGGGAACAAGGTGATCGAGATCGGCGGAGCGAATCTCGATTTCTACATCATCCACAGCTACGGCTTCGACAAGCAGCCGGCCAACGCCGCGGCCATTCTCGACAAGCCGCAGGCGCTTTGGAAGGAAATCTTCTCGACGACCCATGCCGCGATGGATCGCCTTGCCACACGCCGCAGAATTCCCATTGCGGTGACGGAATACAACCTGGCGGCGTTTCAGGACCTGGACAACGCGCAGCTGATGACACGCGCCGCCAACGCGCTGTTCATCGCCGACATGATCGGCCAGCTGGCCGTGAACGGCGCCACCATGGCGAATCAATGGAACCTCGCCAACGGACGCGCCGGCAACGGCACCGACTACGGCCTGATCGATGCAAGCAACGGCAAGCGCGCCCCACAGTACTACGCCGTCAAAATGTGGAAATCCGTCGGCAACCGCCTGTTGCCCGTCGAATCGCCCCTGCCGAACGCGACGACGCTCAGCACCTACGCCACGCGCCACGAGGACGGCACGATCAGCGTGCTGGCGATCAACAAGACGGGCGCGCCGATCGACGTCCGCATCAACCTCGCCGGGCTGACGAAGACCATGCAGGTCTCCGCCGATGTCCTCGATGCCGAGTCACTGGAGACCACCGATGTGCTGTACAACGAGCGCATCAATCCGGCGCCAGATCTGTCGAATGCTCCGTCGAAGGCGCTCGGCGCGGCAACCGGATCGTTTGATCACTCCTTCGTCAAGTACTCGGTGACGGTGCTGCGCTTCCGTCCATAGTCCATCCGGCGGCGATCACCGCGCACTCACGGTCGACCATCATCGGGGCAGCAGCGTCGAAGCGCCGCCAACGACGGCATGTCGATGGCGGCGCTGAGGCTATCGATGCACTGCGAGCGCCGCATCGACGTGCCGACGCAGGCGTTCCGCGTAGGCATCGAGACTCATCCGATGCTCCACCAGCGCGCGACCGGCCTTCCCCATGCGGTCTGCCGCATCGGGGTGCTCCAGCAGGGACTGAATCGCCGTGCGCAATGCTGCGGCGTCGCCGGGGGCCACGTACAACCCGGTCTCCCCTTCGACCACGACGTCGGTCTGTCCAGGCGTGCGCGAACAGATCACCGCGCGGCCCATCGCCATCGCTTCCAGAATCGCGGTGACGCCCGCCTGGAACTCCACGTTGTACAACGGCATCACCAGGAAGCGACTGTCGGCGTAGAGCTGCCGGAGGTCATACTGGTTGAATCGCTGCACCGTGACGTTCGGTGGAATGACCTGCCCTTCCGTGGTGTCGGGCTGTTTGGCCCACGGACTGGCTGCCGCAATGACGGCATGCACATCGAGCCCGTCCACCGACTTGAGCAAGGTCGGATAGTCGCGGCGCTCGAGGCCGACGGCACAGAGCGTTGGTGACGCGTCCGGATTCGGCGCGACGGCATCGGGCGAAAAGAAACGGGTGTCGACCATGAATGGCGTGAACGAGACGCGCTCCGCCGGCACCTGCCACCGTTCCTCGATGAACCGCTTCTGCCAGGTGGCATAGACCAGAAAGCGATCGATGTGACTGTGCACACGCAGCCAGTCGAGAAACACCATCTTCTTCCGCACCGAGATGATGTGCGTGATCATCAGATGCTGCGGACGCCGTCCAAACGCCAGGAACTTGAGCAGCACCGCCAGCGGCAGGCCGACCTGCTCACCGTCGGTCAGGATCACCCGATACTGATCTCGACGGGCGAAGCAGACCCACGCCAGCAACAGGTTCGCGCCGCCGATGCGCTCGATCAGCCGCCCTTGCCACCCGCCCAGCGAACGCGCCGTCGGGTAGTCCACCAGATCCGCTTCGCAGGCGCGCGCCAGTTCCGCATAGTCGCGTCGCGGAGCGCGCCCTGCCTCGTGCTGCGCGAGGTAATCTGGCGGAATCGTCCCGGACACCGTCAGCAGCACGTGCCGCGTCATGCCGCGTACACCGCCGCCCGGGCCACATCGACTTCGTGCGTGAGGAGCGTGAACAGCTTCACGGCGTTCAGTCGGGCATCGAACTCACGGGTGGTCTGCAGCACAGCACGTTCACCCATGCGTAGTCGCAGCTCTCGCTCCTCGACCAGGGTGCGCAGCGCGCGCGTGAGGCCCTCGGCATCACCCACCGCCGTGAGAAAGCCGGTCTCGTTGTGGCGCACGATCTCCGGGATTCCGGCCAGCGTCGTGCTGACCACCGGCAACCCCGCGGCGCCGGCTTCCGACAGCACCATCGGCAGGCAGTCGGCAAACGTCGGCAGCGCAAACACATCGCAAGAGTGATACAGCGCCTTGAGCGCTGCGCTGTTCGGTTGCATGTCGTGGTAGACGAACAACCCGGGCTCGGGAGCCACCGCATCGCGTGTCACGAGATGCAGTTCAACACCGAGTGACCGCAAGGCGCGGAACGCAGCCAGCAACAGCAGCCCGCCTTTCCGCTCCAGACTGGCACCGACGAACAGAATGCGCACCGGGCCGTCGTGTGCCACTCGCGGTGCTGGCCTGATCCAGTCCTGCGTGATGGCCCCCGGTGGTATCACAGTGATCTTTTCTACCGGAATTCCATAGTCGCCGACCAGGCTGTCCTTCGCCCACTGACTCCAGGTCACGAGATGCCGGGCGGCCTGATAGCACTCCTGATTCAGGCGGAAGCTGAGCCGCTCCTTGAACGCAGGTCCGGGTGCGTGCTGATAGAACTGCCCCAGCGCGTCATACTGCAGCGGCGTCGCGTCGAGCGACACCACGCTCGGAATACGCCGGACCCAGTTCGTTGCCAGCACCGCCGTGACCTGCGTGTGGAAGAAGAGCGCGTCGAGTCGCGTCGTCCGATTCAGGCGCGCGATGCCGCGTCGCGCCTGCCAGCCGGCGCGCACGGTCCAATTGCTTTTGTAGACCGGAATGCGGGCGCCGATGCCCGTCGGTTCGAACTTCGGCAGCGTCCAGAAGGCGTCGATGTCCGGCGCGAGTACGGTGTTCGCCCGAAGATTCTGCGTGTGCGTCACGTGGCCGAGGGCCTGCTCCATGACGAAGCCGATGTGGTACTTCCCCATCAACGCACCTGTGTCGTTCGAGTAAGTCAGCGGTGGCCGGCCGCTGTCGCCGTGGCGGCAACCGTGCGCCCGGCCACCGACGGGAAGGTATCGCCGGCTCCGAGGACGGAGTCTCGGAGCCGGCGGTGCGCTGCCGGATCAGACAGGGGTTTTACCCCCCGATCCGGCGCTGTCACAGAGGACGATCAGCGCCGCCAGCTGGCACAGTCTGACGCGGGCGCAGCCCCGCGCGCGCTGATGCTGGTCCACGTGGCGCGACGTGGCGGCAACAGCGTGCCCCGATCCCGCCACTTGGTGCCGACACGATCCATCGGTACGATCGTCCACCTGGTGCGCCGTCAGCGCCAGACACGACTGGCGCGAAACCTGCACGCTGGCGACCTCAGATATTCAGCTCCCCCCGCGATCTGGTCAGGACATGAGCGACGCTGCTCACCTCAACCTCCGCGCACGGCTCGCCGGGCGCCTGCCACTGCTGCTGCTCGGCCTGGTCGCGGCCTGCGGCGATGCGAGCTCGACCGGACCGGATCCCCTGCCGCCAATCAGCATCGCGCGAGCGGCGGCGATCGGTCTCGTCACGCCGTTCGATTCTGCGGCGCCGCTCGTGCGGCTCGCGCACGACAGCCAGCCGAGTTCGCTAGCCGTACAGCTTCGGGACGCGACTGGACAGAACGTGAAACAGGCGGGCCGGACGCTGACTCTGACCGTGCTCGACCCGGGCGGTGCCCTCAGCACCCGGATCCAGATCCGTCGCGGCGCGACGGCAGTGACGGATACGGCTGGTATCGCACGCGTCACCGGTCTCGTCCTCGCCGGTCGGGCGGGCTCAGCTGTGCTGTCGGCGGCCGTCGACAGCCTGCCGGCGCTCACCATTCCCATGCGCCTCGAGCCGGGAGCAGTCTCAGCAGCAGCGTCGGCCGTGACCGTGGTGCCGGACACGATGACGGTGGGCGGCGTGTCGCAGGTTACGGTCGTGCCGCTCGATGCCTCCGGCAACAAGCGGGGCAGCGGGCAGCAAGTGAGCGCGATGCTGGACGGCGATCAGGCGCTGGCCACCGTGAGCACGTTCACCTTCGCCGCCAGCGATTCATCGTATCGCGCCAGCATTACCGTCGATGCCCCCGCGACGGCTCGCGCGCTACGCGCGAATGTGAACGGCAGGCAGCTCACCGTGGCACCGCTCTTCACCGGCGTCCCGGCGCCACCACCGCCGCCGGTGCCTGCCGCAGCACTTCGCATCACGACACTGCCGGGTGACACCACACAGGCGTTCCAGGTCGTGAGCGGTGCCATCTGGACCGCGACGACAGTACAGCTCATCGACGCCGCGGGTGCGGCGGTCCGTCAGGCCGGCATTCCGGTCACGGGTCGCGTGCTGAACACGTCAGGTACCGCGCTCGCGGGCGCGACGCTGACCGGCGCCGGACCCGTGAGCACGAACCAGTCTGGTCAGGCGACATTCCCCGCGCTGGCACTGTCCGCTCCGGCAGGTCTGGCGCGTGTGCGCTTCGAGGCCACCAACCTGACCGCCACCAGCCTCCCGGTGCGCGTGCTGCCGGGCGCAGCAGCGGCGTCGCGCAGTACGCTCACCGCGTCACGCGACACGGCGATTGTCGACAGCGTGGTCGGCCTGCGCGTGACGCCGCGCGACGCCTCGGGCTCGGCGCTCGGCGGGGGGCAGGTGGTCGCGCTGTCCGTTGGCGGCGGCACCAGCGCCGGCGTTCTCAGCGCCGTGAGCTACGAGCCGAGTGATTCGTCGTATCGGGCCACCTTTACTGCGAGAACCGCCGGAACGACGAGCGTGATCCGCGCCACGGTCGGCAGCACGCAACTGACGGCATCAGCGCCCATCACCGTGATCGTGGCACCGGGCGTGGTGTCGCCCAGCAGCCCGGTCTCCGTGACGCCGGACACGATCCCGGTTGCAGGCGTCGCGCAATTCGTCACCACACCGCTGGATGGCGCCGGGCGAAAGCTGGGTGCCGGACAGAGCGTGTCAGTCACGCTGAACGGCGCGGCCAATACGGCGACGGTGGGCACAATCAGCTACTCTGCAGCGGATTCATCGTACAGCGCAGGAATCACCGGCGTAACGGTGGGCAACGTCACGGTCACCACCACCGTGAACGGCGTCGTGCTGTCGGCGACGAGGCAGCTGGTCGTCTCGGCGTCCGCGCCGCCGCCGCCGGTACCTGCAACTGCGCTTGCCATCACCACCCTGCCCGGCGACACGACGGGCGGTGGGCTGGACGTGGCCAGCGGTAGTTTGCTGAACGGGGTGACGGTCGCGTTGCGCAGTGCGAGCGGGACCGCCGTCGCGCAGGCTGGCGTGGCCATCACTGTCACCGCCGTCACGAACGGTGGCGCGCCGTGGACCGGTGCCACGCTCTCAGGCGGTGGACCGCTCAGCACCGGCGCCGACGGCACGATCACCTTCCCCGCCCTGCGACTCAGCGCCACGATCGGCACCGGCCGCCTGCGGTTCTCGGCCGCCAACCTGAGTGCGGCCAGCTTCCCCGTTCGCGTGCGTGCCGGCGCTGTCTCCACCGGCACCAGCACCTTCACACTCAGCTCCGAAAGCATTGCGGTCGGTGCGACGAGTGCGGCGACGGTCGTGCCCCGTGACGCGAGCGGCAACAAGGTGGGCAGCGGCCAGACGGTGGCCCTGACACTCGGCACCGGCACCAGCGGGATCACGATCGGCCCGGTGACGTACAACGTCGCCGACAGCTCGTATCGCGCCACACTGACCGGCGCGACGGCGGGAACCGCGCGCACGGTGCAAGCAAGTGTTGACGGCGCGACGCTCACCACGACGCGGCCACTGACCGTCACGACGGTGGTCAATGCCGACATCACAGCCACGGTGAACGGTGGTGTCACCCACGACATCTCGCGCTACATCTACGGCGGAAACTTCGTCAACGACGCTGGTGCCTTCGGCAACGCCACCGTGCCCACCGAGTGGACATTCAACCGGATGGGCGGCAACCGAATGACCGCCTACAACTGGGAGAACAACTACAGCAACGCGGGCAAGGATTACTTCTACTGGAACAGTGCCGACGAGACGACGAACGCCGGTGGCGCCGTGAGCCGACGCGCCACGACCACCTTCGCACGGGGCCAGGCGTTCATGGCCACGGTGCCGATGAGTGGGTACGTCTCTGCCGATGCCTGCAACTGCAACGTCGGCATCAGCGACGCCGACCGCGCCACCCGTCTGGCGACACGGTTCCGTGTGAGTCGCGCCAGGAAGGGCAGCGCGTTCTCCCTGACACCAAATGCGTCCGATGGGTTCGTGTATCAGGACGAGTTCATCAACTGGTTCGAGGCGACCTACCCGGGCCGCTCCACCCATCCGACGGCCCCGGTCTTCTTCTCGCTCGACAACGAGCCGGATCTCTGGCACGAGACACACAAGCAGATCTTCAGCGACATCAACGACGACCCTGCGGCACCGCGCCTCCAGACCTACGCCGGTTTCGCCGACACATCTGCGGTCTATGCCAGCGCCATCAAGAGTGTCATGCCGAATGCGCTCGTGTTCGGGCCCGCCACCGCCACCTACACTGGCATCACCCTGCTCGGCCGGTACCTGAACCGGAACTACCCCGATCCGGTGTACGGAACGCAGAACTTCACCGATGTCTACCTGGATCGCATGCGGGCCGCCAGCACCGCCGCCGGCCGGCGTCTGCTCGATGTGCTCGACGTCCACTTCTATCCTGAAGCTGGCACCGTCAACGGCACCATCTCCAACGATTACGCGACGCAGGATGCCGCGATGATCGAGGCCCGCGTGCAGGCGCCACGCTCGCTGTGGGACCCGACCTACAACGACGGCAGCTGGGTGACGAACGTGACCGGCGGCCCGATTCGCCTGCTGCCGCGCCTCCGCGACCAGGTCGCGGCGCGCTATCCCGGGACGAAGCTCGCGATCACGGAGTACTACTACGGTCGTGGTGGTGACATCTCCGGTGGCATTGCGCAGGCCGATGTCTTCGGCATCTTCGGCCGCGAAGGCGTCTTCGCCGCCTCGCTGTGGCAATTCGCCGGCCTGTATGCATCGAACTGGAACGGCAACGGCAACCTCGCCTATGCCTACATCTTCGGCGCACTCCGCATGTTCCGGAACTACGATGGTGCCGGCAATTCCTTCGGCGACACGGGGCTGCAGGCCACGACATCGAACGTGGCCCAGAGTTCGATCTACGCCAGCCGCACGTCCACCGGACGCACCGTGCTGGTGGTGATCAACAAGACGACCACGCCGAAGGTCACGCAGATCACGCTCACCGGCACCGGCGCGGCAAGCAGCGCGCAGGTGTACGTCATGCGCGACGGATCGCCAAATCCTTCGCGTCAGGCCGATGTCGCCGTCAGCGGCAACGTGTTGACCTACACCATGCCGGCGATGAGTGTCTCCACGCTGGCGCTGATTCCGTAACGAGCCGTCGCGCCGGGAATCCGCCCGGCACAGTCCGGGCGCGCGCCGACGTCAGCTGATCCGGTCCGGCTCCATCGTGCGCTCGACGACCGACCCGTTCACCACGCTGACGTGGTACACCTTCGCCTCGGCGCGTGTGGACACCACCCGCTTCACGGTGTTGTCCTCGAAGTAGATGCCGGCGTCGTTGTCACACGCATAGCCGGGCTTCATGGTGCCGGATCCGATCAGCTGCTGATACAGTGGCCGGCGCCCGGGCTCCTTGTCGTAGTGCGGCGAGTGACTGCCGGCCAGAAACCCCAGGCACCGCACGATCGACAGCGCCTTCGGGCGGGAATCGGTCGTCCCTTCCTCGAACCAGCAGAGTGAACCGGCGCTGGCGCCGCCGAGCACGATCCCCCGATCCCAGGCGGTTCGCAGCACGACGTCGATGCCCTGCGCCTTCCAGATCGCCTGCTGATTGAGCGTGTTGCCACCCGAGCAGACGATGCCATCCATCGACAGCAGCACCTCGTCCCAGCCCTGTATCTGGCTGAGGCTCTCGATGAAGCTCCGCTGTACATGAGGCTCGATGTCGAGGCCCGCACATTCGCGATAGAAGTTGATGATGCCGTCCGCACTATCCGCCGAGGCAGTGGGGAGATAGCAGATCCGCGGGCGCGGCTTGGCCGTGAGCGCAGCCATGTAGCCGATGAAGGCGCGATTGAAACCACCACCGGCAATCAGGATCTTTCGGGTCGGAGCAGGCATCGAATCGAGGGAGGAAGCGTCGACAACGTCGTCCGCCTGTCCGGCGGCAGCCGGGGCGCGGCCCGAGTGGAGGGCGACGGTGCTCAGTGCGGTCGCGACAAGGAATTCCCGGCGTTGCATGCCGTCAAGCTGATCGCAGCGAACACAAATGCACAGGGGCACGAGCCAGCCCCACCCTGCCGCCGATGTCTTTCGCCTGCGAACTTGTCGCGACGACGGACACTGTGTCTCCCCACACACCCAGGCGCATCGATGACCGGCACGGCCAGACTGACGCAGTTCGCAGCAGGGATCGCCCTGCTCTCATCTCCCGCAGCGGCGCAGCAGTTCGACGTGATGGAGGCGACGATCCCAGGGGTGCACGCGGCGCTGGACGCCCGCCGGCTCACCTGTCGGGGGCTGGTGCAAACGTATCTGGACCGCATCGACGCCTACGACAAGCGCGGTCCGGTACTGAATGCGATCCAGCATGTGAACCGTCGTGCGCTGGCCGAGGCGGACTCACTGGACGGTGTGCAACGCGCGAAGGGCACGCGCGGACCGCTCCACTGCGTGCCGGTACTGCTCAAGGACCAGATCGAGACGAAAGACATGCCGACCACGTATGGCTCGACGATCTTCAAGGACTTCGTGCCGACGCGTGATGCGACCGCAGTGCAGCGACTGGAAGCCGCAGGTGCGATCATCATTGCCAAGACGACGATGGGGGAATTCGCGGGGCGCTACGTCGGGTCGGCCGCCGGCATCATCCGCAATGCCTACGATCCGACGCGCAATCCGAGTGGGTCGTCGGGGGGGTCGGCGTCCGCCGTTGCGGCGAACTTCGGTCTGGTGGGGATCGGCGAGGATACCGGCGGCTCCATTCGCGGGCCGGCCGCGGTGAGCAGCCTGGTGGGCCTCCGCCCGACGCTGCCGCTGGTGAGTCGATTCGGCATGCTGCCGGCCAACCCGACGCAGGACACGATGGGCCCGATGACACGCACCGTCGCTGACGCCGCGCGTGTGCTCGACGTGATCGCCGGGTACGATGCGAACGATCCGATCACGGCCTACGCCGTCGGGCACGTGCCGCCGACCTACACCACCGCGCTGGTGACGACGGCACTGCGTGGCGCACGGATCGGTGTGCTGCGATTCCCGCGCGATACGACAGTGCCGGGTCGCCGTTCGCGGGATAGCACCGCCACGACCGGCAACCGCGATACGACGATCACCGCCGATTCGGCGGCCAGGCGCGATTCCACCGAGCGAGTGATTCGTACGGAGTTTGCCAAGGTCCGTGTCGTCTTCGATCGCGCTGTGACCGAGCTTCGCGCGCAAGGTGCAGTGGTGGTGGACTCGCTCGTGGTGCCAACCGTGCCAGGCAGTCGCGTCGGCAATGACTTCGAGACCGAGGAGGCGACCGACGCCTACTTTGCGCAACACGCCAATGCGCCGGTCAAGACGCTGAAGGAAATCATGCTCGCCGGCGCCGTGAATCCGTGGCGTGCCCGGACGATGATCGGTCTCGTCGGCAAGTCGACGTCCGACCCGGCCTATCTGACCGTGATGAAGTCACGCGAGGCACTGCGCGTGGCGATCCTCAAGCTGATGGCCGACCAGCGCCTCGACGCGCTGGTCTATGCCACCTACGATGCACCACCGACGCCAATCGCCGCCGACGTGCTCACCAACCCGCGCCCGGCGGATGGCTACAGCCGCGGGGACAATCGCAGTCTCAGCCCGTCCATCGGCTTTCCTGCGCTCACCATACCAGCCGGGTTTTCTGATGACGGACTGCCGGTTGGACTCGAGCTGCTCGGGCGACCATACAGCGAAGCGCAACTGCTCGGGTTGGGGTTTGCGTTCGAGCAGGCAACGCGGCATCGCCGTCCGCCAGCGACGACCCCACCACTCGGCAAGCCATGAGCGGCGAAGTCGCAGAGCGGCTCCGATCTCAGCCAGCCAGCACGGGCAGCTGGCGGATCTTCTCGGCCCATTCGCGCGGGCCGGTCTCGTGCACGTTGCTGCCCGCTGCGTCCACGGCCACGGTGACCGGCATGTCCTCGACCTCGAACTCGTAGATCGCCTCCATGCCGAGATCGGCGAATGCCACCACGCGCGAGGACCGAATCGCCTTCGAGACCAGATAGGCCGCACCACCCACCGCCATCAGATAGGCGGCCTTGTGCTTGCGGATCGCGTCCAATCCGGCCGGCCCGCGTTCCGCCTTGCCGATCATCGCAATCAGCCCGGTCCGCTCGAGCATCATCTCGGTGAACTTGTCCATGCGTGTCGCAGTCGTCGGTCCGGCCGGACCCACCGCTTCGTCGCGCACCGGATCAACCGGCCCCACGTAATAGATCACGCGGTTGCGGAAGTCCACGTTCGCGGGCAGCCCTTCCCCGCTTGCAAACAGGTCCGCGATCCGCTTGTGCGCCGCATCGCGGCCGGTGAGCAGCTTGCCATGCAGCAGCAGTCGATCGCCCGCCATCCAGCTGGCGACCACAACCGGCGTGAGCGTGTCGAGATCGACACGCTTCGCATTCACGTCCGGCTGCCAGGTGACGTTCGGCCAGTCCGACAGCTTTGGAATCGGGAGTGCCGCGACGCCAGAGCCGTCGAGCGTGAAATGCGCGTGGCGCGTTGCGGCGCAGTTCGGGATCATCGCGATCGGTTTCGACGCGGCATGCGTCGGGAAGTCGAAAATCTTCACGTCCAGCACCGTGGACAGGCCGCCCAGTCCCTGCGCACCGATGCCGAGGGCGTTGACCTTGTCGCAGAGTTCGATACGGAGTTCCTCGATCTTGTTCTGCGGGCCACGCCGCTTGAGCTGGGCCATGTCGATGTGTTCCATCAACGACTCCTTCGCCATCAGCATCGCCTTCTCGGCTGTGCCACCGATGCCGATGCCGAGCATCCCGGGCGGGCACCAGCCAGCGCCCATGGTCGGCACCGTCTTCATCACCCAGTCCACGATCGAGTCGTTCGGGTTCAGCATGGCGAACTTCGACTTGTTCTCCGATCCCCCGCCTTTGGCGGCGATGCGCACGTCGACCGTATCGCCCTGTACTATCTCACAGTGCACGACGGCCGGCGTGTTGTCGCGCGTGTTCTTGCGCGAGAAGGCGGGGTCGGCGACGATCGACGCGCGCAACACATTCTCTGGCAGCAGGTACGCCCGACGCACCCCTTCGTTGACCATGTCCTGCACCGACATCGTCGCGTCCCAGCGCACGTTCATGCCGACCTTCAGGAACACGACCACGATGCCAGTATCCTGACAGATCGGGCGGTGTCCCTCGGCGCACATCCGCGAATTGGTGAGGATCTGCGCAATGGCATCCTTCGCGGCCGGGCTCTGCTCACGCTCGTAGGCATCGGCCAGCGCCTGGATGTAGTCCAGCGGGTGGAAGTACGAGATATGCTGCAGCGCGTCCGCGATGGACTGGATGAAGTCGGACTGGGAGATGGTCGGCATGACTCAACGATGATTTTGGGGGTGCGCCACGCGCGACTGGCGCCACGGTGGAAATATCGTCAGCGGCCGCCGCCACCACCACGGCCGGTCCAGGCGCCCACTCTGTTCCAGGCCGCAGTGGCGCCCGGCCTCGCGCCACGGGCTGCGCGAGTGTCCGCTGCCTAGCGCGTCGCCAACCGGACCGTCACGAAGAGTGACCGCGGCGGCAGGATGAAAAAGTTCGGGACTCCATCCACGGCGTAGCCGCTCCCGAAGCGGGTGGAGTTGGCCAGGTTGGTCGCGCGCAGGCTGATGTCATTGGCCCCCAGCGGCACTCGCAGCAGGGCGTCGACCATCCAGAACTCCGGCAGGGTGAGCCGCCGATCGCCGTCGTTGCGCAGGAAGCTCTCGCCCTGATAGCGGACTTCGACGCCCATGTCGATGCGGCGCGTCGCACGCCAGTCGATTCGCTGCGTGCCGGTGAAGGCGGGCGAGAGCAACGGCGGCACGGCGCGCCGCACGATCGGGGCACCACCCGTCGAATCCACGAACTGGCGGATCCGGTTGTGGCTCAGTGAACCCAAGGTGGTCAGCACCAGCGACGTGTGCGGCATGCTTCGCAGCTCGAACTCGACACCTTGACGCACACTGGAACCGACGTTGCTTCGCAACTCGACGCCCAGTGGTGACAACGCTCCGATCCGCGCGATCTCGTTGCGAAAGTCCATGCGAAACAGGTTCACCTCCAGCTGCGTCGACGACCCACGAAGGCGCATACCCACTTCACTCCCCGTCACGCGCTCCGGCCGGACGCGGCGCAGTCCGCCCAGGTCAGCGAGCACGGCGTTCGACACGTCGTCATTGCCCGCGAAGATGTCGCTTCGAGCGGGTTCGCGTGTGGTGCGGCCCACCGACGCGAACAGGTCCGCCTTCGATGTCAGGGCATAGGTGACACCGACCTTCGGATTGACGAACGTCCACGCGATCGTCGGTTCGTCTCCGGCAAATCCGGCCGCGGCATCGGGGGTGTAGCGGAACATCGCGCGCCGGACTTGCAGGTCGCCGAACCAGGTCAGCGGGCCGCGCACCACTGACAGCTTGGAAAACGCACTCACGTCGCGCTTGTGTCCGGTGTTGCTGTACGTCAGCGCGCGCAGATCGGGATAAACCGCGGAGAAGTGATCGCGTGCATAGGTGTTCGCGTTCAATCCGACGCTGGCGCACAGTCCGCGGCGTTCGAGTGTCACGGCACTGGTCAGGCCGTACCAGCCGAAGTCGAGGCCGTAGTTGCCGATGGTCGTGCTGTCGAACCGCACGTCGTAGTTGCCGCGAGCGGCAATCCGGTACAGCGTGGACGCGTACTGCACATTCGTCGACAGCTGACGCGTGTGCGACAACGCAACCAGCTGCTGGCTGAAGCGATCCTGCTCTTCGGGCGTGAGGGGGTTGATCCGTCGATCGCGCTGCAAATCCGGCAGCGGCACCGCCAGGTACGAGAGTGTATCACGCAGCCGGCCAGCGAGGGCCATCAGTTTCACCACATCGCGCGAACCCAGCCACGCCACCTGCGCCAGGCCCGAGAGCCCCTCGACCCCGGCGTTGCGGCGGAAGCTGTTGCTTCGAACCGCCGACAGTCGTACCGACGACGCAAAGCCATGCGGCAATACACCGCTGCTCGCCTCGAGCATCACGCGTCGCGCGCCATACGACCCCACCTGCAGCTCGGCGGCAGACCGTCGTGGCATGCCGAACACCGGCTTCGTCTCGAAATTTACCGAGCCCGCAAAACTTGCCGAGCCCGTGCCCGTCGTCCCGACGCCGCGCTGCACCTGCACCGACTGCATGCTCGACGACAGATCGGCGAAGTTGGCGAAGTAGAACACCTGATCTTCCGGATCGTTGAGCGGAATGCCGTCGATCGAGAGGTTGATGCGCGATTGATCCATGCCGCGCAGCCGGAGGTACGAGTAACCGAAACTGGTGCCGGACTCCGAGTGCGCCGTGAGTGACGGCGCGGTCCCCTGCAGCATCAGCGGCACATCCTGCGCGATGTTCCGTCGTTCGATGGCCCGCGCGGGGACGATGGTGTGTGCGATGGGTGCAGATCCACCCGCGCGCACCGCGCGAACGATGACCCCTTCGAGCAATCCGGCACGCGCGAGACTGTCGCGGCGGGTGGTGTCGGTGGGCACTTGCGCGTCGGCAGCGCCGACGAAGTGCACGAACGCGGCAACGGCCGCGGCAGCGTGACGATACATGCATGACTCCCTACGCCGGTATGATCCGGATCAGGTTCGGCGGGACTCTCTCAGCCGTCGCGCCAGAAGCGGCGCGGGGCACCCCGGTCTATGTGCATGGAAGCTAACCTCACCGACGCTCACACGGGTAGCGCGCGGCGCGTGCGCGGCGTCGGTGAAGCGCGGCACTGCCCGGCCGGCCACCGCCATCGACCACTCTTGCGCCGAGCCAGACCGTCACGCACCCTTCCCGCTGCCCCGCCGTTTCCGCCTCGTCACCACCACTGTCATGCGCCTCGTTCGCACGTTCACGCTGGTCGCAGCGACCGCCGCCTCGAGTCTGTCACTCATCGCGCAGGACACGCCCACCGAGCGCGAAGCGGCACGTGAGGTGCTGCAGAAACTCGCCGCGCTGCAGCGCACCGTGGATGTCGCAGGATGGGCGACGCGCCTCTCCGCCACTGATGCGGTGCGCGATCGGATCGCCGCGCGTGCCAAGGCGTTGATGGATACCGAACTGATGGCGATGGCAGATGACATCACCAATCACCCGGAGGTCGGATTCCAGGAAGTCCGGTCGGTGAAGATCATCACCGACTGGCTCACGGCACACGACTTCGACGTAGCGATGGGTTCAGGAGGATTTCCGACCGCGTTCGTGGCTCGGCATCGCAAGACCACCGGTGGTCCGACGCTTGGCATTGTCGTCGAGTACGATGCGCTGCGCGGAACCAATGGTGATTTCCACGGCGATCAGCACTCGACCCAGGGCCCGGTGGGCCTGGCGGCGGCGCAGGCGATTGCCGAGTGGCTGATCGCCTCGAAGACGCCAGGCAGTGTGGTCGTGATCGGCGCCCCGGCGGAGGAAATGATGCCGCCGCCAGTGAAGACCGTCATGCACGAGAAGGGCGTGTTCAACGGGCTCGATATCGCGGTGCGCAGCCACTCGAGCGTTGCGTCGCAGCGCGCAGCGCCGGGCTTCGGCAGCTGCTGCCTGAACATCGACGGCGTCAAGTTCACCTTCTCGGGCGCACCCGCGCACCAGTTGTTCCCGTGGGATGGTCGGAATGCGCTCACCGCCGTGCGGCATCTGTTCGACAACATCGATGCCCTCCGAGGCACGTTCCGTCCCGAGACGCGCATTCAGGGGATCATCACGGAAGGCGGGAAGGCACCGAACGTCGTCCCGGATCGCGCAGTCGCGGATTTCTACATCCGCTATCCGGATGCGGTGTATCTGGAGCAGATCCGCCAGCTGGTCGATGACGCCGCACGCGCCGCCGCGCTGGCGACGGGAACGAAGGTGAAGATCGAGACCTATGGCTCGATGCGCGACGGGATTTCGCTCGGGACGCTCAACGAGGCGGCATTTGCACACGTGAAGCGCTACGGTGGTGGCAAGGTGCAGGCCGAACCGGGCAAGCCGCAGGGGTGGGAGGAAACCGGCAGCGTCTCGAGTGCCATTCCCGGCGTCGGCATCAGCGCCTGGACGTCGAATGGCGGCTTCCACACCTACGAGATGCTGGCGGATGCGCTCGGCCCGGTGGGTCACGCAGGATTCATGGTCGATGCGCAGGCCATGGCTGCCCTGCTCTACGACTTCGCGTCAAAGCCAGCCTTTCGCGCCGCGGTGAAGCAGGAGTTCGACGGCCTCAAGCTGCTGTACGCGGAGTATCAGGCGTCGCTGAGCAAGACGTATGTGCTGCCGGTGGTGAAAGACCCGCAGTAAGCGGCACATGCCACCTGCGCCCCCCGGGGATGCGCGCACCGCCGACGCTACGGCTGCTCGTTGTGGTTCCCCGCACGGAGCGACTCCTTCAGGCTGATGAAGTCGGAGAGCATGAAGATCACCGTGACGAAGGCCAGCGCGATCTCGGTCAGGTTGACGAGCTTGGCCGGAATCGTCTGCGGCAGAATGTCGCTGTAGCCGAAGAACGAGAAATTGAGCGTGCTCAGATACACGAAGTCGAACAGGACCTCCGCCTGCGAGCCAGCCGTCGGAATGCCGGCGAAACTGGCTCGATTGACGGAATGCAACAGGTGAAAATCGAAGGCGAAGGCGAGAATCATCTGGGACATGTTCACGCCCATCAGCAGCATGAAACGATGGTGCGGCTGGTTCGTTCGCGCGGCGGCAAACAGCTGCCGCAGGTTCTCGACACCGAACAGGCCGGTCTTGCACCAGCAGACGAGCACGATGATGACGTTCATCGTCCCGGCAGTCATGCGTCCGCTGGACCAGAGCGCGAGCAGCGCGCCCCAGCAGAAGATGATTCCGGCGTATTCAGCCAGGTTGCGGGCGATCGGAATCGCGGGGCTGGCAGCAGGCATGAGAGTTCGGGCACGCGAAGTGAGACACCGGAGCGCACAACGAGCCGTGGGTGGACGAACACCCGATCGTCTCAGTCGGCAAGACCGCGGCCGCGCCGCGAGCAGGTGATGCGCTACGCGACACGACGATACTCCATGTAGTGCGCCGTGTCATCTGCCACGCTCGCCCCATACAGCGCCTCCACCACCTCGAGCGCCATGTCGATCCCGGCAGAGATCCCGGCCGACGTGATCACGCCATCGTGCACAACGCGCGCGTCACGCATCACGGCGATGCTGGCATCGATCTCCCGGAGCCTGTCGAGTGCACCCCAGTGTGTGGTGGCGCGCTTCCCCGCCAGCAATCCCGCCTCCGCCAGCAGCAACGCGCCGGAGCACACCGATGTCACCAGCCGAGCGCGAGTGGCGGTCGAGCGAATCCAGTCGAGCACGGGACCGTGCTGCAGCAACGGCCGAGTGCCCCATCCGCCGGGAACGACGAGCAGATCGATCGCCGGCGCAGTCGAGAAGTCATGCGTCGGCGTGACGACCAAACCGCCGGTGGCAGTGATCGGCGCCCCGTGCTCGGCGACGGTGAACACCCGGAAGGGCGCGTCGTCGTCGCTCCGCCGCGACGCCAGCCCGGGCGTGAGTCGCGTCCGCGAGAACACTTCAAACGGCCCCGCAAAGTCCAGCACTTCCACGTCGTCGAACAGGAAAATGCCAACGGTGTGATGCATCGGCTCGTCGTGGAAAGCGAAGTGAGAACGGCACGCCAGAGCAACTGACCCTCAGGCACGAGCGCGCACGCTGGGTCCGCCGGGTACCGGCGGCGTTACCGCTGAAACCGGCGCGCCAGTTGCTCGAGGCGTTCGTCGCCCGCCGCCTCCGCCTCCAGCCGGATCGCCTCTGCGTACGGACGCAGGCACGGCTCTCCCCAGTAGTAGCCAGTGGCGCGCTCGGCCAGCTGCGTCTCGTCGACGCGCGTCGCCTCGAGCAGCGCCTTGGTCGCCGCCCGGTCATAGTCCGGGTCATCGCGATCCGGCAAGTCATAGAAGCGGCGGGGCATCTCCCCTTCCGCATCGTCCCGCAGAAATGCCATCGACATGCTCGGCTCCCTCAGGCTGTCCGCTGAATCACGGTCACGGATTGACGGCTCCCGCCTCGCATCGAGGACGCGGTTGATACCTTCCGTCGAGCGGCCACCCGCACAGGGGAAGCTAACGCAAGCCGCGATGCGCTTCTATCGGCGGATCTCATCCCGCATCAGCCGGTATCATGCTGAGTCTCCTTCGCCCTGAGCCCCCCATGCGACCTGCCCTCGCCATCGTTGGACTGCTCGCCCTGCTCGCTGCGCCACTGCGCGCGCAGGACATCCCCGTGCCAGCGCTGCGCGGCGTGGTGCGTGACTCCACCGGCCGGCCGCTGAGCCAAGTGACCGTCTCGCACAGCAACGTGAAGACGATCTCCGACGTCGATGGAAGTTTCGTGCTTACGCCCGTGCCAACCGGACGAATCACGGTGCAGTTCACCAGGAACGGCAACCTGCTCGGATCGCTCGAAGCGAACGTCACGAATGACACGACGTCCGCCGTCACGCTGGACGTGATTGCCGATCGCGCAGAACCACGCACGCTGCTGGGCAACGTGGTCGACCAGGGCGGCGCGCCGTTGCGTGATGTGGTGGTCGAGGTGGTGACGGCGTTCGTCGAGACCCGCACCGATTCGGCGGGTCGTTTCGCAATCAGGAACCTGCCACCGCGTCGCCACATCGTTCGTGTCCGACGGGTTGGATATGCCCCGACGTACCTCACGGCCGACCTCACCGACAGCACGTCCACCCGAGCGCGCATCGTGGTCCGGCAGTACGCCGGCCAGAATCTCGGCCTGGTGGTGGTTCGTGCGAACGGCATCCCCGGGCGCCTGCAGGCGTTCATGCGCCGTGCCGAGAAAAAGTCCGGCTGGGCACGGATCTTCACCGCCGATGACATCGCGCGGCGCAATCCGATGCGCACCAGCGACATGTTTCAGGCGGTCGCGGGTGTGCGCCTGAACACGGACTCGCGCGGGCACGTGCAGCTCACCGGTCGCGGCGGCTGCGTGCTGTCGCTCTTCGTCAACGGATTCCCGGCACCGCAGATGCGTGGCGCGGGCATTGATGAACTCGTCAATGTGCTCGACCTGGCCGGAATCGAGATCTACAACGGACAAGGCGGGCTGCCGGCGGAATACCTCATGGGGCAGTCGAACCTGTGCGGGATCATTGGCGTCTGGACCCGTTAAGGCTTGCGCCGTACCGCCAACGCCCGCCGCGCCGCGCCGCGCAGCGTCTCGATCGCCACCGACCGCCAGAGTGCCATGATCACATCCGCCGCGGCGTCGAGCGTGATTCTGGTCGATCGGGTGACGCTGAATGAGTTCCGACGCGGTCCGGTTGGCAACTTGCCGAATGGCGTTTGCCACGCCTCACCATGGCCGGCACGGCGCGGACGACGCTCCACCGCAGAGACACACCTGAGCAGCGGGTGCCGTCGTGTACGCGTCAGCGCGGCGGGCCATCCGGATGCTTCTCACACACTGGTGGTTGCTCGGCGCTCCAGACCATCGTCGCGATGCGCCAGCGGCCATCCGCGCGAACGAGCGTGAACACGTCGACGCCACAGTGCGACCACGCGCCGTCGATGTAGAGATCGTACGGATACCAGACCATCGCAACGCCACCGTTGATTCGGACCTCCGGACGGAAGCCACGCTCGATGACCGCGCCACCCATCGGCCCTGTGCGTTGCTCGGCACGTGTCCGCACCCGGTAAACCGTGGCACCGTCGCGCGTCCGTGTCGGGAAGAGCACCGCTTCGGGCACCATCAGGTCGGTGAAACCGGCCATGTCACCCCGCGTGATGGCGGCCAGCGCCGAATCGGCCACGGCCAGCACGGACGCAGGTTGTGACGCGCCCTGCGGCGAATTGCCCTGCGCACCCAACTCGCCCGTCACGAGGGCGAGCAGCCCGCAGAATTGCCGAGCGGCGCGAATACGGGATCCGGTCATGATGCGGCACCTCTCCTGGAGCGTGGCCGTCCGGGATGCCGCAGCCTGCGACTCCCTGCGGACTCGACCTGCAGTTCACTAGTTTCTCGATGCAACGATAGCCCACCGGCGCGGCGATGGGCAGCGCGGCCGGCCCTCCCGCGATGTCCAACTTCCAGCACCGGACCATGCGATCCAGTCTCCGCGCCCTGTCTCTCGCGCTCGCGCTCGCGCTGCCGCTGGCGCTCCAGGCGCAGCCGGCCGCGCCAACCGTGGTTGCCAATGGCACCGCACGCAGCTTTGCACCGCTTCGAATCACACGGATCGACTCGATGGTCAATCGATTGATCGCTGATCGACGGATCCCCGGCGCGGTCGTGATGCTGGTGCGGAATGGGCGTGTCGAGTATCACACCGCGTATGGCTATCGCGATCTCGGCACGAAGGCGCCGATGCGACGCGATGACATCTTTCGCATCGCGTCGCAGACCAAGGCCATCACATCGCTGGCTGCGATGATGCTCTGGGAAGAAGGGCGATTCAGCCTCGATGACCCGATTGCGAAGTACCTGCCGGAGTTCGAGAAGCAGCGCGTGCTGACGAAGTTCAACCCCGCCGATTCAACTTACGATGCGAAGCCGGCGCAACGGCGCACCACTGTGCGGCAGCTGTTGACGCACACCTCCGGCATCGACTACGCCGACATCGGCAGCGACGAGTTCCAGGCGATCTACAACAAGGCCGGCCTCACCGCGCTCGGCCGGGACGGCGACGTACTCGCCGACAAGGTGCGCATCCTGGCCACGCTGCCGCTCAAGGCCGAGCCGGGTGAGAAATTCCTCTACAGCCTGAGCATCGATGTGCTGGGCCGGCTGATCGAGGTCTGGTCGGGGATGCCGCTCGATCGCTTCTTCCGCACGCGGATCTTCGAACCGCTGCGGATGGACGACACCTGGTTCGAACTCCCTGCCGATCGGCGCAGCCGACTGGTCGCGCTGCATACCGAGAAGGACGGCACGGTCGAAGCGTCGCACGAGCCCCAGTTCGGCATGCACCCGGACGCCGCGGCCCGACGCGTCACCTACTTCTCCGGCGGCGGCGGGCTCTCGGGCACGACGGCCGACTACGCCCGATTTCTGCAACTCTTTCTCAACGGCGGAGAACTCGATGGCGTGCGACTCGTCAGCCGCAAGACCGTCGAACTGATGCTCACCAACCAGATTCCCCGACTGCAACCTGCGTTCGGGCTCGGCTTCGCGCTCGAGACACCGGAAAATGATTTCCGCTCGGTGCTGAGCGCCGGCTCGTTCGAATGGGGCGGCGCATTTGCGACGACGTACTGGGCCGACCCGAAAGAGCAACTCATTGGCCTGATCTACACCAACGTGCTCGGGTCCACCGTCGGGCTGGGGGATCTGTTCAAGGTGCTGGTGTATTCGGCGATGCGATAGCAACGCGCCGTTATCGATACGGATACACCACGAAAAACACCAGCGACATCGCCGCCAGCACCCAGAGCGCCGGCGGCACGTCACGGACGCGACCCGTGATCACCTTCAGCACCGGATACACCAGCAGCCCCGCGGTCATACCGACACCGATGTTGTACGTGAAGCTGATCAACACGATCGTGAGGAAGGCCGGAATCAGTTCGGTGTAGTCGGCGAAGTCGATCTGCGTGATCGGCGCCAGCATCAGAATGCCGATCGCGATCAGGGCAATGCCGTAGGCATGCGGCGGGATCGACGTGAACACCGGTGCCAGAAAGAGGGAGGCGAGGAAGAGCGCCGCAACCACGATCGCCGTGAAACCGGTGCGACCTCCTTCCTCGATGCCCGCCGCCGACTCGACGAATGCCCCGCAGGTGCTGGTGCCGACGAAGGGCGCCACCAGGTTCGAGAGTGCATCGGCCAGCATCGGCTTCTCGATCTCGGGGAGATTTCCCTTGTCATCGAGTAATCCTGCGCGCGCCGACAAGCCGAGCAGCGTCCCGATCGTATCCACGAACGCCAGCACGAAGATGATCATCACGACCGGCGCAGCCTCGAGCGTCAGTGCGCCCGCAATGTCGAGCTGACCGGCAATCGGCGCCAGACTCGGAGGCAGGCTGAATGCGTGGGTCGGCAATGGCGTGACGCCGAGCACGAACGACAGCACCGTCGTCAGCAGGATGCCCGCGATCAGCGCACCGGGCACACGCTTCACCAGCAGCCACGCGGTGAGCAGGAAGCCCACGATCGCCAGCAGGGTGCCCGCACTCGAGATGTTGCCAAGTGCCACCGGTGCACCGGGCACACCGAGCGTGACCACACCAATCTGGTTGAGACCGATGAAGGTGAGAAAGAGTCCGATCCCGACGGCATAGCTATGCTTGAGCGAGGAAGGAATGGCGTTTGCCAGCCAGCTGCGCACCTTGAGCACCGACAGCACCGTGAAGAGCACGCCGGCGACAAAAATCGCACCCAGCGCCGTCTGCCATGGAAAACCCATGCCCTTCACGACAGTGAACGCGATGAATGCATTTTCACCCATGTAGGGCGCAATCGCGAACGGGCGCTTGGCGTAGACACCCATCACCAGCGTCCCGAATGCCGCCGAGATGATCGTCGCGGTGACCGACGCATCACGCGGCAGTCCGGCCGCTTCCAGGATCGCCGGGTTGACGATGATGATGTAGGCCATCGTCAGGAACGTCGTGATGCCGGCAATCGTCTCCTGCCGGTAGCTGGTCTTTCGGCCGGCAAAATCGAAGTAGCGATGCATGACGAAAGGGGGCCTTGAAGAGAGAGAGCTATCGAACCGGCAACGCTTTCAGATAGGCGATGACCAGTGCCGCCGAGTTGTCGGCGGCCAGCGACCCGAAGATGGGGACCTCGTTGCTGCCGGCGCCCCCGCCAGCCAGGTCGGACAGTGAGCGAAAGGCGATATAGGGCACGCGATTCTGCCAGGCGACCATCGCCACCGCCGCCGTCTCCATGTCGAGAGCATCGGCGCGGAATGTCGTCCACGCCCATTCGCGATAGGCCGCGTTGTCGACGAATGTCGGTCCGCTGATGCCATTGCCGCCGATCACGACCGTGGGCGAGTGCGAGAGACACCGGCCTGCGGCGCTGCAGCGACTGAGCTGCACCGTGCCCGCCGCCTCACGCGCCACGGCCAGCGCGGTGCTGTCCACTGGGAACCAGAACCGTCGCACCAGCGAGTCGGGCTGTCCTTGGGGCAGCGCCACCGACGAGGCCCGCGGAAACATCATCCCGAACGAGGCAAACTCGCCCGCCATGCCATTCGTCTGCCAGCCGGCCGGCGTCTCGCGGGCGAAGACGGCCTCCTGATAGTTGCCCCACTGCGCGGGCACGGTGACGTCGCCGACCCGCAGCCCCGGGTTGACGCCGCCCGCGATCCCGGAGAAGAGGATGCCGTGGATATCGAAGCGGTCGAGCAGTGCCTGCGTCGTCATGGCCGCGTTGACCATGCTGAATCCGCTGAGCATCAGCACCACATCGTGCCCGGCAAGCCGACCGATGTAGTGCGTCCGACCGTTCACGATCCGTGTCGACGTGATCTCGGCGGCGGCACGCAGTCGGACCAGTTCCGCATCGAACGCCGAGATGATCGCCAGCCGTGATCGCGCCTGCAGGCCGGTGCCGGGGCGGATGGTGGTCGCGCACCCGGTGGCGACGCCGACGACGAGGCAGAGGGTGACGGCATGGATCGCAGAGGACCGCATGAGCAAGAGGCGTGGGAGTATGCTGTCAAGCCGGTCGAGAGACCACGCCAGTATAGCGCGGCCGGCACGCCCGGGTCGCGAGACCGGCCGCGGCCCCGGGGGCTGCCCGACTGCCGATCGTGGCGTGCGCCGCAATATTGCATGGCACACCGGCGCGTCGCGCGATGTCTCCGGAGGCACCACACGTCCCCGCGCCACGGCTCCCTCACGTCGAGGTTCCCATCACACAGCGTCGCCTGCTCGGTCAGCAACTGCGCGAATACTCGCTCATCACCTGGGTGTTCGAGCGACTGTTCTGGGCCTTACACCAACTGTCGCCGAGCCGGCTGGTGCGGCAGGGGCGCGTCGACCACGTCAACTCGGAGCACTTCCGACAGGATCCAACCGGCTCGATCGTCCGCCGCTCGCGACGCGTCGAGGCGTACATGCTGGCGTGGTTCGTCATCGAAGGGGCGATGCTGGCGGTCGCCGCAGGGCTGGTGCCAGTGCCGCTCTGGCTTCCGCGGACGCTCGTGGTGATTCGGATCCTCGACATCTTCCAGACGTCGGTGAACATGAGCGTCTTCGATCAGCTGCGCACGAGCGAACGACTGGTGATTTCATCGGCCGTGCGTACGCTGGTCCTGAGTTTTCTCAACTACCTCGAGCTGTTGGTCTGCTTCGGCATCGTCTACGCCACCATGCCGGGCGCACTGGTGGGTTCGACGGGATGGCTGGACGACATGTACTTCAGCATCGTGACGCAACTCACCATCGGATATGGCGACATCCGGCCCGTGGGCTGGGCACGATTCGTCAGTGTGGCACAGGGGCTGGTGGCGGTGGCGTTCACCATCCTGATCCTGGGCCGAATCGTCTCGGTGCTGCCGAAGATCGGCAGCGTGATGAAGCATACCAGCGAAAACGACTGACCCGGCCTCGCCTGTGGTGTGCCCCGGTGCCCTGCGGTGCGGTGGCTGGTTACGCTGGCGCGCCGCAGGATTCGCGGATCACCAGTTCGCACCGGAGCCGGATGTCATGCGCCGGCAGCTCGCGCGATGTCACCCGCGTCAGCATCATCGACATCGCCACTTCGCCAATCTGCAGTGTGGGCTGCCGGTAGGTGGTCAGCGGTACCGGCAGCAGCGTGGCATAGTCGACATCGTCGATACCCACGAGGCGCAGGTCCTGCGGCACACGCACGCCAAGGCGGAGCAGCGTGTGCATCAGCCGGCCCGCCGTGCGATCGTTGGCGCAGACGATGCCATCGGGGGTGTGCGTTCGGAGCATTGCGCTCACGGCGTCAGCATCGCCCGGATCGAGTCGCACCCCGTCGACCGCCTCCGAACGGGTCTTGAGGGCACGACGATAGCCCGACTCGCGCGCATCGACGGTGGGGGCGCTCTCCGGCTGACGCACGAAGATCACGCGCTGCGCACCACGCTGCAGCAGATGTTCGGTCATCACATAACCGGCACGCCGATTGTCGATGCCGACCAGATCGTGCCGTCCCGGATCAGGATATGGTGTGACGGGTCTGTCGAGCAGCACCACAGGAATGTTGGCGTTGTCGAGCGCCCGGACGATCTGGTGATTCACGTCACCGGGGGCGGGCGACATGCCGACCGGTGCGAAGAACACGCCATCCACGTGCCGCTCGATGTACTGCTTGCAGAGCTGTTTGGCGCGTTCGCCGCGACGCTCGACGCCGGCGGTCACGCCATCGACCGGAGCACTGCCCCACACCAGCGCATGTTCGTGTGCCAGCGGCGAGGCCATCATGCCGCGGCAGATCGACTCGTAGATGTCGGTTTCGCCCAGGTCGGCGATGAGGAGGCCGAATGAACGCGCAGCGCCGGTTCGGGCGCGGCTGACGAAGCTCCCGGAACCGGCCCTGCGACTGATCACACCCGCCGCCTGCAGATCGCGCAACGCGCGCCCAATCGTGATCCGCGAGTGACCGAATCGCTCGGTGAGCAACGCTTCACTCGGCAGGCGCTCGCCCTCCTTCCATCGTCCGCTCTGAATTTCGTTCAGCAGCGTGATGAAGACTTCGTGGTGCTTGCTTGGCGCAGGGCGAGCGCTCGAGGCGGCCATCGAACTGTTCGGTGAAAGGGGAACACCGAACATAACAGCCGGTTACCGCTGAGTACGGCCCCGGAGGGTGCCCTGACTCCGACCAAGGGACCACGTACCGCTGGCCAGCTTGGCAGCACCACCAGCGTTCTGGTTGTCGAGCACGAGGGTCAGCAGTCCATCGGTCGTTTCGCCCTGGAGCACGAGGTTGGCATCGATCACCGTGACCGTCATCGGAATCGTGCTGTTCTCACCCGCCATGTCGACCGTGGCGCGAAGCGCGCCGGCCGAATCCGCGACGGTGATCTGCCGGGGGAAGGCCGAGTTGGTCGGGGTGCCGAGGACTTCATAGACAGCGAGAATGCGAACCGGATTCGCGGCGGAAAGGCTGGTAGGCTTGGCGACCACGGTCCTGGTGTTGAGGGCCGTCTGCTGCGCGGCGAGTGGCTGTGCAGCAAGGGTGAGGGTCGAAGCGGCGGCGAGCGCGGCGAAGAGCGGGCTGGTACGCATGTGGATTCTCCTTGAGAAGATGATACCTCAGAAAAGTATAACAATTACTGGCAAGCAACATCATTACTTGCTATACTTTATCAACACCGGAACCCGAATGCAAGACTTGAGCACTCTCGTCACCCGAGCGTTACACCCGGTGACAGAATCGCCTTGTTATATCAGATCCGACGCCTTGACCTCCTGAAGGGTCGCGAACCGAGTGCCGACGCGAGTGGACGGAAGAGAGACAGAAGCATGGCCCAGGGTTCGAATCCCCAGCTCAGGCGCCCCCGATCGTGCGCCCCCTCACGCTGTAATGCGCAAAAGCCGGCCTGAGTTGGACTACGGCGGGCCGTGCGTCTGGTGTCAGCCGCAGCTCGCGCGCATACTCGGGCCAATCCGTCCGCCCCTTCACGTCCGCAGCGGCGCTCCGCGCCAGGAAACCCACGCCATGGCCCGCGCCCGGTCCAAGCCCGAACCCCTCTACGTCGGCATCGGAGGCCACATCGTCTGCCTGCACCCCACCACCGGTGCCGAGATCTGGCGGACCAAGCTGAAGTCCGCGACCTACGTCACGCTCCAGGTCGCGGACGGCAACGTCATCGCGGGCGCCGGCGGAGAACTGTTCTGCCTCGACCCGCGCACGGGTGAGATCCGCTGGCACAACAAGCTGAAGGGGCTCGGGCTGGGGGTCGTCGCATTCGCCGGGAACGACATCGCCGCCATCCAGGCGGCGGTCGCGGCGCAAGCCTCCACCACGACGGCCGCGACCATGTGAGCGCCGTGGAATGCACGTCAGTGCGTGAACTACGCGTCGAACCACCGCTCCGCGCGTAATTGATCCCAGATGCCGCGAACCACGCGCGCGCCGCCGTCGCGCACCTTGGCCGCATCGTCCACCGCCAGCTCGCCGTTGAACAGCTGGAAGTAGCCCTGCGTCACCACGTGGCGCACGGCGAGGCCGTGCGCATACAGCAGGTTCTGGAGCGGCTCGGGACCGGGCGCGCCACTGCCCATCAGGAATCCGCTCACGTCAATGCTGCACAGGTCCGCCTTCGCTCCCACGGCAATGCGGCCCAGGTCGGGGCGACGCAGCGCATCCGCCGCCACCACCGTGGCCCCGTCGACCGCATCGCGAATCGTCGGCAGCCGCAGCGACGTGCCCGTGGCCGAGTTCAGCAGCCGCGCACGGGCCCGGCCGCAGAGCACTGCCAGCTTCATGTTCTCGATGTAGTCGTTCGAGTGCGTATCGATGCCAACGTTCGTCAACACACCGGCCGTCAGCGCCTCGGGATACGGCTGCGTGCCGCTCGACGCGCCTGCCCCGCCGCCCGAAGGACAGTGCGCGTAGACGCCACCACGCCGCTTCATGACGGCCCAGTCTTCGGCGGTGGCACCGGACATGTGCGCGCCGAAAAACGGACCGTCGAACGCACCGAGTTCCTCGAGCCACACCGCCGGTGAGCGCTGCCAGAGTCGCGTCGTGGCCCGCGCCTCGCCGGCACCCTGTGCAAGATGCGTGTGAATCCCATTGCCGAGCACCTTCGCCGCCGAGATCACCGCACGCATCGTCTCCGGCGTATGGGTGTCCGTGGCATGCGGT
Organism: Gemmatimonadaceae bacterium; assembly: GCA_031374935.1. Lineage (GTDB taxonomy): Bacteria > Gemmatimonadota > Gemmatimonadetes > Gemmatimonadales > Gemmatimonadaceae > JACMLX01. Next base: position 80,898 of record JANMHB010000025.1, on the reverse strand, counting down.
GTCATCATCGGGCGGATCAGCCCATCCTCAGCCCCGTTGTTCGCCCTCGCGAACTGCAGATTTGCCTCGATCTCGGCCAGCGTATCGCGCACACTGTCGAACAGCGGCTGATCCCCCGTGCGGCGCCAGATCGGAAACAGCCGCGCCGTCCCCGGCACCATGCCACCCGGAAAACCACGCACGTGCCACCGCCTGGCGACACGCACATAACTCTGCGCCTGCTTCAGACTGAGGCTCATCTCGACATGTGTGGTGCAGCCGGACCGCAGCAACTCGGCCATGTTGTAGGCGGTAATGGCGTCGAGGGCATCGTCCGGCAACGCTTCCAGCAATTCCAGTGGCCGCTGGTACGATCGTCCCCCTTCGATGATCCCACGCGTGGGGCTTCCGGATGCGGTGTGCGTGTGCCCTGAGATGAGTCCAGGCAACAGCAAGTGTCCGCGGGCATCGACTCGTGCCACGTTCCCCGCGATACGGCCTTCGACCACCGCGACGATGTCGTTGCCGCGCACCCGCACTGATACGTCAGGGACCAGCACCGCCGCGCCATTGCGGTGGACCAGAGCCCACGACGCTTCGATCACGAAATCGCGGCCCGGTGCGCGCGTGCGTGGCGAGGCGACGACGCCGTGGGGGCCGCCGTGTATCAACGGTACTGCCGCCAGCGCGCTGCGGCGCAGCACCTCGCGGCGACTCATCATCGTCTCCACGGCTTGCTCCTGCGGACGTTTCTCGTCACTCATGTCCTTCCCAGGCGAGGGTGCCGTGCGGCAGGCCGATGTGTCTCGTCACTCATGGGTGTCTGCTCCGATGCGTTGTCACCGTCCTGCATCCGTCTCGTGCGGAACCGCAGGTACGACATGCTGCACCGTGCGGGCCCACTCGGCCACGGCGCGAATATCATCTGGCGTCGTGCGGCAGCAGCCCCCGATGAGCGTCGCGCCGGCATCGTACCAAGCGCGCGCGCCATCGACCAACGACTCACCGCACGGCGTGTCGACCCAGCATTTCGCGACCGCATCCCACGTCTCGCCCGAGTTTGGATAGACGACGATCCGCGCCGATGTGACGGCCCTCGCCGCGCGCACCAGCGATGCGACATGCTGCGGCGCCGTGCAGTTGATGCCGACTGCGACGACCTGTGCATGCGCGCCACACTCGGCAGCGATCGGCGCAAACGGTTCGCCACTCGAGATACAGGCCGCATCCCGCGCCGAAAAACTGATCCACGCCCGCATCCCGGGGTGCCGCTCGAGACATCGCAGCACCGCACGCGCTTCCGACGCGCAGGGAATGGTTTCGCACGCCAGCAGATCGGCGCCACTGCGCGCGAGCACGTCAAAACGAGGCTGGTGCCAGGCCACCAACGCAGCCTCGTCGAGCGAGTACGCGCCGCGATACTCCGATCCATCGTTGAGAAAGGCACCGTACGGGCCCACTGACGCCGCAACCAGCGGGCGCACGCGATCGCGATGGTTCGCGGGATCAACCCAGAACGCATCGCGCGAGTCAGTCGCGATCGAGACCGCGCGCTGCAGCAGCGCCACGGCGCCGGCGGCGTCGATCCCGCGGCGTGCAAGCCCTTCGAAGGTCGCCTGATACGTGGCGGTGATGGCCACATCGGCACCGGCCGCGAAGTACGCATCATGTACTGCGCGGACGAGATCCGGGCGCTCGATCAGCGTGCGCCCGGACCAGAGCGGGTCACGCAGATCGGCACCACGGCGTTCCAGTTCCGTGGCCAGTGCACCATCGAGCACCACGACGCCACCAGCGCTGAGAAACGGCGAGAACAGGTCGCTCACGCCGACGGATCGGTGGACCGTTGCCATGCGCCGACGCGGCGCCAGACATACCGGAGCAGCAGCATGCCGCCGACCATCGACGGCACCGAGATCGCGAGGAACCCCTGAATTCCGCCACCGCCGAACGAGGACAGCGTGATGTACCCCCCACAGGCCGTCATGAAGAGGCCGAGCAACCCGCCAATGAGCAGCGCCGCGCCGATCAGGATTCGCCTCACAGCACACTCCGTTGGATCTGGAAGAGTTGCGCCACCTCGGCGCGACGCTCCTCGAGCAGCGCGCGACGCTCGTCACGATACAACAGGTTGAAGGACTCGAACGGGATGATGCGACCATCCGGCTGCACGATGTGGACACAGCTCTTCTTCATCGCGCGCACGTCGAACGCGGTCGCGTCCATGAACGCCATGATGAGCACCCGAAAGACGCTGTCGTAGCCGACACTCGGCGGCGCATCGATGCCCGGCAGGCAGCAGAGCAGCGAGGCAAGGTGCTTCGCCTGCGCTTCGGGTGAGTGATTGGTGGCAAACAACCGGAATACCTGATCCTTGAGCGCCGGATCCTGCTCGAAGACGATCGTGTTCCGTTCACCGGCCAGCAGCACATCGGGACCGATGTAGCGCGTCAACGGTGTGATACCCCCTGCCGTGCGCAGCGCGTAACCCATCGCCAGCGCATCGGGATTACACGGCACCGGGATCACGTCGTCCGGCTGGAAGATCGGGCACTGATCGAGCAGGCGCCGCCGCACATCCGTCAGTGTGAGCCGGGCGGTCTTCTGCTCGACGCCATCGACGCGGCCCACGAACTGGATCGGCTGCAACGTGACGCCCCGCACACACGTGTGCTGCGTGGCCCACGCAATCACCTCGCCGATCTGGGAATCGTTCACCCCCGCCGCCACGGTCATCACCAGCGTCGTCGAGAGCCCGACCCGATCGAGCGCGGCGACGGCATCCTCCCGAATCCTGCGCAGGTCGGCGCCACGCAGCGTCATCAGTGCCTCGCGCTCGAGCGAATCGAACTGCAGATACACTTCGAATCCCGGTGCATACGTCGCCAGACGCTCGGCAAACCCGGGCTCGGTCGCGATGCGGAGGCCGTTCGTGTTGAGCATCAGGTGCTTGATCGGGCGCCGCTTGGCCGCATCGAGGATGGCGAAGAAGTCGGGATGCGTCGTCGGCTCTCCGCCCGAGATCTGCACCACATCGGGTTCACCTTCGTTCGCCACGATCGCATCCAGCATGCGCTCGATCGTGGCGAGATCGCGCCGTTCGGTGCGGTGCGGACCGCTGGCCGCGTAACACACGGGGCACGACAGGTTGCAATGATCCGTGATCTCGAGGATCGTCAGACACGAATGCTGCATATGGTCGGGGCAGAGCCCGCAGTCATACGGGCAGCCCCACGCCATCTCGGTGTTGAATCGCTCCGGCATCTCGGGCGGCTTGATGTAGACCTCGCGACCCATGCGCCAGAACGCGGCATCAGACGCGACCAGAACTTTCGTCTGGCCATGCGCCGGGCACCACTTGTACATCCACACCGTATTGTCGCGGATCACGAGCTTCCCTTCGATCCGTCGAAGGCATTCGTCGCAGAGCGAGACGACGTGATCGTAATAGAGATAGGGCCGGGTTTTCGGCATCGCGTCGTCAGGTGGCGGGAAGTGGTGGCGCGCCGGAGGCAGCCGCGGTGATGCGACGTCGGAAGAGTGCCGCGAACCACGCGAGTCCCAGCAGCGCGGCCCACTGAATAGCGCTCAGTCCGCCGTAGAGCGCCACTGGGAGCGTCCCCGCCGCCACCGGGCCGAATGGAGGCTTGAGCCACTCCAGGCCAAGGCGGAGCGCGCAGTATCCGAACAGCAGCGCTGCATAACGGGCGCCGGCACGGTCGCGCCAGCGGTCCCGGATCGCCACGAAGACGAGCAGCACACCAAGGATCTCGTAGGCCGCGACTGGGTGACGGGAGACGCCGTCGCCGTAGTCCCAGCCCCATGGCAGGCTGGTGGGATTGCCATAGGTCTGGTCCCACAGGCCCGAGAGCTGACACCCGACGCGACCGATGACGAGGCCAATGACGATCGGCGTGACCCAGGCATCTCCCGTCGCGGTCCGCCACCCGACCGCGCGCTTCCCGAGCTCGACGCCAAGAGTGCCGCCCAGAAAGCCGCCGAGGACAGACTTGCCACCGAGCCAGAGCCTGAGGTCTCCACGAGCGTCCAGCGCTGGCAGGTGCTCGAGAATATGCAGCCCCTTGCTGCCAAGCGCGGCGCCAAAGACCGCGCAGGCGAGGAGGAGGAATCGATCGCGCGGAGGCGGCTGCGGCTGGGTCACCTCGGCACGCCAGTACCAGCGGGCAGCGGCGAAATAGGCGAGCGATTCGAGCAGCAGGTGCGTGAGCGCGCCTGAGGATGCAGTGGTCACGAGGGAAAGTTGGCGTCAGTGGTGCCGGAGCGCACGGTCCGCTGCGCCTGCACGGCGTCACGATACCACTGACGTGCGACGAGCCGCACGCACCGGCAGCCCGTTTCGGCATCGTCGCGCCACTCACCGACTCGTGCTGTCGATTCACCGATTCCAGGTAACCAGCGCAGATCGCGACGCGTACGCTGCACCATATGCCAATCCTGTCGCGCGATCAGACCATTCACTTCAGAAGCCGCACGCAGCTGGCGTGGCTCGGCGCCGCAGCGCTGCTCAGTGTCGTGGCTGCCACAGCCAAGGCCCAGCCGGAGCCAGTCGCGGCCTCGATCGTGCGCGGCACGGTGCAGCTGCCCGGTGGGCGCAGCGGCGCGGGCATCGTGGTGTCGATTCTCGAAACGCTCGAACAGGCAACGACCGACAGTCTCGGACACTTCGCACTGCGCACCACACACAGGGGCATCGCCACCCTGGTCGCGCGCCGCATCGCGTACATCCCGACGGCGGTCGACGTCACGATCCCCGTCGACACCGCGCTGCAGTTGCGCATGGAGCCGCAGCCCCCTGCCCTGTCGACGATGACGGTGGTTGCGGCAGGTGAATACACACTCGGCAGCGGCAAGACGGCGACGCTCACGCCGCTTCAGGTGGTCCAGACGCCGGGCGCGGCGGCCAACATCATGCGCGCGCTGCAGACGCTGCCGGGACCGCAGGGTGTCGACGAAGGGAGCGGGCTGTTCGTACGCGGCGGCGACGTGACCGAAACGCGGGTGTTGATCGACGATGCGTGGCTGCTGTCGCCGGCACGCTTCGACAATCCGACCGGGCATGTGACGTCATCAGTCAATCCATTCCTGCTCGACCGAACGGTGTTCTCGACGGGGGGGTTCGGTGCGCAGTACGGTAACGCGCTTTCAGGATTGGTTCGCCTCGAGACGGCGGGACGCCCGGAGCGAACGACCGGAACGGCGACGATGTCGATCGGTAATGCCGGCGTCGCACTCGCCCTCGCACCGGGACGACGACTCAGCGCGCGACTCAGTGCGAACATCAACGATCTGTCGCCGCTGATTTCCGTGTTCGGAGCGGCGCAACCGTACGATCCGCCGCCGCGCGGCGGAGATCTGAGCGCCACCGCGGAGTTGACGAGCGGCCGAGCCGGTCGCGTGCGGCTGTTCGGGTTGCGGCAGGGCTCTCGCGTGGGCGTTGGCGACGCGGGAACGATCAATGGCGCCTCGTACGACAACCGCACGGTGCAGGATATGCTCGTATTGTCGTGGCGTGACAGCTCGACGCGCGTGCGTCCGTCCGTCACCGTCGCCCGCTCGTCGTACGATCGACAAGAAGGTTTCACCGGCATCGAGCTCGGCACCGCGATCGCCGTCACGCATGCGGTGGGTGCGATGGCGTATCAGGTGCGCGACGGTCTGGTCGTCACGGCTGGCGGGGACGTCGAGCGAGTGACGGCCGAGTTCACAGGCCGGGCGCGAACCGCCCCTGGCACTGAGCCGCGACAGTTGTTCACGAATTCGACCGAGGCGGATCGTGTGGGGGCACACGCCGACATGTCGTGGCAGCATCCGCGCGGTGTGCGAGTCGTTGCCGGGGTTCGAACCGACGCATCGTCACTCACTGATCAGCGCACCGTCGATCCGCGACTGTCCGTGGTGTGGCAGCTCGGCGGACTCGGTCTGACGGCGGCGTGGGGCGTGCAGCACCAGGTGGCCGACCCGGTGTTCTACCGCCCGACGTCGGCGATGCCAGACTTCGATCCGATGCGTGTGGCACAGACGATCATCGGTGCACAGTGGGGCGGTGACAGCACCGGGTTGCGGATTGAGCTCTACGACAAACAGTACCGCAACCTGTGGCAATTCACTCGCGACTTCGGTGTGGCCGGCAAGGGTCGCGGGCGGGCCCGCGGCGCCGACATGCTGCTGCGCTGGCGCTTCGGGGCGTCGAGCATCAGCCGTGTGGCCTGGAGCATCGTCGATTCACGCCGCACCGACCCGAACACCGGACAGGACGCTCCCGCGCTCGGCGATGTTCGGCACTCGGTGAGCTGGATCACCGATCGCACCTTTGGCCGATTGACCATCGGCACCGCGCTCCGGTACGCGACGGGACGACCGTTCACCGACGTGGTTGGCGTGCAGGCCGGTGCCCCGATCTGGGGGGCGCCAAATGCAGAGCGGCTGCCCGGATACACACGCAGCGATCTCTCCTTCAGCTGGTACCGACCGCTCGACGGCCGCCGCGCCGTCGTGCTCTGGGGCAGCATGTCGAACGTGTTCAACCGCAACAACGTGATGCGGTATCGCTGGAATGCGGACTTCCAGGAGCGGTTCCCTGTCCGCGCACCCTTCAATCGAGCGATCTATGCTGGCGCGACCCTTCTCTACTGACTCTCTCCGGGCGCGTGCGCTCGGCTTCACGGTCCTGCTTCTTTCCGGCGCGCCACTGCCGGCGCAGGCTCCAGCGCTCTCGGGTGCGGCGCGGTGGGCTGACACCGTCCGGGTTACCATTGAGCGGGCGGTCATCAGCGGATCGACCAGCGAGCTTGCTGCGGCCGGTGCGCTCGCCGAACGCGCGCTCAGCGCATTCCCCAACGATCCGCTGCTGCAGCACTATCGCGCGTACGCGTTGTATCGTGAAGCACAGCGGGACCTGAGTCGGGGGCCGGCGTGGAAGGCATTGACGGAACGGTCGATCGAACTGCTGGAGCGGTCAGCCGCGACGCAGCCGTTAGCCGAAACACAGGCGCTGCTGTCGTCGAACCTCGGCCAGCTGGCGAGCGGTGGCATGGCGGCGGGGATTCGGTATGGTTCGGCATCGAAGGAGGCCGGCGGTGCAGCGAATGCGCTCGGGCCGCGCAATCCACGCGTGCTGCTGCTGGCCGCGATTTCGAACTGGTTCACACCGAAGATGTGGGGTGGTGGTGAAGACAAGGGCTACGAGATGATGCAGCGGGCGATCACAGCATTCGCGAATGACGCGCCGGCGCGGCCGCTGCCCGCGTGGGGGCGCGCCGAGGCGCACGCGTGGCTCGGACAGATGGAGCAGAAGCGTGGCAACAAGGAGGCTTCGCGCGCCGCTTTCGCCAAGGCGCTCGAACTCGAACCCGGATACCACTGGGTGTCGAGTGTCCTGGTCCCGGCGTTGGCCAAGAGCCCATGAGCCGGCCGCGCACGAGGCTGAAGGGCGCACTGATTTACATCGCCGCCTGGACGCCGCTGGTTGTGTTGTACACCTTCGCGATGGGTGCTGCCGGCGACTACGACGCAACGACGGCGGTCCTCAATGCCACACGGTCCGTCGGTACGTTTGCGGTGCTCGGTCTGGGCGTCGTTGCGATCGGGGAACGATGGGAGTGGCCTGCCAGGCCAACGGCGAGCCTCTTCGTGGCGCATCTGGCGCTTGGGCTGGCCTTTGCGGCGCTGTGGGACAGTGTGGTGATCTTCGACATTGCCAGCGGAGCTGCAGGGCTCGACGGCGCACTGCGCATCGTGCGTCCGTGGATTTTCTGGCAGACCATGTTCAGCGTGTTGATCTACGCCGTCGTACTCGGTGTGACCTGGGCCCGGCGCGCGGCCGAGCGGTCACGGGACGAGGCGGCACGCGCCGTCCAGTCGGACGTCCTGCGAGTCCAGGCCGAGCTGGAAGCACTCCGGGGACAACTCGACCCGCACTTCCTGTTCAACACGCTGCACTCCGTCTCGGTGCTCGTGCAGCAGAATCCCATCGAAGCACAGCGTGCCCTCGAACGTCTGGCCACCCTGCTGCGCTATGTGCTCGACAGCAAGCGCGGGGCGCGTGAGGATGTGCTGCTCGAAGACGAGCTAGCGTTCGTGGATGACTATCTGGCACTGGAGTCGATCCGTTTCGGTGATCGGCTGCGTGTGACACGTGACATCAGTCCGGCGGCGCTCGGGTCTCGGGTGCCGAGTTTTGCGTTGCAGCCGCTGGTCGAGAATGCGATCAAACATGCCATTGCCACGCGCGCCGGTGGCGGAACCCTTGGTCTGCTGGGGCGCATCGACGGCGAATCACTGGTGCTCGAGGTGCGCGACGATGGGCCAGGGGCACGCGAGGACGCATCGACCAGCGGCACGGGCATCGGTCTCGACGCACTGCGTCGGCGACTGGTGGCGCGCTACGGAGCACGGGCAGCGCTGGACATTCGCGCCCGCGCCGGCCACGGGTTCGTCGTCACGATGCGGCTGCCGGTCTGACACATGGCGGAACCTGCGATCCCGGTCGTTGTCTGCGAGGATGAGCCGCTGGCTCGCACACACCTGCGCGAAATGATTCACGCAACGCCGCGACTGCAGTGGGCCGGTGAAGCGGCGGACGGGCTGACCGCCGTGGCGCTGATCAACACGGTGAAGCCGCCACTGGTCTTCCTCGACATCCGGATGCCCGAACTCGACGGGCTGTCGGTGCTTGGGCGGGTGCTGCATCAGCCCGCGGTCATTTTCACCACGGCGTACGATGCGCACGCGGTCACGGCATTCGAGCTTGGCGCGGTGGACTATCTGCTCAAGCCATTCGGCCGCGAGCGATTCGCCACGTCAGTGTCGCGCGCTCTTCGTCACATCGACGCGGCGGACAGTGATGGGATCACGGCGACCGACCGGATGCCCGGCGCGGGTGTGCCGCTGGTGCGCCTGTTCGCGCGCGAGCGGGGCCGGATCGTGCCGATCGCCGTCAGCGAGATCGAGCGGCTGGAAGCCGAGGACGACTACGTGGCGGTGTTCACCCGCGGGCGCCGGCACCTGCTGACGGTCACGCTCACGTCGCTGCTCGAGCGCCTCGACACAGAGCGCTTCGTCCGGATTCATCGGTCGCATGCGGTGAGTCTCGATGCGATTGTTTCAATGGAGTCGTTCGATGCCGGGCGATTGAGCGTCGAGATGCGTGACGGGACGAGAATTACCGCCAGCCGCGCGGGAACGCTCCTGCTGAGGTCGCGTACCTTGTAGACGAGTGGCGGCCCGCAGGCATCCGCAGCGTCCAGTTCGCTACCCTGATCGCGACGCCGCTGCGTTCCCACTCGCGCGGCGGGTACCGTTCGTCGAGATTTGTCAAACCACTGCCATCACTTACCGGCGCCGCGGATTCACCACTCCCGACCTCGCTGCATGCCCGATCGCCGAACCCCCGCTGCCGCTGCACGCCAGCCATCTCCTGCGACGCACGACCTTTCGATGCGAGACGCCTTCCCTCGCGGCGTTGGAGCTCCGGCGCTACGGGCACTTGCCGCGGCCGGGCTGACGACACTCGAGCAGGTCGCGAATGTCACCGCGGCAGAGCTGCTGCAGATGCACGGGATGGGGCCAAAGGCGGTCAGGATTCTGGGCGACGCGCTGCGACTGCGGGGCCTGTCGCTCAAGGTCTGAATACACGCGGTCCGCCAATCAGCGGCGCACCAACTGCACGGAGAGGCGGTTGTTGGATCGCTCGCGGTCGATGCGCAAGAAGCGAGGATCGATTTCAACCGACGCCGGCGCGCGCGCAACAGTGGCCGCCAGCGTGGCACGGCCGCGGACCACCGGCAGGCGACCACGCCAGAGCACTTCGGTGTCATCGCGAGCAGACCCCAGCACCACAACTTCCACGGTGGTGCCATCCGCCGCGGTGACCGTTTCGCCACGGCTATCAGTCGTCACGCGACGCACCGTGAAGACACCCTGCACGTCGACGGAGTCACCGCGCTGCTGAGCGCTGGCCGAATCGGCGGAAAGCTCGTAGATGACACGTTGGCCAAACCATTCGTCCACCAGTGAGGAATCGGCAGCGGTGCGCGCTTCGACCCGGAGCAGGTCTCGCACTTCACGTGCAGTCGCCGCACCATTCGGCCCCACCTCGCGCGCGACCAGTGTTGCCAGCGCACGCGTCACCGCCGACGCGCCAAGGGCATCGGTCAGCGCGTGCATCGCCAGGGCCCCCTTCCGATAGTAGATGTAGTCGTCATCGCGGCTCTCGAGCAGCGTCGGCTCCAGCGACACGGCGCGGGCCCGGCCGGCGAGGTACGCGTCGTGTTCGAACGCCAGCATCTTTGGCACCGCCGATGCGCCATGCAGAGCTTCGATCACGAGTCGCTCGGAATGCTTGGCCAGCGTTTCGGTGATTGTCGAGCCACCGGGGACGGGCAGCGCGCTCACGGTGTGCCCCCACCACTGATGCGATACCTCATGTGCCACCCGCCGCGTGAGCAGGTCGACGTTGCCCGCACGCTCATCCATCAGGACCCCACGATTCTCGGTCAGCACGAGCATCCCAGGCAGCGCATATCCACCGAATCCCCAGCCAGCGGGGATTTCGACGACACGAAGCACCGGCAGCCGATACGGAGTGAGCTGTGCGCCGAGCATGGCGAGCGTCGTCGAAGACACCTGCAGGATGCGTTCAACGTTCTTTCCGTGGTCCGGATGGTACCACATCTCGATCGTCACGCCATTGCGGACCACGGTCTTGCTGGCATAGCGGCCCGAGACGAAGGCGAACGCCGGAGTCATGGGTGCATCAACCCGATACTCGAAGTAGCGACGGCCCGTGCCGGTCCAGCGGCGCACGAGCACACCCGGCCCGATCACCGCTTGATCGGCAGAGGTCGAAATTGTGGCATGGAGCGTCAGCCAGGCCGGCGACTGACCCACGCGTCGCACCTGCGCCGCCATCGAGTCGGCCACTGCAAGCGACATCAGGTCATCGGTCGCCGTGCCGAGGTTCTGCGCAGCTCGCACCTTCAGATCGCGCACCTCCTGCGCCGGGCGATACCCGAGAGTCGGCATCATGTCGACCATCGTGAGGTAGCTGCCATCGCTTGCCGCATCACGATCGAAGCCATCGGCGCGAATGCCGCCGCGTTCCAGTGCCACCGAGTATCGCAGGGTCGTTTTGGCCTGTGGTGCGAGTGGCCGCTGGAGCGCAAACTGCCAGACGTTGAAGCGCGTATCGCGTCGGACAAGTGTTGCGCCATCCACGCGCACCGAGGGCATCGACACATCACGTCGCAGCGCGATCCAGAGCGAATCGATGGCAATGCCCGAACGATTCTCGAGGGTCAAAACACCCTGCACTTGCGCTCCACGCCGCTCGGGGAAGAAATCGACCGTCATGTCGGCCGACGTCACACTGGGCTGCACAATACTGTGCAGGAAACGATAGGTGCGCTCGTAGTCCACACGCCACGACAGGTTGTCGGCGGCGCTGACCCAGGCGTGCGCGACGTTCGTCTGCCAGAGGAGCCCGACCGCTGTCACAGCGACGAGCGCGGAGGATGCGAGCAGCACCCGCCGCGGCAGCACGACTCCGCCGGCGACCGCGCGAAATCTGCGGCGTGCGCCCATCTCGACGCCGCGCCGCCACGCGCCCCAACTCACCGCACCAATCAGGAAGGCCCAGGCCGCCCAGTATCCGGTGAACGCCGCAAACGACTCGGCCGACGGTCCATAGCCGTCGAGATCCGACCACGACACGCGCGGCGTGGCGGTGAACCGCGTCATCGGATGTTCGAATGCGGCGACCTGATCGAATTGCACCAGAATGGCGAGGAGCAACGTGAGCACGATGCCGACCCAGCGGTTCGGCGCGATCAGGTGCATCGCGATGCTCGCGACCGCAAACAGGCACGCCGGTGTCGCAACGAACCAGAACAAGCCAAGGTACGGAAGTGGCCGAACGGCAAGGTGCGTATGGGAGAGCTGCACCACAACCGCCGCGACGATCGCCAGCGTCGTCAGCACCGCCACGATCGCCCAGAGCGCAAGCAATCGCGACAGATAGAACACGCCGCTCGAGGCGGGCGTCGCGTCGGTAATGCCGTCGATCCGAGCAATGCGGTCGCGCCAGACCACTTCAGCGGAAAACCAGACGAGGCAGATCGTACAGATCAGGCCCAGCTGCTGGCTCAACTCCTCGGCCAGAAGCCCGCTGGTGGCGATCACGCGTGTGCCGTACTCCGACTGAATCAGCTGCGACCGCGCCTCGGTGAACGCGAGCACCAGCCAGACCAGCAGCAGGAGCTGCACCGGCCGCGCCCCGAAGAGTCGCCGCACCTCGAAGCGAAACGTGGCGACAAGGGCAGGCAGAAACGTCCGCGTTGCGCGCGACTCCACGCTCACACGTGCTGATCGCGGCACAAGCTCCGGCGTAGTTGCCGCTTGCGCAGTGGGGCGCGCAGCGTCGTGCCTCGACAGTGCGCGCTGCGGCGACGTCCATCGGACGAAACGATACGTCGCGGCAAGCACACCCGCTGCGATCCCCAGCCACAACACTCGATTCGCCAGGAATCGACCCTCCAACGCCACCAGCCGAACATTGCGCTCAGCCGGCGTCCAGAATCGCGTCTGCTCGGCGAACGCGCTCAGGCCAAACGGGTCGAGCAGCGCCGCACGTGCGAGTGCGTCGGGTGTCGGTGATGCGCTGCTGGCCAGTATTGGGGAATCCACCAGCACGGCCGTCAGCATGTACAACGCAAAGATCCCGACACCGCCGACGTACGTCGCGATGGCACTTCGGGAGAACGCGGCTACCGCAAACAGCAGGGACGCAATCAGGATCAGGTTCGGCAGCACCAGAGTGGTGAGTGCCCAGAGATAGGTGCCCAGGCGCAGCGGGCCGACACGCTCCGGATCCGCCGCGATGAGCTCGGGCGCGAACATCAGCGCCAGTGTGGCCACGATCATCACCGACAGGCCTGCGAGCACCTGCCCCGCAAACCGTGTCAGCACCCACGACCCGAGCGGAATTGGCCGGGAGAAGATGAGCTCCCGCATGTTGTGCTCATCGTCCCGCAGTACGCCGTTGACACAGAAGATCGTCTGCATGAACAGGCACCACAGCGTCAACAGGCCGAACGACTGCATCACGCTATATGGCGAATTGATGTCGATGCCGTCGCCGCCGTAGCCGGTCCGTACCATCACGAGCGCAAAAGCGGCAATCACCAGCGCCACGCCCGCGAAAGTCAGATTCCGCGTGAGGTACCGCCATTCGAACCGAAGCATTCTGGTGACCATCATCATCGGCCGTTGACCACCGCTGCGGTGCCGGACCGATCGGACAGGGCGGCGAAGTAAACGTCGTCGAGTTCCGGTGTCGCCAGCGCGAACGCCGCAGAGGGCGCGCGATCGGCGCGAACCCGCACCCGCGTCATGCCCGCGTGCAGCTGTGTTGACAGGACGTCGAGGGTGGGCACGTCCATCCGCGCCTGATGCCTCGGCATCGTCATCGTCCAGATGCGCCGATCCAGCGCCGCCACCAGCACGTCAGGAGCACCATGCTGCACCACCCGGCCTCCGACGACGATCGCCATCTGGCTGCAGAGCTGCCGCACGTCCTCGACGATGTGCGTCGACAGGATCACCACAACCTCCTCGCCGATCTCACTCAGCATGTTGTAGAAGCGACTGCGCTCCGCTGGATCGAGTCCCGCCGTCGGTTCATCGACGATCACCAGCTTCGGGTCGCCGAGGAGCGCCTGTGCGATGCCGAACCGCTGCCGCATGCCGCCGGAGAAACCGCTGACGGCACGCTTGCGGTGTTCCCAGAGATTCACCTGAGCGAGCAGACTCTCGACCTGCGCCGTGCGCGTCGGGCGATCGGTCAGTCCCTTCAGCACCGCCAGATGATCGAGCAGGTCGAGTGCCGACACACCCGGATAGACGCCGAAATCCTGTGGCAGGTAGCCAAGTCGGCGGCGATGGGCCGTGGGATCGGCGAAGATCGACTCACCGCCAAAGGTGATCGTGCCGGCGTCGGGCTGTTGCAGCGTGGCAAGGGTCCGCATGAGCGTCGACTTTCCCGCGCCGTTCGGGCCGAGGAGTCCGAAGAGGCCCCGCCCGACGCTCAGGGACACGCCGTTGAGCGCCTGCACGCCGTTGGAATACCGCAGTGAGAGTCCGGTGACTTCGAGCATGGCAATTCGGAGCGGGGTGACGAATCGAGCGGCTGACACTTCGCAGAACGACGGTCCGTACGCATAGTTTCAGCAGCGCCTTGATGTCTTCTATCTTTAGGTGATTCTAAATGCTCACGATCGCCGACCTCGAGTTTTTCGGCGTGGTAGCACGCGCGAAATCGCTGGCCGCCGCGGCGCGTGTGCTCGACGTGACTCCGTCCGCCGTCACGCAACGGCTGCAGGATCTCGAGCGACGGGTGGGTGTGCGGCTCTTGGACCGCAGTGTGCGCCGCATTACCCTCACTGACGAGGGTGAACTGCTGGCATCGCAAGGGGGATTGATCAGCGACGATGTCGCGGCGTTGAGCGAGACGCTGGCCGCGCGTCGGGGTGAGGTGGCCGGCCACCTGCGCGTCATCGCGCCGCTCGGATTCGGCCGGCGATACGTCGCGCCAATCGTCGCCGCGTTCCAGACCGCGCACCCGGCGGTCACCATCGAATTGACGGTCTCAGATCGACTCGGCCGCTTGCCGGATTCGACCTGGGATGTTGCGCTGCACATCGGCGAGCTCCGCGACACGGCGCTGCCAGCGCAGCTGCTGGCGCCGAACGATCGGGTTCTTTGCGCGTCACCCGCGTTCGTGGCGCAGCACGGGACGCCGACGACACCGAAGTCGTTGCTCGACTTCCGCTGCTTGGCGCTTCGCGAGAACGACGAAGACGTGACACTCTGGCGATTCACTTTGGCGGACGGCGGTTCCACACAAGTCCGCATCACGCCGAGCCTGGCGTCGAACGACGGTGACATCATGCGCGAGTGGGCGCTCGACGGCCAAGGGATCATCCTGCGTTCGGAGTGGTCGATTGCGGAGGATTTGCGTGCCGGCCGGCTGGTGCGACTGCTCGACACGTATCGTCCGCCGCCGGCAGACGTGGTGGCGTTCGTCGGATCGCGCCGGGGACGCTCAGCTCGCACCTCGCGCTTCGTGCAATTCCTGCGCGAGGCGCTGACGCCCGCGCCGTGGCGGGCCTGACAGACCGCTGGTGCCCTTGCACCCGTGCTGACGCGGCGCCAAGCTGAACGCGGCCCCTCAGCTGTCATCGGTCTTTTCGGAGCGTCTCATGCGCCATCGCTCACTTCAGCTCGTGTTCCCACTCTGTGCCGCGCTGGCAATGGCACAATCTGCGCGTGTGACCGGCACACTGGTCGTCACCAACAAGACACCGTCGACTGCCACGATCATCGATGTCGCCAGTAGCCGCGTGCTGGCCACGCTGCCCACCGGACAGGGCCCCCACGAGATCGTGATGTCATCCGACGGTCGCACCGCCGTGGTGACGGACTACGGGGCGCAGACGCCGGGCAGCACACTGACCGTGATCGACGTGCCCGGCTTGCGCGTGGCCCGGACGATTGCGCTGGGCGAGTATCGCCGGCCGCATGGCATCGTCCTGCTGCCGGGCGACACACTGGCACTGGTCACATCGGAGACGAATCGCGCGCTGGTCATCGTGAACGTGGCGCGTGGCACTGTGGTGCGAGCCATTCCGACCAACCAGAACGGCTCGCACATGGTTGGCGTGACGGGTGATGGCCGGCGGGCCTGGACGGGCAATATCGGCAGCAACACCGTGTCGGAATTCGATCTGGTGGCTGGCACCGCGCTGCGCACGATCAATGTGCCATCGCAGCCTGAGGCCATCAACGTGACGCCCGATGGCCGCGAGGTGTGGGTCGGGAGCAACGCCACTGGCACCGTCAGCGTCGTCGATGCGGCGAGTGGCAGCGTGACTCCGGCCGCCACCGGCTTCGGCTGGCCGTATCGTGTACTGTTCTCGCCCGATACCTCGCTGGTCCTCCTGCCCGATCTGCGGGGTGAGACGCTGCGATTCCTGAATGCCAGGACAAAGGCAGAATTACATCGCATCGCGTTCACGGGCGCGGCTCCGCAGGGCATCACCATCACACCGGATGGTCGCACCGCGTTCCTCTCGCTCAGTGCGCGAGGCAAGGTCGCAGTGATCGACATGGCAACCCGCGCCGTGGTGCAGGAGATCGCGGCGGGTGACACGCCCGATGGTGTGGCGTATACAACACGCACGATTCGGCCATAGCACTCACGACGCCTCGTATGTCAGCCTCCACCGGGAGCGATCTGTGACCTGGCCGCATCGAGCATCGCCGCCACGTCGAGCGACTCCTGCTCGGAGATCCCGTTCCAGACACCACCGGCAATCAGTTCCGCGAACGACTCCACCTCAGCCCGGAATCCGTTCATGCTGTCCAGTGTGATCGTCTCGTACGGTGCCAACCGATCGGTGCCTCGACGAATGCGCAACACCGGCGGAACATCGGTGGTGTGGTTGGCATAGGTCGTCTCGATCACGCCATCATCGCCGGCAATCAGCGCCTGACGATGCACGACCGTCTCGAAACTGCAGGCGGCCTGCGCCAGCACGCCCTTGCCGAATGACAGCGAGACGATGGCCGCCCGATCCACGCCAGCCGTATCCCAGATGCCCTGCGCCCGTATGCTGCTCGGCGCTTCGCCGGTGAGGAGCCGAATGAGGCTGAGTGGATAGCTGCCGAGATCCATCAATGCCCCACCGGCCAGCGCCGGATCGAAGCGGATGTTGCTGCGGTCGGTCAGGGGGAATCCGAAGGCGGCGTGAATCGTCCGCACCCGTCCGACGGCGCCGGCAGCGATCATCTGCTGCAACACGATCGTCTGTGGCTGTGACCGATACGGATACGCTTCCACCAGGTGCACGCCGCACCGCCGCGCGGCCGCGAACATCGTGAGCGCCTCGGCATGCGACGCCGCCAGCGGCTTCTCACAGAGGACGTGCTTGCCCTGTTCCATCGCACGAATCGACCAGACGCCGTGCAGCCCATTCGGCAGCGGGTTGTAGATCGCGTCGACGTCCGCCGAGGCGAGCAGGGCCTCATAGCTGCCGAAAACCAGTGACACGCCGGTCTCACGTGCAAATCGACTGGCGCGGGCTGCGTCGCGGCTTGCGATCGCCGTGGCAGTGACAGCCGTCGAACCGGAGAGTCCGGCAATGAAGTTCCGCGCGATGCGGGCAGTACCGAGAATGCCGAGTCGCAACCGGTTCATTCGGGCACGGACGCGGTGCTGGCGCTCGCGGGTTCGCAGGCAGCCGTCATCGCAACCGGCCGAGCAGTTCTGCCACCGCCGCGTCGAGCTGCGAATCGCGCCCCGTGTACGCTTCTCCCACCGACCGGATGACGAGCCTGTCCACGGGCCGCGGCACCAGTTCCATGTCCTTGCCATCGGCGCCCTGAACGCGGATGAACGGCATGCGCAATGCCGTGCCGTCCACCAGCTGCGCACCGGAGGTGTAGATGATCCATCCAGCGGTCGGCTCGCCAACCACGGTCCCCAGCTTGAGTGCACGCCATCCTTCCGTGAAGTCTTCGGCGTCGGACAATGAATGCTGATTGGTGACCAGCACCGCCGGTCGGTCGAACGAGCGCTGGCCGAGTTGCAGCCGAGCCGGCGCACTGGGCTGATCACGCACGGTCATGGTCATGTACGGGCGCCGCGCGAACACATCGAGCGCGAAGGCGTTGACGAAGCCGCCGTTGTTGTTGCGCACATCGACCACGATGCCGTCCCTTCCCTGGTTCTCCGCATCGAGGTCGAGAAAGAGCTGATCGAGCGAGCCCTGGCCCATGTCGAAGAGGTGGACATAGCCCAGTTGCCCGTTGCTCGCCTTGGCCACGTATGCCCGCCGCTCTTCCACCCACTGCCGGTAGAGCAGTCCCTTTTCGGTGCCCGCGCTCACCGGCCGCAATGCCACGTCACGCTCCGCAGCAGTGTTGCTCGCCAGCCGCAGTGTGACCCGTTTGTCGGTGGTGTACGCCAGCAGGGAGTCGATGTTCGAAGCGCGCGATAGGCGCACTCCATTGATCGCAACCAGCGCGTCACCGATCTTCGCATCGGTGCCCGTCGCGAGCGGAGACTGCGCAATGATCTCGGTGAGGACGAACCGACCTGTTGCATCGAACGCTGCGCGATTGAATCGAGCGCCGATCCGCCCGGTGTGTGGTGGTTGTGCCGGTGGGCCGCTGGCGCCGGAGTGCGACGCGTTCAGCTCACCGACCATCAGGTTCATCAGTCGCCTGAACTCATCGGCCGTTCGCGCGCCGGCCACCTGCGGCGCGAACTGCCCGCGGACACCGGTCCAGTCGGCGCCGTGCATCTTTGCGTCGTAGAAGCCGTCGCGCTGATAGGCCCACCCTTCCTCGAATGCCGCGAGGCGTTCTACCGACGGGTCCACCTCGAGCTCCGCCCGGAACGCCACCGTACGCGCCGTGCGCGTTTCGACGGTCACTGCGGTGATGCGACCCGACTCCACGAACCACACCTCCTTGCCATCACCGGAGTACTGCACGCTCGCCTTACCGCCGGCACTGGTGGTGAGCTGCCGAGGCACGGGCTGTTCGCTGGCCAACGGGTCGATCGAATAGGTGTACAGACTCGCGGGCCCTGCAAACTGCCCGACGAGCATGACGGTCTTGCCATCGGGCGACAGATCGCCCAGCGAGAAGCCGGTGACGACGACACTGGCGCGCTGGCGCAGACCGTCCCAGACGATCTCGGTCCTGCGCGGCGCGGCGGCGCGGGGCCGCGTGGTGTCGCGCGCGGCGCTGTCACGCGACGGCGTTGCCCGTGACGAAGAGTCGCGCACCGGCGGCGTCTGGAACAGATCGCGAAACTGGTCCTCGCGAAAGCGTGGTGTGCGCGGCACCAGATCGATCCGCACCAGCGAAGACTGTTCGGTACGCTGAGCGGTGTCGTACAGCAGGAACTGCCCGTCGGTGCTCCAGAGCACTGAGCCGGCAAACGCGTTGGCGAGAAAGCTCACGGCGCGGCGTTCACCGCCGGCGCTCGGAACCACGTAGACATTGGTGAATCCCTTGTCTTCGGTGCTCAGAAATGCGATCCATGCATTGTCGGGTGACCAGGCAATCTCCCGGCCGCCGGCGAACGGCGGACGACCGAAGTGGCCGCGCGCGATCAGGCGATCATTCGTGCCATCGATATCGACGACGTGGATGCTGCTCCCATCATGGTGATACGCAATGCGTTTGCCATCCCGCGAGAGCACCGGCGAGACGTCAATGCCATCGCGCGTGAGCACGACCTCCTCACGCGTCAGCACATCCGTCCGCACCAGCTGCCACATCTCGCCACGCTTGCTGCTGTAGACCACCCGACGACTGTCGGCCAGCCACATCGGCTGCGCATCCGGCCCCGCATTGGTCGAAATCCGCACCGCATCCCCGCCATCTTTGGCGCCGGCAACCCAGATGTCCCCACGCGCGACGAACACCACCTTCCTTGCGTCGGGCGAGAGCGCCAGCTGTCCCGCGCCCGTGGTCAGTGTCACGCGGTCGAGGTCAGCCACGGCGGGCGCACCGCGCAGCACGATCGGTACCGCGCGGGCCTGACTGGTCGCGATGTCGTAGCGCCAGATGCCGAAGTCGCGCTCGAAGACGATGCCGCTGCCGTCTCCAGCGATGGTCGGCCAGAGCACTCGGCCACTGCGGAAATCCGTCAGTTTGCGCGGTGCTCCGCCGGCGATCGGCCGGGTCCACAGGTTCTCGATGCCAGCCGTGTCGCGCACGTAGTAGAGTGCCGTCTCGTCCGCGCTCCACATCGGCCACTGATCCTTGCCGTCGCCACCACGGCTGACGGCGCGGTAGGTCGGAGTGTCGCCGGCGAGTGACACGAGCCACAACTCACTTTCATCGAGATGCGAGTGCCCGCGCCGCCACCACTGCGCCGACGTCGTGCCGCGCGCCGTGATCGCAATCGTCCGTCCGTCACGCGAGGGCGCCGGCCAATACTCGCTCGCATACCGATCACCGGCGACGATCATCGGCGTGCCACCACTGCTCGCCACGCGATACACATCGTTCATCCCGGCGATGTCGCGACTGCTGGAATGGAACCAGAGATACTGTCCGTCACGCGACCAGGCGTTCAGCTGATCGGGCGCGTCGTCGAAGGTGATCCGTCGCAGTGCGCCGGTCGCCAGGGTGAGCACGTAGATGTCACCGTTGCCAGTGCGCGTGCTGATGAAGGCGAGGCGTGCCCCATCGGGAGACCAGACGGGCCGCGTCTCCGTGGCGGGATGCGAAACCAGCAACCGGGCCTCGCCACCCGTGGCCGACACCGTCCAGAGGTCGCCGCCGGACGAAAACGCGATTTCGCGGCCATCCGGCGAGAGAGAGGGCTCGATGAACGTCGGCCGAGCCGATTGGGCAACCAGCGGTGAACTCAGGGCAAGGAGAAGGAGCAGCGCTCGACGCATGGCGGGCGGATGGCGAAGGGTGACGACCTGGCAGCAACAGCTGGATCGACGTTACACTCCTGCACACCGCTCGCCCAGCGGGTATGCCGCGCCGTCGTGCGCAGTGGGGACGGAGTCCGCGACACAGCGGGGACGGAGTCCCGGTAGATTCACCTGTGCCCAACCAATGGCAGTCGGCGGCACAATGCCCAGCCGCCACATGCCGCTGGATCGGGCGGGTGTCAGCTCGAGGTGCACCATTTGACCAAGGCGAACCGATGACACCGGATCGTGCAGCGTACACGAAACTCGAGCAGCTCCCGAACGTCGGGAAAGCGACAGCCGGCGATCTGCGATTGCTCGGCATCACCACACCCGCCGCGCTTGTCGGTCGCGATCCGTACCGCTTGTACGACCAGCTGTGTGAGATCACGCACCAGCGTCATGATCCGTGCATGATCGATGTCTTCATCGCCGTCGTGCGATTCATGGAGGGCGCCGAGGCCACCGCGTGGTGGCACTACACCGCGGAGCGCAAGGCGACGCTTGCGCGGCTGGCGCGCAGCTGACTAGGGCGCGCGCGTCGCAGGAATGGCAAGCGCCGCACCGAGCAGCATGAAGACGGCAATCGCGTAGAGCCCGACGGTTGCCTCGCCGGTCAGGTCGCGGGCCAGTCCGATCAGGTACGGGCTGAGGAAACCCGCCAGATTGCCCACCGAGTTGATGGCCGCGATTCCAGCGGCCGCCGACGCCCCGCGCAGCAGGGCCGTCGGCAGCGTCCAGAAGAGCGGGGCCGCGGACAACACGCCGACCGTGGCAAGCGTCATCGCCGCCAGCCCCACTGACAAGGTGGTGCTGAACAGCCCGGCCAGCACCAATCCAGCAACGCCCGCCAGCGCGCCGCCCACCAGGTGCCAGCGGCGCTCTCCGCGCGCATCGGAGCTTCTCCCGACCAGCACCATCATCACTGCGGCGACGCCGTACGGCACCGCACTCAACACACCGATGCGGCGCGCGTCCTCGACGCCCATCGTCCGGATCAGCTGCGGCAACCAGAACGCGATACCGTACAGCCCCATCACGAGACAGAAGTAAAGCGCGGCCAGCAGCACGACACGTCCACTCCGCAGCGTGGCCAGCACACTCGCGTGCTCCGTGCCACGCGACTCCGCCTGCAGGTTCGCCAGCAGCAGCGATCGCTCATCTGCAGGAAGCCAGCGTGCATCGGCAATCGAATCGTCGAGATAGGTGTACACTGCGACACCCATCAGCAGCGACGGCAGCCCTTCCAGCAGGAACAGCCACTGCCACCCCGCCCAGCCGTTTCGTCCCGCCATCGACGTCAGGATCCAGCCGGAGACCGGGCCGCCGATCACACCGGAGATTGCGACGGCCGTCATGAACAGGGCCATGATGCGCGCCCGGCGTGACGCGGGATACCACTGCGTGAGGTACAGGATGATACCCGGGAAAAATCCCGCTTCCGCGATGCCCAGCAGAAAACGCACGCCGTAGAACGCACCGACGCTGGTGACGAACATCGTCGCTGCCGAGAGCAGCCCCCAGGTGATCATGATCCGTGAGATCCAGACACGGGCGCCGGTGCGATGCAGGATCAGGTTGCTGGGGACTTCGAAAAGGAAGTAGCCGATGAAGAAGATGCCCGCGCCAAGCCCGTACGCCGTCTCGCTCATGTGCAGATCCTGCAGCATCTGCAGCTTGGCAAACCCGACAT
Source organism: Gemmatimonadaceae bacterium (assembly GCA_031374935.1). Lineage (GTDB taxonomy): Bacteria > Gemmatimonadota > Gemmatimonadetes > Gemmatimonadales > Gemmatimonadaceae > JACMLX01. Next base: position 58,707 of record JANMHB010000025.1, on the reverse strand, counting down.
TCACCCGGTCGAGGTACGCCACGACGTAACAGAGAAACAGAAACGGGATCAGCCGCAGCGTCACGCGACGGTACGCTCGTTCCTCGAGCGATGAGCGAGGCGGGCTGTCACCCGGTGTCGCCACTCAGGCCGCCCAGACTGTCGACAACACTCGCGTGGCGTTGCCGCCGAGGACCGCTGCAATATTCGCGTCGCTGTACCTACGGCGGATCAACCCTTCGGCCACATCGAACATCCGCTTCGGATGATCGAGACCGGCCACCGTCAGCAGCCGTTCGCCCTTGGCGTCGAAGTGCATCTGATAGCGTTCGAAGTTCGGCGTCGGCGGCACACTCATCGTGGCGCCGTTGACCGGATTGGGATTCCCGACCACGTCCATGTCGCTGCCGACGGCGACATGATCGATCCCCACCAGTTTCGCCACGTGATCGAAGTGGTCGAGCACGTGTTCGACCGTCACCGGCTCGACGGGGCGCACCATCATCCGCAGGAACGGAATACCCATCACGCCACCGCTCTTCGCCATCTTCCGGATCATCTCATCGGTCTTGCAGCGCAGCCCGCCCGGCACCAGCGCCCGGCAGCTGGCGTGCGAGAACACGACGGGCCGTGTTGACGCGTCGAGAGCGTCCAGCGTGGTCTGGTCGCCGCAATGCGACACATCCACCGCCATGCCCACCCGATTCATTCGCGCCACGATCTCCGCACCGAAGACCGTGAGGCCACCGTCCTTCGTCTCCAGGAATCCGGAACCGATACGGTTCTGGTAATTGTAGGTGAGCTGCGACAGCCGCTGCCCGAGTCCGAAGAAGGTGCCCACATCGTCTGCCGTGCGGAAATGATCGGAGTTCTGGAAGGTGATCATGATGCCGATCTTCCGCGCCTGCTTGGCGGCGGCAAAGTCGGACGCGTCATCGATGCGCACGAATCGATCAGGATACTCGGCGATGAACCCGTTCCAGTCGGCGAAGAAGCGGATGCCGGAGGCGTAGTCCGAGGGACTGTGGCCGAGGGCGAGCGCCGTGTATCCGGAGGTCCGGTAGGTGTCGAAGTCGACAGCCGTCATCGACCGCGGCTTCGTCAGCCAGAGGGTGCTCTTCGGCGGCGATTCAGCGAAATCAGCGAACCGAAACTGGTTCAGCAGATCGACCACCACCGAGTCCTGCACCAGGCGGATCGCACGCGCCGAGTACTCCGTCGCATCGGTGCGCGACCAGCGATAGCGTCCGCGCAGGATGACCGGTGCGGCCAGCACGCCAGCGGCGAGCCGCTGCAGCGCGCCACGTCGGGACACGGCCCCGGGTACGGCGTCGATGTTGTCTGGCATGCAAGAACCTGTGACTGGTCGAGGGCGGCAGGAATGGTCGCTGGATCGTATCGCGCGCACCGCACTCCGCAAGGCGCGGCGGCTGGCGCAGGACCTGAAGCACTCGGGCGTGCCGCTGCTGGTGATCGACGTGCAGCAGGACCGGATTCCGCGTATGAAGGATCACATCAAGCCGGCCGATCATTTCACCGACATTACGCTGCACGACAACACGGTGATCTCGCTGGCGGCGAGCCGCGCGCTGCTCGCCGGGCTGAGCATCGCGGGTGAAATTCTCCATACCCCCGGGCACTCTCCGGACAGCGTGTCACTGTTGCTCGACGATGGCGCGGTCTTCACCGGCGATCTGACGCATCCGATGTTCGTGACCGAGGAGGCCGCCGAGATGACGACCGCCAGCTGGGACCTGCTGCGAGCGCACGGGGCGACGACGGTATATGCGGGGCATGGGCCAGTGAGACCGATCTGACCGGCGAACGAGCGCCCCCGGCGATCAGCTCTGGACGGAGAGCGCCGAGTCCGCCGAGAACATTCGTGGCTCCCAGATGCTCAGCAGCTCCACGAACGCGTCGGCACCGAGCGGTTTCGAGAACAGGTAGCCCTGCCCGAAGGAACAGCCGAGTGCGCGCAGCTGCTCGAGCTGCGCCGGCGTCTCGACACCTTCGGCCACGGTGGGCATCGAGAGACTGTGCCCGATCGACACGATCGCCTTGGCAACGCCGTCAGCCGATCCATCCTCGTTCACCCACGACACGAAACTCTGATCGACCTTGAGCACGTCGATCGGATACCGGCGCAGGTACGCCAGCGACGAGTGGCCCGTGCCAAAGTCGTCGAGTGCGATCTGCATGCCGAGCGCACGCAACGCCTGCAGACGCGCCACGATGACACTCTCGTGGGTGGCGAACACCGACTCCGTGAGTTCCACCGTGAGGGCATGTCCACTCACGCCCGCCTGGGTCAGCGCCGATTCGACATCGCCGATCAGGTCCGCCGACAAGAGATGTCGGGCGGACAGGTTCACGGCGACGCGCAGATCGGTGAAGCCCCCCGATGCCTCGCGGAACCGTGCCGCATCGATTGCCGCGCGCCGCAGGACCATCCGACCGATCAGCACGATGAGTTCGGACTCCTCGGCAATCGGAATGAAGCGCGACGGCAGCAGCAGTCCCTTCTCGCGATGGCTCCAGCGGATCAGTGCTTCTGCACCGGCGATCTCGCCCGTCTCGAGATCCACCAGCGGCTGATAGACCAGTTCGAGTTCCTCCCGCTCGAGCGCGCCGCGCAACGCGGCTTCCACGTCATGCCGCTCGGCCACGCTGTCACGCATCGCGGTCGAGAAGCGCTCGATCCGGCTGCGACCGGCGCTCTTGGCGGCGTACATCGCCACGTCGGCATCGGTCACCAGGTCGTCGACACTCTGCCCATCGGCCGCCCACGCGATCCCGATGCTGGCGCGCACGAAGATTTCACGGTCGTCCAGCTGGAACGGTCGATCCAGCGCCTGCAGAATGCGCAGTGCGGTGGCGTCAGCCTCATCGGCCGCCGGCATCGCCTCGAGCAACACGGCGAACTCATCGCCACCCAGTCGCGCGACGGTGTCGCCGGTCCGGACCACGATCTGCAGTCGGTCAGCCACCGCCTTTAGCAGCGCGTCACCCTTGGCATGGCCGAGGGTGTCGTTCACGAACTTGAAGTGATCCAGGTCCAGCAGCAGCACCGCCACACTTTCCGGCACACGCCGCTGCCGCTCGAGTGCGTGCGCCACCCGATCCACAAACAAGCGGCGATTGCCAAGCCCCGTCAGCGGATCGCGCAGCGCCAGGGCGACGAGTTGGTCCTCGAGTTCCTTGCGATCGGAGATGTCCCGGCTGTTGATCACCAGTCCGCCAATCGACGGTTCGGCGAGCAGATTGGTGATCACCGTCTCCACCCAGCGCCACCGGCCCTCGAAATCACGCAGGCGGATGACCAGCGACTCGCGCGGCGACGTGCTGTCGACCAGGCGCGCCAGACTGGCCTCGGCCCGTGCGCGATCGTCGCGGTGAATGTCGCGCAGGATGTTCCGCCCGACCAGCGCGTGCGGCTCGATACCGAAGATCTGCCGGTGCGACGGACTGGCGTACTGCACCGTCATCTCGGCGCTGACGATCGTCAGCATGTCGCTGCCATGTCGCACCAGGGCTGCCAGCCGCTGGTCGGCCTGGGTCTGCGTGCGTTCTGACTCCATCGCCATCACATCGCGCACGGCCGCGAGCTGGCGGAACAGCACCAGCAGCGTCACGAGGCCGGCACCGATGGTCGTCGAGACGATCGTGTCGCGATCGTCCAGCGCCACCGCAATGGCCAGCGCGGCGTAGCAGACGATGGCGACGATGTAGGGAAGTCGCGAAATGCGACCTGTCTCCAGTTTCTTCTGATCTGGCAGTGCGGCGCGTGTGGCGGCAACGCCGAGTGCCGCCCAGCCGCCATACCAGGCGGCCCCGACAAACCATGGCGACGTCTGCCCCACGCTGGCCGGCACCGCATACCAGACATCAGACACCAGCCGAAAGAGCAGCGCCGCGCCGATACCCCCTGTCCACACCGGAACACCACCTGCACCGCGACGCACCCAGAGCAGGCCGAGGCCGCCGAGCGCTGCCAGATCGATGAGCGGCGCGCAGACGTAGATCGCATCGCGCACCGAGCGGATCGGTCGGACGCCGCCACCGAACAGCGTCATCGTGGCGTGCACTGCGGCCGCGGCGCCAAGCGCCACGATCGCGGCGTCCAGATACTGACGTTGACGCTCGCTCCTGCTGGCGACGAAACCAGTCTGTCGCGCCAGGCCGATCAACACCAGCGGCGCAAACATCACATGCAGAATCTCGACCGGCAGGAAATCGACGGTGCGACCCTGCAGCCAGCTGCCGTACCAGATCACTTCGTAGGCGAAGAATCCGGCGATGCCCGCAGCAACCCACGGCCAGCCATCACGTGACGAGTCCCGGGGCGTCGTCCGACGGGCGCGCAGCGCGGCGATGAACGGCAGCGCTGCGAAGGGCAGCGACGAGTGGCCGTAGTACGCCAGAAAGTGATCGCCCGGGACCACCAGCACACCGATCGCCGACGCGAGCGCAACAACGACGAGGAAATTCGCCGCCATGCACCACCTGTCGTCCGAAGTTCGCTGGTGTGGAATCGTGCGGTCCATGAAAGGGGAGAGCCACGACGGACGGAAGGCGCGCGGAGCGACACGTCCGCGGTCGCAGTCGCAACGCCACAGGCACTGCTGGCACCGCAGGGTGGCGATCGCGTCGGGTGCGACTGCAGAGTCCCTCGGTACCAGGCGCTGCGGCAACGAATGCAAGGCTTCGTGCTGAGGACGGTTGAGCTTGGCTGGAGTCACGTTCCGGCTGGCGGCCCGCCAACCGTCGGTCAGACCACGTGAGCAGGGTCCGCGTCGCAGGCCACGTCACGCTCCGCGTTGCCCCGGTTCAGGGCTCGAACGGGGCCAGGCGGCAGGTGCCGTGAGGTGCCGGACCTGTCTCCATCCGACTCCTGAACCGGCAGCACTCAAAAACTCTCGATGTCCTTTCATGGCAGTCCCAAGTGACCCAGGGCACTCGCGAGTAGGTTCCTCCTCCGGTGCGCCAGCGCGTGGGCGTTCGTCCCCACTCGCCGGCGTACCATTGCTGCAGCCGTGATCACCAATCGAGCCGCGCGACCTCCCCTGCCAGCAAAACAGATGGATCCGGAAATCGATGCCCTGATCGAGCACTTTGGCTTCACACCCCTGCCCAGCGAAGGCACCCTGTTCGCGAGCACCTGGCGCTCCGCCGCGTCGGGAACCGACGGCAGTCCCGTGGGCACGGCGATGATCGGGATGTACTGCGAGGTTCCGCCAAGCCATTCGTGCTTTCACCGCCTGCCGGTCGACGAGGTGTGGCACTTCTACGCCGGCGACCCGCTCCGACTGGTCCTGCTCTTTCCCGACGGCACGTCGCGAGACGTCCGCATGGGCAACGATCCACTGAACGGAGAGCTGGTCCAGTACATGGTGCCCGCCGGCGTGTGGCAAGCGGGACACCTTGCCAGCGGCGGACGCTACGCGCTCTTTGGCTGTACCATGGCGCCGGGCTTTACCGATCGCATGTACCAGGGTGGGGTGCGCGAGGTGTTGCTGCGCATGCATCCCGATCGCGCCGCCGACATCGCGCGGCTCGGGTGTGAGTCGAGCGAGGCGCGTATGCCGGAGGGGTTCGCGACGTAAGATTGCCGTTCGCTGTTTGTGACACCGCACTCCATTCACCAGGCATCATGACCGACCCGCTTTTCACGCCTCCGACGATCGACGCCATCCGTGCCAATCGCGTGCGACTCGGCGATCGTATCGTGACGACCTCGGTGCGCCACGTCGAAGACGATGCGCTGATGGCGGCGGTCGGCGCATCGACCCAGGTCTGGCTGAAGGAGGAGCTCTTTCAACGCACCGGGAGCTTCAAGCCGCGTGGCGCCCTCACCGTGATGCTCGATCTCGACACCGAGCAACTGTCGCGTGGAGTCACCGGGGTCTCGGCCGGCAATCACGCGATCTCCCTCGGCTACTCGGCGCGCCAGCTCGGGACGACGGCCAAGGTCGTGATGCCCAAGACCGCGAATCCGTATCGGGTGCAGGTCTGTCGTGAACTTGGCGCGGAGGTCGAGCTGGTGGAAAACGTACACGCCGCGTTCGAGCGGGTACGCGAGATCGAGTCCGCCGAGGGGCGCGCCTTCGTGCACCCGTACGAAGGCCCGAAGACGGCGCTCGGCACCGCCACCGTCGGCATGGAGTTCATCGATCAGGTACGTGCCTATGGCGCGGAGCTGGACGCGGTGATCGTGGCGGCTGGCGGGGGTGGCCTGACCGGCGGCGTGGCCTGTGCCGTCAAGCAGTTGAGCCCCGACACGGCCGTCTTCGTGGTGGAACCCGAAGGGGCAGACACCATGGCCCGCAGCTTGGCCGCCGGCTCACCGCAGTCGATCGACGCCGTGCGCACCATCGCCGACTCGCTCGGCGCGCCGCGGTGTGAGCCCTACTCGTTCGCGCTCAATCGGCGCTACGTCGACGAAGTGGTGCTGGTGTCGGACGAGCAGATCCGCGACGGGATGCGCCTGCTGTTCCGGTCAGCCAAACTCGTCACCGAGCCCGCCGGTGCCGCGGCGCTGGCGGCGCTGATGTTCCCGTTGCGGGAGCGGCTCGACGGGCAGCGGGTGGGCATCGTCGTCTGTGGCGGGAATACCGACCGCGAGACGTTTTCACGGCACATACTCGCGTAGTGTGACCAGAACGTGAGCGGCGCGTCGCTGCGGAACGCCAACTGTCACCAGCGTTCGGCAGCTGCCGCTACTGCGGCACCGCGCGCGCACCCAGCGTGACGGCGGATGACGGACCCGCACCATCGGCGTCGAGCATCGCCTGCAGCCGCTGCCTCCACACCTGCCGGATCAGCTCCACCGGTTCCGCCGCACCGCGCGGCTTGACCTTGCGCCACTCACCGAAGGCGCGCTCCGGGGCATCGAGAATCGCGCGCGCCCGGGCGCTCCCGGTCCGCGCGAAATGCACCTTCAACAGGGTGGCCAGCAGCGACAGATCGTCCGCCGCCAGCTCGGACAGCAACACCATCTCGTGATTGACGCGGCTGGCGAAGGTGCCTGCCTCATCCAGCACGTACGCCACACCGTTGGACATGCCGGCACCGAAGTTCCGGCCCGCGCGACCGAGTACCGCCACCACGCCTCCGGTCATGTATTCACAGGCATGATTGCCAACCCCCTCGACCACCGCACAGGCGCCAGAATTCCGCACCGCAAAGCGGTCACCCGCCTGCCCCGCTGCCAGCAGCAGGCCATCGGTGGCGCCGTAGAGCACCGTGTTGCCGACGATCATGTTGAGATGGCTCGCGCCAACGTAGCGGGCGTTCCGGAACGGGCGAATACTGATTTCGGCACCATTCAGTCCCTTACCGACGTAGTCATTGGCTTCACCCTCCAGATCGAGGCGCATGCCACGAATGGCAAAGGCGCCGAAGCTCTGGCCGGCGGTTCCCTTCAAGCGTGTCGTGATCGTCCCCGATGGCAGCCCCGCATCACCGTGCAACTCGGCGATCCGGCCGGCCACCCGCGCCCCGACTGCCAGGTGGTGATTCCGGATCAGGTACGCGCCGTCGTGTGCGGTCGATGTCTCGATCGCATCCCCCGAATCGCGGAGGATCTGCTCGTCAAGTGACAGCACGCCCGGCCGTACGTTGCGCGCGAGGCTGCGGCGACGCGGTTCGTCATCACGCATCGCCGGCGTCAGCAACAGCGACAGGTCGAGCATCGCCGACCGGGGTACTTCCGGGCGATCAGCACGCTGCAATCTGTCCGCCGCACCGACGATTTCATCGATCGTGCGGACGCCGATCGACGCCAGAATGCCGCGAACCTGATTCGCAACATGGGTGAAGTACGTCACCACCTGATCGGGATTGCCTCGGAACTTGGCGCGCAGCTCCGGACGCTGGGTGGCGATGCCGGTGGGGCAGGAGTTGAGGTGACACTGGCGCGCCATGTCGCACCCCATCGCGACCAGCGGACCGGTGCCGAAGCCATACGACTCAGCGCCGAGCATCGCCGCGATCACCACATCGCGCCCGGTGCGGAAGCCACCATCCACACGAACCTCGAGCCGGTGCCGCAAGCCGTTCGACACCAGCACATGCTGCGCTTCCGCCAGGCCAAGCTCCCACGGCACACCAGCGTGCTTGATACTCGACAGCGGTGATGCGCCCGTGCCACCCGAATGCCCCGCGACCAGCACGTAGTCAGCGAACGCCTTCGCCACGCCAGCGGCCACATTCCCGATGCCCGACGATGCCACCAGCTTGACACCGATCCTCGCCTTCGGATTGACCGCCTTCAGATCCAGCACCAGCTGCGCCAGATCTTCGATCGAATAGATGTCATGATGCGGGGGCGGCGAGATCAGCTGCACCCCGGGCGTCGCGTGGCGCAGGCGCGCGATCAGTTCAGTCACCTTGTGCGCCGGCAGCTGGCCGCCTTCGCCCGGCTTGGCCCCCTGCACGATCTTGATCTCGATCTCGTCGGCCCGCACCAGATACTCGGTCGTGACACCGAAGCGCGCCGAGGCGACCTGCTTGATGCGGCTGTCGGCGCGATCGGGACCGGTGGCGCGGTAGTGGGCTGGATCCTCGCCACCTTCACCGGAGTTCGATCGCGCCTGCATGCGGTTCATCGCGATCGAGATCGTCTCGTGTGCTTCCGGCGACAACGAGCCGAGGGACATCGCGCTCGACACGAACCGGGCGCGGATCACCTCCATCGCCTCAACCTCCGACAGCGGAATCGCCGCCCCTTCGCGGAAGGCGAGCAGGTCACGCACCGTGGTCGGTGCAGCGGCCTCGGTCCGCGCCACGAACCCACGCCACGCCTCATCGCCCGTCGCCGTCACGCGCGACGACCGCGCGCTGCCCACCGATTGCTGCAACGCCAGCACGGTCTGTGGCGCCCAGGCGTGCGTCTCGCCGTCCTTGCGGAACCGGATGCGCCCCTCATCCGGCAGGCCGGTGATCGTGCTCGCGTCGACGCCGTACGCGGCGCGGTGTCGTGCCAGCACATCCTCGGCCAGTTCGCGGAAACCGATCCCGCCGATCGGTGAAGCGGTGCCGGAGAAGCAACGGTCGATCACGTCGGCGCCCAGCCCCAGTGCTTCGAAGACCTGTGACCCGCAATACGACGACAGCGTGGAGATGCCCATCTTCGCCAGGATCTTGAGCAACCCCTTCTCCATCGCCGTGCGGAACTGCGACTGTGCCTGCGCAGGCAACGGGCGCTCGGCATCGCCATCCGTCTTGCTGTGGGCGGAGGCTTCGGTGAAGAGCGTTGCAATCGTCTCCAGCGCCAGCCACGGATAGACCGCTTCCGCGCCATACCCAACCAGAGCGGCCACATGATGCTGCTCCACCACGTCACCTGCTTCAACCACGATGCCGACCTTGGCACGCAGGCTGGTGCGCACCAGATGCTGCCGGATCGCGCCCAGCGCCAGCAGCGCAGGAATCGGCACCCGCTCGGCGCCGGCCTTGCGATCGCTGATGATCAGCAGGCGCACCCCCTTCTGCGCGGCGGCTTCGGCACGGCGACAGAGTCCGTCCAGCGCCGCTTCGAGTGCTTCGGGCCGCGACCGGGCCGGCCACGTGGCATCGAGTGTCACGGCCTTGAAGCCCGGGAAGTTGCGCAGCTGCTCCATCTCTTCCGGCAGCAGCACCGGGTGTTCGACACGCAGCATCCGTGCATACGTGGACTTTTCTTCGAGCGGCGAACCGCGCTGGCCGAGGTGCATGCGCAGTGACATCACCATCGATTCGCGCAGCGAGTCGATCGGCGGATTCGTCACCTGGGCAAAACGCTGGCGCAGAAAGTCATACAGTGGCGGCATCTTGTGCGACAACACGGCCAGCGGTGTGTCGTCACCCATGCTCCAGACCACTTCGGCAGCGGTGGTGGCCATGGGCTCGAGAATCATGCGCAGATCTTCATGCCCATAGCCGAAGGCCAGCTGCAATGGGCGCAGCTGCTCGCTCGGCTTCACCAGCGGCTCCACACCATCCTGCGTCGCGAGCGTCGCCATGTACTGCTGAATCCAGCGGGCGTACGGCCGGCGCGTGGCCACCTCGCGTTTCGCGGCGAGGTTGCGCACGATCCGCCGCCCTGCGGTGTCCACCAGCAGCACACCACCGGGACCCAGCTTGCCACTCTCCACGACGTCACGAGGGTCGAAATCGACGATCCCCACTTCGGAGCCCGCCACCACCATGCCATCGGCGCGAATCTTGTAGCGACAGGGACGCAGCCCGTTCCGATCCAGCGACACGGCCACCTGAATACCATCGCTGTACGCCAGGGCCGCCGGTCCATCCCAGGGCTCGATCACACACTGGTGGTATTCGTAGAAGGCCTTCACTGCCGGCTCGACGTCGGGATACTTCTCCCACGCCTGCGGCACCAGCATCATCGCCGCATGCACCGGGCTGCGCCCTGCGCGCACCAGCAACTCGAGCGCGTTGTCGAGGCTGGCCGAGTCGCTGCCACGCGGGCGGATCGGGTCGCGCAGGCGCACACCATTCGTGCCGAATTGTGGCGAGTCGAGCAAACCCGCCCGCATCGCCATCGCATTCCGGTTGCCCCACAAGGTGTTGATCTCGCCGTTGTGGCCGAGCATCCGGAATGGTTGCGCCAGCTCCCAGCGCGGCATCGTGTTGGTGGCATACCGCTCGTGAAACACCGCGATCGCCGACTCGAACGCCGGGTCCAGCAGATCGGGATAGAACTCTGCCAGCTGTCCGCCAGTGAAGAGTCCCTTGTAAATGACCGTGCGACACGAGAACGAGCAGAAATAGAACGGCGTCAGTCCAAGCGCCTCTGCCCGATGTTCCATTTCGCGACGGGCCAGGTACAGCAGCCGCTCCCACGCATCATCGTCCGCGACGCCGGAAGGTCGTCCGACGATGACCTGTCGGATCCTCGGCATCGCGTCGCGCGCCGTCTTGCCAAGCACCTCCGGACGCACCGGCACATCGCGCCAGCCGATCAGCGGCAGGTTGTCGATGGCGAGCACCTCCTCGACGACACGCGTTGACAAACGCAGCCCGTCGGCGTCGGTCGGCAGGAAGCACATGCCGATCGCGAACGACGCATCGGCGGCGAGGTGCAGTCCCTGACGCGAGGCGGCGAGGATGAACAGGCGACGGGGAATCTGCGTCAGGACGCCCGCGCCGTCGGCCGACTTGTCAGTGCCGGTTGCGCCGCGGTGCGCCAGCCGCGCCGACGCCTCGAGTGCCAGCTTCACGACTTCATGCGTGCGTTCGCCACTCTGGCGGGCGATGAAGCCAACGCCGCAGGCGTCACGGGGCGCAAACGGAGAGCCGGTGCTGTCGTCGGTCACGCTTCCGCGCCGCTCGTGCATGGGGTTCACGTCAGCTCCTGCCGACCGAGGGTGAGGCCCGTCCCGAACACTGTCTACCGCAGAATAGCGATTCCCGGGGATGGTGCAATCGGGCCGGGCTGGCGAGATTCCGGAGGCGACTGCAGCCCTGGAGGGTTGGCAGAATGGCTATTGCACCGGTCTTGAAAACCGGCGTCCGCAAGGACATCAGGGTTCGAATCCCTGGCCCTCCGCTTCGCGTCACAGACAGACACGCGCCGACGATCCACCTAGATCGCCGGCGCGTCTGCGTTTCATCCTGCCGCCCGAGCCCTGTCGGCCGAGCTCGAGTACATCGCGGCCTGCGTGCGGCACCGCGCGGCAGGCCTTCGCGAGATGCTACTGTGGCGGCACCCGCGTGAACGCGTAGTCCTCGCTGCCATCGAGCAGCACCCGGCTCACCTTCCCCTCACCATCCAGCTGAAACATCAGGTACGACTTTCCGCCGCGACCATCACCGAGCGACGTACGAAACGTGTCGTAGTGCCAGTGCTCCAGTGCGCCTCGCATGGTGGGGCTCGTCCCCATCTGCACGCGCAGGCGATCGCCGTCCAGCGTCACCACCGCCGTGCCCCACGCGGCATGCGAGTAAGTGCCAACATATGACCCGAGTGGCACCGACGCCTTGGTTCCGCCCACGCGTTTGGCCTCAGCTGCCGCAACCACCTTCTCGCCATCGGCGCGGAGACCCGCGTAGAGCGTCAGAAACTCCGCGCTCCAGTCGCGCGTAGCGCCACCGTTCGTTCCGGCGAAGATGTCCAGCACCTGCAACATCAGCGCGTGCCGGAACTCTGCATGGTCCAGATTGCCCGCGATGAACACCCCGGTTCGCGCGTCAGGGAGGAGTCCGACCATCGCCGTGCGACCATCCAGGCTTCCCGTATGGAAAGCCAGAAAGCGGCCACGATAGTCCTGCTCGAACCAGCCCAGTCCGTATGTCATCCAATGCGGTTTCGTGATGCGAGCCGTCGGGTAGAACTCCGCCGCACCGACCATGGCCTGCGGCTTGAGCAGCTCGTGGAATCCCGCCTCGCTGACCAGACGCTTGCCGTTCACGCGCCCGCTGTCGAGCAGAAACCGCACCCACTTGCCCATGTCGACCGCGTTCGACCAGATCGATCCCGCGGCCGGCAGCACATCCACCGTTTCATCGTCGATCACCCGGATCGTATCCCGGATCCGGAAGTGCGGCTCTGACTGATTCGCGGCCGCCGCGGCATACATCGACTGGTACGTGGTATGCGATTGCGTCATGCCGAGCGGCGCAAAGATCCGGGTGCGGATGAAGTCATCCCATGACATCCCCGCGACGCGCGCAATCAGCTCGCCTGCGGCGCCGTACATCACGTTCTGATAGATGAAGCCAGACCGCAGTGAGTAGGCCTGCGGCAGGTGGCGTACCCGACGCAGAATGTCCGCTCGCGGCAGATCGCCGCGCGCCCACATCAGATCCGCGTTGCCAAGCCCGATGTTGTGCGTGAGCAGATCCTTCACCGTGGCTTCGCGCGTCAGGAACGGGTCGCGGAACTGAAACTCCGGGAGGTGTTTCGTGATCGGATCGTCCCACGCCACCTTGCCACTGTCCACCAGCATCGCGATGCCCAGCGCGGTGAATGCCTTGGTCGTGCTCATGATGCCAAACTGCGTCTGTGCGTCAACGGCGCCTGGTGTGCCGAGCTTCCGGACGCCGTAGCCCTTGGCGAACAGGACGGAATCGTTGCGGACCACAGCGATCGTCAACCCCGGGATCTCCCAGTCACGAACCCCCTTCGCGATGTATGCGTCGAGTTCGCGTACTTGGGCGGCGCGCGTCTGGGCGGTGGCTGGCGAGGCGGTCGGCAGGAGCACGACAGCGGCGCAGAGCAGCCGGAAGTGGCGAGACAGCATCGGCATCGGGGCGAAGGAGTGAATCGGTGAGGGGATGGTGTACGGTGCGCGAAACGGGACGCACGGCCGGTCGGCGGCGAACTACTGATCATCCAATGATCGCGGCCAGTCCTGCTTCAACAGCCGCGACATCGCCCGGTCCGCGAGCAATCGGCTACCAGTCTGACAGCGCGCACAATAGTTCGTTTCGTTCTCGGCATAGCGTATCCGCTGGACCGGCGAACTGCACACCGGGCACGGCAGACGAAAGCGGCCATGCACCGCCATCTCAGGCCGGAAGGCCGTCACCGTCCCGGGCCACCCGCTGCCGGCCTCGCGGCGCAGCCGGTCCGTCCAGTCGATCAGCGTTGCTCGCATGGCGTGCGTCAAGCTCAACGCCGCCGCGTCATCGAGCCGCGACGTGAGCAGGAGTGGTGACAATTTCGCGGCATGCAGCATTTCGTCCGAGTAGGCATTGCCGATTCCGTCGAACAGCCGCGGATCGGTGAGGGCGCGCTTGAGGGTGTGATTCTCGCTGCGCAGTCGCGCGATGATCTCGCCATCAGAGGCCTGGAGCACATCGAGCCCGCCGCGATCCATGGCCCGGAGCAGCTCCCGTCCGGCGACTGCCGTCAGCGAGGCCCGACGTTTCGTCCCCGCTTCAGTGAGCCGGAGCACGCCGCCGGCGAAGAGGAAGCTGGCCAGTCCACCGCGCGAGGGCGGCTTCTTCCCTCCGTCGCTCCACTGCAGCCGGCCGGCAATCATCAGATGGATCACCAAAAACCGGTCGCCCTCGAACGCAATCACGAGGCGCTTGCCGAGCCGTTCGACGCCTGAAACCGTCCGACCAGAAAATGCGGACGTCGGCGGTTCCACGGAGCGCAGGACGAATGGGGTGCTCACCTGCACGTCGAGCAGGGGGCGACCGACGACGCGCGCCGCCAGCGCCTCGCAATAGACCGTGATGTCCGGGAGTTCGGGCACGGCTGTACGCTACCGAGCCGCAACACCAGCGGCCAGTCGGCGGCGGCGGCATCCCGCGGTGCCGGCCTCCGTCAACTGGCCATTGCCGATGGCACCTTTCGGCCCTGCCGCGTAAGCTCTGTCAAGGCGTCCGACACCGATCGGTCCGCCCCAAGCGCGCAGGCGACGCCGTTGCCTGCCGTACCGGCCTTTCCGAGCATCCCCGGAGCCCTACCCCATGTCCGTTTCCCGCCGCGACTTCCTTGCCTCGTCCGCCACGCTTGGCGGAGCACTGACGCTCGGCCTCCCGTCGCTCGTCCAGGCGCTGGAGCCTGCGCCGCAATCTGCCGCGCGAGAAACACCGCCGCCGAACAACACGGCGCCACTCCGGATCCTGATTCTTGGCGGCACCGGCTTCATCGGGCCGAATCAGGTGCAATACGCCCTCGACCGAGGTCACTCGATCACGTTGTTCAATCGCGGCGTCACCAACTCGACCCTCTTCCCGAACGTCCCACGCCTGATCGGGGATCGCAATCTCCCGGATGGTCACAAGGCGCTCGAATCAGGCGAATGGGACGTGGTCATCGACAACCCGACCTCCAATCCGAAGTGGGTGCGTGACGCCGGCCGTGCGCTGCGCGGGCGCACGAAGCACTACATTTTCGTTTCGACCATCTCGGTCTTCTCTGACAACTCGGCGCCGATCGACGAGAACGGCCCGCTCAACACGCCGAGCGACATCGATGCCCCGTACGACGCCAAGCTCTACGGCCAGAACAAGGTGCGCAGCGAGATCGAGGCTCGGACGCAGTTCGGCGACAACGTCACCATCGTACGGCCTGGCCTGATCGTCGGCCCCGGCGATCTGTCAGATCGCTTCTCGTACTGGCCGGTGCGCATCGATCGCGGCGGCGACGTGCTGGCACCGGGCACGCCGAACGATCCGGTGCAGTACGTCGATGCCCGCGATCTCAGTGAGTGGATGATCCGACTGGCCGAGACGAAGACGCTGGGCACCTTCAACGCCACGGGCCCGAAGCTGCCGACGACGATGGCCGAGATGCTGTACGGCATCAAGGCTGTGACGACGAGCGGTGCGCAATTCACGTGGGTACCGGCCGAATTCCTTGGAGCCAATCAGGTGCGCGCCTGGAGCGACATGCCGGTGTGGGTGCCGCCGGTGGGTCGCACGGCAGGTTTCGCCCGCGTGATCTGCCAGAAGGCATATGGCGCCGGGCTCACCTTCCGGCCGCTGGCCGACACGGCGACGGCCACACTGGCTTGGTACAAGTCGCGACCGGCGGTCGAGCAGGAAAAGGCGCGCGCGGGCCTGGCTCCGGACCGCGAAGTCGCCGTGCTCGCGGCGTGGAAGGCGAAGCCTCGGTAGCCAACCGGTCAGCACACTCTCGGAGACGCATTGCATACCAGTCGATGGAATGGAACCAACGCGATGCGGGCCATGCTCGCGTTGTTGGCGGCAGCGATACTGGCAGATGTAACCAGCGCGCAGAGCCGCACGCAGGTCGTCATCCTCGGCACCGGCACGCCGATTCCTGATCCGGAACGGTCGGGTCCCGGCGTCGCAATCGTCGTCGACAGCGTTGCCTACCTGTTCGATGCCGGTACCGGCATTGTGCGTCGCGCAGCGGCGGCCGCGCGCACCGGTATCGTCGCACTGCAGCCGCCACGATTGACCATGTTGTTTCTGACGCATCTGCATTCCGACCACACCATGGGGCTGAACGATGTGCTGTTCACACCCTGGATTCAGGGACGCAAGACGCGGCTCGAAGTGTACGGCCCGCCGGGTACACAACGGTTGCTCGATGGCATCGTCGACGGAAATGCGGAAGACATCCGCGAGCGGCTCTCGGCCTCCGGCGGCCCCTCCACCGATGGCTTCCGTGCGACTGTGCACGACGTCAGCGAAGGAACGATCTTCACTGACGCGCGCGTCACCGTCCGGGCGTTCGCCGTGCCGCACGCCGGCTGGAAGCATGCGTTCGGCTATCGCATCCAGACACCCGACAAGCTGATCGTCATCAGCGGCGATGCGCGCGCCAATTCGGCGATTGCGCGCGAGTGCAACGGCTGCGATGTGCTCGTGCACGAAGTGTATTCGGATGCCGGCTTCGCAACGATTCCAGCCGCACGCAAGCTCTATCACGCGCAGGCACACACGTCGGCCACCCAGCTGGGCGACATTGCCACAGCGGCGCGGCCTGGCACACTCGTGCTCTATCACCAACTGTTCTTCGGCGCCTCGGACAGCACGCTGGTGGCGGAGGTGCGCAGCCGATTTCGTGGACGCGTCGTGTCGGCGAAAGACCTCGACCGATTCTAGCAGTCTGGGACGGTTGCCGCGCCTGAGCATCGATGCTTCCGCACGTATCGTCTACGTTTCTGTGACCCCTCGAGGAGGTGCTGTATGCGTATCGCGGTCTTCGCCCTCACGGCGCTGTCACTGACGCGATCGCTCGTGCTCTCCGCGCAACCGAACGCGGCGCAAGCTTCAGTCAGCGAGCCCCGCGAATGGCCCGTGCCGTATGGCGCCGAATCGAGGCCGCGAGACCCATTCGCCGATCCCGACGGGCGGGTGTGGTTCGTCGGACAGAATGGCAATTACATCGCCTACCTCGACTCGCGCACGAATCAGTTCCGCCGCTACGAGATCGAGCCCGGTACCAACCCGCACAACCTCGTGGTCGAGAAGGGGATGATCTGGTTCACGGGCAATCGCAACAACCGCCTGGTGAAGCTCGATCCCGCGAGCGGCAAGCTGACGACGTACATGATCCCGGACAGCACCGTCCGAGATCCGCACACCATGATCTTCGACAAGCGCAGCGGCGTGGCCTGGTTCACCGCCCAGAACGCCGGTGTGATCGGCCGATTCGAGCCAGCGACCGGTCGCTTCCGGCTCTGGCGCGCCGGTGAGGGTACGCGGCCGTACGGCATCGTGATCGACTCACGCGGTCAGCCGTGGTTCGACCTGTTCGGCACCAACAAGATCGGCACCATCGAGCCGGGCAGCGCACAGATCAAGACCTTCGCAGTCGGCACCGATCGGACACGCCCGCGTCGCATCGCCATCACATCGGATGATCAGATCTACTGGGGCGACTATTCCCGCGGTTTCGTCGGCCATCTGAACCCGCGTACCGGCGCCACCGCCGAATGGCCGATGCCGGCTGGCAGCGTTGCGCTGCCCTGCGCCATGGCCACCGATGACCGTGATATCATCTGGCTGGCGCAGAACGGCCGCAACAACGCACCGGCGACGCTGCTGCGATGACGAAGCGGGCCAGCACCACAGTGCGGTGAGGCATCACTTGCGCTCGAACACCGTGCGGCCGCCCACCACGGTGCGCATCACCTTCACGTCGCGAATCTGTGCGACCGGGATCGCAGTGATGTCACGCTCGAGGATCGCGAAGTCTGCCAGCATGCCGATCGACAGCATTCCACGATTTCCGTCATCGAAGGCAGCGTACGCTCCGCCGGCGGTGTACGCACGCAGCGCTTCCTCGACGGTGATCTTCTGTGCCGGGACCCAGCCGTTCGGATTCTTGTCGTCGAGCGTTCTGCGCGTCACGGCGGCGTAGATCCCCTCCAACGGACGCGGCGGTGCGACGAACCAGTCCGAGCCGAACGCCAGCGCGGCCCTCGCGTCGAGCAGCGATCGGAAGGCGTAGGTGCGTGCGGCGCGCACCGGGCCAATGAGGCCATCCGCAAAGCGCCCGTCGTCAATGGCATGATACGGTTGCATCGACGGAATCACGCCGAGCCGTGCGAAACGCCCAATGTCATTCGGCCCGGGATGCTGCGCATGCTCGATGCGAAAGCGACGATCGCGCACCCCGTTCTCTTTCGCGACGCGGGCGAAGATGTCGAGCTGCGTGGCGATCGCGCGATCACCGATGGCGTGCACCATCACCTGCAGTCCGGCCTTGTCGGCGCCACTCGTGCGCGCGTACAGGCTGTCTGGCGGCGTGACGAAGAAACCCTTGTCCGCCGGCTTGTCAGTGAACCCTTCGAACATCGCCGCCGTGTGCGAGCCGAGCGATCCGTCCACGAAGCCCTTCAATCCGCCAATGCGCAGCCAGTCATCGCCCCGCCCTCGCGCGGCCACCGTATCGCGAAGGCGCGCCCACTCGGCCAGTGGCATGGCGGCGTAGATCCGTGTCTTCTGCCGCGGCGTGTCGTGCGCCCGCTCGAAGATGGCGAGGTCGCTCCACGAACCCATGTGGTGCACACTTGTCACGCCGTACGACGCCACATGCTCCATCGCGGCATCCAGCGCGCGATCCTCCACCGCTGCCGGCGGCATCGGCATCTTGAGGGCCACCAGATCCATCGCATTGTCTTTCAGCACACCGGTCAGTTCACCCGCGGCGTCACGCACGATCTCGCCCCCCGCCACATCCTGCACGTCGCGCGTCACGCCGGCGGCCGTCAGCGCCAGCGAATTCGCGAGGCTCATGTGACCATCGAGCCGATTGATCCAGACGGGATTGTCGCGGGTGACCGAGTCGATCCACTCCCGCCGCGGCAGCTCACCGCCCCAGTTCATGTGATCCCAGTCACCATTCGTCACCCAGGCGCCTTTCGGCAGCGTGCGCGCGTGGTCGCGAATGCGGGTGATGAAGTCGTTCCGCGTCGCTGCGTCACGCAGCTGCACCGACGCCAGTCCGAACCCGCCGTCGACGAAGTGCACGTGCGAGTCGATGAAGCCCGGCACCACCATCTGTCCCTTGGCATCGATCACGGCGATCGCGCCCAGCCGGGTGATCTGCTCCGTCGTGCCGAGCGCTGAAATTCTGCCCGCACTGTCGACCGCGAGCGCCTCGGCCCACGGCCGGCCGCTGACGCCGGTCCAGATGCGCGCGTTGATGACGGCCGTCGTCGGCCGCGGGCCGGAGTAGGCAACGGTCACGCAGGCGGAAAGCGCGAACACCGCGAGGGAGAGCAGGAGCAGTCGAAGACGGTGCATGGTTCGGGACCGAGAGGTGACAGGAAGACAGCACGCGGTTCGCACACGCACTCAACGTCGCGCCAGCGCAGCCGTGATCGCCGGCTCCACCAGCGAGGCCATGATGCGGTACCCCGCTTCATTCGGATGCACACCATCGTCGCCCAAGCCGGACCGCAAGCCATCGCGCTCGTCCTTCATCGCGGCGTGATAGTCCACAAAGACGGCACCCACGCGTGCGGCATAGGCCTTCAGCCACGTATTGATGGCGACGATCCGTGGCGCCGGTGCCAGACCGGGGCGCCACGGGTAATCGTACACCGGAAGAATCGACGACAGCACCACACGGATCCCGTTCGCCTGCGCGATGTTGGTCATCGCGGCGATGTTGTCCTGGATCATCTCGTTCGTCGATGGCCCGGTGTTGCCGGCGATGTCGTTCGTGCCGGCCAGGATCACCACCACCGCCGGCTTCAGCGACACCACATCGGCGTGAAAGCGCACCAGCATCTGCGGTGTCGTCTGTCCGCCAACGCCGCGCCCGATGTACGGCTTGCCGGCAAACATCGCCGGAAAGAGTGACGCCCACCCTTCCGTGATCGAATTCCCCATGAAGACCACCCGACGCTCACCCGCAGCAGGCGCGCCGAGCGCGCGATTGGCGTCGCGGTAGCGGGCGAGGTTGGCGAAGTCATTGCGCAGCACGGAATCGGCCCTCCGCTGCCGGTTGACGGTGGAATCGCGGGCAGCGGCCACCTCGGCGGACTGTTGCGATGCCCTCGAATCGCAGCCGTTGGTGGTGGCGACAAGCGACGCAAGGGTCCAGAACACAACCGGAAGGCGCATTGGGACACACGTGAGGGGTCGGTGATGGCGGGCCGCAGGGAAGATGGCGCCGACGTGCGTGGCACGCCAAGTTCAACGTCGAGCGTCATGCGGCGCGTCCGCGCACCCCCTCACCACGGAGGCACTCGTGCCGGAAAACTGGGATGCAATCGTCGTCGGCTCCGGCATCGCCGGTGGCTGGGCCGCCAAGGAGTTGACGGAGAAGGGCCTGCGTGTGTTGTTGCTGGAACGCGGACGCAACGTCGAGCATGTCAAGGACTATCCCAACGCCACCAAGGGGCCGTGGGAGTATCCGCATCGCGGCGGCAGCACGCGCGCGATGCGGGCGGCGCGGCCCGTGCTCGAACGCAGTCGGTTTGCACTGAACGAAAAGAACCCCGACTTCTGGGTCAATGAAGCCGAGTCGCCCTACACCGAGGTGAAGCGGTTCGACTGGTACCGTGGGTATCAGGTGGGTGGCCGCTCACTGATGTGGGGCCGCTGCAGCTTCCGCTTCAGCGACATCGACTACGAGGCGAATGCGAAAGACGGCATCGCCATCGACTGGCCCATTCGCTACGCCGACATCGCGCCGTGGTACAGCTATGTCGAGAAGTTCGCTGGCATCGCCGGTTCGATCGAACGCCTGCCGCAGCTTCCCGATGGCGAGTTCCAGCCGGTGATGCCGCTGAACTGCGTCGAGGAGATGTTCGCCGGCAAGCTCGCTGGACTCTACGATGGCCAGCGGCGCATGATCTCCAGCCGCACGGCCAACCTCACGCAGCCGCTGGCCGGGCGCGGCGTCTGCCAGTCGCGCGATGCCTGCTGGCTCGGTTGCCCGTACGGCGCCTACTTCAGCACGCAGTCGTCGACGCTGCCCGCCGCCATGCGCACCGGACGCCTCACCCTCAAGCCGCACTCCATCGTCAGTGAGGTCATCTACGACAAGAACCTGAAGCGCGCCTCCGGTGTGCGTGTCATCGATGCGGTCACCAACGCGGCGACCGAGTACAACGCGCGCGTCATCTTCCTCTGCGCCTCGACACTCAACTCCACCTGGCTGCTCCTCCGCTCCGCGACCGACATCTGGCCCGGTGGACTTGGCAGCGCTTCCGGAGAACTCGGGCACAACCTCATGGATCACCACTTCCGCCTCGGCGCTGAAGGGAAGGTGGAGGGCTATGCCGACAAAAACCAATTCGGGCAGCGCCCCAACCCCTCGTACATCCCGCGCTACCGAAACCTCATGGGCGACAAGCGCAACTATCTCCGCGGCTTCGGTTATGAAGGCGGTGCCAGTCGACAGAATTGGTCACGGGCGGTGGCGGAACTTGGCATCGGCGGTGATTTCAAGGACACGATGGCCACGCCCGGCCAGTGGACCATCGGTGGTACGGCGTTCGGCGAAATGCTTCCGAATCACGCCAACCATGTCTCGCTCGACGAGACGCGCAAGGACAAATGGGGGCTGCCCGTCCTCAAGATCGATTGTGAGATCGGCGAGAACGAGCGCCTGATGCGCGTGGACATGATGAATGACATGGCCGAAATGCTGACTGCGGCCGGCGTGAAGGACGTGACCACCTTCGACTACGGCTATGCGCCTGGCCAGGGCATTCACGAAATGGGCACCGCGCGCATGGGCCGCGATCCGAAATCGTCGGTGCTGAACACGCACAATCAGGTCTGGGATGCCCCGAACGTCTTCGTGACGGATGGCGCCTGCATGGTCTCGACCGCCTGCCAGAACCCGTCGCTCTCCTACATGGCACTGACGGCACGCGCGGCCGACTACGCCGTGGCCGAACTGACCCGCCGGAACCTCTGATCGCTGGCCCGGGGTCGCGCGCCGGCCGCGCCGAGCCTGTTCGGAGCCAGCCAGGCGTGTTCCGAGCCAGCCAGGCGCCGACAGCCTGCCATCCGGGCTCGAAACGCCCCCAAGGCGTCTCGGATCAGCAATCGTGTCGTAGCGGGCTGAACCTTATTGGTGTTATCGTGATGCGGGCGGCCCGTTCGTGCGTCTCTCTGACAGGCCGGTTGCCCCCGAAACGGGGATGACCCGCCGTTGCGTCGGACCCGGAGCCGGTCGATGGTTCAAGGGGTTCCCGCACACCGTTGCATCGTCCGGCCATCAAGCCACAGTCCAAAACTCCGCACCAGGAGCCGTCGTGAGTTCGTCGTCAGAGATCGTTGGGTATCCGCTTACGCCAGTGCAACAAGGCATGCTGTTCCATCATGTCCAGGCGAGACACAGCGGTGTCGACATCCAGCAACTCGTCGTGACGGCGACCGAAGCTCTCGATGTCGAGGCGTTCCGTGCGGCCTGGCACGACCTCGCGGCCGCCCACCCGATCCTGCGCACGCAGTTCCGCTGGGATGGTCAACCGGAACCGCAGCAGGTCATCCAGCCGATCGTGACCGTTGATCTGGTCGAGACGAACCTGATCGGCGTGTCGAGCGCTGAGCAGCAGGCGACAGTCGACAAGTACCTGCGCGACGATCG
This sequence comes from Gemmatimonadaceae bacterium, assembly GCA_031374935.1. GTDB lineage: Bacteria > Gemmatimonadota > Gemmatimonadetes > Gemmatimonadales > Gemmatimonadaceae > JACMLX01. Next base: position 36,242 of record JANMHB010000025.1, on the reverse strand, counting down.
GTTGCGCGGATTCGACCTGGCCCAGAGCCCGCTTTTTCGCGTCGCCGTCTTCCGGCTTGGCGACGCCCATCACCGCTGGGTCTGGACCTTTCCGCACATCCTGCTGGACGGTGGTTCGTTCGCCGCAGTCGTGCAGGACCTGTATGCGGCCTACGACGCCCGCTGCGCCGGTCAGGTCGCCTCACTGGTCGCGCGGCCAGCATACGCGGATTTCATCAACTGGCTGGCGCCCGAACTCGAGGCGCGCCGCGCGGAGGCCAAGGCCTTCTTCGCCGACCGGCTGCGCGGCTTCGAGTCGCGGAACCTGATCCTCCATCGCTCGACGCGCGAGACGCGGACCGAGCCGGCCGACCGTCAGCTGGTGGATGTGACGGCCACACTCTCCGAAGCGACGACCGGCGCGCTGCGTACCCTGGCCACCGCCGCCGGCGTGACGATGAACACCATGGTGCAGGCGGCGTGGAGCCTGATCGTCTCCGACTTCTCCGGCGGCGACAGCGAGGTGGTGTTCGGCGTGGTGCGGCGGGGCCGCAGCGCGACGATTCCCGAGGCCGATGCCGTGCTGGGCATGTTCATCAACACCCTGCCGCTGCGCGTCCGCATCGAGCCACAGCAGCCGCTGGGCAGCTTCCTGCAGCGTGTCCGCGCCGAACAGGTGGCGATGCGCCCGTTCGAACAAACCGCCCTGCTCGATGTGCAGTCGGTGGCCGACATCCCCAAGGGCGAGGCACTGTTCGACTCGATCATCGTCTTCAACGACGTCGAGTTCAGCGCGCGCCTTCCGCAGACCGGAGACTGGAGCGCGCGCCGCTACGAGTGGATCGAACAGACGAACTATCCGTTGACGTTGTACGCGTACGACGGCCAGGCCCTCCAGCTGAAGCTGAGTGTCTACCCTGCCCTGATCGACGACAGCGGTGCCCGGGCGATGATCGCGCGGCTCGAGTCCACGCTGCAGGCATTCGCGGCGCAGCCCGAGGCCACGGTGGGCGATCTGCGCCGCATGCCGGACGACGAGCGCGCGCAGCTGGTGTCCTGGAACGCCACCGCCGCCCCGGTACCGGCCACGCTGGTGCATCAGTTCTTCGAAGAACAGGTCCGCCAGCGCCCACAGGACGTCGCGTTGGTCCATCGGAACGACGAGATCACGTATGCGGCGCTGAACGCCAGGGCCAACTTCGTTGCCGAGCAGTTGCAGCAGCGCGGCGTGGGGCCCGATGTGCTGGTTGGCATCTACATGGAACGCGGCATCGACATGATGGTCGCGCTGCTCGCCACCCTCAAGGCCGGCGGCGCCTACGTTCCACTCGATCCGGGCTATCCCGAAGCGCGCATCACCATGATGCTGGAGGACTGCAGCCCACGCGTGATCCTGACGCAGGCGTCGCTGGCTGAGCGCCTCGCGCACCCCCGCCCGGAGACGCTGTCGCTCGATAGTGCCGCACTGCAGGACGGACGGCGTGAGAGCGCCGTTGCCTGTGCCGCCACGCCTTCGAACCTTGCCTACATGATCTTCACCTCCGGGTCCACCGGCAGGCCGAAGGGGGTGATGATCGAGCACCGGAACGTGGCGAACTTCTTCGTCGGCATGGACGAACGGATCGGCACCACCCCCGGGGTCTGGCTTGCCGTGACCAGTATCTCGTTCGACATCTCGGTGCTCGAGTTGTTCTGGACACTCGGCCGTGGCTTCAAGGTCGTCATTCAGGATGAGTCGAGCAAGGCGTCGGTGCATCGGCGCTCGGCGGCGCACACCACGCAGCCGCTCGAGTTCAGTCTCTTCTATTTTGCCGCCGACGCCGGCAAGTCCGGCACGGGACGCTACCGACTGCTGCTCGACGGCGCGCGGTACGCGGACACCCATGGGTTCACCGCCATCTGGACACCGGAGCGCCATTTCCACGCGTTCGGGGGCTTGTACCCGAATCCATCCGTCACCAGCGCGGCCATCGCGGCCATCACGACGAACCTGCAGATTCGCGCCGGCAGCGTGGTCTTGCCGTTGCACGACCCGATTCGCGTCGCCGAAGAGTGGTCGGTGGTCGACAATCTCTCGAACGGTCGGGTCGGGCTGTCCTTCGCATCGGGATGGCACGCCAACGACTTCGCGCTCGCGCCGCAGAACTACGAGACGCGGAAAGAGTTCATGTACAAGGGCATGGAGACGATCCGGCGGCTCTGGCGCGGAGAGTCCATCACGGTGAAGAACGGTACCGGCCACGATATTCAGGTCAGCATCCTGCCGCGCCCGGTGCAAGCGGAGCCGCAATTCTGGGTCTCGGCCGCCGGCAGCACCGCCACGTTCGAATCGGCCGGGGCGATGGGTGCCAACATGCTCACCAACATGCTGGGCCAAAGTGTCGCCGATCTGAAGGAGCGGATTGCGGCCTATCGTGCCGCGCGCAGGAAGGCTGGCCACGCCGGGAATGGGCACGTCTCGCTGATGCTGCACACCTTCGTCGGTGACGACATCGACACGGTGAAGAAGCTCGTGCGCGATCCGTTCATGAGTTACCTGCGCACGTCGACCGATCTGGTGAAGCAGGCGCGGTGGGAGTTTCCTGCGTTCGCGCGCAAGGGCGTGGAGGCACCACGCGCCGACCAGTCGGGAATGGACGACTTGTCGCCGGACGACGAGAATGCGCTGATGGCGATGGCGTTCGAGCGCTACTTCAAGACCCATGGCCTCTTCGGAACTCCCGAGAGCTGCACCGAGATGGTCGACACGCTGAAGGAGATCGGCGTGGATGAAGTGGCCTGCCTGGTCGACTTCGGCGTGGATGAGGACATCGTGCTGGCCAGTCTCGATGGCCTCAACCGACTCCGCCAACTCAGCAACACGCCCGCCATCACGTCAGGCGGCGATGACTTCCCGATCAGCGTGCAACTGCGGAAGCACGCCGTCACGCATCTGCAGTGCACGCCGTCACTGGCGCAGGTGCTGCTGCTGGATACCGACAACAGTGCGGCATTCGGCGGACTTCGCTGTCTGATGCTCGGTGGTGAAGCGTTGCCCGACACGCTTGCCGCGCGGTTCCTCGCCATGATGCCCGAAGGGCGCCTGCTCAACATGTACGGTCCCACGGAAACGACGGTCTGGTCCACCACGGCGCAGATCCGCCGCGGCACACCCGTCAACATCGGCGGCCCGATCGCGAACACGCAGGTGGTGCTGCTCGATCGTCTCGACCGCCCGAGTCCGCCGGGCGCGCTGGGCGAACTGTGCATCGGCGGCGAGGGCGTGGTGCGCGGCTATCACGCACGCCCCGACCTCACGGCCGAACGCTTCGTGATGCGGACGATCGATCCGGGAGGAAGCCCCGTGCGGCTCTATCGCACCGGCGATCTCGCCCGCTGGCAGTCGAACGGCACCCTGGTCTTCGCCGGACGGCTCGACCATCAATTGAAGGTACGCGGCTATCGCATCGAACTCGGTGAAATCGAGAACGCATTGCTGGCCCATCCGGATGTCGAGCAGGCCGTCGTGGTACCTCGGGAGGACACCGCGGGCGACAAGCGGCTGATCGGCTACGTCTCGACCCGTCGTGAGCGCGTCCCGGCCACCGGCACCGAGCGCACCGAGTACTGGCGCGACATCTGGGGGCAGGCGTACGCCGAAGGGAGCAAGGATGTGGAAGACGTCGCGTTCAACGTCGCGGGCTGGGCATCGAGCGTCACCGGCGACAAGTTGCCTGACGCCGAGATGAAGGAATGGGTGGATCATACCGTGGGGCGGATTCGCGAGCTGAACCCTAAACGGATTCTCTCCATCGGCTGCGGCACCGGCCTGCTGCTCTTCCGGCTGGCCCCCACGTGCGAGGCCTACACCGGTGTCGACTACGCGGCCCCTGCGCTCGCGAACATCCGCCGCGGGCTGGAAGAGAAGTCGCTCAGGAATGTCACGCTCGTCGAGAGCCCCGCACACGACCTCAGCGCCATTCCCGACGGCGGCTTCGATGTGGTGGTCATCAACTCCGTCATCCAGTACTTCCCTACCGCCGAGTACCTGCGACAGGTGCTGCGGCAGGCAATCGCGAAGCTCGCGCCCGGGGGTGCGCTGTTCATCGGTGACGTACGGAGTCTTTCCCTGTTGAACGCGTTCCACACCGCTGTCGTACTCGCCCGCACCGAACCGACGGCGCCGCTCGATGCGGTGGCTTCGGCGGTGGCCAAGCGCATGGCGCGGGAAAGCGAGCTGGTGATCGATCCGCAGTTCTTCGAGGATTTCGCGTCCTCCGAACCGTCGATCGATGGCATCAGCGTGGAGCTCAAGCACACGATGGCCAGCAACGAGATGTCGAACTTCCGCTACGACGTCGTCTTGCGGAAGGCGTCGGTCTCGCAGACGGGGGTTCGCCCGACACCACTCAGTCTGCGCGCTGTTGATGCGTCGGTCATCACGACGCTGTCCGGAGTGCGCGATGCCGTGGAGGCATCACCGTCAGGAATTCGCCTCGTCGGGCTGAAGAACGCTCGCGTCATTCGTGAGGTCCGCACCGCCGATCTGCTGCAGCAGCCAACGGCGGCCGCTGGTCGGACCATTGCCGAGATCCGCGAGACCGTGTCTTCGGAGACCGGCCTCGATCCTGCTGAGGTCTACGCCCTCGGCGGTGGTCTCGAGGTGAAACTGAAGCCGACACCAGGCGCGCCGGAACGCTTTGACGCCGTCTTCGCGCCGCGCGGCGATGGATGGGACCAGCGACCGGTCATCCATCGCGACATCACGGTGACGCAGGAGTCGGATCGGGCCCTGATTCGGGAGCCGCGCACGCAGAGCGTCGCGACGGAACTGGCCGGCCAGCTGACCGTGCGCCTCGCGGCCGCACTGCCGGACTACATGGTGCCTGACGAGATCGTAGTCCTCGACGAGATGCCGCTGACACCGAACGGCAAGATCGACCGCAAGGCGTTGCCGGCCCCCCTGCTCTCACGAAGCGCGGCGAAGTCGCGGGTGGCCTTCGCGCCGCCGGGCAACGAGCTGGAACGAAAGATCTCGGCCGTCTGGCAGGAGTTGCTGGGCCACGCGCAGCTTGGCACCAGCGACAACTTCTTCGACCTCGGCGCGAATTCGCTGTTGATGATGCAGGCCAACAGCAAACTCCGCGCGGCACTTGGCGTACCGCTCTCGCTGGTGCAGATGTTCGAACACCCGACCATTGCATCGCTGGCGAAACACCTCGAAACCGTCGCCCAGGGCGACGATGCCGGTGGTGCCACAGCGGCCGGTCAGGATCGGGCACAGGCGAGGCGCGAGGCACTGGCACACCGGCGCGCACCGCGGGCGTCGCCAACGCACTGACGCGCTGTTGCTGACGCACGAAGTAGGGCCTGACCAGTCGCCGGTCAGGCCCTTCGTGCGTCGCGTGAGCTCAGGTGCCCACGGCCACCAGCGCACCGGCGGTAGGTGCGGCAGACGACCACGCGGCATCGGCGGCATCGACGGCGGCTCGGACACGCGACGCGAGGACGCGCACATTCGGTTCATCACATATCGTCGTGTGATTGCCGGGACAGACCTGCACCACGACGCCGTCGAGGAGATAGCGGCCCCACCCATGCTCGCTGTCCACTTTCACGCCGGACCACAGGGACAACGCCGTTTCCTCGCGCGCACGGAACAGCGTGCCGCTCAGCTGCTGCGCGACCGGCCGATAGTTGCTCTCGGCAACCAGCCACGATCCACCGATCGCATCGTAGCGGAACTCGTCCGGCATCACGCGCCCGAGCTGCCGTGCAACACGCAGACGCATATGGTCCCGCGTGGACCAGTACAGGCGCTGTACGGTCTCGACCAGGTAGCGTGGCCCGAGTGAGCCCAGCCGGCGCAAGTGCAGCGCCGCGCGCTCCAGCGAGGTGCGTTGCGGCAACGCCGGGCTGAAGGAATCGATGAATCCCAGGAACGCCACGGACTCGCCGCTCGCGAGCAGCTGACGTGCCATCTCGAAGGCCGCCACGCCACCGCCGGAATAGCCACCGAGGAAGTACGGGCCGCGCGGCTGCTCACGACGCAGTTCGCTGATGTAGTGCTCCGCCAGCGCCTCGACGCTGTAAAGCAACTGCCGCGGATCATCAGCGCCCGGCGGTTGGAGTCCATAGAACGGCCGTCCGTCACCAAGCAGCATCGCCAGCTTGCGCAGGTTGTTGAGCGTTCCGCCCATGCCCGCAACACACACGAACGGCGGGCGACTGCCCTTGCCCTGCATGACCACCAGCGAGCGCCAGCGCGACGCGCGCTCTGTCGACGCTGCCGCCGACTCCGCCGCGTCGTCACTCGGCGTGCTCGGCGCCCCCGCTGCCACCGCGCCCAGATCGAGCCCCAGCTCCTCGGCGAGGATCTCGGCGCACTGCGCGATCGTCGGCGCCTCGAACAGCGTCGACAACGGCAGGTCGACCCGATAGTGCTTGCGAATCCGCGTGAAGAGTCGCACCGCCACCAGCGACTGCCCGCCGATCTCGAAGAAGTCGTCGTGTACCCCGATCTCGTTCAGCCCCAGCAGCTGCTTCCACAACTCGCACAGGTGCCGTTCGAGATCGTTGCGCGGGGCGACGTACGATGTGACCAGGTCCGGACGCGCAAACCCTGTCGCATCATCCCGTACCTCGTCGCGCGCCGTCAGCGCGTTGTCCTGCGTCTGCTGCAGATGGGTGATCCATCGCGGCAGATCGAGTGAGCTGGTGATGAGATGGCCGGACAGGCCCGACGCCATGATCCGGTCGAATGCATCCACGCCTTCCGATGGTGCGATCGCCAGCCGCAGTAGCCCGCGAAGATTCGCCTGTGCCACCGTGGTGGGGGCGGCGTCATGCGCCGGCGCGCGATTCAACACCGCATCGGCACCGAGACGCTTCATGACGAATCCGCGGATCTGCACCAGAACGCCACCGTCGGCGTCGTAGATGTCGATATCGAATCTGGCCGTGTCACCGCTGCTCGCCGCGGCATCGAGACGCACATGACTGAACACGTCCTGCGTCAGAGCGGAGAAGAGCTGCACACGCTCGTACGTGAACGGCACGTAGAAGTGCGTCGACTGGTCGAAGCCAGGTATCAGCAGCTGCGCGCCACCCGTCGCCATGTCCATCAGCGCCGGATGGAGCTTGTAGGTGGCAAGATCGGCGCGGAACTCGTCAGGCAGCCGCAGGCGCACCAGTGCTTCGCTGCCGCTGCTGGCGGTCTCCATGACGTTGCCCCATCGCGGCCCGAAGGCCATGAAGGGCTGGTCCAGAAAACCACCGATGGAGCGCGGTGCACCCAGGCGAGCGCGCACCGCGCCAAGCGTCTCGGTCGGCTCCGGCAGTGCCCTCCCCGGCCCGACGGCTCCCACCACGCACGGCTCGTCATCACCGTCCGGAATGAACGCGAAGTCGCGCAGGTCCGGCGCCGAGCCGGTCGCCGCGCTCAACCGAAGCCGCAGCACGCGAGGCGCAGCCCGACCGACGATGAACGGCCCGAGAAACGTCACATTCCGAAGCTCGACGCTCGCGCCGGCCGGCACCTGCTCCAGCGCCGCGCGTGCCAGTTCCAGATATCCGGTGCCCGGAATCAGCGCATCACCGCCACGCACCACATGCTCCGCCAACAGCCATTGTCGCGCCCGACTGAAGAGCGTCGAGAACACGGCCGTTCCATCCGGCTCCACCGCGATGCGCTCGAGATCAGGGTGCGGCCCAGGGTGCCCGTTCAGCCGCGATGCCGGATGCACCGCGCCATCCGCCAGCGTCGCCGTCATGCCAACGTCGCGCCATGCGTTCCAGCCAATCGAGATGGCCCGCGTGTTGGTGGTGAGGCGCTTTCGCTCGATGAACGCATCGAGGAAGGCATTCGCCGAGGTATAGTCCACCTGGCCTTCCAGGCCGAGGACGGAGCTCACGGATGAAAACGCGATGAAGAAGTCGAGAGGCTCCGCGCGCAGCACCTCATCGAGGACCATCGCGCCAAGCGCCTTCACCGTGATCACGGGCGTCGGCGCCGCCGGCAACTTGAGCGAGATCAGGCCGTCATCGATCAGGCCAGCGGAGTGAATCACGCCATGAATCGCGCCGAACTTCGCCCGCGCCATCGCCACCACGCCGAGCATCTGTTCGACATCCGTCACATCCGCCGTCAGCGGCAGCACCTCGCCGCCGGCCGCCTCAATCGCCAGCAGCTTGGTCACCTGCACTGCAACGCGATCGCTGCCACCTTGGCCTGCGATCGACGCCCACTCGCTGCGATCCGGAAGCGACGTCCGCCCGATCAGCACCAGTCGTGCTTTCGCCGTACGCGCCAGATGCTCCGCGATCTCGAGGCCAATGCCACCCAGGCCGCCCGTGATCAGGATCGTCGCGCGCTCGCGCACGATCACATCACCATCCGCTGCAGGTGCCAGCGGCACCGGTGTCAGCACACGGACCCACCGCGCCGTCGGACGCAGTGCAATCGCCGATTCAGTTACCGGGCGCCGGAGTTCGTGCAGCAGGCGGACCGCCTGCGTCTCGGCCGTCGCCGCACCGAGCGTGAGGTCGATGCAGCGACTGCGGATGTGCGGCGCTTCCCGCGGCACGACCTGATTCGGGCCGAGCAGCAATGCCGTCAGCGGCTCGGGCGGCGCATCGTTCTCCGCACAACAGAAGACGCCGCGCGCCACCGTTGACAGCACCAGTGGGCGCTCCTGTTCCGCTGCGGCCTGCGCGATGCACAGCTGGCTGACGTAATACTCGCCCACCGCACGATTCAGCTGTCGCGCCGGGTCCGATTTCTTCAGCCAGTCGAGCATGCCCATCGTTGGTGCGTCCAGGCCCCACAGGTGCACCACCTGGTCCGGCCACTTGTCTTCGAGGCTCAGTGCCTCGAAGAGTGCCGCGAAGTCCTCACCGGAGTCGGCCCGCACGGTGTACTCCGCCGCACTCCGGCGACGGAAACGGTCGCCAATCCGCACCACGATGGTGCGGTCGGCCGGCCGACGTGTGGCCAGCGCATCACCCACGCCGCCGCGATCCGCGAAGACCAGCCAGTTGCCTGAGGACTCGCCGGTTTCGCCACCAGCCAGCGCCGAACGACGCCACACCGGCATCGAGAACCAGTCGCGCACGTCGTCACGGCGCGACAGGCCACCGTCGCCTCTCGCGGGCGTATCGACCTGGCTCTGCGCATCCAACCAGAAACGCTGATGTTCGAAGGGATACGTCGGCAGCGGAATGCGACGCCGTCGGGTACCGGCGTGCAGTGCCGACAGCTGCACCACGCCACCGCTCTCCCACACTTTGCCCAGGGTGCCGAGCAGGAACTCGACATCGGAGGCACTCTCGCGCGGATGGCGCAGCGTCGGCACCGCCACCGGCATCGGCGTCTGCGAGCGCGCCAGACTGCAGAGTGTGCGCCCCGGTCCGATCTCGACCAGCACACTCCGACCACTCGACAGGACGGCCTGCAATCCATCCCCGAAGCGGACCGTCTGTCGCAGGTGACGCACCCAGTACTGCGGATCCGTCGCTTCGTCCGGCGTGATCCACGCGCCGGTGAGATTTGAAATGAACGGGATCGCTGGCGCCGCAAATCGCACGCGGGCGCAGACCCGCCCGAACTCCGCCAGAATCGGCTCCAGCATCACCGAGTGCGCCGCCACCGAAATGTGGATGCGTGTGCTCTCGATGTCGCGCTGCTGCAGTGACGCCTGCAGCGCCTCGATCGCGGCCGCCGGTCCGGAGGCGACGCACAGCCTCGGCCCGTTCACGGCCGCGATCGACAGCTCAGGCCCGAGCAGCGGCAGCAACTCCGCCTCCGACAGCTCGACACTCAGCATGCCACCGGCAGGCAACGTCTCGAACAACCGCGCCCGTTCGATCACCAGCGTCAGTGCGTCACGCAGCGTGAAGACGCCGGCCAGACAGGCGGCGACATACTCACCCATGCTGTGCCCGATCATCCCGGCCGGTTGCAGCCCCCACGCCGTCAGCAACCGCGCCGTAGCGTATTCAGTCGCGAACAGCGCGGGCAACGCGAACCGTGGTGCCTCGAGCTCCGTCGTCGCGGTCGCCACCGCGGCCGGCGCCGGAAAGACGAGTCGACGCAATGTGCCGGCCAGCGCGTCCGGCATCTCGGCCAGACATTCGTCAAAGGCCTGGCGATACACGGTTTCCGTCTCGTACAGCTCGCGACCCATCGATGCGTACTGCGCGCCGCCACCCGGGAACATGTAGATGATGCGCGCATCATCGCTGGTGGTGGCCTGCAGCGTTCCCTTCTGCGGCTCGCGCAGCGCCGCCGCCGCCTGCGCGCCGGTGCGACCAACCACCGTGCGCCGATACTGGAATGGTACGCGTCCTTCGTGCAGCGTCCAGGCGGCATCGGCCAGCACCATCGACGGAGCCTGATCGAGGCAATCGGCCAGGCGTGCCGATGCGCGCTCGAGGGCGGTGCGTGTTCTGGCGCTGATCGTCAGCAGTTGTGCCGCTCGCGGCGGCGCAGCGGACGGTGCGACGACCGGCGCCTCTTCGAGGATCAGGTGCGCATTGGTCCCGCCGGCGCCGAGCGCCGTGACGCCGGCGCGACGCGGCGCAGCCCCCCGCGGCCACGGTGCCAGCGTCGTGTTGACGAAAAAGGGGCTCGATGCGAAATCAATCTGCGGGTTCGGCGCCGTGAAGTTCACGCACGGCGGGAACTGCTGATGCTGCATCGCCAGCACCGTCTTGATGAACCCGGCCATGCCGGCCGCTTCACCCAGATGGCCGATGTTGGCCTTCACCGAACCGAGTGCGATGAAGCCCGTCCGGTCCGTCAGTGGCGCGTAGGCCTGGCTCAACGCCTCGACCTCGATCGGGTCCCCGACCGCAGTGCCAGTCCCGTGCGCCTCGATCATGCCGATCGATTCCGCCGGCACGTCCGCGATCGCCAGCGCTTCCGACACCGCGCGCGCCTGCCCATCCACGCTCGGTGCGAGATAGCCGACCTTCTGCGAGCCGTCGTTGTTGATCGCCGTGCCTCGGATCACCGCCAACACGGTGTCACCATCATCGAGGGCATCCTGCAGCCGCTTCAACACCACGCATCCGGCGCCGCTGCCAAAGAGCGTGCCCTTGGAGCCGGCGTCGAACGGACGGCAATGACCGTCCGACGACAGAATCTCGCCCTGCTTGTACAGATACCCCCGGTCCTGCGGGAGCGACATGGTCGATGCACCAGCCAGCGCCAGATCCGTCTCACGGTTCAGCAGGCTCTGGCAGGCGATGTGAATCGCCGTCAGCGATGACGAACATGCGGTTTGCACGTTCATCGCCGGTCCCTTCAGATTCATCTGGTACGCGGCGCGCGTGGCCAGGAAGTTCATGTCGTTGCCGTTGTGGCGCGCCAGCCACTCGCCAACGGTGCGCATCACTTCCTTGTTCGGCACCACGTGATACAGCATGTAGTGATTCATGCCGGTGGCCGCAAAGACGCCGGTGGCCAGCGGTGCCGACGCGCCGGAGTACCCCGCGCGCTCCATCGCTTCCCACGCCACCTCGAGAAAGAAGCGATGCTGGGGGTCCATGACCGATGCGTCCCGCGGGCTCATCCCGAAGAACCCGGCATCGAAGTTTTCAATCCCGGCGAGCTGCGGCCAGGCGCGCACGTATGCCGGGTCGGCCAGGAGCGACGGGTCTTCGCCGGCCGCCAGCAACTCTTCGTCGGAAAAGAACCGCACCGATTCCCGGCCGTCGCGGATGTTGTCCCAGAACTGTTCGAGTGACGGTGCGCCGGGAAACCGTCCAGCCATGCCGATGACGGCGATCTCGGACCCGTTCAGGTCAGGCGTTTCCTGGTTCATCAAGATCGAAGCGAGGTCGTGGAGTGACACATGGGCGGAAATGCAATCGCAGAGTGGCCGAGCACTGGAATATCGGCATCTCGTACCTGCACCTGTCCGCCCCTGCCGGAGGGCGCGGACAGGGCGAGGCGGGCGCCTCCGGGACTGCTCGGAACACCAGCTCCTACGGCATGACGACCGAGACGTAAAATTATCTCAATGATGCTGTAACGCATTCTGCAGGGCCGTGGCCGTATGACCGACCGGACGGCACGTTGTGCCGTCCGCGCCAACCGGGTAGCTTCTCGTGCTGTTGGAGGGATGGCCGAGAGGCTGAAGGCACCGGTTTGCTAAACCGGCGTACTGGGAAACTGGTACCGAGGGTTCGAATCCCTCTCTCTCCGTGTGACGGGCCCACCACGTACCGGTGGGCCCGTTTTCTTATCCGCACCTGAGGCCCCGCATGACCCCGCCCGCCCCCCGCCTCCGCTTCGCCCCCTCCCCGACGGGCTACCTCCACGTCGGCGGGGCACGCACCGCCCTCTTCAATTGGCTCTGGGCCCGCAAGACCGGCGGCAAGTTCCTCCTCCGGATCGAGGACACCGACAAGGCCCGCAGTACCGAGGAAAGCACGGCGGCGATCTTCCACGGGCTCCGATGGCTGGGACTCGACTGGGACGAGGAGGTCGTGTTCCAGGGGGCGAACGTCGCCCGCCACAAAGCGGACGCCGAACGCCTGGTCGCCAACGGCTCGGCTTACCTCGACTTCACCTCGGTCGCGGAACTCGAGCGTCTCCGCGCCGCGGCCGACGCCCGCAAGGAGCCGTTCCGGTTCGACCGACGACTCGCCATCTGGTCTCCGGACGAAGTCCGCCAGAAACTCGCCGATGGCGAGCCGTACACCATTCGGTTCCGCGTCCCGGAGGGCACCACCGCCTGGGACGACATCGTGCACGGCCGCATCGCTTTCGAGAACAAGGAGATCGAGGACTTCATCATCCTGCGTTCCGACGGCACGCCGATCTACAACCTCGCGGTGGTGTCCGATGACATTGCCATGGGCATCACGATCGTGATGCGCGGCGACGATCACATCTCGAACACGCCGAAGCAGATCCTGCTCTATCAGGCGCTCGGCGCGCCGCTGCCACAGTTCGCGCACGTTCCGATGATCCACGGCACCGACGGCAAGAAGCTCAGCAAGCGCCGCGATGCCGCTGCCGTCGGCGACTGGGAGTACAAGGGCATTCTGCCCACGGCGATGGCCAACTTTCTCGCGCTCCTCGGCTGGAGTCCAGGCGATGATCTCGAAGTGATGATGCCGGAGGAGATGCTCGCGCATTTCTCGCTCGATCGGCTCCACCGCAAGGCGGCCATCTTCGACACACAGAAACTCGAGTGGATGAACGGGCAGCACCTCTCGCGACGCCCCTTGGATGAAGTGCTGCCGCGTGTCATCGACGCCATCGTCCGGCACGACGTGGCCACCCACGAGCGGCTGGTGGCCGATCCGGCCTGGACCGCGCACCTGGTGGATCAGTTGCGTGTCCGCTCGCGGACCGTGGAAGAGATCGTCAAGCAGGCGCGACCATATCTGATCGACGAACTCGTCTATGACGACGAGGCGGTCGCGAAATCGCTGCTGAAGGATCGCGCGCTCAGTGCCGACATTCTCTCCGCGACACGGGACGCGCTCGTGAACGCTCCGGCATGGACTGCGGAAGCGCTCGAGCCGGCCCTGCGAACGCTCGCGGAATCGCGCGGCCTGGCGGCGGGGAAGATCTTCACCCCGCTCCGGGTCGCGGTCACCGGACTCTCGGTCAGCCCAGGCATCTTCGATGTGCTCACGCTGATCGGCAGGGACCGGAGCCTCGAGCGTCTCGCGCGCACGCTGGACATGCTGGCGACAACGGCGTAGGTGCCCACTTCCGGGCTCCCTGCGCCACGTCGCAGGGAGCCCCATGAGCAACACACTGACGCCGACGGAAGAGAAGGTCTACCAGTATCTGATCGAGTTCCTGGCGGTCAACAGCTATCAGCCCAGCATTCGCGAGATCGGCCGGCAATTCGACATCAAGTCGACCAAGACCGTCTCGGATGTCCTCGGCAATCTCGCCCGCAAGGGATACATCCAGCGCAATCAGGCGCGATCGCGCGGGCTCCGGATTCTGGGAGCGCACCAGACCGGTGGCAGTCGCTCGCTGCCCTTCTACCCTCGCGTCTCCGTCCTCGGTGCCGCGATCACCGCCGACCTGCACAGCGACGCAGTGGTCATCGATCGACGACTCGCGCCGGCAGACAATGCATTCTTCCTCCGCGTGTCGGATGACGGCATGTCACCGCACAACATCCGACGCGATGACACCGTTCTGGTGACGCCGGATTTCGAGGCACTTGACGGCGATCTGGTCGCGATCCGCGCCGGTCACGAGACGGTCGTCCGCACCTTCCGGCAGCACGGGAACACCGTGACGCTCATCGCGGCTGATGACACCTTCGATTCGATCAGTGTTCCGGCAGGTGACGATCAGGTGATCATCGGCTTCGTCTCGGCCGTGTTCCACGCCAACCTGCAGGCCGACGAAGCGATCGATCCCAACGCCGAAGCGGCCGCCTGAGCACACTGCGCTGACGAGAGTTTGCGTCAACGATCCTGCGGTTGGATCGGCACCGGCGCCACCGGCGGGTCCGTCCCTTCGCGGGCTTCCTTCCGCTCGCGATCGCGCCGTTCACGAATGCGCTTCACGCGCTCGTTGAACGTTTCCGCGTTGAGCGCCACCTGCGCCCCGGCCTGAATCTGCTGACGCATCAGCCAGGGATTCTCCTGGCGGATGATCGATGTCGGGTTGCTGCCAATGCGGTTCAGGGGCAGCAAGGCGAGCAGCGGTGCCGGCAGGGTGATGTTCCCCAGCACGATACCCCGCTGTGACCACCCGTACTTCTTCCCGCCGCGGGTGAACGTCAGATCAGCGCGGCCGTCTTCAGTGACGTTGTTTTGTGGTGCGGTGGCGACGCTGTCTGCGTACTCCGCGAACCGCTCCGCTATCACGCTGTCGAGCCGCTCCTTTGGGGTGCGCGCGACCCTGGCCGGCTCCGCCGGCCCGGGATAGAGTCGCGGATCGTAGCCCGGCACGATCCCCCGGGCGACACCCGCCCCACGGCCGGTGCCGAAGCCAGACCCCGTGCCACCGCCCGCCCCACCCTGCCCGCCACCGGCATCGGGGCGCGTGGTGGGCACCTCGACCGGTGCCACGAATGCGCCCAGCTGGCTCGATCTCGTGGGCCTCACGGCGCCATTGATCGGCGCACCGCCACCCGACGCGTCGCCGCGCGGCGGCGTCACGGCCACCAGCTCGATCTTCTCCCGCAGCGCCGCAGCCTGCGGTCCGATCAGCCACTCGGCAATGCCGTTCGATCCAAGCACCACGCGCAACAACGCCACACCAATGACGAGGTGCAACGCAACGGAGATCGCAATCGCACCCGGCGATCGCTTCTCCGGCTCGCGTGGCTTGAACACCATCTAGACCGCCGCTCCAAACGATGCCAGCACGCGGCCTGCGCGCACCGCCGCCTCGCGCAGCCGATCCGGCGACGCGATGAAGCTGATGCGGAAGAAGCCTTCGCCGCCCGCGCCAAACCCGGTGCCAGGCATCACCACCACGCCTTCGTCATCCAGCAACCGATCGGCGAACAGCTGCGACGGGATGCCTTCCGGCAACGGAATCCAGAGATACATCGCCGCCTTCGGGACGGTGCAGCTGAAGCCGGCCTCGCGGAACGATTGCACCGCAGCGTCCCGACGCGCCTGAAACACCGCCACATTCTGCGGCACGAATTCGGCCCAGCTCTCGATGGCCGCCACACCGGCCTGCTGCACCGCCATGAACGCGCCGGTGTCGACGTAACTCTTCACCTTCGCCAGCGTGGTGATGATCTCGGGCTGCGCACACGCCCAGGCGCAACGCCAGCCGGTCATGTTGTAGGTCTTCGACAGCGAATGGAACTCGATGGCGACGTCACGTGCGCCATCGATCTCGAAGATGCTCGGTGGCACGTAGCCATCGAAGCCCATCTCGGAATAGGCGTTGTCGTACACCAGCAGGATGTCGAGCTCGCGACAGCGGCGCACCACCTGCTCGAGATACTCGCGCGGTGCGATGGCCGCCGTCGGATTGTTCGGATAGTTCAGGTACAGAATGCGCGCGCGTCGCAGCGCGTCATCCGGCACCTCGTCCAGATCGACCAGGAAACCGTTCTGCGGACGGAGCGCGTAGTAGTACGGCGTACCACTGCTCAGGAGCGTGCCGCCCTTGTAGGCGTTGTAGCCGGGCTCCGGGACGATCGTGACATCACCGGCGTTCACGTAGCCGAGGGCGAGGTGCGACAACCCTTCCTTGCTGCCGAGCAACGGGACGATTTCGGTCGTCGGATCGAAGTGCACTCCGAAACGACGCTGCATCCAGCCGCTCACCGCCTCGCGGTACGCCGGATTGCCGAGCCCGAAGCCGTAGCGGTTCATCGCGGGAATGCGCGACGCGGCCGACAGCGCCTCGACCGCCGCGGCGGGCGGGGGCAGATCCGCATCACCGGCTCCGAGATCGATCACATCCACGCCGCGGGCGATCAGCGCGCGCTTCTTGATCGGAATCAGCGCCAGCGGATAGTCGGGCAGCGAGTCGAAGCGATGGGAACGCGGAGGCATCAGATTTCGGCGACGACAGGATTGGAGACAGTGCTGTACCCGACGACTTCAACCTCGACCGTGTCGCCGGGGAGCAACGGGCCCACACCGGCCGGCGTTCCGGTCGCCACGATGTCCCCGGCCTCGAGGGTCATGACCTGGGAAATGTAGGCCAGCAGCGCCGGCACGGAAAACACCATCTCGGCACCAGTCCCGCGCTGACGTACGACACCGTTGACCCTCGTGACCACCTCGAGCCGGCCAAAATCCGGCACCCCCGCCCACTCCGGCCCGATCGGGCAGAACGTGTCGAACCCCTTCCCGCGCGTCCACTGCGGATCCGACTTCTGGATGTCCCGCGCGGTGACATCGTTCAGCGCCACGATCCCCCGGATCGCCGCCAAGGCTTCGGCCTCGCTGGCGCGGCGGATGGGGCTCCCGATCACGACCCCGATTTCCCCCTCGTGTTCCACCTGCCGGGACATCTTCGGTGACACGATCGCCTCGCCGGAGCGGATGATCGCGCTCGACGGCTTGAGGAAGAGCAGCGGCTCGGCCGGCACCGCATTGCCCAGTTCCTTCGCGTGTTCGCGGTAGTTGCGGCCGACGCAGACGATCTTGCCAGGACGTGCCATCATGGGGGGCGGAGTCAGAGAGTCGAGAACGATTCGGCCGCGCGGGCGGCGTAGAAGTCAATGATACGGCGTTCCGCCTCGGCCCACGGCCGAAGCACCCGCTGGGCCGGCGGCAGCGCGTCGAGCAGATCGCGCCCGTAGCGCTTGGTCACCACGCGGACATCGTCAAGCACGATCACCCCGCGATCGGTTGCAGTCCGGATCAGGCGGCCCACCCCCTGCTTCAGTCGCAAGGTCGCATGCGGCAGCATGTACTCCATGAACGGGTCGCCGCCGCGCGCCTCGATCGCGTCACACTGCGCCGCCACCATCGGCTCGCTCGGCACACGAAACGGCAGTTTGTTGATCACCAGGCCGCGCAGCGCATGGCCTGGCACGTCGACCCCTTCCCAGAAGGTGGCGGTGCCGACGAGAATCGCGCGTCCCGACTGCCGGAAACGCTTGAGCAACGTATCCCGGCCGTCCTCGCCATGCACCAGCAACGGCCAGCCGTGTGCGATCGCCGCCTCACGCAGCAATCCTGACAGCGCCCGCACATCCCGGTGGCTGGTGCACAGCACGAACAATCCACCGTCACTCGCCTCGGCCACGTCGAGCACATGCCCCACCACCGCGCGCTGATGCCCCACTGGATCGAGATTCGGTGCCGGTGTGTCGCTCGGCACCACCAGCATCGCGTTCGCGCCGTAGTCGAAGGGCGACGGAAACTGCGCCGTTTCCACCTGCATCTCGGCGTCATCCAGCCCCAGCCTGCCGAGCAGAAATCCGAAGTGCGCATTCGGCGTCAGCGTGGCGCTGGTCACCACGGTGCTGCTCAAGCGGCCGAACAGGTCGTCGCGCAGAATCGGCGCCAGGTCGAGCGGCACACTGTAAAGCAACACGGTCGGCGTGCTGCTGCCGCGGCTCGTCGCGCCATCGGAACGGCCGCGCAACTCGGCCCAGCGCACGAAGCCCGGTGCAGCATCCGGGGGATCGAGCGTCGCGCGCAGCGCATCCACGTGCGCCGACGTGCGCGAGCCCACACCGCGCAGTTCCGACAGCAGCGACAGCAGCGCTTCGTCGCGTTCGTCCTCGGTCTCCAGGCGCTCGCGGATCAGCCGGAGGTGCTCGCCGATCGACTCGAGCGCGGTGACGAGATTGCGCAGCGCGGCCTGTAATCCATCGCGCCAGACTGCTTCCGTGTGCAGGTCGGCCGTGAGCCGGATCGTGGCCAGTTTGCTCTCCTGCAACCAGATCGCGATGCGATCGAACAGCTGCGCCGCATCGCCCCGTGCGTTCTCCACCGATGGCCGGAGCCGCGCCCGCAGCAGGTCGAGACTCGCCACGCTGAGCAGGTCACCGCGCGCCATCAGCCGCGTCTCGAGCGTCGGCAGCAACCCCTTGGCTTCACGCCCACCGCGGCGCTCCAGGCGATTGAGCAACTTGGACACCGCGCGATTCGAGACGCTGCTCCCCAGGTGATTCGCCGCGGCATCCTCGAGATGGTGGCCCTCGTCGACGACCAGGTGCGCGTACGCCGGAAGCACCGCCGCTTCGGCCCAGTTCTGTGACGCGCGGCGCACCGCGATGTCCGCCAGGAGCAGCGAATGATTCACCACCACCACGTCGGCCGTGGCGGCCAGCCGCCGGGCCTTGAAGACGAAGCAGGCATCGAAGTGGCTGCACTTGAGCCGCGTGCAGAGATCCCCCTCGGCCGCGACTTCGTCCCACACATCCGGCCGCGGCGGGGTGGGCAGATCGCTGAGTGATCCGTCGGTGGTGGCTGTCGCCCATTCGCCGAGCAGTCGGAGCTCCTCACGCTGCGGCGCTTCGAAGAGCGACGCGCTCGACGCGTCCGCCTGCGCCAGGCGCGCCAGACAGAGATAGTTGCGCCACCCCTTCAGCAACGCAAACCGCACCGGCTGATCGCTGAGCAGGTCCGCCAGCAGCGGCAGATCCTTGCCAACCAGCTGCTCCTGCAGCGTGATCGTGTTGGTGCTGACGACCGTGCGTTCCTGATTGGCCGCCGCCCAGCGCAGTGCAGGCACCAGGTACGCCATCGACTTGCCGACGCCCGTTCCCGCCTCGAGCAGTGCCACGCCACCCTCGGCATAGGTACGGGCGATGGTGGTTGCCATGTCGCGCTGTCCGTCACGCGATTCGTACGCGCCGAATCCGCGGGCAAGCGGCCCGGCAGGCCCGAAATCACGTTCGATTGCCGACGCGGGTACGATCGTCTTCGCGACCACTCGCGGAACTTCGGTGACGACATACAGGTCGGTGACATCGTTGTCCGTGATGCCGAAGCCGACCCCGTCGTCATGCAGTCGAGCGGCGATGTTCAGATCGGCATCGCTCGGCTCGAGCCAACCGGACGGATGATTGTGGACGAGCATCTCACCACGCTGGGCCACGCCGGGCAATGCCAGTACCTGTCCGGCAGTTCCGCGCGCGACAGCGCGGGCAGAGGTCAGCATGCCAGCGGCATCCACCGCGCACACGAAACAGACCTCCCGTCCCCCCGCGAGTCGGATCGCCACCCGCATGGCCGCGGCCGCAGTTGTCGCGATACGAAAGTCGGGGGGGCTGTGCTCACCCTTGGCAGCCTTGGCGCGGCGCGTCATGCCGCAATCTACGCACCCGGCGCTCCACGCGGTGCGTCGAATTGCTACGCGCGAAGGATCGTCGTCAGGTCGGCGTGCACAATGCGCTGCGTGCCGACACGGGCCACGCCGTGACTGCGACAAATGCCACGCCGGAACTGGCGCAGCTCGACGCTCAGGTCGAGCACATCACCGGGCATTGCGTGTGAGCGAAAGCGCACCCGGTCGATTCCGATGAAATAGCCGATCGCGCCGGTCTTCCCCTCCAGCAGTGCGACGAGGATGCCCGCCGACAACTGCGCCAGCGCCTCGACGATCAGCAGGTGCGGCATGGCATGCACACCACCTCCGGCGCCGGCACCGATCAGCGATGCTTCGCTGCCCGTCACCGCCTTGGTGCCCGTCACACGCCGCCCCGGCTCCTGCACCGTGATCGTATCCAGCAGGAGAAAGGGAAACCGATGCGGCAACAGCGCAAACGGATCGATCGCTGTCGGTGCTGGTGTCGCCGAGGTGTCGCGCGTCATCACGTCTTGCGCGGCTTCTTCTGCGCGGCGGGGAACAGCACGTTGTTCAGGATCAGGCGGTAGCCCGGTGACGACGGATACAACGACAGATCGGTCGGCGCCGCACCAACTTCATGTTGTGGGTCCTCGGGGTCGTGCCCGCCGAGAAACGTCCAGGCCCCCTTGCCGTAGCTGCCGTGAATGTATTTCGCGAGTGGCATGCCGTCTTCGTAGGCCAGCACCCGTGTGCCCGGCTTGAGCGTCGACTTGGTGAAGCTGGTCGTCACGCCGTAATAGTCCGACAGCACGCTCCGATGGTTTTGCGTCAGCATGGTCGGTACCGGGTCCAGCTTGGCCGAGAATGCAAAAAGGCTGAAGGTGCCCAGCGCGCGTCGCCGGCCGGGCACGTTCACCTGGTGCCCGTCGATGTCGCTCATGCTGTTGATCAGCGGACTCGGTTCCAGGTGGGCGTTCTGCACCGCGAAGGCGCGCGACCACTCCATCTTCTGGTCGGCGTCGGCATCCATCGGCGTGCCGTCTGCGAACCCGCTGGAGATATCGACATTGGCGCCGGCGATGGCCAGTTCGAGGGTCTCCGTGGCACCACACATCGCAAACAGGAAGCCGCCGTTCTCCACGTACAGCCGCATTTTCTCGGCCACGGCCTTCTTCAGGGCCGGGACGTTGCTGAAGCCCAGCTGCTTCGCCTGCGCCACCGTCCGGTTCACCTGATTGATGAACCACGGGCTGCCCCGATACGAGATGTAGAACTTGTTGTACTGCCCTGTGAAATCTTCGTGGTGCAGATGCAACCACTCGTACTTCGACAGGTCGCCGGCGATCACCTCGGGATCCCACACCTTGGTGTAGGGAATGCCGGCGTAGTCGAGGGCAATCGTCACCGCATCATCCCACGGATTGGCGCTCGGCGGCGAATAGATGGCCACCTTCGGCGCCCGCTCCAGCGGTACGGCGTCGAAGTTGCCACCGGCCATCTCGGTGCGGATCGCAGCCAGGGCGCCGGCGTCCGTCGGTATCACCGACACACCGTCGATGCCGGCACGGCGGCGGGTGGCGGGCGTGTCGAGCAGCAGGAACGCCCCGCCGCGGAAATTCAGCAGCCACTCGGCTTTTTCCGTGCGTTGCAGGGCGCTGTAGGTCAACCCATACGCCTTCAGGTGATTGCGCTGTGCGTCGTCCATCGGCACCAGCAGATGCTGCGCCGCGAGTGGCGCGGCAGCAATCAGCAGGAACGCCATGGCTCGAAACCAGCGGCCCATCAGGAGGTCCCCGCCATGCGCCGGGCGCTCTCGAGTTCCCGGCGCGCCTGGGGCGCCAGAGCACTGGTCGGATAGGTGAGCAACAGATGTTCCAGGCGGGCGATGGCCGTGCCACCATCGCGTGCACGCAGCGCGGCACGCGCCCATTCGAGATCCCCTTCCGGCGCTTCGGGGCTGGTACTGTATTCCGTGACGATCCGCGTCCAGAGCGGCACCGCACGCGCGTCGTTGCCACTTGCCGTCAGCAGTCGCGCGGCCATCGCCAGCACCAGCGGTGCGGCATCGCCGACGTCGGGGGCAGTGTTCATCAACTGTGTCAACGCCGCTGCCGTATCGCGACGCGCCAGCGCCGTGAACGCCGCCCCGATCGTCGGCGACATCGGCAGTGTGGTGCGCGACAGGAGTGCCCGGGGCGACAGCAGCAGCGTATTCGATGCGTCGGCGTTGCGCAGCGCGGCTCGTGCCTTGTCCAGGTCCCCATCATAGATCGCCAGCAGCGCGGTGGCTTCGTCCTCGTCCAGACGCACCACCAGCGGGCGCGCCCGAGCGGCATCTCCCACGCGCAGCCAGGCCCACATCAGTTCGCGCTCCAGCAGTTGCAGCTGGATCGGCACCACCTTCGGCCGCACCGAATCGACCAGCGCCAGCGCGGCGGCGGCACGGCCCATCGCCGCCAGCGAACGCAGACGCAGCGGCACCGCATCGCGCAGGCCGAGCTGCGGCGAGAGCGTTGCCTGCGCCGCCGACGCCAGTTGCAGCGCCGTTGCCGCTTCGCCGCTCGCCAGCGCGGCGTCGGCAGCACGCAGCGCACTCGTCGCCTCGCCGGTCTTCCGGTAGATCGCCGCCCACGCGTCACGTGACGCCACCGGCATGCTGCGCGCGTCGGCCTCCTCGGCGAACTCCTTCCACGCTGCCACTGCATCCGCGTCGGCCGTCACCCCGCTGAACGCGAGCCAGGCCTGGCGCGGTTGCGACCAGATCAGCTCCAGCGACGCCAGTACCCGACGCGCCGGCAGCCACGTGGGCTCGGCGAGCAGATTGGTGCGCACCGAATCGCGCGCCACACCGGTCGCCAGCGACAACGCGAAAATCGCGGCCTGATACAATTGCGGCGTGTGAGTCAGCGTTTCGCGCCACCGACGCGACGCCTCGTGCCACATGCGCTGCGCCGCCGCCACTTGCGCGAGTTCGGCGCTGAAGTCGCGCGGATCACGCACCATCCGCGAGGCGACGGTGAGCACCGAGTCGGCTGCCGCCGAGCGACCCGATTCCAGCAAGAGCCGCGCGTACTCCTTGAACGGTGCCGCCTCACCCGGTACCGCGCGCACCCAATCCCGCACCGCAGCCGTCAATTCGTCATCACGCTGCAGGGCGGACAGGGTGCGCAGCTGCACCGATCGCACCACACCACTGCGCGGCTCAGCGCGAATGGCGCTCCGCACCAACGGCAGCAGGGAATCGATCATCCCGAGATTCGTGTAGACGCGCTCGAGCCCGAGCAGCGCCGGTATCATCCCCGTGCCGGACAAGGCGCGGCGATACAAGACGGCAGCGTCTCGCGGCTTGCTGTCCTCCAGATCCAGCGCGCGCAGCACCAGCGAATCCGCTGCCGCCGTTCCCAGCTCCTGCGCGCGCAGCGGCCCCGTGACCGCAAGCACCAGACTCGCGGTCAGCGCCAACGTTTGGGCACGGATCACGGTTTTGCTCCCGCTTTGTTCAGGCGTTCGAAATACTGAAGCACCGCGCGCCGCTCGTCTTCACGCAGGCCGCGCAGCTCATCCCAGGTCGGGGGCGCCACCCGTGACGCCGGTGCACCCGTGGCAGGAACGGACGGCGGGGCGAACGCCGCCGTGCCGATGCCGGGCTTGGACTCGCGCGGCCCCTCTTTCTCCTCGTCTTCGCGCCGCAGCGTGCGTCCGGCGTCGAGCAATCGCTGCAGGAACTGTTCGCGACGCGCCGCGGTCTCCGGGTCGCTGGCGGCGCGCTCCATCGCATCCGCCAGTCGCTTCGCTTCCTTCGCCAGTGCATCCGCGCGCCCGCTCGCGTCACCACCGCCCACGTCATCCAGGCGCTGCGCAATCTGCCGCTGCTTGCGCGCGATCGCCTGCGCCATCTGCTGTGCCTGCGAGCCGCTCTCGCCACCCGGCATCATCGACATGCCCTGGGCCTGTCCATTCACCTGCTGCTGCTGGCGCGCCAGCTGCTGCATCTCCTCCATCATTTCCGGCAGCCCGCTGGCGGAACGCGCCCGGTTCGCGCGCTCACGATCCCGCACGAGGCTGGACGCCGCGCGCTCCATCGCCTCGGCGGCGTCACGCATCGCCGCCGCCGACGCGTCGCCGTTCTGCTGCTGCTGACTGCCAGGCTGGCCCGCGCCCTTCTGCATCTGCTGCGTCGCCTCCTGCGCCCGCTGCACCGCCTCCTGCATCGCGCGCTGCGATCCCTGGCTCACATGCTGCGAGCGCCGGGCCGCTTCCTGCAACCGCTGCGCGGCCTGCTGCACACCGTTCTGGACGGTCGCCTGCTCGGCGGCCATCTGCTGTTGCTGGCTCTGCTGGCCTTGCTGGCCCTGCTGGCCTTGCTGGCCCTTCTGGCCCTGTTCACCTGACTGGGCCTGCTGTTTCTCACCCTGCGGCTTCTCGCCCTGCTGGCCGGCTGAGGGGTCCGCCTGCTGCTGTTTCTGCGCCTGCTGCTGTGCCGCGTTGGCCATCTGCCGTTCCTGCTGGCTCAGCTGCATCATTTCCTGAATCGACTGATCCAGCTCCGACGTGGTTTCTTTCTTCCAGTCGTTCACCTGCTCCTGGCGCGCCTTCGCAAGTTCATCGGCCGCCTGCTGCATGGCCTGCGCTGCGCGCTCCGCGGCCTGCTGCGCCGACGCTGGATCGCGGGCCGCCTCCTGCATCTGGCGCGTCGCGGTCTCGCTGTTCTGCCGCGCCTGTTCCGTGCGCTGGGCCCCGCGCTGCGCGTCCGACTCGCGCAGACGCTTCGTCAGTTGATTGATGTCGCGACTGAGCTGCTCGTTCTGCCGGGCCAGACGTTCCGCCTGCTGCTGGCGCTGCGCGGCCGTGGCACTCCCCGACGAATCCGCCAGCTTGCGCTGGGCGTTCGCCATGTCCTGCGCTTCGTCGCGCAAAGTTTCCATACTGCCCTCGAGCGCGGCGCGCTTCAGCATCTCGGCATTCCGCTCGAGCTGCTCGCGCAACGCCTGTTGCTGCTTCGCGAGGTCGTCCAGTGATTGCCGCGTCGCCGCCTGATCCAGACGCTGGGCCGACTGCTCCACCTGCTGCAACCGCTGCATCATCTGCGGTGACAGCGCCTCCTGCATCATCTTCTGCGCTTCGGCCAGCTTACCGGCGAGGGCGGAGTCGAGCGCGCCCGCACCACGCAACTGATCGGCGAGCTGCTTGGCCTGCTGCTGCAGCTGCTGCGCCTGCTGCTGCAACGCGCGCTGCTGCGCCGTCATCTGCGCTGCCTTTTCGCGGGCATCGAAGCTCATCGGCTGGCCGTTCTCGCCACCCGCCTTCGCGTTGCGCGCGGCATCACTCGTCTGCTGCGCCAGCTGCTGCTGCTGGCGTGCCAGCGATGCCGCACCGGCCGCCACGCTGTCGGCTGTCGCGCGCGCCTGTTCCCGCCGCTCCGAAACCCCGGCACGGCGCAGCACCAGCGTGCGGCTCCGCGCCACCTGACGCCACGGCGACGCATCCGTGGCGGTGACGTCCACCCGCAGCGATCCGTCATCCCCCTGCAATCCGAGCGCATCGAGGTCCAGTGGCACGGTCCCTTCGAACGACGGGGCCCGTGACGCCAGCAGGTCGCGACGCGCCACCACCGATTCACCGGACCGCACGGTCATCACGACCGTCGCCAGCGCGTGATCATCCATGGCCAGCACCGTCACCGAGGCCGTCGCGCCGGACAGCAGCAGCGTATCGCTGGTGCTGGCGATCTGCACTTGCGGCGCCGAATCGGGGCGGATGTCGAGCGCAAAGGATGGCGGCATCTCTTGCAGGGTGGTCGCGGCGGATGCGCGCCACTCCCACCGCGCGCTGCGGTCCGCCACCAGGCGGCCAGACACGGCATCACCGGTCACCTCGAGCGGGGTCCGATCGCCGTCATCGCTCACCAGCGCGGCCGCCGTCAGCGGCACCGACGAGCGCCCGCGCAACGTCAGCACCGTGCCACGCGGCAAGACCAGCACGCCACCCAGCGCCACATCTTCGTCCACGCGACCCAGATAGGCAGGGTAGCTGGCCTGCGCCACGATGTCGCCGAGATACGGCTTGTCGGTCACGCGAATGCGATGCGGCAGCGAACGGGCGCGCCCATCGGTGAGTGTCAGCGTCACATCGCTGTCGAGTACCGGCAGCGTGCGTTGGGCTGTGTCGTTCAGGAGCGGAATGGCATCAGTCACCAGCGTGCCGTCACTCTTTCGCATCTCGAGGGTGAGCGCGGTACGCCCGATTCCCCGCAGCCGGATCATCGGACTGGCACCGCGCAGCGCGACTGACGGCGCATCGAGACCCAGCGATGGCAGCAAGGTGCCCCGCCACGCGCCGATCGGATTCGCCAGCGCCTCGGCACCCTCCGACCAGAATCCGCACGCGCCCAGCAGCGCCAGCAGCGCACCGACCGCCCAGAGCAGCGTACGCGTGCGAAGCGCGCGCATCGCCGCCTGCGTCTTCGGCGCACGCGGCACCGACGTGCCCGCCAGCGCACGTGTCACGCTGGACGCCGCGTACGCACCCAGCGCACCGCTCTCTGCCACCTCCTGCGCCACACGAATCTCGCCGCGGCGCAGCTGCTGCTCGGTCTCAATGGCTTCAGCCACCGCGTCTGCCGTCGTCATCCGGCTGTCGCTCTCTTGCCGCTGACGCCAGCGCCACGCCGCCGCCCCAATCGCCAGTGCCCAGACCACGAACGGCACCACACGGGGCAACGCCAGCCAGCGACCACCACCGAGCAGCGCGACGCCGAGAGCACCGATCGCGCACACCGGCATCATTGCTTGCGCCAGGCGAGTGTCACGCGCCAGACGCAACAATGCCTGCCGCTCATCCCGGATGATCGCGGTCAGCTGGCCGAGGGCGCTGGGCAAGAGGGCGGGAGCGGTCATGGCTGCAATCGACTGGTGACGGCGTACGTGACGAGATTCACACCCATGCGGATCGCCTGCTCGTGCAATTCCGGTGGATCGGTGGGATAGGTCCCGACATCCTCCCAGCCATTGCCAAGATCCGCCTGGAACGTGTAATACAGCGCCAGCCGGTCGCCAATGAAGATGCCCATGCCACGCGCGGGCTTCGCGTCATGCTCATGGATCTTCGGCACGCCGCGCGGGAACGGATACACCAGCCGGTAGATCGGGTGGTTCAGCGGTACATCGATCAATGGTCGGTCCGGAAACAGTTGCTTCAGCACGATGCGAAAGCTGCTGTCCAGTCCATAATTGTCATCCACGTGCAGGAACCCGCCGCGCAGCAGATAGGCCCGCACCCGCGCGATCTCATCCGGGTCCATCGTGATCGTGCCGTGACCCGTCAGATGCAGAAACTGATAATCGAACAGTCGTGGATCACGGAACGTGACGGCGTGCTCTTCGCGGTCGATCGGAATCGACGTTCGCTCGGCCACGGCCCGAATGAGGTTCTTCAGGCTCGACGGGTTGGCGTACCAGTCACCGCCGCCGTTGTAATGCACGCGCCCCAGCATCACGCGCGAAGTCGCCGTTGCGGCCGTGGCCGCACTGGCTGCACGCACGTGAAGGAGCGACGCGGCGATCACCGCCAGCGCCAGCGTGCCGGCCACCACCCGCGCTCGGAGCGCCATCACAGCTCCTGTGCCAATCGATAGGCCTCATTTCGCGCCACGCCAAACTCCTCCTGCAGGTGACGGACCGTGTCCCGGACCGAAGTACCGGCGGCTCGCAGCGCTCCGGCGCGCCGCGCTGCCGCCTCATGATCGGGCACCGATGCGGGAGCCCCCTCAATCAGCACGACAACTTCCCCTCGCGGGGCCGTTGCCCCGTAGTACGCAGCGAGTTCCGCCACCGTTCCGCGCCGGAACTCCTCGTGGAGCTTGGTCAGCTCCCGCGCCACCACCGCCCGCCGCGCTGACCCCCCCGTGCTCGCCAGAGTTTCCAGTAGTTCCGCCACCCGCGGTGGCGCCTCGTACAGGATCACGGTATGCGGCAGCGCCAGCGCTGCCGTCGCCGCCGCGCGACGGTCGCCGACTGCGCGCGGCAGGAAGCCGAGAAACGTGAACGCAGCCGCCGACAGGCCACTGCCAACCAACGCCGCCAGAATCGCCGACGCGCCAGGGATCGGCGTCACGATCACCCCCGCTGCGATCGCCGCCTCCACCAGCCGGGCGCCGGGGTCCGAGACCAGCGGCGTCCCCGCGTCGCTGATCAGTGCGACGTCACTCCCTTCCAGCAGCCGTTCCACCAGCCGCGGCGTCTGCTCGGCCTCGTTGTGCGCGTGATAACTCCGAACCGGCGTACTGATACCAGCCCACGCCAGCAATGGAGCGCTGTGCCGCGTGTCCTCGGCCACGACCAGCGCGACCCGCCGCAGCGTCTCGATCGCGCGGGGGGTCAGGTCGGCACGATTGCCGATCGGGGTGGCGACAACGTAGAGGGTACCGGCCATGATCTCGGAAGGTTGCGCCAGGTGCCGCGGAAGGTACGGCGGCCCCGAAACACAATGGGGTGCACACAATGTGCACCCCATCGCGATCCCGCGAGGCGCGCCGCGCCCGCGTCACCGACTCAGACGTGCTTCTCGAAGTAGGTCTGGAGCTGCGCCTTGGGCAGGGCGCCGATCACCTGATCCACCACCTTGCCATCCTTCACGAAGAGCAGCGTCGGGATCGAGCGCACGTTGAAGCTCGCCGCCGTCTTCTGGTTGGCATCGACATCCAGCTTGGTGATCTTCACCTTGCCGTCGTACTCCGTGGCCAACTGATCGAGGATCGGGGCCACCATGCGACACGGGCCGCACCAGACCGCCCAGAAATCGACCACCGCCAGTCCCTTGTGGTCCAACACTTCGTTCTGAAAATCGCCGTCCGTCACCGCCAGTACATTCGCCATGTCTCTCACCTGTCGTGGGCGGCCAATTGTGCGGCCCCCCCGCTAAAGTTCTTCCTATCATGACAGATACCGCACCACGCGGCACCCGTATCGCCCACGTCGGTCTCGCCGTCGCCGCGCTCGACCAGATCCTGCCCTTCTACCGCGACGTCCTCGGCATGATCCCGGTGCCGCTCGACGACGCCGATGGCGCACACATCGCCGGCTTCGCCGCCGGCGACTCGCTGGTCGAACTCCTCCAGGCAAGCACACCCGACTCCCCCATCGGCAAGTTCGTCGCTCGACGAGGACCCGGGATCCATCACATCTGCTTCGCCGTTGAAGATATCGACGACACGTTGCGCCGCTGCACGGCGCACGGCGTGCGCCTCATCGACCAAGTTCCCCGACTGGGCGCCGAAGGCAAGCGCATTGCCTTCCTGCACCCCGCCAGTACCGGGGGCGTCCTGATAGAACTATCAGAATACTAGCGCTTTTGTTCCTGAGCCTGACCCGAGCAGAATCCGCGAAGTGGTGCCAGATCGGTGTTCTCGATGAACCACCGCTGATTCGGCCCCTGAGCGGCGACCATGGTGGTCGTGGCGGTCATCTGACCACGGCGCAGTTCCACGCGAAGCGTCCGCTTCTGGGCGTCGAGGGGGATATCGCTCAGAATCCGGTAGCTGTCGTGGTTGATGTTGCACTGCATGACCAGAATCCGCTTCTCCAGTTCAGTCCGATCCTTGATCAGCTCCCGGGCCGGCCCCTTCGAGCTGCCCCAGATGATCGACGTGGCCTGAACATCCTCCGATCGAATCGACGCCAGAAACTGCTCCGCCGCCTGCTTCGGGCCGACGGCGCCGACCACCCCGGCGGGGCGTGCCGAGCCACCCGAGCGGCACGCGCCGAGTACAAGCATCAGAGCTACTGCGGTCCGTCGCATCACGTTTCCCACTCCATGAGTCCGATTTAAACATGCCGAGCGAAGGTAATCCCGATCCTGCCGCACCACGACCAGCCGCGACGAGGCAGCGACTGTACGTAAACATCGACCACGTCGCCACACTCCGACAGGCGCGCGGCGGCTCCGACCCCGATCCGGTCGCTGCCGCCCGCTGGTGCGAAGACGCCGGTGCCGATGGCATCACCGTCCACCTGCGCGAGGATCGCCGGCACATTCAGGATGCCGACGTGGAGTCCCTCACTCGCACCATCCGTTCCCGTCTCAACCTCGAAATGGCGTGCACCGAGGAGATGCTGGCCATCGCACTCCGGCTGCGCCCGCATCAGGTCACGATCGTCCCGGAACGTCGGGCCGAGGTCACCACCGAGGGCGGGCTGGACGTGCGTCACGATCCGGTCCTGCTGCGTCGCACCATTGACGCGCTCAACGCCGCCGCGATACGAACGGCACTGTTCATCGACCCCGATCTGGACACCGTGCGGGCGTCGAAGGACCTTGGCGCAACCGCCGTCGAGCTGCACACCGGGCAGTACGCGCACCATCCCGGTGCGGCCGATCCGGTGCGAGCGCTCGCCGCGGCCGCGCACGAAGGCGCACGGATCGGGCTCGCCGTGCACGCCGGCCATGGGTTGTCGGTGCGCAACGTTGCACCGGTGGCCGCGATCGAACCGATCGAGGAGCTGAACATCGGGCACGCGCTGATCGGCCGAAGCATCCTCATCGGGATTGCCGGTGCGATCCACGAGCTGCGCGGTGTGATGAATGCCGCGCGCGGGACAATCTGACCGCAGCATTGGAGGCTGAGCGCCGCGTCATGTAGCTTCCGGGTGTCGCGGGTCGTCTGTTGCGATACCGCTCCCCCACCTCGTTCCCATGTCCGTCGGCCTTCTCGACTTCTTTGTGCTCGAAGCCAGCGACTACGTCGATCGTCTCCAGCGAGTGGTGACGACCGACGAGCCGCAGGGCCCGGACTCGGCCACGTTCCTGAAACTGGCGCGGGGCCTTCGCGGCAGCGCGGTCATGGCCCGGCTCGGCTCCTTCGCCGACGCCGCCTCCGGTCTCGAGCGCGCCGCGCGATTGCTGAACGAAGGCCGCATCGCCTGGACACCGGGCCTCGGTCTCTCCGTCGGTGATTCCATCGCCGAGCTGCGCGCGCTGATTCCAATGGCCCGGCTCTGGGGTGACAACCACGACCAACGCGCCAGAACGGCCGGTGGCAAGCTCGCGTCGGTCCTCGATGCCGTCGAAAGACACGGCGAGCTCATGCAGAGTGGTGCCGGCAGTGATACCGCCCGTGGTGCGGCACCCAACGCCGAGCCGAACCCGGCCGTGACGGCCTTTTTCAATTCGATCGATCACGTCGCCTCGGCGCCTGCCGTTCCTTCCCCGATGAGAGCCCCGATGCCGCCGACGATGGCGGCCGTGCGCTCGGTCGATCCCGCTTCAGTGGTCAGCCCCGCCAGTGGGGTGGCCGCCTTGTCCGACGCACACATGCCCATCGTTCCGATTGCATCACTCGCGCCGGCCAACGACGCCGATGCCGTGGTGTATCGCGCGCCGAATCCCGCGATCACCTTCTCGCAGCGCTTCCTGACCGATGTCTCGCCGTTGGTCGGGTCGCTCCGTGCCCGACTCGCACCGCTGCGGCAAGGCGCCATGCAGGAAGCCAGCGCCGACATGGTGGCGGCATTCCGGCCCGTACTCGTGTCCCTGCGCGACATCGCCTCCAGCTATCAGCACGAAGACATTCGTGCGTTCTGTGATTCGGTGCTGACGGCGCACGCGCCGTTGCCCGCTGCCGCCGCCGGTGCGCTCGATACGGCGCTGACACTCGTCCTGCAGCAGGATCTGTTGCCGCACGTCCGCGCGCAGCGACTCAGCGAACTGCGGCGTGTCGTCTTTGCCGCCACCCCGCTCAGCGCGGGCGTGCAGTCCGAACGCGCCTCCCGACCGAATGGTGCGTTCACACCACGCCGCAACACGCCAGTGATGGCCACCCTCGTGCCGACGCCGACCGTCGCGCGCCCCACCCCACCGGCGCCGAGCGGTCGTGCACTGAGCGCGATGCTCAGCAACAGTCTGGAAAAGGTGCGCGAGCTGGATGCGACGCCATTGGACCTGATCGTGATTCCATCCGGCAGCGCAGCGCCGACGACCACCGCGCCTGATGGCGAACCGGATGTGGTGCCGATCGATACGCTGCTCTACCGCGGTCCCCGCGCGCTGTCGCGCGCGAAGCACATCGTCGGACAGCTGCGCAGCAGTGGGACGACGCAGGATGCGGCGCTGCTCAGTGAACTGTTCGACCTGGTCGAACTCGCCGGGAGCGCGACCTGAACGGTTCCGCCCGATGACGCGCACCCGATGGCAGACACTGATCGGTGCCGTCCTGACGCTGCTGCTCCTCGGCTGGACGCTGCGCGATGTGCGGCCCGACGCCCTCATGCAGCAGCTGCGCGAGGCGAATCTCTGGCTGCTGTTGCTGTCGGCACTGATGGCCACGGCGATCTTCCCGTTGCGCGCGGTGCGATGGGTCGTGCTGCTCGAGCCGATCGCGCCAGGCCTCAAGTTCATGGATGCGTGGCGCGCGGTCGCGATCGGGATGATGATCAACAACGTGCTGCCGGCCCGTGCCGGCGAACTGGCGCGCGCCTATGCGATCTCCCGCGAGACACGCGCCGTGTCATTCACCAGCGCCTTTGCCTCGATCGCACTCGACCGCGTCTTCGACGCGCTGGTCGTCTTCGCACTCATGTTCGGTGCGATGCTCGCGCCCGGCTTTCCGGCTGGTGCCACCATCGCCGGCCGACCGGCCACGGCGTTGGTGGGCACCTGGGGTATCGCCGTCCTGCTGCTGGTCTTCATCGGCACGGTACTGGTCGCATTCCGTCCTGAGATTGTGATCACCATCGCCCGCGCTTGCTGCCGGGCCGTGATGCCGAAGTGGGAGCCGCGAGTGGTCACGCTGATGGAGCATGCCACCGCCGGCGTCGCGGTGCTTCGCAGTCCGTCGCGGTTTGCGCGGGTCGTCGTCTGGACCGTGCTCCACTGGCTGGTCAACGCCCTCGCATTCTGGATCGCGTTCCGCGCCGTCGGCATCAGCGCCCCCTTCAGCGGTGCCCTGTTTCTGCAGGGGCTCATCGCCATCGGCGTTGCCATCCCGTCATCGCCAGGATTCTTCGGACCGTTCGAAGCGTTCGCCAAGGCCGGACTGCAGATCTATGGCGTGCCGGTCACCCTCGCGGTGACCTGGGCCGTCGGATTTCACCTGTTGTCATTCGTGCCGATCACCGCGATGGGTGCGCTCTATTTCTCGCGACTGGGCCTGTCGATCCGCGACTTCCGCGAATCCACGCAGCAGCCAGCCGTCAGCGATGCCTGATCGACCGGCCCTCGCTGCGCAGGTGCTGGCCTGGGCGAAAATCAATCTCGATCTTCGCATCCTGGCACGCGAAGAGTCTGGCTTTCACCAGCTCGAGACTGTGTTTCAGCGCGTCGCACTCTCCGACACGCTGGACGTGCGCGTCCGCGATGGCGCCGGCATCACGCTGCGCTGCGACATCGACCTGGATGTGCCGGAGGAACGCAACCTCGCCTGGCGGGCCGCCGCGGGATATCGCCAGGCGGCGAGATGGCCAGCGGTGGATCGCGCGATCGACATCGTGCTCACCAAGCGGATTCCCACGGGGGCTGGACTCGGAGGCGGCAGTGCCGACGCCGGCGCGGTGCTGCGGGCCCTGAATGCGCTCAATCCGACACCGCTCGACACCACGGCGCTTCTTGCGGTCGCCGCAAGCCTTGGCGCAGACGTCCCGTTTCTGGCAACCGACTGTGTGCGCGCGCTGGCCTGGGGCCGAGGCGAACGGATGCTCGCGCTCGACGCCCTGCCGCAGCGCATGGTCCGCTATGCGCAGTTCCGGGAGGGCGTGAACACCGCGCTGGCCTATCAGGCGCTCGCCGCTGCGCGCGCGGACGGTCGGATCGTACCCGCCGGCAGTGTACTCCGCGATCTGCACAGCCTCGGTTCATGGCCCGATCTGCAGCGGTCGGCGCACAACGACTTCGAAATCCCGGTGTTCGCGCTCCGCCCGGATATCGCCGCCGTCCATGCATCGATGGTCCGTGCGGCGCCGGCGGCGCTCGTTCGCATGTCCGGCTCAGGGGCCACCGTCTTTGCCATCTCCAACGCACACGCCGACGAATTCCACGCCGCCGCGCGCGAATGGCCGCCGGATGGCACGGTGACGCTTGGCCTGACGGTGACGCTGGAGTCCGTGCCGCCGGTCCAAATCTTGTCCGCGCCATCCAGCCCCCGTTAGCCTTCGTCACGATCCCCGATCGTCTAATGGCAGGACAGCGGCCTTTGGAGCCGTGAATCGTGGTTCGAATCCACGTCGGGGAATGCCTGCTCAACTCATGACTGCCACCCGCGCCGAAGGGCGCGCGCCCGCCCCGCGACCTTCACCGCGCGGCATCGACATCTCCGCACTGGCGCTGCGACATGCCACCGCGCTGCGGATGGCGTACTTCGTCTGCATCGCCATCGCGACACTCCTGCGACTCGGCCTCGACCCATCGCTCGGGCACGCGCTCACCCGATTGCAACGCGCGCTCGATCCGACGCTCAGTTTCCGCGATCTGGTCGATGCGGCCCGGAATGTCGCGCTCTTTCTCGGCTGGGGCGCCACCTGGGTGCTGACCGCGCCCGCGCCGACGCGCGGGCGCGATGTCGTTCGCGCGACCTGCTGGGGGCTTGCCGCCAGCGTGGCTGTCGAATCCGTACAGCTGTTCGCACTGTATCGGACGGCGAGTATCGCTGATGTCGCCACCAATACCCTCGGCGCGTTACTCGGGGCGCTGGTGCTCTGGCTGGCGGAACGGCGCGCCACGCTGGACATGCGCCGCGGCACGACCATCGGCATTCCGGGTTGGATGCCGGCCGCCGCGTTGATGCTCACCGCCTTCGGCTTGGCCTTCGCCCCCTCCTCCCGGCCAACGCTGGCGATCGGCTGGTCGTCCTCGCCGCTCGAGCGCGCGCGATTTGTACTCTCGGCTGCAGTTCTCGACGTGTCGTGGCGGTCGCTCGCCGTGGATGTCACCAGCTGGATTGTGGCCGGTGTCGCCGTCGCCATCGCGATCACCGACCGCAACGGCCGGCTGCGTCGCTGGCAGCTCGCGGCATGGATGATCATCGGTGGCGCGCTGCTGGCCACCGCCCACCTCGGTCGCGCCATGGCGGGCTTGCAGCGCGAGGCGATGACCGGGCCGGTGCAGAGCGCAGGCTTCGCCACCGGGCTGGCGCTCGGTCTGGTGCTGATCCCCCGCTGGCGGGCGACCGTCACCGCGCGCAGTACCCGCGCCGTCCATCTTGGCGCGCTGGTGGTGCTGGTTGGCTGCGTCATGGCCTGGAGCCCGGCGTCGTGGGTGACGAGCGCGTCGGGCACGCCGATGCCCAGCTGGCGACAGCTCGTGCCCATGATGTCGCTCTTTCAGCGACAGGACCTGTCGAGTGTCTTCCTGGTGCTGCAGAAAGCCGGGCTGGGCGCGGCCATCGGGGCCTGCCTCGCCGCGCGGACGCGAATGGGACAGCCTCGTCCGGGCGTCCGCGCCGCGATCCTCGTCGCCGCCCTTCTCGAGCTGGGCCAGGTCCTGATCCCGGGGCGCTATCCCGACGTGACGGACGTCCTGATCACCGTGGCGGCGGCCGGCCTGGTCGCGGTCCTGGTGGAACGCGGCGATCGCGGCGCCCGTGATCCAGAGCCGAACTCGGCTTCGGCCTTGAATGGGAGCCCCGGTGCCGGTAGGTTTTGAGGCTCTGCCATATGGACACACTGCCGCTGGCGCCAGGCGCCAAGATCATTTCGGGAACCGCCAATCCGGCGCTGGCCGACGAAGTCGCACGCCACCTTGGCGTCGACCTCGCCCGGACCACGGCGACGCGCTTCAGCGACGGTGAAATCTTCGTCCGGATCGATGAGAACATCCGCGGATCGGATCTCTTCATCATCCAGTCGACGAACCCGCCGGCCGACAATATTCTGGAGATGCTGCTGCTGATCGACGCGGCCCGCCGAGCCAGCGCACACCGCATCACCTGTGTCATGCCGTACTTCGGCTATGCGCGGCAGGATCGCAAGGACCAGCCGCGCGTCGCGATTGCGGCCAAGCTGATGGCGAACATGATCCAGGCCGCGGGTGCCGATCGCGTGCTCGGGCTCGACTTTCACCAGCATCAGCTGCAAGGCTTTTTCGATGTGCCGGTGGACCACCTGTACGCGGCCCCGGTGCTCACCGCGCATTATCGCAAGAAGGATCTGAAGGATCTGGTGGTGGTGGCCCCTGATGTCGGTGCCGCCAAGATGGCGCGTGGTTTTGCCAAGCGACTCGACGCATCGCTCGCGATCGTCGACAAGCGGCGCCCGCGCGCCAATGTGGCCGAAGTCGTCAACGTGGTCGGGGACGTGGAGGGGCGTGACTGCCTCATCGCCGACGACATGATCGACACGGCCGGCACGATGACGGAAGCGGCTCGCGCGCTGAAGGCGCTCGGTGCCGCCGACATCTACGTGTGCGCGACCCATGCCCTGTTGAGCGGACCGGCGAAGCAGCGCTTCGACGATGCGCCCATCAAGGAAGTGACGGTGACCGACTCGGTCGCCATCCCCGAGTCCCGTCGCCCGCATCAGCTGAACGTGCTGTCGGTGGGCGAGTTGCTGTCGAAGGCCATTCGATTCACCCACAGCGAGCAGTCCGTCAGCTC
>JANMHB010000023.1:0-29359 GCA_031374935.1 Gemmatimonadaceae bacterium | reverse complement strand
GACGCGAGTCGGCAGCACCGAGTGTGACGCCACTGCGGCGAGTAGCGCCGCGGGAAGGCAACTCGGTGGTTCTGAGCCAGGAGACCGGCCCTGATCACGCCCGCAGCAGGCCCCTCGAGGGAGGGGAGCGGGGTGATCGTGTGCAGCCGCGGCGTTCCTCCGTCGTGTCTTTGCGCCCGACTGCCCCCGTTCAGTCCACTGTGTGGACGAACGGGTTTTTTGTCTCGCGCCGTCTCATCACGGCGCGCGGCGCTGATCCGGTCGTTGCACCGTGGCGCTGTGCGCGGGCATTCCGGTAACGCGAGGCTGCGAGGGCGGCTGCGCGTCGAGAGACTGATGTCCACATCATTCCGCACCCTCGTCCACGTGACGATCGGTGCCACCGCGTTGTGCGCCACAGCCATGCACGCACAACAGCCCGTCCGCGATTCGGCACGCGTCCAGCGCCTGCCGCAGGTCATCACCACCGCGTCCCGATACGCCGCGCCCGCCGATTCCCTTCCGCGGCGGGTCGAAGTGATTTCGCGTGCGTCGATCGATGCCACACCGGCGCTCGATATGGTCGACCTGCTCAAGAAGCGCGCCAATCTCGACGTGGTGCAGTACCCCGGCTTGCTGGGCGGCATCGGCATTCGTGGGTTCCGCCCGCAGGTCGGTTCGATCCAGCAGCGGTCGCTGATCCTGCTCGATGGACGACCAAGTGGCGTCACCAACGTCTCGATGCTCGACCTGCAGGACGTCGAGCGGATCGAAGTCATGAAAGGGCCGGCATCAGCGCTCTATGGGTCGAGCGCGATGGGGGGCGTCATCAACGTCGTCACGCGCCGACGCACGGGCGCCCGCAGCGGCCTGGTGTCGGCTTCCGCCGGCAGCTTCGGTGCCAGCGAATTCCGGCTGCAGGGTGGCGGCCGTCTTGGCCGTGGGCTCGACGCCGACGTCAGCCTGCGCCGCTACGATCAGCGCGAGGATTTCTCGCTTGGCGGGGGCAACGCGCTGCGCGGCGTCTTCGGGCGCGACAGCGCCTTGAAGGTCTATCCGACCGGTGCCCGCCCCAATCGCTTCGTGGCTGACACCCTCGGTGACGGTGTCACGCGCCCATTCACCACGCTCGCATCCACCAGCGGCACCCTGCGCGTCGGTGGCAGCGTCGCCAATCGTATCCGCATCGACCTGCGCGGTGAGCTGTTCGATGCCAATGATGTCGCCTCTCCCGGCGACCTCTACTCGGCGGGGACACCCTTTCCCGGCAATGGACGCAAGGATGTGCGGCGCATCGGCGGATCGACGGATCTCGCGGGAACGTTCGGCGCGCACGCGCTGCTCGCCCGCGTGTTCACGACCTCGGAGACCGGTGACAACTACAATCGCCCCGACAGTGTGCGGTACGTGAGTTTCGCGTCGCGGGCCCAAACGACCGGCGTGCAGCTGCAGGACGTGGTGCAGGTGCGCGGTCAGCAGGTGGTGTTCGGCGTCGATGCGACGCAGCAGGAAGCAACGTCACGGCGCTTCCTGTCGGCGAACCTCGAGACCGGGACGTTCAGCCCGAACAGTCAGGTGCGATCGCTGGCAGCGTTTGGTGAAGCACGCGTCACCGCACTCGACGGTCGGCTGGTGACGACGGTTGGTGCGCGAGCCGATCGTGTCACGCTGTCACTCCTGTCGACGCCGTTGCGAACCGATGTGTTGCCGGGTGACGACACCTTCATCGTCTTCAACCCCAGCGCTGGGGTCCTGTACGCCATCGGTGCCGGCGTCCGGGCACACGGCAGTGTCGGGCGTGCATTCCTGGCACCCGATGCATTCGGGCGTGCGGGCCTGACGCAGACCGTCACCGCCGGCGTGGCCGCGATCACGTTCGGCAATCCCGAGCTTCGGTCGGAGAATTCCGTGACGACCGACATCGGCCTCGGTCTGTCGCGACTCAATGGGGCCTTCGATGCCGATGTCACGTACTTCACGACGTCGGTGTCTGATCGTATCACCAGCGCTCGTGCGACCTTTGCCACCGGTCAGCGACCGGTATTGGCGAATGGCACGCTGGTGTCGCGGGTGCAAACGTCGGTGAACGCCGGCGAGGCATCGATTCGCGGATTCGAGGCGACGGTGCGCTACGACATCGGCGCCGCACTGCGGCGCGGCTGGTCGCTGAACGCCTTCGCCAATGCGACACGCATCTTCACCGCCACCGAAACCACACCGACGGTCACGGTGGATGCCGCACAGTTCAACGGCGTCACGAACTTCACGCCGGCGTCGATCTTTCCGGGTGTCCGGCTTGGCGCACCGGCCAACACGTTGCGTATCAAGAACGTGGCGTCGGCCAACTGGAACGTGGGACTCGACTACGATGATCGCTCACGCCTCCGGCTGGGCGTTCTGGGACGCTACGTCGGAACCCGAACCGACAGTGATTTCAGCGACTTCTCCGATATCTCGGACATCGAGTATCCGCCATTCGCCATTCTCGACCTGACCGCGGGGGTGCGCATCACCGGGCGCTTCCGCGCCGACCTGCAGCTCAGCAACGTGACAGATGAGAACTATTACGAGAAGCGGGGCTACAATCTGCCCGGGCGCGCCGTCACGGTGCGGCTGACCACCGCCTTCTGAGTCGACGCGGGGACGGCTGAAACCGCAGGGCGGGGGTCGCGTGTAGTATTCCGCACGACGTCACCGCTCTGCGACCCGTACTCTTCCCACCTATGTATCTCCGTCTCCGCACGTCGTTGTTGTTTGCCCTGCTGGCCGCGCCCCTCGGCGCACAGAATGCGCCGCGTGCCGCCATTGCCGCTCCGGTCAAGGGCGCCACCGTCGAAGGCATCACCGAGTACCGGTTGGGCAACGGACTCAAGGTGCTGCTCTTCCCCGACCAGTCCAAGCCGACGGTCACCGTCAACATCACCTACCTGGTGGGCTCCCGGCACGAAGCCTACGGCGAAACGGGCATGGCCCACCTGCTCGAACACCTCGTGTTCAAGGGTACGCCGAAACATCGCGCCATCCTCGCTGAGCTGACCGAGCGCGGTGCGCGACCGAATGGCACCACTTCGTTCGATCGCACGAACTATTTCGAAACCGTTCCGTCCACCGACGCGAACCTGGACTGGGCGCTGGATCTCGAAGCCGACCGCATGGTGAATTCGTTCATCGCGGCCAAGGATCTCGAGAGTGAGATGACGGTTGTCCGAAACGAATTCGAGTCCGGCGAAAACAGTCCTGAGCGCACGGTCTGGCAGGCCCTGATGGCCACCGGCTATCACTGGCACAACTACGGCAAGAGCACCATCGGCGCCCGCAGTGACATCGAGAATGTGCCGATCACGCGGCTGCAGGCGTTCTACCGCAGGTATTATCAGCCGGACAATGCCGTGCTGGTGGTGGCCGGCAAGTTCGACCCCGAGAAGACGCTGGCGCTGGTCAACCGGAAGTTCGGCACCATCAAACGCCCCGTGCGTTCGCTCGAGCGCGGCAACCTGCTCTACCCGACCTACACCCGCGATCCCGCCCAGGACGGAGAACGGACGGCGACGATTCGCCGCGTCGGTGACAAGCAGATCTTCGGTGTCATGTACAAGGTGCCGGCAATTGCCCACCCCGACAACGCCGCCGTGCAGGTCCTTGGTCGGTTGCTGACGCAGGAGCCGGGTGGCCGGTTGTACACGGGACTGGTGGATACCAAACTTGCGGCGTCGATCGTCGGCCTGACGTTCGACCTGCGCGAGCCCGGCGCCCTCATCGCCTGGGCCGATGTGCGGAAGGAGCAGTCGCTCGATTCCGCGCGCACTGCCATGCTCTCGTTGCTCGATGGTGTGCGCACCACCCCCTTCTCGGCCGAAGATGTGGAGCGGGCGCGGAACGAAGTGGTCAGCGGCATCGAACAGCTGCTGGACAATTCCGAGAATGTCGGGTTCGCGCTCACCGAGTACGAGGCCGGCGGCGACTGGCGTCTGCTGCACATCACCCGCGACCGGTTGCGCACGGTGACGCCTGCCGACGTGCAACGGGTGTCGGCCGCCTACCTCAAGCCCGACAATCGCGCCTCGGTGGCCTACATCCCGACCGAAAAGCCAGATCGGGCCGAGATTCCGGACGCACCCGCCGTGCAGACGTTGGTGCGCGACTACCGCGGATCGCAGAAGGTGGCCGAAGGAGAGGTGTTCGACGCCAAACCCGCCAATATCGATGCGCGGACCCAGAAGACGGCGCTGCCCAACGGACTCCGCCTGACGATGCTGCAGAAGCGCACGCGTGGTGCGGTGGTGCAGGGCAGCCTGCTGCTACGATTCGGCACCGAAGCGACGTTGATGAATCGGCGGGTAGCCGCCAGCGTGGCGGGTGCGATGCTGATGCGCGGCACCACCGAACGGACGCGTCAGCAGATAAAGGACACACTCGACAAGCTCAAGGCGACGGTCAACCTGAGCGGATCGATACGCTCGGCCAGCGCCACGTTCCAGGTGCGACGGGAGAATCTCGCTCCGACGCTGCGCCTGGTGGCCGAAATGCTGCGCAAGCCTGCGTTCGACAAGGCGGAGTTCGAGAAGCTGCGCACGGAGAACCTGGCACAGATCGAAGCCGGGTTGAGCGATCCGCAGGCACTGGCGGTGACTGCACTGGGCCGGGCGCTGACGTCCCGCGAGCGTGCGCATCCGCTGTATGCGCCCACGCTGCCCGAAGCGATCGAGGACTGGAAGAGCGTCTCGCTCGATTCGGCACGCGCATTCCACCGCGACTTCTACGCGGCGACGTATGGTGACATCGGCATGGTGGGCGATTTTGATGCCGATTCGGTGAAAGCACTCACCGGTGCGCTGTTCGGCGACTGGACTACGACGCGGCCGTGGGTGTTGATCCCCGAGCCGTTCAAGCGTTCGGATTCGACCCTGGTCTCGATCGAGACGCCCGACAAGGCCAACGCGATGTTCTTCGCGGCGCAGTCGATCCGGGTGGCGGATGGTGACCCTGATTATGCGGCAATCGCACTGGCCACCGAAATCATGGGCGGCGGAATCCTCAAGAGCCGCATGGCGGATCGTCTCCGGCAGAAGGATGGTCTGAGCTACGGCGTGGGGTCGCAGCTGTCGGTCAGCACCGGTGATTCGTCGGCCGCAGTGCTCACCTACGCGATCTACGCACCGCAGAATCTCGATCGCCTGCAACTCGGATTCCGTGAGGAACTCGATCGGCTGATCACCGCCGGCGTGACGTCGGAAGAGCTGGACGCGGCGCGCAATGGCTGGCTGCAGGGGCGTCAGCAGACGTACGCGAATGACAATGAGCTGGTGAATCAGATGATCGACCATCGCCGCTGGAACCGGACGTTCACCGGCTACGATCTGGCGCTGGAAGAGCGGGTGCGGAAGTTGACCGTCGCCGAGCTGAATGCCGCGATCCGCAAGTACATCGATCCGAAGCAGACGGTGATCATCCGGGCCGGCGACTTCGAAGGCGCGAAGAAGAAGGCGGCCACGCCGACGCCGTAGCATGGCGTCGTGACGCGGTGCCGGTGACGGGCCCATGACGGTGCCGACATATGCTGTCGGCACCGTCATGCGTTTCCCACCTGTCACCGGAGGCATCATGAGAGATGGCATCCCGTTCAAGTCGCGCCACGGGCTGCAGTGGCAGCTGGTGCTGGTGTGTCCAGCGCTGTTGCGGGCCGCGCAGCGCCGGTTGCGCGCCTCGGGGCCGTCGCATGCCATCGAAGAGGCGCTTCGCCTGGCGGTCCTGCCGGAACAGGTCCGGCGGCAGGACCGCAGCCGGCGGCGTCCCCCCTCGATTCACTGACCTTCCTCCGCGCGAGATACGGCGGCAAGCATCGTCCGCCGGCCCCGGATGTCTTTGGGTGAAGATCAAACGGCGCTGACGGCGGTGGTCGCCCGTGTGGCGGAGCACGGCTCCACCCGCCAATCGACAGTCACGGTTGCGGTCCCTCCGTGAAAGCGCGCAGAGGGGATTCTCGCCTTCAGCGTGTCCACTCGTGGCGCGATCGTCACCGAGAGCCGGCCGTGTTTCCGCGCTTTTATGGCAATTCCAAAGTAGACCCGTGGCCTGTCAGGTCGTCGGCCTGGGAAGTGAGCTCATCTGTAAGCAAGTACCTACTTGCTTACATCAAAAGTAGAGCATATACTCAGTCCCATGACCAACGACGTTCGGGAGAAGATCATCACGGCCGCCATGACGGCCTACGCGGAATCCGGCTTTCAGGGTGCCACGACTCGCCGAGTGGCTGAGATCGCTGGCGTCAACGAAGTCACGATCTTCCGCAATTTCGGTTCGAAGGCCGCCCTCATGGACGAGGCGCTGTTTCGTCGGGTGGCCGCGCTCAAGCTCGTCGACCCTCCACTGCCGGCCGTGCCGTCAGATCCGGCCCGCGAGCTGACTGTCTGGTGCGAGACCTTTCTGGCGCAACTCCGTGGATCACGCGAGCTGTTGCGCAAGGCGATGGGCGCGGCCGAAGGGCGCTTTCACGAGATGACCAACTCCTTCGAGCCAGCGCGATGTGCCGACCGCGAGCTGCACAACTACACGCAGGCCATGCTGCGCGATGGGTGGATTGGTCACGAACTCATGACGGAACCCGACCACGTCGAGCTGCTGACCGCCGCGCAGACGATGCTGATCGGCGCGTTGTGGGGTGATGCGATGGCGCGTGAAATGCACGACGATCCGGAGATCTGGGTCAACGAAACCCGCGCGGCGGCGCGCTACGTACAGATGTTCCTGCGCGCGATCGGAGTGCCGGGTGCTGGTCCCGGCGAACCGGCCTCCGCGGGAAGCGCAACATTCACACATACCACGAGTCCTACGTGAAATCTTCGGCACTGATGGGAATCGCCCGTCGCGCCGCGCTGGCGTTGCTTCTCGCGACGGTCGTTCCAACGCACATTCACGCACAAGCCGCCGCGGCCGCCGCGCGCACCCTGTCGCTCGACGACGCCTTCCGTCTTGCGGAACCGTCCAGTGACGACGTGCGCATCGCGCAGAATGCAGTGGTGCGCTCCAAGGGCCAGTACTTCCAGGCGCGCTCCACTGTGCTTCCGCAGATCACGGCCACGGCCAACTATCAGCGGCAGCTGCAGAACCAGTTCAACGCCATCATCGACCGGTTCGCGCCGCCGCCCGACCCGAACGCGCCGCCGGACACCACGCCCCAGCCGTTCAACCCGATCAGCGTGCTGTTCGCCTCACCGAACACCATCACGCTCGGCATTCAAGCCTCTCAGCCGCTGTACCTCGACAATCGCTTCGGCCTCGCGGGGCGCGTGGCAAAGGCGAACGAAGACGTCGCGAAGTACGGTCTGCGCACGGCACGCGCGCAGCTCCGCTACGACATCGCATCAGCCTACTTCGATGCAGTGATTGCCGAGAAGCTGCTGCTGATCGCCGACAGCTCGCTGGCCCAGAACGAGCGGACCTTCAGGCAGACCACACTGCAGCGACAGGTCGGTACCGTCGCCGAGTACGATCTGTTGCGCTCTCGTGTCGCGCGCGACGCGCAACGGCCGTTGCTGATCCAGGCACAGCAGAATC
The DNA here is from genome assembly GCA_031374935.1 of Gemmatimonadaceae bacterium. GTDB lineage: Bacteria > Gemmatimonadota > Gemmatimonadetes > Gemmatimonadales > Gemmatimonadaceae > JACMLX01. Next base: position 21,826 of record JANMHB010000023.1, on the reverse strand, counting down.
GTGACGTGGCGTTGCTGCGACTCAAGCAACTCCTGAACCTCCCGCTGACGGAGCCACTGCTGCTCGTCACGCCGGTGCAGGACGCGGATATGGATCGGGTGCTGGCCACATCGCGCCTCGACAATGACGCACGCCCCAGCGCGGGCAGCGGGCTCTCAGCCACGGCACTGGCCACGGTGCCGACCCTGTCGCCGCGCGACACTGCTCCCGACTCGCGCACGGCGGTGCAGCAGGCGGCTGCCAGTGTCGAAGTGTTGAAGGGAACGCTCGAAAATGCGCAGCTTCAGCGGATGCCGTCGCTGACGCTGGCAACGAACTACCAGCGATTCGCCTACCCCACCAACGCGCAGATCGTCCCGCGGACGCTGGCGGATTTCTATCCCGCCTGGACCATCTCCCTGGGGCTCAGTGTCCCGATCTGGACCAGCGGACGCATCAAGGGTGACGAGATGGTGGCGCGCGCCAACCTGGCTGACGGCGAAGCGCGCCTCAATCAGGGCAAGCGCGCTGCAGCGCTGGACGTCCAGCTTGCGTTGAAGAGCCTTGAACAGGCTGAAGCCAACTGGCTGTCGAGCCGCGGCACGGAGGAACAGGCAGACAAGGCGCTCCGCATCGCCGAAGTTCGGTACACCAACGGTATCTCGACCCAGCTCGAGCTCGCAGACATCAGGAACCTGCTCATCCAGTCGCAAGCAAACACGCTCACGTCGGCGAAGGACCTGCAACTCGCGCGGCTTCGCATGACGCTTCTGCGCGACTTGCCGCTTGGTTCAGGTGGCGGTTCAGCCACGGGTGCCGGTGCTGGCGCACAGACGCAGCAGGCGCAGCAGAGTGGCGGGAATGCGCAGGGCGGGGCACAGCAGGCCGCAACAGGACCTTCCGGTCGACCGGAGTGATTCACATGGCACATACAATGACACCTATCCCGACTCGCGCAACGCGTACTGCACACCGTCGATCGACCGTTCTTACAGTGCTGCTGGCGACGGGCGCGCTGGCCATGTCGGCGTGCGGCAAGAAGGACACGGCCGCGGCCGCCCAGGCGCCGGAACAGCCCACGCTGATCACCGCCGACAACATCGGCATCGTGGAATCCACCACCATCTCCAGTGGCCCGTCGCTCTCGGGTGAGCTGCTGGCCGACCGCAGCGCCTCGGTGCGCGCGGAAGTCGCGGGGAGCGTGGTGCAGGTCTACGTCGAAGTTGGCCAGAAGGTCACGGCCGGCATGGCATTGGCACGCATCGATGCCACCACCGCCAGCGCGGCAGAGCTCTCGGCGCGCACCGGCGTCACGGCGACCGAAGCACAGGCGGCGCAGGCGAAGAAGGAACTCGATCGTTCCGAGCGGCTGAATGCTGCGGGTGCCATCGCTGATCGCGATCTGGAGAATGCGCGACTGACGTATGCCACCACCATGGCACAGCTGGCGAACGTGAAGTCGGCCTACGCGCAGGCGAACAAGCAGCTGAGCAATGCCACGGTGCGTGCGCCTTTCGCCGGCGTCGTGGCGGCGAAGGTCGTCAGCGCCGGCGACGTGGTGTCGCCCGGTGCGGCGCTGTTCACGGTCGTCGATCCGAAGAGCATGCGACTCGAGGCCGCCGTCCCGGCCTCGCAGATCGGCCAGATTCGCATCGGACAGCCGGTGGCGTTCGTGGTCAGCGGCTACGGCGACCGCAAGTTCACCGGCACGGTCACCCGTGTCAGCCCGGTGGCCGATCCCACCACGCGGCAGGTACAGATCCTGGCGTCGATTCCGAACAGCGCCGGTACACTGGTCGGCGGGTTGTTCGCCGAAGGACGTGTGAATGCCGAGTCGCGGACGGCGCTGGTGCTGCCGGCCACGGCCATCGATCAACGCGGCGCGACGCCGGCGGTGATGCGGGTGCGCGCCGGACGTGTCGAGCGCGTCAGCGTCACGCTCGGCATTCGTGACGACCAGCGCGAGAACTTCGAGATTACGCAGGGCCTGCAGCGCGGCGATACCGTGCTGCTCGGTGCGGCGCAGGCGATTGGTGAAGGCAAGCAGGTGCGTGTGTCGTCCGTGAATGATCAGGCCAGCAAGGCGGCAACGCCCAAGGCCGCCACCGGGTCGAGGTAGCGCTTATGTGGATTTCCGATTTCGCGATCAAGAAGCCGCTGGTCACCATCGTGACCATGCTGGTGCTGGTGATCAGCGGCCTGTTCGCCTACGCCAAGCTGCAGACCGACGAGTTCCCCGAGGTGGCGCCGCCGATCATCTTCACGACGATCGTCTATCCGGGTGCCAGCCCCGATCAGGTCGAACGCGAAGTGCTCGATCGCGTCGAGGAAGCGATCACCGGCATTTCCGGTGTCGACAAGGTGCAGGGCGAAGCGCGCGACGGTTTCGCCTCGATCGTCACATTCTTCAAGTTCGGCAAGAATCTGCAGGAAGCGACGACGGAGATCCGCGATGCGATCAACCTGAAGCGCAACGACCTGCCGGCCGAAATGAAGGAACCGATCCTCCAGAAGTTCAATCCGACCGATCGGCCGGTCGTCCAGCTGGCGTTGTCCTCCAAGTCGCTCAGCGCGCCGCAGTTGACCCTGCTCGCTGATCCCGGCGTCACGCGGGAGTTGCGTGCCATCGCGGGCGTGGCCAAGGTCGACGTGGTGGGTGGCGTGAAGCGCGAGATGATGGTCGAGCTTCGTCCAGCGGCGTTGCAGGCCAACAACATCAGCGTGACGGAGGTCGTGGCCGCGCTCCAGCAGCAGAACCTCGCGGTGCCGGTTGGCAGTCTGACCGGCGTGCTCGACGAGCGGACGATTCGGCTCAGCGGACGCCTCCAGGATGTACAGGACTTCGCCAACATCGCGATCGTCCAGCGGGGGTCGCAGCTGATCCGTCTGGGCCAGGTGGCCGACATCCGCGACGGCACCGAGGAGCAGCGCACCCTGGCTCTCCTGGATGGCGTGGAGTCGGTGGGGCTCGATATCACCAAGTCCAGCGGCTACAGCACCACCGAGGTCACGCAGAAGGTGATCAAGAAGGTGGAGGAGCTCCAGAAGCAGCTGCCGACAGGCGTCGCGATGAAGGTCATCAAGGACACCGGCGAGCGCGTCGACGCCAGCGTGAGCAATGTGCAGGGCACCCTGATCGAAGGGGCCGCGCTGACGGTGCTGGTGGTGTTCCTGTTCCTGAACTCGTGGCGCTCGACGATCATCACCGGCCTGGCGCTGCCGGTGTCGGTCATTGCGAGCTTCCTCGCGGTGTACGCATTTGGTTTCACGCTCAACACGATGTCGCTGCTCGGCCTGTCGCTGGCGATCGGCATCCTGATCGACGATGCCATCGTGGTCAGAGAGAACATCGTGCGACACGTCGAGATGGGAAAAGACCACATGACCGCGGCGCGCGAGGGGACGGCCGAGATCGGCCTCGCCGTCGCGGCGACGACGTTCTCGATCGTCGCCGTGTTCGTGCCGATTGCGTTCCTCGATGGTGAAGCGGGACAGTGGTTCAAGCCGCTGGCGCTGACGATCGCCTGCTCGGTGCTGGTCTCATTGTTCGTCAGCTTCTCGCTCGACCCGATGCTCTCGGCCTACTGGCCTGATCCGCATCAGACGGAAGACAAGAAGTGGTGGATCACCAGGGTCCTCGACCGGTTCAACAACTGGTTCAACCGACAGACGCAGAAGTACCGCGGCGTGATTGCGTGGGCCCTCGATCATCAGCTGGCCATGATCATTCTGGCCGCGGGCGTCTTCTTCGCCGCCTTTGCACTGCCCATCTCCGGCGTCGTCGGGTTCGTCGTCGCAATGGGACTGGTGCTGATCGGCGTCTGGCTGGACACACGCAAGGCGTTGCCGCTGATGGCGCGCGCTGGCGGCGGCGTGCTCTTCCTGGTCCTCGGCATCGCCAGTATCGGTCTGTTGCCGGGCGTGGCACAGAAGGCGCTCGGCGAGGAACGTGGCAAGGCGCTGCTCGACATCCGAAAGGTGGGGACGAGTTTCTTCCCTGGCGAGGACAATTCGGAGATCAACGTCAAGATCGAGACACCGCCTGGGTCAAATCTCGACTACATGCGCCTCAAGGTTCTCGAGGCGGTGCGGATTGCCGAGAAATTCCCGGAATCGAAGTTCACCTTGACGACCATCGGCGGTGCGAGCGGCGCGGTGGATGCCGGCAACGTCTACATCAAGCTGTCGCCGAAGGCTGAGCGTCGGGCGAACAAGCAGCGCTCCGCTGACAGTCTTGCCGCATTGCTGCGCGTCGAGATGGCGCGCATCGGTGGTGCGGTCGCCAGCGTGTATACCAACGATTTCAACGGTGACCAGAAGCAGATTCAGTTGCAGCTGCGCGGCAACGATGCACGCGCATTGCAGGCGTACGCCGAGAAGGTGCTGCCGCAGGTTGCCGCGGTGAAGGGCGCGGTGGACGTGAGCCTCAGCACCAAGGGGCAGAAGCCCGAACTCACGGTACAAGTGGACCGTGGTCTGGCCAGTTCGCTTGGCGTGAGTGTGGGATCGGTGGCACAGTCGCTCCGACCGGCATTCGCCGGCGTGGAAGCGGGTGACTGGGTCGATCCGATGGGCGAAACCCGCAAGGTGCGGGTGCGCTTCACGCCGGAGTCGCGCGAACGTCTGGCGGATCTGACCAACCTTCCGCTGGTCATTGCGGGCCGGAACGGTGCGCCGTCATCGACGCTGCCACTCGGTCAGGTAGCCACGGTGAAGCAGGGCCTCGGCCCGTCCATCATCAGCCATCTGGATCGCGACAAACTGGTGACCGTGCAGGCGAATGTGGCGGGGCGGCCGAACTCGGACGTGCTGGATGACATCAACAAGATTTTTGCCTCGGAGCCGATGCCGCCCGGCATCGAACTCAGTCAGGGTGGCGACACCGAGAACCAGCAAAAGGTCTTTGGTTCGATCTTCGCCGCACTCGGCATTGCCATCGTGCTGATGTACATGATTCTGGTGTTGCAGTTCGGCAGCTTCCTCGATCCGATTGCGATTCTGGTGTCACTGCCGCTGTCGCTGGTGGGTGTGTTCGGTGCGCTGGCGATCACTGGCATGACGATCAACCTGATGTCGCTGATCGGCGTGATTCTGCTGGCGGGTATCGTGGCCAAGAACGCCATTCTGCTGATCGACTTCGCCAAGTGGCAGCGTGAGGAAGCCGGTGTCTCCCTTCGAACGGCCCTGATCGACGCAGGAGCGATCCGACTGCGGCCGATTCTGATGACGACGTTTGCGCTGGTGGCCGGTATGCTGCCGATCGCCCTCGGCACGGGTGAGGGGGCCGACTTCCGCAAGCCGCTGGGCGTCGCGGTGATCGGTGGTGTGATCACGTCGACGATCCTGACACTGATCGTCGTGCCGACGATCTACGAAATTCTTGACGGCGTTCGCAGCTTCTTCGGGAAGCGCCTTGGTTTCAGCACGCCGATGACTGGCGAACACAAGATCCCGACGGGGGTTCTGCCGCAGCCGGTGATGGGCGATTGACGGAATCGGGCCGGGGCAGGTGCGGGGGCGGGCCGGCAACGGTCCGCCCCCGTGGTGTTTTGGGCTGCGGTAGATTCTCGCGATCTCCACACCCGTGACCGCCACCCGACATGCCTGTCCGCGCCGCTGTTCCGTGGGTCGCACCATTCCTGCTGTTCATGGTGCTGCTGGCCGTCCTCAAGCCACTGGCCATTCCGCAGCCGTGGAACGCGGCGCTCTGGATCGTGCTGCTGGTCGCCACGCTGCTCACCACCAGTCGCGGCGTGATCGAGCTCGTGCCGAAACACCTCCTGCTCTCGACCCTCGTTGGCGTTGGTGTGTTTCTGCTCTGGATCGCGCCGGAAGCACTCTTCGGGTCGGCCTATCGCACGCACTGGCTGTTCGACAACTCGATCGTCGGTCATCCGACCGCCGGTCTGGCCGAGTCGGAGCGCGGTGACGCACTCACGCTCTGGCTGCGGGCCGCGCGCGCGGTGTTGCTGGTGCCGATTCTCGAAGAGCTGTTCTGGCGCGGCTGGCTGCCGCGGGCCGTCGATTCGTTCGACGACTTCCGCCTCCGCCCGCTCGGCAGCTTCACGACGCTCTCCTTCGTGTCGACCGCCGTGCTGTTCGCGGCGGAGCATGGCTCGTATTGGGAAGTTGGCCTGCTGTGCGGACTGATCTACAACCTCTGGATGGCCAAGGTCCGCTCCATCGGCGATCTGGTCTGGACCCATGCTGTCACCAACGGCTGCCTGTCTGCGTATGTCGTCGTTGCGAACCAATGGCAATACTGGGCGTAGCGGGTGCCGCGCCTTCTGCCGTCTGCCGACGTTGTCGATCCTCGCAATACCTCCGGTATTGCTCCGGTCTCCGCCTTGGCAGGCGACAGAACTCGCGGCACCGGGTGTCGCCGGCTGACCCTGTGCGGTTTACCGGCGTTGTCGATCCTCGTAATACCTCCGGTATTGCTCCGGTCTCCGCCTTGGCAGGCGACAGAACTCGCGGCACCGGGGCGCGATTGCACAGACCGTGCTGTGTGCCGGCATGTGCAAACCTCGCCATACTTCCGACAGAAATCGCGGCACCAGGCGTCGACTGTTTACTCTGTGTCGATGGTGTGCATGGCTGTATCACGACCACTTTTTCCTGAAGGGATTTTTCATGCGCAAGGCTGATGAAATCGACTATCGCCTGATTGGCGATGATCTGCAGGCCGTGATTGTGACGCTGGACCCTGGTGAGGCCGTGACGGCCGAAGCGGGGGCGATGATGTACATGGAAGACGGCATTCGCCCGATCACCACGCTGGACCCGAACAACGAAGGTGGTGGCCTGCTGGGCAAGCTGATGGGCGGGGCCAAGCGTGTGCTGTCGGGCGACAGCTTCATGATGACCGTCTTCATCAACGAGTCACATCAGCGCCGCGACGTGGCCTTCGCCAGCCCGTTTCCGGGCAAGATTCAGGCGGTCAATGTGCTGGACTGGGGCGGAACGATCATCGCCCAGCGTGACGCCTTCCTGGCCGGCGCCCGCGGACTCGACGTGAGCATCGCGCTGCAGCGGAAGATCGGTGCCGGGTTCTTCGGCGGCGAAGGGTTCGTGTTGCAGAAGATCAGCGGCGACGGCCTGGCGTTCCTGCACGCCAGCGGCACACTGGTGCAGCGCGACCTGTTGCCGGGTGAAGTGTTGCGCGTCGACACGGGTTGTTTCGTGGCGATGCAGCCGAGCGTGGAGTACGACATCGAGATGGTGAAGGGCATCAAGACCGCACTGTTCGGGGGCGAAGGCCTCTTCTACGTGCGCCTGCGCGGGCCGGGGCGCATCGTGCTCCAGACGCTGCCCTTCTCGCGCCTGGCCGACCGCATCATCGCCGCCGCTCCCGCCGGCCGCACCGGCGGTGGTGCCAGCGGGACGCTCGGCTCACTCGGCCGCCTCATCGGCGACGAGTAGCTCGCGCATGCATCAGCGCGACGCAGCAACGCGCTGAAGCTCGCCCCACGCCAGATCGACGTGCTCGCGCATGGTGAGAATGTTGCCGATCGCCAGCCGCAACACGAAACGACCGTGCAGGCGCGTGTGTGACAGATACACGCGTCCTGCCGCGTTGACGGCGGCAAGGATGTCCGCATTGCGCACATCCGCGTCCGCGTCGCTCATCCCGGACGGTGCGTAGCGGAAGCAGACCAGCGAGAACGGTACCGGCGCGCTGAGTGTCCATGACGGATCGGCTTCGACCCGTGCGGCGAAGTCGCGTGCCAGCAGGCAGTGTTCGCGCAACCGCGCCGCCAGGCCGTCGGTGCCAAAGGCGCGCATCACCATCCAGAGCTTGAGTGCGCGGAAGCGTCGGCCCAGCTGTACGCCATAGTCCATGTAATTCACGACCTGCGAATCGCGCGCGGTCACCAGGTATTCGGCCACCAGCGAGAAGGCCTGCCGCAGCACGTCCTGATGTCGCGTCCAGAATGCGCTGCAGTCCATGGTGGTGAAGAGCCACTTGTGCGGGTTGGTCACGACGCTGTCCGCGCGCTCGACGCCATCCAGCACCCAGCGATACTCCGGCGCGATGCCCATCACGCCGGCGTAGGCGGCATCGACGTGCAGCCAGACGCCGTGACGAGCGCAGAGGTCGGCAATCGCCGGCACCGGATCGATGCTCGAGGTACTGGTGGTGCCGACTGTCGCGACCACGGCGAGAGGGCGCATGCCGGCCGCGCGGTCTGCGGTCAACGCCGCGTCGAGTGCATCTGCCCGCATGGCAAAGGTGTCGTCGACCGGAATCTTCACCACGTTGTCGGTGCCGATGCCAAGGGTGATGCACGCCTTGTCCACCGACGAATGCGTGTGTTCGCTGCAGTACACGCGAAGGGTGGGCAGATCACTGCGTCCCGCCATTCCCATGCGCCGGATGTCGTACCCGGCCGCTTCACGCGCGGCGGCGATGCCGAGCAGTGTCGACATCGAGGCCGTGTCGGTGATGATGCCGAACCAGTCGCGTGCGTCCGGCAATCCCATCGCGCTCCAGAGCCACTCCATCACCCGCTGCTCGAGCTCCGTGGCGGCGGGACTGGTGACCCAGAGCATGGCGTTGGCATTCAGCCCGGACGCGACGAACTCGCCGAGCAGCGATGGGACACTGGATGAGTTGGCGAAGTAGGCGAAGAAGTTCGGATGGTGCCAGTGCGTGATGCCGGGGACGATGATCGATTCGATATCGGCGAGAATCGCGTCCAGCGGTTCGGGGGCGGCGGGCGCCGTCAGTGCGAGCTGGGCGGTGATCGTGCCGGGCGCAACCGGACTCAGCACCGGCGGAAGTGCGCCGGCGTCGTGCAGCCGTTGGAAGAGGCCGAGCACCCGATCGACCCCCGCCTGAAGGACAGCGGGGCCAAAATCGCCGAGTGGCGGCGGCGGAGCGGACAGCGGATCAGAGCTGAGAGGCGTCATGCCGCACAGTGTAGCCACCGGCCGCAGTCTGGCCGACCCCCGGCCTGGTCGGCACTACCGCGGCGGGGCGCAAATTTGCTCGGAGTCACCCCTCCCGCCCCGAACTGGGCCGTTATAGCTTTGTGGGCTACAAGTACCCCGCGAGGAGCATCATGGCCGCTAAGGGCAAGCGCATCAACATCAAGCTGCGCAGCACGGAATCGCCGTACACGTACCACAAGACCAAGAACGCCCGTCTGCATCCCGAGCGGATCGAGATGAAGAAGTACGATCCGGTCGTCAAGAAGCACGTTCTGTTCAAGGAAACCAAGTAGTTCCGGTTCCGCGCGACGCGCGGAGCCCGGCACCTGCGCCTGATGTCCGGGCTGCGGTGCCGGGCTCCTTTGCGTTCGGGAGTGCAGCGAGGTGCACCATGCGCGTCTGCTCCTGGAATGAGGACGCCTTCAGCGTGACCGTTCCCTCTGGTCCACGATCCAATGGTCCCGGCTGAAAGATCCTCACGGAGCATCGCTGCATCTTCACGCTCCGAGTGGACGAAAACATCAACAGCGCGCGCTCCAGAGGATGGGTGACCCTCGGCGCGCCGCCGGCACGGCCCGCGCGGCTTGCTGGTTCACGATCGCTGACCGTCGCACCACACTTCCGAGGATTCATGCACATCCGCGCACTGCACGCTGTCGCAGCGGCCTCTGCGCTGCTCGGTTCGGCAGTCCACCGTCTCGAAGCGCAGACTGGAGCCACCGGTCTGATCGACGGGAGCGTCCGCTCAGCGCCGACCCAGCAGCCGATCGCCAACGCCACGATCCGGGTCGCAGGCACCGAGCTGGTGGTCGTGACCGGCGATGATGGACGCTTCAGGCTTCGATCACCGGCGGGCATCGTCCGCTTGGAAGTGCGCGCCATCGGATACGCTCCGATCGTGCGCAGCGACGTGGTGGTGAGCGCGGGAAAGCCAGTGACGGTGGTGATCGAGCTTCAGCCACGCGTGGTGCAACTGGCCGGCGTGGACGTGCGGCCGACCTATTTCGAACCGAGCCGTGAAGCACCGGTCAGCACGCAGCGGTTCTCGGCCGAAGAGGTCCGTCGCACACCCGGCGTGCAGGAGGATGTGATCCGCGCCATCTCGGTGCTGCCTGGTGTTGGTGTCACCACGGCCGGTCGCAATGATCTGGTCGTGCGCGGCGGCGCGCCGTTCGAGAACCTGTTCGTCGTCGACAACATCGAAGTGCCGAACGTGAACCACTTCGGCACGCAGGGGTCGACCGGTGGACCGGTGTCGCTGATCCCGATCGAATTCGTGAAGGATGCCGCACTGAGCGCCGGCGGTTTCGGCGTCCGCTTCGGCGACCGGACGTCGAGCGTGACGACCATCTCGCTGCGCGAAGGCAATCGAGAACGCCGCGCGACCACGCTCAACTTGTCGGCCCTCGGCTTCGGTGCCATCGCCGAGGGCCCGCTGCCCAACGATGGGTCACTGCTGGTGAGCGTGCGACGCAGCTATCTCGATTTCGTCTTCAATGCGGTGGGGTTTCCGTTCATCCCGTCATACACCGATGTGACGCTCAAGGCCGTGCAACGCCCCACGGCTCGCGATGAGTTGTCATTCCTGCTGGTGGGGGCGCGCGACCGGATCACCGTCAGCAGCGAGACGGCCGACGATCGCTTCGAGAATTCCACGCTGCTCGGCTCATCGCAGGATCAGTACATCGCCGGCGCCACCTGGAAGCGTCTGCTGCCGAACGGGGTGCTGACGACGACGCTCGGCCGCACCTGGAGCCGCTTCGATGCGGCACAACGCGATTCCTCCAATCCGCCAACACAGATCTTCGGTGCGAAATCGACCGAAGGCGAAACGTCGCTGCGGAGCGACCTCACGCTGCAGCTGTCACCGCGGGCCGAACTCTCGGCCGGTGTCATCGCCAAATATGCCGGGGCGTTGCAGTACGACATCACGCTGCCCGGCGCCGCGCGGCTCGACCAGAATGGCGTGCCACGGGCGTTGCGCGTCGACACCACGTTCGCGATGTACCGGCAGGCCGTCTATCTCCAGAACACGTTGCAGCTCGGCGATCGCGTGCGGTTGACGCTCGGCGCGCGCGCTGACTGGTATCAGTTCCTGCGCAACAGCGTCCGCGTGGCCCCGCGTGCCACGCTGGCGTGGAGCCCCGACGACGCCAACACCTTCACACTCGCTGGCGGCCAGTACTATCAGGCCCCGCAACCGATCTGGCTGGTGGGTGATGTGCAGAATCCGCGTCAGCTGAAACCGTTGCGCGCCGATCAGATCGTGGCCGGGTGGCAGCGGTTGCTTCGACCCGATCTCAAGCTGCAGGTCGAAGCGTACGCCAAGCAGTACGCCGACTATCCGGGTCGCGTGTTCCGTCCGCGTGCGGTACTCCAGCCGAGTGGGTTTGACGACGTCAGCAACGACATTCCGTTCGGTCTCGAGCCGCTGCTGGCAGAGGCGACCGGGTCGGTGCGTGGCGCAGAGGTGTTCCTGCAGAAGCGCCTGAGCGAGATCCCTGTGTATGGGCTGATCAGTGCGAGCTACAACCGCACCCGATTCCGTGGATTGGATGAGACACGATCGATCGGTGCCTTCGATTCACCACTGGTCTTCAACGGCCTCCTCGGCTGGCGCCCGAACGCACGCTGGGAGTTCAGCGGTCGGGTGCGATCGGCTGCGGGCCTGCCGACCACGCCGTTCACTTCAGCCGGTCGGCTCGATTTCGCACGCTACAATGAGGGCGAGCGGCTGCCGACGTTCTTCGCGCTCGATGTCCGCATCGACCGGCGATTCGTCTTCAGGAAGTCGCAGCTGGTGACGTACATCGATGTGCAGAATGCCACGGCGCGCAAGAACATCTCGCAGATTGCGTGGGACGCGCGTCTGCGGTCGCCGCGGCCGAACGAAAGTATCGGCCTGCTGCCGAGCATCGGGGTGAACTGGGAGTTCTAGGCCGGTGGGCCTGATCCTAGGCGCCACTCGGCGTTGCGACTCCTCGCGATACCACTGATATCGCTGCGGGTGGCGCCGTGGTTGGCACCGAAATCCAGCGCCCACCGTGGGTTCAGGAACTGTGAACACGACACTCGGACCGTACGCCGACTCAGCGGACTGTGTCGCTGCCCAAAGCCGGCTAGAGCAGGAACGCGTCGCCGGCTTCGGGCAGGATGTAGGCGACATCCAGGCGCGCAGCCCACTCCGTGAATCGTGTGCGGAGCGCCGTGGGAATCGGATGCGTGTCGGCGATCAGTACCTGACACTGCCGCAACGCATGCAGGGTCGGTGCGTCGATCGGCGTCTCGGCCACTGCGATGGCCTGCTCGAGGGTGAGCGTGAGCGCATCGGGGTGATACCTGCCAATGGCGCGCACGATCGTTGTCGACGAGGGCGCCGCTTCGGAGGGGACGACCATCACCTGACGCGCCACGATTCCCGGGACCAGGTCGAGCAGCACACCAACCGCGGACTGCGCCGGTGCGGCGCAGTAGCGCACACTCTGCGTCCTGAGACCGAGCCGGCGCCGCAGGGTGCTGCCGAGGCGACTGATGGTTTGCGCATTCACCGCGAATGGTGCGAGACCGGCATTCCCGTCCACCAGCAGACGGATGCGCGGGCCCGCTGGCTGCATGAGGTCGCGAAGCTGGATGGAGAGTCGCATCGGCAGCGCCGCGGGCGGTTGATGGGCTGCGGTGGTCGGAGGGCCGGCGCTCACCAGCGGATTCGGGCGCCAGACCAGCGATGCGCCTGAGTCCGAGACGAGTGCGCCCGTGACGATCCTCCGGTAGTCGTCACATGGCCAGTAAACGAAGCCGCCGATGATCGCCGCCAGCGCGTCCACCACCCGACCAACCCCGACCGCGTCACTCGCCAGCACATCGCCCCCGCGCATACCCGCCCGCTGCAACGCGCCCACGCGATGCCGGATCAGCTCCAGCAGCGATGCGCCGGCGACCATCAGGTCGCCGCCCTCCTCCCGGCTCCGCGCCACACAGATGGTCGGGGCAGGAGATGCCTGGAGGATGGCGGTCAGCCGACGCTGCAATCCGGAGGGATCGTTCGGCGAGAGGCGGTCGGAGGCGCCGGAACGCGACGGCTCATGCATACTGCGACGGGGCTGTGGGACGGTAGGGGTTGGCGATCTGTGTCCGAGTATCGACCCACCGGCGCGGATGCTGCACGTCGCGATCCGTGCGTTTTCGTGACGTCGCGCGGGCTCGAGGGTGGAACCCGGCCCCGGGCGCGCCCGTATGGGAAGTCATCTGTCGCGCCAACTCCCGCCGAGCCTATGCTTCTTTCCGCGCTGTTTCTGCTGCTCCAGCAGCCCGCTCCCGTCGCCTCCGCACCGCAGCCCGATCCGGTGCGTCGCCGGCCGGTGACCGCGGCACTGCTGGCCAACGCCTTCGCCGACTCCGCCACCCGGGCCCTGTTCACGCTGGCGCGCCACGCCCGGACGGCGCAGGACTCCGCGCTTCGCGGCTACGATGCCAAGACCCAGGCACGCATCACGGTCAACATGGGGACGTCGGCACTGGTGCGGAACAAGCTGCTGTTCCGCACCGAGAACGCGTCGAACGTGAAGTGGCGGCGCGGTCAGGGCATGTGGATCGAACCGCTGGCGTCGCGGACCACGGTACCCATGTCGAAGAATGTGAATGTGAACGGCGTTGCAGCGCAATTGATTCCGGTTCCGTACTTCCCGGGCCGCGATCAGTTGTGGATTCCGGGCACCGATATGGCGACGGTGCGGGGGGATGTCGACGAATCGGAAGGCTTCGTGCATCCACTGGCCCTGGGCAGCGAGGCGTACTATCGCTACCAGATCGGCGACTCGATCCGCATTCGGCTGCCCAGTGGCTCGTCGCTCACGCTGCGCGAGCTGAAGGTCATTGCGCGTCGACCGGAATGGCGCAATCTCGTCGGCAGTTTCTGGTTCGACGCCAGCAACGGTTCGCTCGTCCGTGCCGCCTATCGACTCTCGGCGCCGATCGAGATCTGGAACGAGGCGCTGGCCGATGTGAAGAAGGAGATCGAGGAAGCCGAGCGCGATACGACGCCGGGACGCGCGGCCCGCGTGAAAGCGGCGAAGGAAGGCGCACCACCAGGGCTCGTCCGAGGCTTGATCAACCCGATGCGCTTCGACATCACGCTGGTGACCGTTGAATACGCGCTGTACGAAGGGAAGTTCTGGTTGCCGCGGGTGAATCGCGCCGAAGGGGAAACGCAGGTGATGTTCATGCACATCCCTATTCGTGTCGAGGAGAGCTATCGGTACGATGATGTGGATGGTACGACGCCGTTGCCGCCCTTGCCTGCGCTCGCCCGTGCGCAACAGACGAGTGCCAGCATGCAGGTGTGTGCCCCGATGTGCGAGGATGTCGAGGACACTGAGGACATGGATGCGGTGGTGATCCGTCAACGTCGCATTCAGATCACGGATTCGCTGCTGAAGGCGATGGGATTGCGGCCGGCGTTGGCCGCTGACACGTCGGCGTTGGCCGTTCGCACGCGGTTCCTTGGCGACTCACTGTTCCGGGACTATCGAAAGATCGTCGTGCAAGGACAGCGCGATGCCCGGGCTGCCGTGCGAGACTCGCTGCTGCAAACCGCGGGCCGTGTGGTGCCGGCGTCAAGCGATTCCTCGCGAGACGCACGCAGGACCCGCCGCTACGGCGACTCGCTGTATCGCGCCATGGTCCGCACCGAGCGCCGGCGGGTTCGTGACGCGGAGTGCCAGGCGTCGGGCGGCTACTACACACGCACGCAAACGCGCTACAGCGGCGCGTTGCGCTACGGGCTCAAGCTGCCTTGCGACTCCACTGCGCTCGCGACATCGAAGGAGTTGCCGGCATCGCCATACGATGCCAACGAGGAAGTCTTTTCGCAGCGCGACGCTGACGCACTGGCCAGTTCGCTCGGTCTTGGGTTGCAGCCTGCGTTTGGTCCACAGCCGTTGCAGCTCGACTACTCGATCAATCAGCAGCGCTACAATCGGATCGAAGGATTGTCGCTCGGCGCCGAGGTGAAATGGCCGCTTGGTGCCGGCTACACTGCGTCCGGCGCCGCGCGAATCGGCATCGCCGACTGGCAACCGAACGCGGAAGTTCGCCTCGCGCGCAGCAACGGCCGGAAGACGCTGCAGGTGGCGGCGTTCCGTCGGTTGAGCTACACCAACGACTTCGGGAATCCGCTGTCGGTCGGGTCGTCGCTGGCCACACTGCTGTATGGTCGTGACGAGGGGTTCTACTATCGCAATCTGGGTGCGGAACTGACCTGGGTGAAGCAGACCAGCACCGGCCAGTTGAGCTGGCGCGCCTTCGGCGAGCGCCACGACGCCGTCGAGAAGCAGTGGAACTTCAACCTCGCCAATGCCTTCAAGGACAGGCGATTCATGCTGGACAACATCACCGCGCGCGAAGGTCAGGTCGGCGGCGGTGCGGGCGAGTGGCATGCGAGCTACGGTCTCGATCCGCGAGGCTGGCAGGTGACTACCGACATCCGTGCTGAGGCCGCGGGCGGCAGCTTCAACTATGCGCGTGGTCTGGCAGACGTCACGGTCGCGCGGCCACTCTTCTGGAAGCTGTCGTTCGGCCAGACGGTGAGCAGTGGAACGGCGACCGACAGCGTACCGGTGCAGCGACAGTTCTACATGGGTGGGCTCCGCACCGTTCGCGGTCAGATCGCGGGCACGCGGGTCGGGAATACCTACTGGCTGTCGCGCTCGGAGCTGGCCTTCGGTTCGGCCGCAGCAAAGCGGTCGCTCTTCCTCGATCTTGGCTGGGCCGGCGATCGCAGCAATTACACCAAACCCGGTCGGCCGATCTCGGGGTGGGGTTTCGGTTCATCGTTTGCGAACGGTCTGTTCCGTTCTGATGTGAGTCGTGGGATCTATCCCCGGAAGGGGACGCGGGTCGATCTGTCACTGGGGGCGCGCTTCTAGCGGTGTCCCAAGGGTTGTCGAGTGCAGCGCGGCGGGGGGCGTATCATGCCCATCGCCGCGTTAGTTTTTTTGCCATGAAGCGAATCATGATTCGGGCCAAGATCCATCGTGCGACCGTAACGGACGCCGACCTGCACTACGAAGGGTCGCTGACCATTGATCGCGACCTGCTGGATGCGGCCGACCTCAAGGCGTACGAGAAAGTGGCGGTGGTGAACGTCAACAACGGGGCGCGTTTCGAGACGTACGCCATCGAAGGCGCGCGCGGCAATGGTGAGATCAAGCTCAATGGTGCAGCGGCGCGGATGGCACAGGTCGGCGACCTGGTGATCATCATGGCGTTCGGTCTCTTCGAGGCGCACGAAATCGCGGACGATTACGAACCACGCAAAGTGTTCGTGGACGAGAAGAACCGGATGACGCAGGTCACTGGCGGCCGGTAGGCGCATGCCGCCACGGGCTCCTCGTCGCCGCACGACGGCGACGCCCGCGTCAGATTGTCGCAATGGCGACCCGCAGCTGGTGCGGGTCAGCTACTCGCTGCCCAGATGGGCCGATCCGACGCGGTTTCCGTTCTCGGTACCCACCATCTCGTCGATGACGTCGCTCGACCTCGATGCACCGGTGGTCTGTTTCGTGGGAGAGAACGGCTCGGGCAAGTCGACCGTGCTCGAGGCGATTGCGATCGCGGCGGCATTGCCGTCGGCCGGTGCGGCGGGTCGCGCCATGGATGATCCGACGCTGGTCGATCAGCTGTGGCTGTCGCGGGCGCTCACGCTCACCTGGCGCACGCGGAACAACCGCGGATTCTTCCTGCGGGCGGAGGACTTCTTCGGTTTTCAGCACCTGCTCAAGCGTGAACGGGCCGAGTTTCAGTCGACGCTCGAGCGGATGGAAGCGGAGTACGCCGATCGTTCGGCACATGCCAGGGCGCTGGCGATGGGTCCGCTCGAGGCGAGCATGGCAGACATGGACCGTCGCTACGGTGCCGACCCGGATGCGAAGTCGCACGGTGAAGCGTTTCTCAACTTCTTCCAGCAGCGACTCGTACCGCGCGGGCTGTATCTCATGGACGAGCCGGAAGCGGCGCTGTCGCCGCAACGTCAGTTGGCGTTGCTGGCCATGATGTTCGATCTCGTCGCCGACGGGGCGCAGTTCATCATCGCCACGCACTCGCCGCTGCTGCTCTCGTTCCCGGGCGCGCGGATCTACAGCTTCGATGAGACGCCGATTGCAGCAGTGCCGTGGGACCAGACGGACCATGTGCGACTCACGCGGGACTTTCTTGCGGATCCGGAGCGGTATCTGCGCAACCTTCGCTCGTGACGCGAACGGGCGACAGCGTTGACGCTGGTGCTCCTTCAGCGCCGACCGTCAGCGAACGCGCAGCCGCCCTTCAGACATCAGCACCGCGCTCCCGCCCACTCGCACGGCGGTGATGCCGCCCTCGGCACGTTTGTCGACTTCGATCTCGAGCCGCGACGGCCGACCCATCTCGATGCCCTGCTGCGACACCCACCGGAGTGTGCCGGCGCGCGGCGTCCGTGCCGCGAGATAGCCGCCGAGTGCCGCGTTGGCGCTGCCGGTGGCCGGATCTTCCGGCACGCCATCATCCGGGCAGAACACGCGACAGTGCATGTCCACGCCTGGCACGTCGTGCACCATCGCAAATACCATGATCATCGCGCACGCGGTGCCGCGCAGCGTGCGCGCGAACACGGCGTCGTTCACGCGCGCGCGCGCGACGGCGTCACGGCTTGCCAGTGGCACGATCAGAAACGGCAGCCCGCACGAGGTGGGCGTCGGCGCGTAGCCGTCAGTCGTCATGAAGTCCGACGGCGCGAGGCCGAGTAGCTCGGCCGCCACCGATCGCTCCATCGCCGGCTGTTCGACGGGCATCATGGCGGTCGAGAGCTGCGCCCATTGCGGCACACCATCGCGCAATCGGACCGTGACGGGCACCGGGCCGACGTTCTCGCCCAGGACCACGTGCACGGTGTCACTGGTCGCCGGTGCATCGCCTGAAAAGACCAGCGCGATGGCCGTGCCCACCGTCGGATGCCCGGCGAACGGGACCTCGCCGCCAGGCGTGAAGATCCGCACACGCCTGGTGGTGGCGGGATCTTCCGCTGGCAGCACGAACGTGGTCTCGGAATAGTTGAACTCGCGGGTGACCTGCAGCATCTGTGCGCTGGTCAGCCCGCGGCCATCGAGAATCACTGCCAGCGGGTTCCCGCCAAACCGCTGGTCAGTGAAGACGTCGAGGGTGAAATAGTGAACGAACAGCGGCGCGCTGCTGTCTCGATCGTCACTCATTCGGCGAGGAACGGATAGCGCCAGTCGGTTGGCGGAACGAAGGTCTCCTTCAGCGAGCGGGCGCTCACCCACCGCAGCAGGTTCATCTTCGAGCCGGCCTTGTCGTTGGTGCCCGATGCGCGTGCCCCACCGAACGGCTGCTGCCCGACCACGGCGCCGGTCGGCTTGTCGTTGATGTAGAAGTTGCCTGCCGCATTTCGGAGCACCGACATCGCATCCAGCACCGCCTGCTTCTCACGTGCCCAGACCGCGCCGGTCAGCGCGTACGGGCTGGTCCGATCGACCAGGTGCAGCGTGTCGAGCCACTTGTCATCGTCGTACACAAAGGCGGTGATGATCGGGCCGAAGATTTCCTCGTTCAGCATGCGGTGCGACGGGTCGTCCGTGCGGACCAGCGTTGGCTGGACGAAGTAGCCGATCGCGTCATCGGCCGTGCCACCCGTGATCACTTCGCATTCCTTGTGTGCCAGGGCGAGATACTCGGAGTGCTTGTCGAAGGCCCGCTTGTCGATCACGGCACCCATGAAGTTCGAGAAGTCGCGCACATCGCCGACGTTGATCTCGCTGGTCATCTGCGCCACGTGATCCCGCACCGTCGGCCAGAGTGACTTTGGCACGTAGACGCGGCTGGCAGCGGAACACTTCTGCCCCTGATACTCGAACGCGCCACGGACGATGGCGACCGCCAGCGCCAGCGGGTCGGCCGAGGGATGGGCCACGATGAAGTCCTTGCCCCCCGTCTCGCCCACGATGCGCGGATAGCTGCGGTAGCCGCCCATGTTGCGTCCGATCGTTTCCCACATGCCGTTGAACACGCCCGTGCTCCCGGTGAAATGCACCCCGGCCAGATCGCGATGGGTGAGCACGGTGTTCGAGATGGCCGCCGCGTCGCCCGGCAGGAAGTTGATCACGCCCGGCGGGAGTCCCGCTTCCTCGAGGATCTGCATCACGATCCAGCCGGAGAGCACTGCCGTCGACGCTGGCTTCCAGAGCACAGTATTTCCCATCATCGCTGGCGCGCCGGCCAGGTTGCCACCGATCGCCGTGAAGTTGAACGGCGAGACGGCATACACGAACCCTTCCAGTGGGCGGTAGTCCGACTGATTCCAGGTCGCGTTCGTGCTGATCGGCTGCTCGGCGTAGATCTCCTGCGCAAACGCGGCGTTGAAACGCCAGAAGTCGATCAGCTCGCAGGCGGCATCGATCTCGGCCTGGTGGACCGTTTTCGACTGGCCGAGCATGGTGGCCGCGTTGAGCGTTGCACGCCGGGTCGTGGTGAGCAGCTCGGCGGCCTTGAGGAAGACGCCACACCGGTCTTCCCAGCTCCAGGCCGCCCATTCCTTCTGCGCCGCGGTGGCCGCCGTGATGGCAGCGTTGACCTCCTCCGTGCCGGCCTTGTGCCAGTCGGCGACCACATGGCGATGCGCATGCGGCATCACCTGCGTGCCCTTGTTGCCGGTGAAGATCCGCTTGCCGCCGATCACCACCGGGATCTCGGCGCGCTCGGCCGACATGCTGGCCAGTCGCGCCTGCAGTTCGGTGCGCTCGGCGGAATTGGGCGCGTAGTTCTTGACCGGCTCGTTGATTGGCGCGGGGATCCGGCGTGAGCCGGCGAACTGAGATGCTCCGGCGGGCGCGACGATAGGAGGCGTCATGGGAGTGCAGGAAGGGATGGGCCTTGGCCACGCGGCGCACGCGTGACCGAATTCCCAAAGCTAGCCGAAGTGAGACCGCGGCTGGATTGCGTAGATTGCGCCCATGTCAGCGCTCAACCGACTCATGACGCTTGCCGTGCTCGTCACCGGCTGTACCTGGGACGCCCCGCCGGTGGAGTGGGAGGGCCCGGTTCCGATCGCCGCCGGCGTGGACACACTCGCCCGGTACGGCGCGCGCTGGATGCCGGGCGCGACGCCGGAGGTGCAGGTCGGTCGCGCCGACGTGACCGATTCCTCGGTCGCGGCCGCCGCGGCGACGGTGCCCGCCATGTGCCCGGGCTCCCGCGTCGAGGTGCCGTTGATGCGCGGCAGCCGCTGGTCCGCCTGGTGGCAGATCCGCGCCGACAGCAGCGCCGGACTGGTGGCCGAGCAGCGCGATTCCGCCGGTGCCACGCTGCAGCGCCTGATGGTCGATTCGGTCGACCGGGCGCAGCTCGGGTGCGCCCGACCAGCGCCGGCGATCACCGTCGACAGTGTGCGCGGGTACGTCCACATCGGCTATTTCATGGTCGCTCCCGAAGGGCCGGGGTTGTTCTATTCGCACCTGATGGATCCGCGACTGCAGCGCTTCGAGCCCCCGATCGCGATCGTCTATGGCGAGAAGCCTTCGCGCGTGGCGGTGGCCAGTCGCGCCGACACCGTGGTGATGGCGTACGAAGACCCGAACAGTGATCTCGGGCGGATTGCGATGAGTGTGTCGTTCACCTCGGGGCATCTCTTCGAGCAGACCGCGCGACTGATACCGGTGAGCACCAGTTCACAGCACGCCTCGGCACCGCAGATCGTGCGCCTCTCGGACCGGCAGCTGTGGGTGGGGTGGACGGAAGTCTCCCAATCCGGGAGTGCGTTTCTCCTGCGTCGCGCGCAGATCGTGGCGCGCTAACCTTCACGGATTCGCACATGCCACGGCTGATCGGCGCGCACACGATTGACGCGGGTGGAATTCCAATGGCGGCGCGACGCGCTGGCAACGCGGGCATGACGGCGCTGCAGATCTTCAGCGCCGTTCCCAAGTTCTACAACGAGAAAGCGAGTGTGAAGCCTGAGCGCGTCGCAGCGTTTCATGCCGCACTGGCCGAGGCCGGGATCACCCGCGATGCCGTGATCGTCCATGCCGGCTACGTGCTCAATTGTGCAACGCCCGACGCGGAAAAGTGGGAACGCGCGACAACGGCGCTGACGAAGGAACTCGAGCGCAGCACGGCGCTGCAGGTGCGCGGCGTGTGCTTTCATCCGGGCGCCGCCACCGACCAGGATCGCGCCGCCGGCGTGTCGCGCGTGGCGCGCGCGATGACGCGGGCACTGGAGACGATCGACGGCCAGACGAAGCTGCTGGTGGAGAACAGCGCTGGTGCCGGCACGACGATTGGCCGGACGGTGGACGAAGTGGCCGGCATCCTGGCGGCGCTGCCGCCGGCGCTGCGACGCCGGGCCGGGTACGGCCTCGACACCTGTCATTTATTTGCGTCAGGATACGATATCAGTGCGTCGCGGGAGGCGTGCGTGGCAGTGCTCGACGCGTTCGAGCAGGCGTGTGGCGAGCCGCCGGCATTCCTGCACCTGAACGACAGCCTTGGCGCGCTGGGATCGAACAAGGACCGGCATCTGCTGATTGGCGAAGGCGCGATCGGCGCGGACGCGTTCCGGTGGCTGCTCTCCGACCCCCGCACGCTGGGCATTCCCCTGCTGCTGGAGACGCCGCAGGCCATCGAACTGCTGGCCGATGACGACCCGAGTGCCGATCCCGACGACCTGCGGATGGTTGCGCTCCTCCGCTCGTTCGACGCGGACGCGTGACGCTGGCCGTGCGCTGGGGGTGACGCCCGCCTGTTGCGCAGGGGAACCCACTGTGTACCTTCCCGCCCGTCATGGTTATTTCGAACGGCGGTCGCCGTCGTGAACCACGATGAGCGTGCGAGTCTCGCTCCACATTTCCGGCGAGCGTCGCTCGCCCCTCCC
>JANMHB010000012.1:0-56421 GCA_031374935.1 Gemmatimonadaceae bacterium | reverse complement strand
GGACGCGCGCTCTTGGGGACGTAGTTCTTGACGTAAAGAACTCCGTCCCCATGAGCGCGAGAACTCCGTCCCCATGAGCGCGAGAACTCCGTCCCCATGCCGCCGCTCGCTATCTTCACGCCAGCCTGTCGACCCGGCCCGTGGGCCCGGGGCCCGGCAGTGGCTCCATTCATCACTTCGCTTCCGCCACCGCGGAGGCCCCGGTTCCGGAGATCGTCGGACCATGTCCCATCCGAACTCCTTTGGTGCGCGCACGTCACTCGACGTCGGCGGCACTGCCTATTTCATCTTCCGCCTCGACGCACTGCAGCGTGTTCCCGGCGCTCGCGTCGACCGCCTGCCGGTCTCACTCCGCGTGCTGCTGGAGAACCTGCTGCGCTGCGAAGACGGCGCGTTCGTGAAGAAGAGCGACATCGAAGCGCTGGCCGCCTGGGACGTGAAGGTCACCACCGAACGCGACATCAGCTTCATGCCCGCCCGCGTGCTGCTGCAGGACTTCACTGGCGTGCCGTGTGTCGTCGACCTGGCGGCAATGCGCGATGCGCTCAAGACCCTTGGCGGCGACCCGAAGCGCATCAACCCGCTGCAGCCTGTGGACCTGGTGATCGATCACTCGGTGCAGGTCGATGAATTCGGCACCGCCGACGCCTTCTTCAACAACGTTGCGCTCGAATTCGAGCGCAACGCGGAGCGCTACCAGTTTCTGCGCTGGGGCCAGACGGCGCTGAAGAACTTCCGTGCGGTGCCGCCGGGCACGGGTATCTGTCATCAGGTGAACCTCGAGTACCTCGGCCAGACGGTGTTCTCGCGCACCGATGACGATGGCAGCAAGCATGCCTACTTCGATTCCCTCGTCGGCACTGACAGCCACACGACGATGATCAACGGACTCGGGGTCTTCGGCTGGGGCGTGGGTGGCATCGAAGCGGAAGCGGCGATGCTGGGCCAGCCGCTGTCGATGCTGATTCCGGACGTGATCGGCTTCAAGCTCACCGGCAAGCTGCCGATCGGCGCGACCGCGACGGACCTGGTGCTGACGGTGACCGAGATGCTCCGCAAGAAGAAAGTCGTCGGCAAGTTCGTCGAGTTCTATGGCGCCGGCCTGAGCAACCTGTCGCTGGCGGATCGCGCGACGATCGCGAACATGGCGCCGGAGTACGGTGCGACGATGGGCTTCTTCCCGGTCGACGCGGAGACGGTGAACTACCTCCGGCTCAGCGGTCGCAGCGAGCACCAGATTGCCCTCGTCGAGGCGTATTCGAAGGCCCAGGGCACCTTCCGCACCGACGCATCGCCGGATCCGGTGTTCACCGACACCATCTCCCTCGACATGACGACGGTGGTGCCGAGCATGGCCGGCCCGCGTCGTCCGCAGGATCGCATTCCGCTCACCGAGTCGAAGGCGAACTACCGCACCAATCTGGCGGAGACGCTCAAGACACTCGGCGGGCAGACGGCAACAGCCCCAACGACAACGGCGACCGCGGTGATGGAAAACGAAGGCGGCCACGTCGATGCCGCGCAGGCCGGTGTGACCTGTCACTTCCGCGGCGAGACGTTCAAACTCACGCACGGCGCAGTCGTGATCGCGGCGATCACCAGCTGCACCAACACCAGCAACCCGAGCGTGATGCTGGCGGCGGGCATGCTGGCGCGTAGCGCAGTGAAGGCGGGATTGCGCACACAACCGTGGGTAAAGACGTCGCTGGCACCTGGCTCGAAGGTCGTGACCGAGTACTTCGCCAAGAGCGGCGTGGACAAGTATCTCGACCAGCTCGGCTTCCAGACCGTCGGCTACGGCTGCACGACGTGCATCGGCAACAGCGGTCCGCTGCCGGAAGAAATCAGTGCAGCGATCGACAGCGGCAAGCTGGTGGTCACGGCAGTGCTGAGCGGCAACCGCAACTTCGAAGGTCGCGTCAATCCGCAGACGCGCTTCAACTACCTCGCCTCGCCACCGCTGGTCGTCGCGTACGCACTGGCCGGCCGCATGGACATCGACTTCGCCACCGAGCCGCTCGGCATCGGTGATCGCGGACCCGTGTACCTGAAGGACATCTGGCCGTCGCTGCCGGAAGTCGAGAAGGAAGTGCTCGCCAGCGTGAAGCGTGAGCAGTTCGAGAAGGAGTACAGCTCCGTGTTCGAGGGTGATCAGCAGTGGCGCGATCTGCCAACTCCTGTCGGCGAGACGTACACCTGGGACGAGAACAGCACCTACGTCGCGCTGCCCCCGTACTTCGCCGGCATGACGATGACACCGCCTGGCATCAAGCCGATCACCGGCGCGAGAGTCCTAGGCATGTTCGGGGACAGCATCACCACCGACCACATCTCGCCCGCCGGCAACATTGCGGCCTCATCACCGGCTGGCGTGTACCTGCAGTCGCGCGGCGTGCCGAAGAAGGACTTCAATTCGTATGGCGCGCGGCGTGGCCATCACGAAGTGATGATGCGCGGCACCTTCGCGAACATTCGCCTCAAGAACGAGCTGGTCGGCGGCAAGGAAGGGTGGTGGACGACGACGGCTCCTGGCGCCGAGCCGGAGACGATCTTCGATGTCGCGATGCGCCAGCAGGCCGCTGGTGTACCGCTGATGATCATCGCTGGCAAGGAGTATGGCACCGGCTCCAGCCGCGACTGGGCAGCGAAAGGTACGCGTCTGCTCGGAATCCGCGGCGTCATTGCCGAGAGCTTCGAGCGGATCCATCGCAGCAACCTCGTTGGGATGGGGGTGCTGCCGATGGAATTCGTGAACGGCGAGACCCGTCAGAGTCTGGGACTGACCGGCTTCGAGACGATCGATATCGCCGGGGTCGACGACACGCTGCTCCCGCGGGCGATTCTGACCGCGACCGCGACGGCAACCGATGGCACGGTCAAGACGTTCTCCATCATGGCCCGGATCGACACCCCCGAGGAGATTCAGTATTTCCGCAATGGTGGGATCCTGCCGTACGTGCTGCGGAACCTTGCTCGCGGTGCGTAGTAGCTGTTCTCGCGACATCCACGTTCACCTGTTTTCACACGAGTATTCTGACATGCAGATCACACGCACGCTGACGGCACTGACCGTCGCCGCCCTGCTGGTTGCGCCGGGCAGCGCGCAGGCGCAGGCCCCTGCCGCCGCAGCACCCGCTGGCCCCGAGGTTGGACAGGTGGCGCCGGACTTCACGATCAACGTGATCGGCAAGGACGGGGCGGCGAAGCCGATGACCCTCGCCTCGCTCAAGGGGCAGACGGTCGTCCTCGCGTTCTTCCCGCGGGTACGCACCTCCGGCTGTACCACCCAGATGGAATCGTACCGCGACAAGTACGCGGAGCTGTTCCGCAGCGGGCGCAAGGTGACGCTGATTGCCATCAGCACCGACCCGAGTGACGCGCAGCAGGCCTGGGCGCGCGATGCGAACTTCCCGATGCTCTTCGGCAGCGATGTGGGCGGCGCGGTGGGCACGAAGTACGGCGCGTTCATGAGCGCCAACAACATCGACAGCCGCTACCTCTACGTGATCGACCCCGACGGCAAGGTGTCATACACGGCCAAGCCGTTCAAGCAGATGGTGGAGACGGCATACACGGACCTGGGTGCGGCGGTGGCAAAGGCGGCTGGCGGGCGCTGAGGCCTGAGCCGATTTCGGTTCAGGCGGGAACGGGCGCATCTCCTCCAGATGCGCCCGTTCGTGTTTCGTGGGGCGTGAACCATCACGGCAGATCCTGATAGCCTGTGAGATCGAGTGGGGCGGCCAGACGTCACCCCATGGCGCACTGCATCTCGAGTGATCCGTGCCGGCGTGAATCAGTTCCGCCTCGCGCGGCGACCAACGTCAGCCGCGCGCCACCCGCGGCAGCCCCAACCGCATCGCCACCGCACTCGCCGGGCACCCCTGCCGCCATTCATGCGACGTCATCAACTCCGCTGGCGCGCCGTCGCGCGCCGTCCGCTCGAAGCCGAAGCGCGGCCAGTAGTCAGCAGCGGTCTCGGTCAGCAGATACAACGCGGCCAGCGATGCACGCTCTGCCCAGGCCAGGCGGTCTTCCGTCAGCGCGGCCCCCAGTCCGCGCCCGCGCAGCCGCTCATCGACCACGGCCGAACGGAAGAGCCCGACTCTGGACGGACCGTCACCGTACACTTCGATCCCGGCCGCCCCGACGACGTCGCCGGCGACCGGCTCGACCGCCACCGCGAACTGCGGTCCGAATTGCGCATCGAGGGCATTCGGGGCGAGGTGCGATGCCAACAGGAGCGCAGACACCGCGCGCAGATCATCAGTCGTCGCAGCTCTGATCGTGATCGCGGGGGGACTGGACTCCTGCGCGCGTGACATGCGACTCTCCCTTCGGGTGTGCGAGTCTGGGGTTGGCGCCATGCCGCAGGACGTGACTCTGGCGATGCCGGAAATGAAGGCTACACTGGATGGCGTGACACACGCCACGTCCCGCCAGCTGCTCGAAAGTCTGTATCACGAGACACTCGTCGCCTTGCATCCCGGCGGTGCGGTGCGTGTGGCGCTTGAACAGCGCGAGTCGGCTGGGCGACTCAGGGCGCCGATCCACCTGATCGGGCTCGGCAAGGCAGCACCTGCCATGTGCGCTGCAGCGCTCGAGTGGCACGCAACGCGACAACGCACGCTTGCCGGCGGCATCTGCATCTCCCATGACCCTGGAGGTGTCTCGGTTGCCCCGTTGCCGGTAGTGATCGGCGACCACCCGGTGCCGGGAGTGCGATCACACCGCGCGGCAGCGGCGCTCGGCGCGTACATCGCGGCACGCGTCAAGCCGGATGACGACGTGATCGTCTTGCTCTCTGGCGGTACGTCGTCGCTGATCGGTGCCCCACTGCCGGGGATGAGCGAGGCGCAGTACGACACCACGATCGCCGCGCTCATCGCCTCTGGGCTGAGCATCATGGCGATCAATCGCGAACGCAGCCGACTGTCGCGCTGGGCTGCGGGGCAGCTCGGCTTCGCTTTGAAGGCACAGGGAGCCACAGTGGAGGTCCTTGTGATCTCCGACGTGATCGGCGACGATCCCGCATTCATCGGCAGCGGACCATGTGCTGCACCGTCCGGGCTCCCGGCAATCCCGATTGCACATCACACCATCAGCAACAATGGGGCCGCACGGTCGACGGTTGTCAGCCTGGCGACGAAACGCGGTTTGAATGCGATGCAGGTCACCCAGCCGCTGGAGGGCGACGTGGAGCAATGCGCCGACCGGATCAGCCTCGCGCTGCGCACCTTCGCGTCGACGGCGCGTACCGGCAGCAGCGCGCACCTCCCACGCGTGATGTGCTGGGGTGGTGAACCCACGGTAACGCTCCCAGGACCAGACGCACCCGCGGGAGGTCGCATGCAGGCGCTCGCGCTGCTGATCGCAAAGCAGCTGCACGACGCCGGAAAGGACGCGCATGGCATCACGGTGCTCTGCGCCGGCACCGATGGCCGGGACGGTGCCACCAATGCCGCTGGCGCCGTCATCGACGCATACACCTGGTCGAGGATACATGAGGTAGGCCGCACACCAGAGCGCGACCTGCGAACGTTTCACAGCCATCAGGCACTGCAGGCGGTACACGCCATCGTGCCGGAGTTCGCGTCGGGCACGAACGTGAATGACCTGGTGATCGCGCTCGTGACCTGAGTGCGGCGAATACCTACCGCGACAGGCCGGCCAGAAACTCCGCCATTTCCTCAGCCGCGCTCACGCTGCCCAACTCGCTGAATGCCTCGCGCGCTTGTGCGCCGATCGTGCGAGCAGCGTCCATCGCGCCACGACGGAGCATCATCTGCGCCATCGTCTGCAGCGTTTGTGCCTCCTGCGTGCGATGGGCATGTGTCCGCGCCAGCTCCAGCGCCGCTGCGATGGACTCGTCCGCTTCCGCGACCATTTCCATCCGGTCGGCCGCATCGGCCAGCACTCGAAGCGCATCGGCTTGCAGCAGGAAGTCTGGCAGTCCTGCGAAGACTGCGGCTGCACGGACCGCGGTGGCCCGTGCCAAGGCGTCGTCTCCGCGACGCAGCGAGATCTCGGCGCGACCCACCTGCGCCATCGCCACGAGACGTGGATTCGCGGATTCGGTCGCGAACTCGATCGCCCGTCGCTCTGCTTCGTCGGCGGCATCCAGCTCATCACGGGAGCGGTATGAAATCGCGAGGTTGTGCCAGCTCTCGGCCAGACCCAGGGTGTGCCCCATGCGATGATAGGCCGGGAGGGCCAGCTGGTAGGCGGCGATGGCCCGGTCCGTATCCCCACGCAGCGCATCGATCGCGCCGAGATTGTTGATGGCGCGCGCGGTCAGCAGCGCATCACCATCCGACCGCGCCATTTCGAGCGCGGTGCCAAATCTCTCGGCGGCAGCGTCCAGGGTGCCCAGTGCAAATGCTGCTGCCCCCTGCATGTTCACGACGCGCCGCTGCCCAGGGCGATCGCCCGCGCTGGCAAGCAGGGGCGCCGCCGTGTCCAGCCAGCGCGTTGCGGTCCGCGGATCACCGGTACGAAGGCATGCCTCTGCCAGCAGAATCGCACGCGCACCATCACGCTCGGCCCTCGCCTCGTCACGCTGCAGGTGCGCACGCACGTCACCCCACGCACCAGCAGCAGCGGCGGCACGCGCGGTCGACAGCGTGAGATCGGAAGCGGGATCCAGCATCACTGCGCTAGAACGCGATGGCGTGATTGGTGAACGACAGGATCTGCGCCTCGATTTCCTCCAGATCTCCGGAGACCTCGACCCGACTCGACAACCGCACCCACGGCTGACCCGCAAACTCCTGCTTCCAGATGGCGAACGTCGGAACGAGCAGCGTGTCGGCCCTGGTCACGAAGCCATCGCGGTTGTAGTCGTCGTCCGCGTTCTCGAAGTCCAGACGCAACTCCGCCGGCTTCGCCGGATTGAATACCAGTCCGCTGGGCGAATACTCGGTGATGATGCGTGACAGATCGCGGACGCGAATCGTGATCCGAATCGAATCCCCGAATGCGAATGCGGTACCGTCCGGCCGACGGAGCAGCGCCGCATCGGCAACCTTGAAGCTGAGGAATCGTACCGAGTCCGTCTTGCCCGGCCTCGGCCGATAGAACATCGACACCTGGCGGTCCTTGCCACGCACGGCCCAGAAGCTGACACTGTCTCCAGTCAGTGTCGCGCCCGGGGCAAGCCGGAGAAACGTGAGTTGCGTCTCCGGCTTGGCTGGCGGATTCGCGCTTGGATCCACCGGGGCACCATCACCTGCGGCGCAGTTGATGAGCGACAGTACGGCAACGGCGCCGAGGACGGCGTACCGAATTCGGAACATATCAATACTCCTCGTTTGTGTCACGAGCTGGCTCGCCATCGACGGACACGTCGACGAGACGCTGCAGGCGCTGCCGGCTGATGCCGAGGCGCCGCGCCGCTTCACTCTTGTTGCCACCACACCGTTCGATCATGGCCAGCCCCGCGCTGCGCACGAGCCTCCCCAATGGTGACGGCCAATCCAGTTCGCCGTGGACGCCCGGGCTGGGCGTGCGCTGCGGTGCGCTCGCCCCGCCCGCCAGATCTGCTTCCTCCAACCGGTTGCCATCCGAGACCAGCAGAGCACGCTCGATCGCGTTTCGCACCTCGCGAACATTTCCGGGCCATGGGCGTGAGGTGAGTGCGCGCACCGCACCGGCCGATAGCGTCGGCGGCGGTTCGATGCCGTACTCACGCGCAAACCGGCGGATGAATGCCTCCGCCAGCTCCACCACGTCGTCCAGACGGTCGCGTAGCGGCGGCAGCTCGATCGACATGACGTTGAGCCGATACCAGAGATCCTCACGAAATTCGCCGCGATCGACGGCCTGTCGCAGCTCGACATGCGTGGCCGCGATGATTCGTACGTCGAACGCGATGTTCCGGGTGCCACCCACGCGCCGCAGTGTCCGCTCTTCGAGTACTCGGAGCAGTTTGCCCTGCAAGGCAAGCGGCAGGTGCCCGATTTCGTCGAGAAACAGCGTGCCGCCATCGGCCAGCTCGAACAACCCTGGCTTCGCGGTGCGGGCATCGGTGAAGGCACCCGCTTCATGCCCGAAGAGCTCACTCTCGAGCAGCGTATCGGGGATGGCGGTGCAGTTGATCTCGACGAACGGCTGGCTCTTGCGCGGACCATTGTAGTGGATCGCGCGCGCGAAGAGCTCCTTGCCGGTGCCCGTTTCGCCGGTGAGCAGCACGGTGACGTTCGCGTGCGGAATGACGCGGCTCGCCAGCGCCAGCGCACCGCGCAGCGCGGCACTCGATCCAAGGATACCGTCAAAGGCATACTTCGTCCCTTCGCGTGCGGCAAAGTCTGAACCGGCACGCGATTCCGTCAATCGCCGCGCGGTATCGCCCAGCCAGCTGCGCAGTGCTTCGAGATCACCCGGCATCGCGAAATACTCCTCGGCGCCCGACCTCATGGCACGCACCGCCACGCGATGATCAGAGGCTGCGCCGACCAGCACCGTACTCGACCCGACGGCGTGTCGGCCGATCGCCTCGATGGACGACGTCTCCATTCCACCAACGGCGTGAAGGGTGATCGCATCGCGACGCGACGCGGAGGCTTCGAGCAGCTCCGGCGTAGGCACTGCAAGTTCAAGACGCACGCCGGACGCTGTGGCCAGTTCCGGCCACAGCGTCTCGAACGAGTTCGACCACTGGAAGACGACGAGCGATATCACGGAATTGAATGGAACTGTGCGTTCGTACCGGCTGCAACGATGCTGCGCAACAGCCGGTGCGGGGAATCAGGGCTGACTGGCGCGACTCCGCCCACGACCACGCCCGCGATCCTCCTTGCCGTCACGATCACGATCGCCGAAGGCGTCGAAAGATGTCACGATGTTTTGCTCGATGCGGGACTGATTCTGCGTCGTCGGAGCCAACAGGGCACCGGTTTCACCCCGGAACCAGCGGCCGAGATCGAGCGACACCGTGATGTTGTCATTCACTCCGGCCGCGACATCGAGGGCGGGCTCGAACTCGAACTCCACTTCCGCCTCGACCTTGCTGCTGAACGTGAACGGCGCGCCACGATAGGTCCCGGTCACCCGCACCGTCACATCGCGGAACTCCGGGTGGGCCACCAGGAACCGGGCTTCCGCCGCTGAGGCGCTGCTGCCGGTGCGCACCTTGTCCAGTTCGAATTCAATCTCACGGTACGCGCCGGCTGGAATCGCGACGGCCAGTTTCGATGCGCCGGTACTGTCGAGCGGCAGGTCGACCAGCATCGGACCGAGGTCGAGTCGCGAACACCCGCGATCGTCGGAACTGCGTTCACCGTTGGTGCTCACTGGTATCGAATCGGGGCACGTCGTGACATCCGCCCGCCGGAGTTCGACGTCATTGAGCACCAGCTGGACCTTGCTGACGACTAGTGTGTCGCCCGACGCGCCAACGACAATCGCGTTGCCCGCGGCGTTCCTGGCCACCACGCCGGCGCTCGCGAACGAGACCGAGAGGTTGGTTGCTCCACCATTCGAGGCGAGCGGATCACCGCCACAGGCGGCCAGCGCGGTGAGAAGCGTAGCCGGCAGCCAGACGCGGCGTCGCGAGCGGGAGCGGAAATTCATGGTCAGACCTCGTGAGAGATGATTCGGTGACGGCGGATGCGCGGTCGCATCCAACCAGTGCAACCGAAGGGCCAGACGGCGCAGGGCCCTGCGACGAGGCGCAACTCGCTGTCTTGCAACACTTTAGAGCCACGACACGCCGGACATATCCGTTCCGGCTCTGGTGTGTTCTGGCACGCGCTGTTGCGTTTTGGTACACCGCACGTTTCGCCGCGGTCACCACCGCCGCCGCAAGCGACGCGAAGCGGCAGCGGTACATTCCCCGTGGTTAGCGTCTGGCCCCTTTCGACCACCCCCGACTACATGACCGCCTCCTCCACGTTCACGGTCGGCCTCATCCAGATGGCCGTCACCGGCGACCGTGCCACCACCCTGGCCGCCGCGATCGAGAAGATCCGCGAGGCGGCGGGCCGCGGTGCGCAGATCATCTCGCTGCAGGAGCTCTTCAATGCTCCCTACTTCTGCAAGTCGCTCAAGCTGGCGCACTTCGACATCGCCGAGCCCATCCCGGGGCCGACCGTCGAGGCGCTGCAGGCGGTCGCGCAGGCGTTGGGCGTGGTGCTGGTGGTGCCGATCTATGAGAAGCAGGCCCCGGGCATCTACAAGAATTCCGCCGCGGTGGTGGACGCCGACGGCGCGCTGCTGGGCGCCTATCGCAAGATGCACATCCCGCACGATCCGATGTTCGAGGAGAAGTATTACTTCACCCCGGGCGACGTGACCGGCGATCTGCGCGCCGATCGGCATCCCGGCATGAACGGCTTTCGCGCCTGGCAGACGAAGTTTGCGAAGATCGGTGTGCTCATCTGCTGGGACCAGTGGTACCCGGAAGCCGCACGCATCACGGCGATGCTCGGCGCTGAGGTGTTGTTCTATCCGACTGCCATCGGCTGGCACCCCGCCGAAAAGGCCACGTTCGGCGCTGCACAAGTCGACGCCTGGCGCACGGCGCAACGCGCACATGCGATTGCCAACGGGGTGTTCGTGGCGTCCGCCAATCGGGTCGGATTCGAACCGGAACCGGGCACCGATGGCCTGGAGTTCTTCGGGAACTCATTCGTCTGCGACCCGATCGGCCGGTACCTGGCACAGGCTGGCACAGATCCCGAGGTGCTCATCGCCACCTGTGACAGGGCGCTCATCGAAGACACACGGCGGAACTGGCCGTTTTTCCGCGATCGCCGCATCGATGCGTATGGACCGATCACGCAGCGGTGGCTCGGTGGCCGCTGACAGGCGGGAAATGCCGTACGTGACCCCGCTCACGTCGCCCACGCGGCGCATGCCGGCCGAGTGGGAACCGCACGCGGCCACCTGGCTGGCATGGCCGGTGCACGAGCCCGACTGGCCCGGCAAGTTTGCGCCGATCCCCTGGGTGTATGCCGAAATCGTCCGCGCCCTGGCCGCGCACGAACATGTCAACGTTCTCTGCCACGATCCCCACATCCGTGAGCAGGCGCGCGAAATGCTCACAGCCCACGCGGTGAATCTCGACAACGTCCGACTCCATGTTGCCCGCACCGATCGTGTCTGGGTGCGTGACTCGGGGCCAACCGGGGTGCATCGCCCCGACGGATCGGTGGAGCTGGTGCAGTGGGGCTTCAATGCCTGGGCCAAATACGACAACTACCTGCACGACACGCAGGTGCCCGAGCATGTGTCGGCGCTGAGCGGCCTGCCATTGACGCGTGCCCAACGTGCTGACGGCAATGGAGCCCTGGTCCTCGAGGGCGGCGGCATCGACGTGAACGGCCGCGGGCGGGTACTGGTGACCGAAGAGTGGTTGCTCACCGACATTCAGGTGCGGAATCCGGGCTTGCAGCGCGCCGACTACGAACGCGCCTTCGCCGAGTGGCTCGGCTGTCCCGACACGATCTGGCTGGGGGAGGGGTGCGTCGGCGACGACACCCACGGCCACGTGGACGACATCGCGCGCTTCACCGGGGCCGACACCGTCGTGCTGGCCGTCGAACGCGACCCGGCCGATGACGACAACCATCGCCGCTCGCTCGACAACCTGCATCGGTTGCAGCGCGTGGGCGGCCCGGCGGGGCCGCTGCGGATCGTCGAACTGCCGTATCCGCGCGCCGTGATCATGGATGGCGTTCGCCTGCCGGCCAGCTACGCAAACTTTTATGTCGCGAACGATGTCGTGATCGTCCCGACATTCAATGACCCGAACGACCGTACTGCACTGAATCGCCTGGCCGACTGCTTTCCTGGGCGCGCCATCATCGGCATCCACGCGGTCGATCTGGTATGGGGACTCGGTACGCTGCACTGCCTGACCCAGCAACAGCCCGCCGCCCGCCGGCTAGGCCGGTAGGGGCTCACCGACGTCACCGCCTCCGCCTTCTCGTTGAGGTGTGCAGGAGGCTGAGGTGCAGCACGAAACTGCCCCTGACCGGTGTGCCCCCCACACTGCTTTGCCAGCGTTGCAATACGTGCCTCCACACAAGTCGCACGTGACCTCATTATGGATGGGCTCGTCTAGCAGGGGAAGATCCTTCCCCACCCCGCCCACTCCGTCGCATGGTCACCGTCCCGGTTCGGCGCGCGTTTGCGATTTTGAGCTGCCTGCCATTCGCCGCATGCGAGCGTCCATCGCTTGGCGGCGGCAGCGAATTGCAACTCGGCGCCGCCGGTGCGTGGGAAACCAGCTACGGAGAGATGGCGCATCGCGGCATCGAGCTCGCGATCGAGGAGATGAACCGACAGGGTGGCGTCAACGGCCGACTGGTGAACGTCACGTTTCGAGACGATCAGGCTGACGGGGGAGTCGCCGCCGACATCGCACGGGAATTCGTCGATGACACCAGGATCGTCGGTGTGATTGGCCATCTCAGCTCGACCGCGATGGTCGCCGCCGCGCGGGTCTAT
This sequence comes from Gemmatimonadaceae bacterium, assembly GCA_031374935.1. Classification (GTDB taxonomy): domain Bacteria; phylum Gemmatimonadota; class Gemmatimonadetes; order Gemmatimonadales; family Gemmatimonadaceae; genus JACMLX01. The sequence goes on along the minus strand of JANMHB010000012.1, from coordinate 43,974 downwards.
GACGGTGAATTGGCCGCCCTCTCGCCGTCAGCGACATCGCCGGACCTGAGTGGTGTCTCACGCTGGCTGTTCCGTCTCAATCCGAGCGACTCGATGACGGGGCGCCAGCTCGGCGAAATGGCGCGGACGCAGTTCGGGAAACGTCGGGTGGCGGTCATCTACGACAACACCTCATACGGCCGCGGTCTGGTCGAGCCATTCCTCAGCGGCCTTGGACTTCCGCCGGTCGCGCTGGAACCGATCGATCCCTCCGGTGGCGGCATCGCGGCCAACATCGCGGCAATCGCGCGACAGAAACCCGACCTCGTGTTTGCAGTCGGCACGGTGTCAGGACCGCCCGTACTGAAGTCGCTGCGCGCCGCTGGGATCACGGTGCCGGTGATCGCCGGCGACGGCTGGAGCGGCATCGAAGCCGAGATGGATGTGCGCGACGTGATGATCGCCCTGCCCTTCTACAGTACCGAAAAGCGGGCCGAGGCGAAGCGCTTCGTGGCTGCGTTTCGCACGCGCTACAAACTGGAGCCCGACGCCTACGCAGCACTGTCGTACGACGCCGCCATGGCCCTGGCCCGTGCCGCCGCCAAAGGTGGGTCGCGCGCCGGCACCCGTGACGTGCTCGCCTCCATGCGTGACACCCGCGGGTACGCCACCGGTCCGGTCCGGTTCTCGAAGACCGGCGATCCCATCGGACGCAGCATGCACCTGCTGCGCATCGATGGCGACACCCGCACCTTTGGAGTGATGCAGTGACCGAGAAGGTGCAACAACTGGTGGCAGCAACCACCATCGGCGGGCGCCTGCTGCGTGCATTTCTCGTGCTGGCGGCGCTCCTCTCCGGTGCCGGCGTGCTCGCGTACAACTCGCTGCACTCGTCCGCCGCCACCGCTGCTGACGCGCTGGACGTCATCCGGCGTGACGCGCGACTGTCGTCGTCGCTGTCGGCCGCAGTTGCCGAGGAGATGCAGGCCGCGACACACTATCTGCGCGACGGCGATGCTGCAGCGCAGGAAACGTTCCGGCGCCTGATGTTCGAAACCCATCGCATCACGCGCGCGATGAACCGGCAGTCCACGCGCGAGTCGGATCACATCGCGCTGGTGGCGCAGGTTGATCGGACGTTGTCTGCGGTTGAAGTGACCTACGCGCGCGCCCATCGCCATCTCGAACTGGGGGACACGGTTGCGGCGCGCCGCGAGGAAGCCAGCGTCACCAGCGCTGTCCGACAGCTGCTCGGCGGCATCGACCGACTCGGCGCACTGACCGAGCGGCAGGTGACGCTGGTCGCGGCCGGGATGCGACGAGAGGCCGAGACACGGGCGCTGGCGGTGCTGCTCGTTTTTGGTGGCGTCATGATCGTTGGGACCCTGCTGGTCGGTGCCACGCTGCGCTCGGTCAACGAACCGCTGCACCAGCTGGTGCAGCACGCCGACGCCTTGAGCCGTGGCGCGTTCGACGCGCGATCCCACACCCGCATGCCGGGCGAGTTCCAGAAGATCGCCACCGCGCTCAACGAAGCAGGGACATCGCTCGGCATCCTCGCCACGGCAACGGCAGCCACCGCGTCGGAACTGGCGGGGTCCTCCAGCGAGCTGTCGCAGGTGAGTGATCGGATCGCGCACAAGGCCACCGAAGTCTCGCACGTGATGGAGAACGTGACGCGCGGCGCCGAGAATCAGGTCGGCATGCTGAAGAAGATCGACGCCGAATTGGCGGCGAACGGCGAGCGCGCGATCCAGGTGCGTCAGGAAGCGGGATCGGTTGCCTCGCTGGCGGAGTCGATCGAGCGTGAAGCGATGGAGAAGCGGGCGACGATCACGCAGGCGCTCTCGGTCATGCTCGACATCCGCACGTCGGTGCACACCGCCAGTCGCACCGCCGAGTCGCTGCACGGCGTGACGGAAGGCATCGCGCAGTTCGTCACCTCGGTTGGTCGGATCGCGGAGCAGACCAACATGCTCGCGCTGAATGCTGCCATTGAGGCGGCGCGTGCCGGGGACGCCGGGCGTGGGTTCGTGGTGGTTGCCGACGAAGTGCGCAAGCTGGCCGAAGCCGCACAGCGCGCAGCCGACGACGTCGCGCGACTCACGCACGCGATCACCAAGGGCGTGAATGAAACCGTCAGCACGATGCAGCGGAGCGCCGGGCTCGTCGGCGAGATCGAAACCGTCGGTCGCGATGTCGGGTTGGCGCTGGAGAGCATCACGGCCTCTGCCGAGCGGACGGTCGCCGCGGCAGCCAACCTGAGTCAGATCGCCGCGCTCAACTCGACGCAGATGGCCAGCGTGCAGCAGTCACTGGGCATCGTGGCAGCCGACGCGGTCGGTCATGCCACCAGCGCACAGCAGGCGAATGCGTCGGCACAGGAACAGAGTGCGGCCTGCCAGCAGATGAGCGCTGCCTCGCAGGTGCTGCACGGCCGGAGCAACCGGTTGCGTGCCCTGGTCGAGTCCCGTGGTGCCATGAACAGCACCCCCGGGACGACGGCGGAGTTCATGGTGTCGCATCGCATCGAGGTCGTTTCGCCGACGCAGGACGGAGCGGCGCCGGCACGTGTCACCAGCGTGACGCCGCTCAACAATCGCGTGCTCAATCGCGCACCGACCCGCTCCAAGCTCCCGCCAACCGGCAAGCGCCAGGCGTGAGGCATCACGTCGCGCACGGCGCGCCTGCTGCGAGGGCGCACAGGCCACCCGTGCGTGGACATGCTGTCAGCGCTGCGACGACGTCTTCTTTCGCAGTTTGAGGTTGAGCATCTCGGTCAGCACCGAGAAGGCCATCGCGAAGTAGGTGTAGCCCTTCGGGATGTGGAACCCCGTACCTTCGGCCACCAGATTCGTCCCGATCAGCACCAGGAATGACAGCGCCAGCATCTTCACCGTGGGATGCCGCTCGACGAAGTCACTGATCGGCGTGGCGGCCAGCAGCATGATGACAAGTGCAATGAGATTGGCAGCCACCATGATTTCGAGATGCGGCACCATGCCCACCGCCGTGATCACGGAGTCGAGTGAAAACACGATGTCGATGACCATGATCTGGAGCACGACAGCGACCAGACCGCGCCCGGCGGCCCGCGCCTTCTGCGCCTCCTCCGCTTCGTCCTTCTCTTCCAGCTTCTCGTGGATCTCGGTGGTTGCCTTCGCGATCAGAAACAGGCCACCCACGATCAGGATCAGGTCCTTGCCCGAGATGCCGCGACCGAGCACCGCAAAGAGCGGCGCGGTCAGTCGCATGATCCAGGTGATGCTGAAGAGCAGCAGCATCCGCGTCACGAATGCGCCCGCGAGCCCGAGCCGACGGGCGCGCGGCTGCAGCTCCTTCGGCAACACGCTCGCAAGAATCGAGATGAAGATGATGTTGTCGATGCCAAGCACGATCTCCAGCACGGAGAGCGTGGCGAGGCCGATCAGACCATCCGCAGTGAGCAGATGCGACATGAACCAGAGGGTGGAAGACGCAGGACGCGCGGCACTGCCAGTCTGGCAATGCCGCGCGTCGGGAATACTAATGCACTCGTGATACGGCGCCGGATCGCACCGCGGCGGTCAAGGCCCCACGCCGGGAGTTACTGCCGGCACTGCCCGTTCGGATCCGGCTTCGGCTTGTCCACGACCGGCTTGGCCCCGTTGCCGACCGTCACCAGCAGGTCCTTGATGTAGTTGGTCAGCAGGCTGTAGTGCGGATAGTCGATGTACTGTGGCTCGTCCGTCACCTGGTGGTAGTCGCCGTGGAGGCCGGTGAAGAAGAAGGCGACCGGAATGCCGAAGCGAGCGTAGTGATAGTGATCGCTGCGGCAGTAGATGTTTTCCGGGTGTCCATCGGTATCCATCGCATAGTCCAGCGCGATCGGTGTGCGATACGCCTTGGCGAGCGAGTCCACCGTTGCTCCCAGCATGCTCGACAGCCGCTTGGCCCCCACCACGCCTGCGTAGGCTGGACCGCCGCCCTTCACGTCAACCGCATCACCACGCCCGATCATGTCGATGTTGATCTGCGCCACGATCGAGTCGCGTACGATCGGCAGATGCTCACTGACCCACTGGGCACCGAGCAGCCCCTTCTCCTCGCCGGTGTGCCAGACGAAGAGCACCGAGCGCTTCGGCTTGACGCGGGACCTGGCGATGTTCTCGGCAATCTCGAGCACGGCCATCGAACCGGACCCATCGTCGTCCGCACCGTTGCTGATGCTGTCCATGCGCGCCGGTCGCACGGCGCGCAGGCTGTCGACGTTGACGCGGATGGTCGCCCGCTGCGTCGCATTCAGCGGCGGCAGGCCCGCGTAGGCGCCAGCCATCGTCCACGCGACCCGATTGAAGGCCCGCAGCGAATCGTGATCCACCGGCGCACGATTGAATCCGACGTGATCGTTATGGGCGCCAAGAGCTACGAATTGTCCCTTGAGCACCGGATCGGTACCGGCAATCATCGCCACGACGTTGTAGGCCGGCACCGGGGTCTCGGTGAAGGCCAGATCAGTCGTCAGTGCCTTGCCCACCTGTCCTGGTGTCAGTGCCGACGCCTCGACGCCAAAAAGCGCCTTGAGGGCGGTCGGCGAAAGGACCAGTGTACTTGGCGCCATGGGTGTCGGCCCCTGCTGGGCACCAGGCAGCGACATGCCGGGCGTCCGGAAGAAGCCCACGAACTGCTCCGGGAGCGGCGCACCGATGAACAGCGCCAGGCCTGCCGCGCTGGACAACGGACTGCCGGCCGGAAGCCGCGGCACGCGCAACGCCCCCGGCGACTTCAGGACGATGATCTTCCCCGCCGCCATGTCGGCGGTAATCGCCTTCGTTGCCTCATCGATCGTGCCACCATATATCACCGTGGCGCCCGACACGCTGCGCGGCGTCGCGCCGCGCAGCGGCAACGGTACGACATCCGACCACGATGCCAAGGGAGTGCCCTCGACGCTGGCGGTGAACTGACTGTTCCAGCCGCGCTTGACGAGCGGGACTTCCTGAAGGAAGGAACCGTTGTCGCCCATCGGTGTGAGGCCAAGGCGCTGCAACTCGCCTTCGATGTACCGCAGCCCGCGACGATTGCCCTCGGTGCCGGTCTCACGACCCTGCATCGAGTCGTCAGCGAAGATGTAGAGCCGAGTCATGAGATCCGCCGCGGTAATCGCCGGCGACGTGGGGTTGGGCGCGTGCGTCCTCGGCAGATCTGCCGTGACTGACGTCGGGCGTTGCGCCATCTGCGCACCGAGTACAACGGGCGCAACACTGGCGCCAAGAAGCAGCAATCGAAGTCGGGACACGGGGGTGAGACGAGGAGGAGAATGTTTGGCGGCACGTCGCCACGGGGGGCTGGCACGGACCCCGAACAATAACAGCAGCGTCAGCTCCGATCGTGCAAGTCTCAGGCTACGGAGTCACGCCCGCGGCTCGCCACTGCGATGACGAGAACAGCCGCGCGTCCAATGCGGCATTGAGCTGCACCGCAGTGTACTGCTCCTTGAAGAACGGTTTCCCGTCACGCAGGAACACGATCTCGTGCACCACCGGCACTTCCCCGACCATCCGGTAGTCGCCCAGACGGTACTCCGTCGGTTTGCGTGGCCCCTGCTGGCCGCTTCCAGGTGCCACGCGCTCCAGGACGCGGTACGCCACCCAGGTCTCGGCGTCGACCCAGAACTGAGGTGATGTCCGGTCGGCTGTGCCGGTCGATCCCACCACCCAGACCGCACGGCCATTGAGCGTATCGGCGCGGAGTTTCGCGAGATCCACACCGAGATCCGTCAGCTGCTTCGTGCTGGTGGCCATCGGTTGTGCATACACGTCCGCGGTCAGGACGAGCAGTATGTTCACCTGTGGCGTGGTTCGCGCCAGCTTGCCACCTTCGAACGAGTACACGTTGCCGTCGGCATAGATCGCACCGTTGCCGCCGCTCGACGGCAGGAACTCGATGCGGAGACGCCCCGGAACCAGCAGGTACTCTTTCCACTGGCTGCGCTCCGTCCGTCCGTTGGCGAGAAAACGCGTGTTCTCCTGAGTGAACTGCAGCGTCTGAAACCACTTGCCGTCATAGCGGGCGCGCATCCGTTGCACCACATCGGTGCCGGAGGTCGGCGGTGGAGGCGGCTTCGGGCCACCAGGTTTCATCTGAATGCAGCCCGTCAGCGCCAGTAGCGCAACCAGCGCAGGTGGTCGCAGCGAACGAAATGGCGTCATGTAGGAAGAAAAGGTGAAATGTGAAACGCCACTGCGAGAACGCCAGCCAGCGCCGCTGCCAGCAGCAGCACCGTTGCCGAGACACGAGTGCGGAACAACAACCCGACCGCGAATACGCAGAACATCCACTGCCACGCCTGCATCGGCCAGGCGAACGCCACGACAGCACGCCCCAGCAAGGCCACGCTCGCGATTACTACCCCATCGAGTGCCGCCCGTGTCACAGGTGACCGCTGCGTCAGCGCCCTCACCGGTGCGCTGATTGCCACGCTCAGGAATGCCGGCGCAAAGATGCCGACTGTCGCCGCCAGCGCACCAGCGTTGCCCGCCAGCACAAAGCCGACCGCCGTGGCGGTGGTGAACAGCGGCCCGGGTGTGATCTGTGCCAGCGCCGACGCCTGCGTCAGCGCGCTCAGCGACAACCACCCCTGTCCATCCACCAGATCGTGCTGCAGGAACGAGAAGAGGACGTACCCGCTCCCAAAAACGCTGACACCCGCGCGCAGAAAATAGACGAGCAGTGCGAGCGCCTCAGGTGCCTCTGGCGTCCTCGGTCCTGTCTGCGCCAGAGCGACCCCCGCTCCAAGCGCACCAAGCGTCAGCACGACGATTCGGGCCAGTGCCTTCGTCGAAATCCCCGCGAGGACGATTGACGCGGCGGCACCGCTCGCGAGGACGGAAAGATCCGCCGATACGACGAACGCTGCAACTGTCGTCAGCGGCATCACGAAGTGGACGTGCGGACGTTCCACCACCTGCTGACCGAAGCCCCACAGCGCCTTCGCCAGAATGGCCACCACCACTGGCGACAGCCACCAGAGTGCCGACGAAATCACGGGGCGCATCGCGGCACCGCTGGTCAACGCCGCCAGCAGCCAGACGAGGATGACGCTCGGCAGCACGAAGCAGAGCCCCGCCGCCAGCCCGCCGCGCCAGCCCGCACGACGATGGCCAACGTGAATCGCCAGTTCCGTCGAATTCGGCCCTGGCAGCAGCTGCACGACGCCCAGCTGGTCGAGAAACTCGGCCCGGGTCAGCCAGCCGCGCCGCGTGACCACCTCGGCCTCCATCACCGCGACGTGCGCCGCGGGCCCGCCGAACGCCGTGCAACCGAGCCGGAGGAACAACGACACGATCTCCCCGAGCGCGTCCCTGTTTCCGGGGCCGAGTGGGGCCGTTAGCCTTGGGGTTACGATGTCATCACTCACTGATACACCAGGTCTCCGGCCGGCCGTCGTGCTGCTCAGCGGCGGACTCGATTCCACCACCGTTCTCGCGCATGCGATCGCAGAAGGATACGCCGCGCACGCACTCACGTTTCGGTATGGCCAGCGGCATCAGCACGAAATCGTGGCCGCCCGGCAGATCGCGGCGACCCTCGGCGCCAGCGGGCATGCGATTCTGGACATCGATCTCCGCGGGTTTGGCGGGTCGGCGCTGACGGATGCGTCGATCGATGTCCCGAAGGACCGCAGTGCCAGCGACCTCACCCACGGCATCCCGGTCACCTACGTGCCGGCCCGCAATACGATCTTTCTCTCATTCGCGCTGGCGTATGCCGAAGTGCTCGGAGCAAGCGACATCTTCATCGGTGTGAATGCGCTCGACTACTCCGGGTATCCCGACTGTCGCCCCGAGTTCATCAGCGCCTTTGAAACGCTGGCGAATCTGGCCACCGCGTCAGCGGTCGAAGGGCGCACGCGCGTCGTGATCCGCGCGCCGCTTCAACAGATGACCAAGCGGCAGATCGTGGACTTCGGCACATCGCTCGGCGTGGACTACAGTCACACCGTCAGCTGCTATGATCCTCGTGAGGATGGTGCGGCCTGCGGGCATTGCGATGCGTGTCAATTGCGACACAAGGGCTTCCGCGAGGCCGGCGTTCCCGACCCCACACGGTACGCCATCACACCGGCCGAGTTGTACTGATGTCGTATGCGGTGAAGGAGTGTTTTTACACGCTGCAGGGCGAAGGGGCGCAGAGCGGCCGGCCGGCAGTGTTTCTGCGCTTCGCCGGGTGCAACCTGTGGACCGGGCGCGAAGCCGACCGCGCGACAGCGGTCTGCAAGTTCTGCGATACCGATTTCGTCGGCGTTGGGCCCGATGGTGGCAAGTTTGCGGACGCCGAGTCGCTGGCGGCACACGTGGACGCGCGCTGGCCGAATCAGGCGTCATCGCGCGCGCGAAAACTGGTCGTCTGCACCGGCGGTGAACCATTGCTGCAGCTCGATGAACCGGCGCTCGACGCGCTCCACGCACGTGGTTTCGAGGTGGCGGTGGAGACCAACGGCACGCAGCCCGCACCCCGCGGCATCGATCACATCTGCGTCAGCCCGAAGGCGAATGCGCCGCTGGTGCTGACGCATGGCACAGAGCTGAAGCTCGTGTATCCGCAGGCCGAGCCCGATGCGCAGCCGGAGCGTTTTGCGGATCTCGACTTCGAGCAGTTCCGGCTCCAGCCCATGGATGGCCCGGACGCTGACGCGAATACGCGCGCCGCACTCGCCTATTGCCTTGCACATCCGCAATGGCGACTGAGTCTGCAGACGCACAAATGGCTGGAGATCCGATGAGTAGTGAGGAGCACACCGGGCACATCGTCGAGCTGCATCGCGACGTGACGTTCGAGGCGGCGCATCGACTGCCGAACGTGCCACCGGGGCACAAGTGCGCGCGGTTGCACGGACATTCGTTTCGCATCCGCCTCGTCGTCCGCGGCCCGGTGGATCCACACACCGGATGGCTGATGGATTTCGGCGACATCAAGGCCGCCTGGGGTCCGCTCGACGCGCAACTCGATCACTACTACCTGAACGACATCCCCGGGCTGGAGAATCCGACCAGTGAAGTGCTGGCGAAGTGGATCTGGGACCGTCTGCGCCCGACCTTGCCGCAGCTGAGCGCCGTGCAGGTGCACGAGACCTGCACCTCGGGATGCGTGTACCGGGGGGAATGACCTCGAGGCCGGCTCTGGCCGATGAGCCACTCCGATGGATTCTGTCGCGCACTGGGCGTGGAATCTCACGGCCGTCCGTCGTGCGGGTGCCGCCACGCCAACACGCCGACAGCAGTTCGACATGTTCCGCCCTTCGCTTCGCCCGACGGCCACTGCGTTGCTCGGACGCGGCGCCGCATCATGGCCTCATCCACCAACTCGGTCGGCTGGCGGGTGTGCCCGTCTGCCTCGCGCCGCATCGCCTGATCGGCAATCCGATGCAGTTCATCCATGACCACGGAAACGGGCCGATCGGCGGCACCCGCCACATCGGTGCTCAGATCGACCAGCAAGACGGTCACGTCGGAAGGCGCTGGATCGGGCATCGCTGGAATCGCTCCGGGCGATCGAGGCGGGCGCGGCGGTTGGTGCGGTACGGGAATCAATGCCTGCCCTGGGTTAGTCCACGCTAACCCGCAGCCGGAACGGCTGTGGGAGTTCCCCTGCCACGTTCACTGTTCCCCGAACGCATTCCCCCGCGCATCATTAGGGTCTGCGCCTCGCTCCCGAGCCGCCCCCGCTCACCTGCCGGAGACCTGCCATGCGTCGTGCCCCGCTGCCTCTCGTGGCCGTCAGCCTGTTCGCGCTGACCGCTGCCGACCTGCTCCCCGCCCAACAGGCCGCCGCGCCGCCGGCCAATCGGAAAATCACCGTTGCCGACCATCTCGACTGGGAAGACGTCGGTGATCCGCAACTCTCACCCGACGGCAAGCAGATCGCGTTCACCCGGCGCAGCGTCGACAAGGTGAACGACAAGTGGGACACCGCCATCTGGGTGATGAACGCCGATGGCAGCCGGCAGCGAACACTGGTGGTCGGCTCCGCACCGCGTTGGTCGCCTGATGGGACGAAACTTCTCTACATCGCCGCCGGCCAGCCGAGTGGAATGCAGCTCTGGGTGCGCTACATGGACGGTGATGCCGGAACCACGCAGCTCACCCGCCTGACCGAAGCACCGACCGAACCGGAATGGTCTCCGAATGGCCAGGCGATCGCGTTCCGCATGAACGTCCCGACGCGCGAGACGTGGAACATCACGCTGCCGACCGCACCGAAGGGGGCGAAGTGGACCGAGACGCCACGGATCGTGCAGCGTCTCAACTACCGTTCCGATCGCGTCGGTTTCACCGACGACGGCTACCAGCACCTGTTCGTGATGTCGGCCGAAGGCGGACAGGCGCGTCAGGTCACCAACGGCAACTGGAATCACAGTGCCGCACGCTGGACGCCTGACAGCAAGGCGCTGCTCTTCAGCGGATTGCGCACCCCTGACGCGGATGGCGCCTGGCGCGAGACGGAGATCTACCGCGCGGACGTCAGCCTCGGCACCATCACGCCGCTGACGCGGCGCAAGGGCCCGGACAACAACCCCATCGCCTCACCCGACGGCAAGCTCATCGCCTACTCCGGCTACGATTCCACCGACGCGACGTGGAAGGATGCGAACATCTACGTGATGAACGCCGATGGCACCAACCCGCGCGCCATCAACGCCGCGCTCGACCGCAGCGCACAGGGCATGATGTGGGCGCCCGATGGCAGCGGCCTGTACTACAACGTGGAGAACGAAGGATACCGCAACCTCTATTTCACGTCGATCACCGGACAGACCCGCGCCGTCACCACCGGCAAGCAGCTGCTCAGTGTGGCCGACATGGACCGACTCGGCAACATGGTCGGCATGATGTCCACCGCCACGCAGCCAAATGACATCGTCATCCTGAACGCGAAGACGCCGCAGACCATCACACGCCTCACGCGCGTGAACGACGACGTGCTGGCCGGCAAGCAGCTTGGTACGCAGGAAGAGATCTGGCTGACGAGTGTGGACGGCTTCCGCATCCAGGGCTGGATCGTCAAGCCGCCGGACTTCGATCCGTCGAAGAAGTATCCGTTGATGCTGGAAATTCACGGCGGACCGCACGCGATGTACAACGGAGGCTTCAACCTCGCGCGGCAGGATCACGTCGCCAACGGCTATGTGCTGCTCTACACCAACCCGCGCGGCTCCACCGGCTATGGCAGCGCGTTCGGCAACGCGATCAAGAACGCCTATCCCGGCAAGGATTTCGATGACCTGATGGCGTCGGTCGACACCGTGATCAATCGTGGGTATGTGGACACCAAGCGCATGTACGTCTTCGGCTGCTCCGGCGGCGGTGTGCTCACCTCGTGGATCGTGGGCCACACCACGCGCTTCGCTGCCGCCAGCGCCAACTGCCCCGTGATCGACTGGCTCAGTTTCGTCGGCACCACCGACGGAGCCAGCTGGTATCGCAACTTTGCCCAGCTGCCGTGGGTCGATCCGTCGGAGCACCTGCGTCGCTCACCGCTGATGTATGTCGGCAACGTGAAGATGCCGACCATGCTGATGACCGGTGTGCTCGATCTCCGTACGCCGATGCCGCAGACGGAAGAGTTCTACTCGGCGCTCAAGATGATGAAGGTGCCGACCGCCATGATCCGCTTCAACGAGGAATGGCACGGCACATCCAGCAAGCCCTCGAACTGGATGCGCACGCAGCTCTACATGCGCAGCTGGTTCGACCGCTGGCCACAGCCGCTCACCACCTCGTCGCGCGAGCCTGCGACGAATCCGTAGGTCGCATGGATGTGCGATGCGGGGAGTGCTCGACCGTCCTGCACGAGGGGGCCACCAGTTGCCCCTCGTGCGGACGGACCCTCGGCTCAGCACCGAAGGGCCGCCGCCCGCAGCTGCTGGTGTGGGCGGCGGCGGCGGCGGCGGTCGAGGTGGCGTTGACCCTCCTCATCATGCGTGGCTGCCGGTAGCGGCCGCATTCGGTGGAACGCCTGGCACCTCTCGATCGTCTGCCCCCTGCTGCGCGAGCGACCAGGCGCCTGCGCCGCCACGCCCGCGCGACCTGACACAATTCCCGGGGGCCGGCGTAGAATGTCTGTCACCTCTTTCTCCGGAGTTCCGATGTCCCGTATTGCCATCCGCCGCACCGTACTCACGGCGGCGCTGGTTTTCCCGAACGCGCTGTACGCACAGAAGCCCACCGCGCAGGCAGTCTTCGACAAACATGCCGCAGCCGTCGGCGGCGTTGCCGCCTTCCGCGCGGCCACATCCCGGACTGAAGTCGGGACGGCCGACATCACCTTTGCCGGCATCAGCGCGGGCTACGAGCGCAAGATGAGCGGCGGCAAGATGCTGATGACGCTCGAGGTCGCCGGGTTTGGTCAGGTGGTGCAGGGGTTCGATGGCTCTGTCGCTTGGGCGATGAATCCGCAGGCGGGCGCTTCGAAGTCATCCGCGGCCGAATCGGCAGAAGCCGCATCCGCCACCGCGCCGACGGCCGGCCTGTGGGAAGCCGGCAGCTACACCAGCGCCGAGGTGCTCGACGGCATCGATTTCGAAGGCGCCAAGGTGTGGCCCGTCAAGATCGTGACGAAGTCCGGTCGTGAACGTACCGTCTACTACGATCAGGCCACCGGATTGAAGGTGGGCGAAGTGGTCAAGTCTGACGCCGGCGAAGTCAAGGCTGTCTACGCCGACTACAAGCCGTTCGGTGCGCTGAAGATTCCGACCAAGGTCACGCAGGGGACGCCCCAGGGCGAAGTCATCCTGAACGTGACGGCGCTCAAGTTCGACCCGATCGATGCCTCCGTGTTTGCGCTGCCGGATGCGGTGAAGTCCCTGCCGTAGCCTGGCGCACGGCGCAACTGCAGATGAGCCAGTGGGGCAGCCGTTCGCGGCTGCCCCACTCTCGCATCACTGATCGTCGTTGTCGTCCGGTGTGTGCAGCGGGCCAAGATTCCGCAGCGTCGGCGACAGCACCGCCATCGCCAGCACGACCGCGATCGTCACTACGCCGCCCAACAGGACGCTGTTCACCGCGCCAAAGAGCCTCGCGGTGACACCGCTCTCGAAAGCGCCGATTTCGTTGGCACTGCCGATGAAGATCGAGTTCACCGCCATCACGCGGCCCATCACATGCGGCGGGGTCCGTGCCTGCAGCAGCGTGGAGCGGATCACCACGCTGATGCCATCCACCGCGCCACCCAACGCCAGCAGTGCACAACTCAGCCAGACGTTGCGCGACAACGCAAACCCGATGATGCTCAGGCCCCACGCGAACACCGCGAAGAGCAGCGTCCGGCCGGCCCGCTCCATGGGCGGCAGATGTGCGAGCAGCAGCGCCATGCACACGGCACCGACCGCCGGTGCCGCTCGCAGGAAGCCGAGCCATTCCGGCGAGACGTGCAGCACCGTCTTGGTGAACACTGGCAGCAGCGCGGTGGCACCACCGAAGAGCACGGCGAACATGTCGAGTGACAACGCCGCCAGCACCAGCTTGTCACGCATCACGAAGCGCACGCCGTCGAGCATGCCCGCACCGGCGCTGAGTGACGGTGACGCACTCGGCACCCGCGCCGGCGCCTGCACCGCTGACATACCCCAGAATGCCAGCACCAGCAGTCCAAGTGTGAGCGCGTACGTCGGCAATGCACCGGCGAATGCAAAGACCAACCCGCCGATGGCCGGTCCGAGTACGGACGCAAACTGCCAGGTCGAACTGCGCCAGGTGGCAGCGTTGGCGTAGAGCGACGCCGGAACGATCATGGTGCCAAGGGCCTGTCGCGCCGGCTGCAGGATCGCTCGGGACACGCCGGAGACGGCCAGCACGGCGTAGATGGCCAGCGGTGAGGACCACGTGGTGGAGCCGATGGAACGCGCGCTCCCATCGGCCGACGCCAGGTGCAAGCCCACCGTCATCGCCAGGAAGAGCGCGGCACACAACACCAGCACACCAATGCCGATCAGCGCCAGCGTCTTGCGATTGTATCGATCCGCCCATTGTCCCGAGGGCAATGACAAGGCGAGGAACGGCAGCACTTCGGCGAGGCCCGCCAGGCCCAGCGCCAACGGATCATTGGTGGCCGCATACAGCTGCCACGCCACTGCGATGCCCTGGATCTGCACGCCGACAGTCATCGCCATCAGGCTGATGACGAACCAGCGGAATGCCGGCACACGCAGCGCGCCGTATGGATCGTGCTTGACGGGAACCGCTGGCGAGCGCGCCTCGCCGGTGGCGCTCAAGAGACGGTCGAACCGCGCAGCGTCTCGAGTCGTTCCTCGACCAGGCCCACGAGTTCGCGCATGCCATCGGCGTCAAAAATCAGTCGCGCGCCCGCCGCCGCGTAGAGCTCCGGCAAGCCGCGTGTCCCGCCGAGCCGCAGCGCCGCCTTGTAACCGGCCAGTGCGCCATCCGGGTCGGTCAGACTGCGCTTCCAGATCTGCAACGCACCGAGTTGTGCGATGCCGTACTCGATGTAGTAGAACGGCAGCTCGAAGATGTGCAGCTGGCGATACCACCGCGCCGTGCGCTCGCGGTCGAGTCCCGACCAGTCGATGCCGACCTCGAACCGTGACCGCAGCTCGAGCCAGGCGGCATCCCGCGCATCGCGATCGTGCCCCATCCCGCTGGTGTAGATCCAGCGTTGGAAGGCATCCACGCTGGCGATGTGCGGCAAGGCCAGCAGGATGTCTTCCAGATGCGCGGCCTGCGCGCGCCGCGCCTGATCAGGTGTGTAGTAGCCCACCGGCAGCGCGAAGTACGGCGCCGCCAACAGCTCCATCGACATGCTCGCCAGCTCGGCCGCCTCCGACCCGGTGCCGCGCTGCCAGATCAGCTCCTGGTGCGACGCCAGGTAGGCGTGGAAGCAGTGCCCCGCCTCATGCACGAGCGTCGTCACGTCATCCGAGACACCGACGGCGTTCATGAACACGAACGGCTGCTTGCGATGATGCAGCGTGGTGCAGTAGCCGCCTGGCGCCTTGTTCGGACGACTCTCGAGATCGAGCAGCCCGTCCCGAGCCATGTCGGCGAATCGTTCGCCAAGCTCGGGATCCAGCGACGTGAAGATCCTGCCGCTGGCCGATACGAAATCAGACGTGTCGCTGAATGGACGAAGCGGCGCCAACCCATCCGGGTCTACCGCCAGATCCCACGGCCGCACCGATTCGACACCGAGCCGATCGCGTCGGTACGCATGCACGCGCGCCGCGGCAGGTGTCACGACGTCGGCAACAGCGGCGTGAAACGCCGCCACGTCATCTGCGCCGTAGTCGTAACGATGTTTTGCCGCGTACGAATACGCCTGGAAGTCGGTGAAGCCTGATTCGTGCGCAACCGCCTGGCGCAGCCCAAACATCGCGTCGAAGAGGTCCGAAATCGGCTCGCGATGCGCCAGATAGGCATCAGCGCCGGCGCGAAACGCGCGCTCGCGCGCACCGCGGTCGTCCGACTCGAGCAACGGCTGCAGCTGCGGCACCGTCAGTGTCCGACCGTCGATCTCGACGCTCAAACCGCCAGCGATCTTCTGGTAGGCAGCACTCAGCTCCTCGATCTGCGAAAACCGTGCGACGTTCGCATCGCGGAAGATCGAGACGGTGGTGCGAAACTCGCGCAACAGCGTGGCGATGTCAGCATCGTCAATCCCCGTCGCCAGCAGCAGTTGCGCGAGGCCGGTCTGACGCGCTTCGACATTCGGCTGAATCTCGGAGACGAAGCGCAGGTAGCGCGCCTCCGCTGCCGCATCCGACGTGTCGCCGGTGTACGCGATCAGCGCCTGCGAACCCGCCTCGTTGACGATCTCCTCGAGCAGCGACCATTCGCGCAACCATGCGCGCGCCGTCTCCGGCGTTGGTGTGGCCAGCGCCAACGCGTCGTAGTAGGCAGCGATTTGTGGCCACGTCGCGTCGGCGAGATCGGCCGGCGATTTCGGCAGCAGGGTCGGCATCACGGCAGCACGATCGAGAGTGGCCAGGATCTCAGGCGAACTCCACCGCGCCGAGGGTCCCGAAGGGCGCCGGCTTCGTCGCCGTGCCGAACACCGTGCATTCTACCGTCGCCAGCCTCAAGCGCGAACCCCTGCGCCACCGCCGGCTGAGAGCCAGGCTGGGGTGCGCGCGGCAGCCGCCGCCAGCCGCTGGCGCAGTTCGGTCGGCAACGACGCCGCGCCACGGGCCTCGGCCTCCTGCACCAGCCGGAGCGCCCTGGACTGCGCCGCGAACGCATCCAACAGCGCCGCCGCCGCGCCCGGCACCTCGAGCGCCTGCCGCATCAGCAGTTCCAGCGTGAGGTCGCCCGGATCACGCAGTGCCAGATGAGCGTCGAATCGGTCGGCGCCGGCCAGCGGTCCTTCGGTTGGGTGTGCAGCGTCATACGGCAGTGCCACGTCCCGATCTCCATCGTGTTGAGCGGCGGCTCCCGGTTGCCTGGAAGCACGACGCTGGGTTATTTCTTGCGTTACCGACGTTCGTTACATGCCTGCAACTGCACTGCGACGCTCATGTGTCGACGGCGCATGACACTGCGGCAGCCTCAGGAGGCAACTCGCCGTGCCGCTCGCTTCACACGCGATCTTCCCCGCCCCGCCCGCGAGTGGCGCGGATCTCGTCGATCGGCACTGGGCGGTCGACGCCATGCCGATCGCCCAGCGCGTTGCGACGCTCGCTGCCGCCGAAAAGGCGACCGTACCCCTCTCCGACCCCGCGCTCCGCGAGAGCGCGCAGACGCTCGCGACCGCCTACGAACTCGCGGCGCTGCTGGGACGCGACGCGCTGCGCTCCGCCACGGCCAGCGCCACTGCGAGCCTCGAGCGCGCGGCGCTCCGAGTCGGCGCCGAACGTGCGAACCTGCTGCACCGGGCCCTTGGGGTGCAGGCCTTCAGTACCGCCGAGGGCCTCCTTCGCCACGCCGCCAGGCTCTGCGCGCTGGCGACGGTCGCCGGCCCGACGTGCGTCGCCAATACCCGGAGCTGGATGCAACTGCCCCCGATAGCGGAGCGCCTCGAGCAGGCCGCTGCCGAGGGCTCGCAGCACGGCGATCACCACCCCCACTCGCCCACGGCCACGCTGTGGACGATCTGGCGTCAGCTGCTCCTGCACCCCGACGCCGCGGCCATCGATCGCCTCATCAGTGAGCTCGCTGCGCTGCGGGAGCGGAGACACGGCAGCACCGATCTGGCGCCCAGTACGAATGAGGCTGAGCTGCGCCTTCGGTTCCAGCAATTCGTCCGCGAGCGCCTCGCCGATGCGGCCGGCCTGCTCGCGATCGGATTGCGTGGGCGGGCCGAGCCGCGCATGATCGCTGGTGACATCACCACGCAGTGCACCGCGGCCCGATCGGCGTCCACCGGCGACCCCAACCTTGACCTGCTCGCGGCGTGGCTTGAGCTCGCCGCGCTCACCGCGCTGGGACCGCACGTGCTCTCGGCCGGCTGAGCGTCCGCCCTTCCCACCAGGAAGGAGCGTCAGATACTCGTCGGACGGTGGCGTTGACGCTGTCATCACACTCATCCCTCACCCGCGACAGGAACTCTCGTTCGCGCGACCAGCGCCGGCCGCGTGGGAACAAGCGTACACCCGTCACCGATCCCTCACAATCCCGAACAAAAGCCACGTAAGTCGTTGTGGCAATTGTGGATACGTTATCCACGCGGATGTGGACAAACGGGCCAAGTGCTGTGCTGACAAGCACGTCCGCAGCCGTGCTGGTGTGGATATCGCGTCGCCCCGCCTGCAGTATTGTCTCGATTCGGGCAGGCACCGGTGCGCCCCACCGCTCCCCGATCCCATGGCCCTCTCCGTCGCTCTCGATGTCGTCGCTCGACACTCCCCTCCCCGAGCAGCCGGTCCCCGCCTTTTTGGTCACGCGCTTCGCGCGCGGGCGATTGCTGCTGTGGATCGTCCTGAGCACCGTCGCCGCCACCGTCAATCCGGGGTTGCTGAACCAGCTCCCCCGGTGGGTGTTCACCGTCTGGGCGTCGTGGATCGCGGTCAGTGCACTGCTCGTGATCGCGCTGGAGTACCTCCTGCGGCCGGTGCGGCGGCACTGGCTCGACGCGCTACAGGCCAGCGTCGATCTGCCCGTGATCGCGCTGCTGACATGGTACGCGGGGGCGAGCCCGTATCTGCTCGCGCCCTGTCTCGCGATCCCGATGGCATCCGCCACCGGTTGGCTGCCGAAGCGCCCCGCGCTGTTCGTCGCGGCCGCCAGTCAGTTCACCATGCTGGCCGTCATCATCGTGGTCGCCATCGGCGTCGAAATCCCGTTGCCGCCTGGCTCCGCCGTCGACAACACGCCGGACCGTACGTTCCTGCTGATGGTCCTGGCCGTGCAATCGGGATCGCTGCTGACGATCGCCTGGCTGCAGTTCTCGGCCGTGCGCGCCGCCCGGGATCGGCGCGACCGCTGGCAACGGCTGTTCGATGGCGCCCCCGATTCGATCTTCGTGCTCGACCGCAGCGCCAATGTGGTGCGGATGAACGCCGCTGCCAGGCGCATCACCGGGTACTCCGACGAGCAGATGCGGGAAGGGCACGTCAATCGCTTCACCGCCGCCGAAGACCGGGAGCGCGAGCGCATCCACATCACGCGCGCGCTGCATGGCGAAAGTTCGACGTACGAAGCGCATGGCGTCCGCGCCGACGGGTCGGTGGCGGACCTGCTGGTGTCGAACGCGCCCTTGCTCGAAGACGGTGCGGTCACCGGTGTGTTGCGCATCGTGCACGACATCAGCGAGTTCCGTCGCACGGAACGGGAGCGCCGCCAGATTGAACAGTCGCTCGATCAGCACCGACGCCTGCTCCAGAGCATCGTCTCGACCGTGCCGACGTACCTCTACGTGCTCGACTTCCGCATTGGTCACGTCACCTTTGCCAATGACGCCCTGTTGCAGATGCTCGGCCTGTCGCTCGAGCAGCTGGCGCAACTGGCGCGCGCCGACCGGTTCGCGATGTATCACCCGGAGGACGTGGCGTCGATGCGCCGGGCCGCCACGGCGCTGCGTCGCACCAGCGCGGCCAAGGTGGACCTCACGTATCGCGTGCGGGGGCACGACGGTGAGTGGCGCTGGCTGAATGATCGGGTCACGGTCTTCGAACGGGGGGCCGATGGCGAAGTGACGCGGATTCTGGGTTCGGCCATCGACGTCACCGAACAGAAGCGCGTCAGCGCGCAGTTGCGGTTCAGCGATGAACTGTATCGCACGCTGATCGAGAATTATCCGGGTGGCGCCGTGGTGCTGTTCGACCGGGACGCACGGCTGCTGCTGGCTGCCGGCCAGGGGATGCGCGATGCGGGCCTGGAAAGCCAGGAGCTCATCGGGCAACCGTTCGGGCACGGGCTCGACGTACACACGTCGGCGCTGGTCCAACGGCGCTGCCGTGCGGCGCTCGAGGGCACCGAGCAGCAGTTCGAGCTGCGTCTCGGCGACAAGATCTATGACGCCCGAGCGGTGCCGGTGCGCGACGCCGATGGGACGATTCGTTTCGGCATGGCACTCACCCTGGACGTGACGGAACGACGGCGCCTCGAAGCCGATGTGCGACAGTCACAGAAGATGGAGGCGGTCGGCACGCTGGCCGGCGGTATAGCGCACGACTTCAACAACATCCTCGCCAGTGTGATCGGATACGCGGAACTGGCCATGCTCGACGCCGATGGAGAACAACTCCAGTCCGATCTGCAGCAGGTGCTCACCGCGGCAGCACGCGGACGACAGATGGTGCAGCGGATTCTGGCATTCAGCCGGCGTAGCGGAGAGGAACTGCAGCCGGTGGAGTTGCAACCGATCATCTCGGAAACCCTGCGGTTGCTGTTGCCGACGCTACCGCCTGGTGTCACGATCGACTACCACGACGACGAGCTTGTCCCCACGGTCCTCGGCGACGCCGGCCAGTTGCATCAGGTCATCCTGAACCTGTGTGCGAATGCGATCTACGCGATGCGAGAGACGGGGGGCACCCTGACGGTCCGTCTGCGCAGCGATGAGCTGTTCGGTGAGCCCTGCCTGCGCCTCGAGGTGAGCGACAGCGGTACCGGCATGACACCCGACGTCCTCGAGCGCGCCCTCGACCCGTTCTTCACGACCAAGCCACCGAACGAAGGGACAGGGATGGGGCTGGCGATGGTCCACGGCATCATCACCGGGATGGGTGGCGTCCTTCATCTCGAATCCGAGTGGCAGCGCGGTACGACCGCGCGCATTCAACTCCCTGCCGATCGCGGCGGTGCATTGCCGGCCACACCGCTCGGCCTCCGCAGCGCCGTACCGAGGGGCACGGAGCGCGTGATGGTCGTCGACGACGAGCCGGCAGTGGCCGCGTTCCTCGCCAATGCACTGGCGCGCTTCGGCTACCGGACGTCGACGTTCACGAATGCCGACGCCGCGCTGCAACAACTCGCCGATCGCCTGGCGCACTATGATCTCGTCATGACCGACATGACCATGCCCGGGCTCTCCGGCGAGGATCTGCTCCGCGAGAGCCTGCGTCTGCGCCCTGATGTCCCCGTGGTCATCTGCACCGGATACAGCGCCAGCATGACACCCGAGCGCGCATTTGCCCTCGGCGCCTCGGGCTACCTCACCAAGCCGATCTCCGTCGAGGACGTGGCGTTGCAGGTCCGTCGCATCCTCGACGTCGAAATCGCCAGCGCGCGTGAGCGCTGACGCTCAGCCGTACTTCGCGCCGCGTGCCACCGCCACCTCGACGACATACGCGATGAACGAGTAGTTGGCGAAGTACTGGGCTGAGACGTGCTTCATGATCCGGTCGGCGAGATCCGGAGGTACCATGGTCTCGATGCGCACGTTTGTGGCCCGGCGGATCGGTGGCATGGCCGTGGCACGGGCCTACACCGCGGCCGTCGACCACCGCGCACTCCACAACGCTGATCGAGCCGGATTTGCGCTCGTCCCGCTCTGGCGCGTCACGATCCGGGGCGACCAGACCGATCGACTGATTCATGATCTCGCCAGCGATGCTCCTGCCAGGTGATGTCTCGGCGCTGCGACGCTACGTCACGCAATGGTGTGACGATGCCGACATCGCGCCGAACGTGGTGGCCGAAGTCGATGACATGGCCATCCTGCAGCTCCTCGATCACGACGGCGCCGGCGGATTCTGCGCCCCGAGTGTCGTGGCGGTTCTGGCGATCGCGGATGCTGCGCGGCGGCGTCTGGCGGCCATGCGACGCAAGCGGGGCTGAGCCCGGCCCAATTCGTGAGATGCGCTCTGCGTGCTCGCACCGGCAGATAGCAGAAGGGGGCGCTTCCTCGCGGAAGCGCCCCCTTCAGTTTCGTGCGACCGAGCCCTGTACTAGCGGAGCGGCTTCAGCTCGGTGCGGCGGTTCAAGGCGCGACCAGAGCGCGTCTTGTTGTCCGCACGCGGCACGCTCGGGCCGTAACCCTTCGTCTCGAGGCGTGATGCATCGATTCCAGAGGCAACCAGCAGACGCTTCACGGCCAGTGCTCGTGCAGCCGAGAGGCGAGTGTTGGCGCGGGCCGAGCCGGTGTTGTCGGTGTGTCCACCGACTTCCACCCGAACGGTCGGCGAGGCCTTCATCAGTTCAGAGGCGCGCAGCAGCACGGCACGTGAGCCGGGCGTCAGTGCGGCAGAACCAGTCCGGAAGTTCACGCCTTCGAGCACCAGCGTCTTGGCGGTGTCGAGCACCGAGTTCACCACCGGGCAACCATTGGCATCGACCTTGGTGCCAGCCGGCGTGTTCGGGCAACGATCCGCGTCATTCATCACACCGTCGTTGTCATCGTCCTTCGGCAGCGAGCAGCCGTCAGCGTTGACCTGATCACCGCGCGGGGTGTTGGCGCAACGATCGCGGAAGTCAGGCACACCGTCGCCGTCGGTATCAACCGGGCAACCCGTGGCATCAACCTTCGCTCCAGCCGGTGTATTCGCGCACTTGTCCAGGTAGTCGGCGACGCCGTCCTTGTCGCTGTCCACCGGGCAACCGGTGCTGTCCACGGTCACGCCAGCCGGCGTGTTCGCGCACTTGTCCTGATAGTCGGCCACGCCGTCACGATCGCTGTCCAGCGGACAGCCGGTCGCATCGACGCGGACGCCAGCCGGTGTGCTCGCGCACTTGTCCATCTTGTCCGGCACGCCGTCACCGTCGGCATCCTTCGCCTTGGTGTTGAACAGGTAGCTGACGCCGAACTGGCCACCGACGTTCGTGCTGCGCTTGCCGTTGAAGAGGCGGTTGTCCGCGGTTTCAAACTGCGAACCGTCAACCGTCACAGCAGCGCGGAACGCCACGTTGTCAGTCAGTCCGAGGCGGGCGCCGATCATCGATGCCCAGCTGAACTCGTTGAACTTCTTGACAGCTTGCGAGGAGTTGGAACCAACCGGAGCCAGATTCGGCTCCTGCCAACGCTGCTCATTGCGTACAGCGCCGAGACCGATGAGGAGCTCAACCTGCTCCTGGAGCGGAATCGAGAAAACACCGCGGAGATGAATCGGCGTGTACGACGAAAGCGTGCGCGTCCCGACTGGGACATTCGTCACCCGGCCGTTCGCGGACGAGATTTCACTCTCGATCGCGAAGTTCCGGTGCAGGTACAAGCCGAGCAGGCCAGTCGGCGAAGTGACGGTCGAGTAGTTCTTGATGCCGACGTCCGACACGCGGACTCCGGCATTCACTTCGACCGTACCAGCCTTGGGCGTCTGCGCAAACAGCGGCGCTGCGCTGATCACAAGCGCGAACAGCGAGCCCGCCGAGCGCAGGCGAACAGATAGCGTCATGCCACCTCCGAAGGGGTGTAAAATGCGAGAATACAGCTAAGATCCCGGAATAGTCACCCACTAGAGCCGATTGCACTAGTGGTCCGGAACTTATTGGTACCGCAAGGGATGGGCCCAGAATTGGACTCCCCATTTGGCACCGTCCAACAACATCATACCAAACAAGCGTAAAGTGAGCGATCACGGCCGGTTTTGCCAGTGATCGGAAGCAAATACTACTCACGAAAAACAGTCGAGTTCGGCAGCTGCGCCGGAGTCGACCGGTGGTGGTGTACCGATGCTACCACCTCGAGTCTCGACACGTCACAGGGTTCCCGTAGTCGAGCTTGCTCACTCACCGTTCCGCCAGGGGCGTCGCGGGCGGCCACCCCGCCACTGGAGGAAGACGACGGCCAGCGCGGCCACCGCAATGACGCCGCCGGCTGCCAACCCCGGTGCGCCCCCTGCCCGACTGCCACCCGGCCCATCGCGACCCAGCAGCACTACCAGCACCCAACCCGTGATCAGCAGCAGATGCCCTGCCACCTTCTGCCGGATGCACACATGCACCGCCAGGGAGATCAACAGCCAGAGCACGAACGGCCCGAGGCACTGCGTCACGACGCCCGTCAGGAGCGGCACCACGGTGAGCAAGTGGCGCGCGCTGAGTACAGCGGCGATAGCAGCCGATGTCGCGAGCAGTCCGATGACGGTGCCCTGGGCGATCACCGCGCCGCAGAGCTTCCCGCAGATCGACGCGAGCACGCTGATCGGTTGTGCATCGAAGAGCACATCCGACCGCTCGTCGTGCTCACGCCACACCAGCTCGCCGGCGTAAATCGTCGCCATCAGAATCAAAAACAGTTGTGAGTGCGTGACGAGTGCCGCCAGCGCAGTCGCTGTCGTCTCCGCCGCCGATGCACTGGTCCGCGCATCGAAGTACACGTGCACGCCGACGTTGACCGCGCCGAGGCCGGCCAGCACGCGCCATCCGGTATCGCGCAACATCCAGCGGCTCACATAACGCGCCATCGCCACCACACCGTCTGGCACAGCGGCGCGGCGGATTCGGGGGATCGCCAGTGATGGACGCAGCGCCGCCGCGCCGGCGACCTTTCGCTCTGGTGCCGCCGCCGCAACACCGGCGCGCCTGCGCCCGCGTGATCCGACCGCGACGGCGAGCCACGCCACCAGGGCGCCGAGCCCAAGCCACAGCGCACGATTCGCCAGCAGTTCGTATGTCAACGGCATCGACCGCGAGGTGCGTGCGTCATCACTCCAGTCACGCGTGGCATGCAGCAGGGGTGCGCTGCCAAACGGATCCCACAGTACCGGCAGCGCAAGCTGGCCCGGCAGGCCAGCCGCACTCGCTGCAGCGGTCCAGAGCCAGATCAGTACCAACCCCAGTCCGACGATGACCCACAGCCGCCCGCTCAGCACGCCCGCGCCGAATTGCATTGCGCCGACGGCCAGCATCGTCGGCACCACCAGCAGCAGAAATGGCGGCAGGGTTGCCACCGCCGCGCGCGACACGCTCCCGCCACCGATCACGGCGCCGAGCACCAGGCCGATCGGTACGGCGCAGTAGATGAGGCTGAGGAGCAACAGGGCCGCAACCAGCTTCCCGATCAGGTACTCGCGCTCAGTCAGACGGGTGACGGCCACCAGGTCGATCACACGATCGGCGCGGTCACGCAGTACGATCGTCGCCGCCACCATCGTCGTGATCACCTGGCCGAAGGCGGTCAGCGCGGTGCAGGCTAGCATGATCGACCAGGCGGCATCCCGCGGCACCGCACCGCGATCGCGCACGAGATCCACTGGACCCGCCGACGTGAATGCGGCACCGAGCAACACGAACACCAGCATGTACAGCACCGTCAGTGGCTCGCGTCGTTGCGTGAGGCATTCCAGACGCACCACTGCGGCAATCCGTCGCCGCGACGCACCGTTCATGCAGTCGCCTCCGCGTACACATCGTCGAGCGTCGGCTGGGCAGGCTCGAACCGGGCATCCGGCGGCTGATCCGCGATCACGGTCAGCTCGATCGCGCCGCTGACCAGATACTCGCGCACCACTCGACCCAGCTGCCGCGCCGAGACGGCCTCCCCCCGCGCCACGCGCGCCCGGAACACGCGACCGCGCAACGCCGCCGTGAGCGCGGCCGTCGTTCCCGATCGGACCACGCGCCCCTGATGCAAGACCATCGTGGAATGGCACAACGCTTCGACGTCAGCCACCAGATGCGACGAGAGCAGCACAGCGCGAGCGTCCGCCAGCTCCATGATCAGATCGTGCACCCGGTGTCGCTCGGTGGGATCCAGCGACACGGTGGGCTCATCGACGATCAGGACGTCGGGTGCACCCAGCAATGCGATCGCGATACCCAGCCGCTGCTTCATGCCGCCCGACAGATCGCGCACCGGTCGCGCACGGTCGGGCCACAGGTTGAGGCGGTCGAGCATCATCGCCACCACGTCACGCCGCTCCGCCGCGCTGCCATAACCCTTCAGTCGCGCGAAATGATCGAGCAACTCCAGCGGCGTGAGCGCCAGCGGAAACCCGAAGTCCTGCGGCAGAAATCCGAGGTGCGCCCGTGCCCGCTGAGCATCCGTGAGGGCGTCGATTCCCATCACCGAGACCGAGCCCGCGTCTGGGCGCTGCAGCGTGGCCAGCACCCGGAGCAACGTCGATTTTCCCGCGCCGTTGGGGCCCAGCAACCCCAGCACGGTGCCTCGCGGCACCGTCAGCGACACGCGGTCGAGCGCCGTCACGCCGCCCGGATACGTGACCGTGATCTCCCGAGCCTCGAGCATCAGTCCCGACCCGGTCCGCTCAGTCCTTGTCGCTGTCGCGATTCGTCCCCAGCACGAAATGCAGCACACTGGCCGTGACACTCACCACCAGCGATCCCAGGATCGCCGGGATGATGCCATCGACGTGGAACCCGAAGCCGAGCCGCCCGGACAGGAAGGAGGTGAGGAGCAACATCAGCCCGTTGATCACGAACAGGAACAGTCCGAGCGTGAGCAGCACCACCGGCAACGAGAACAGGCTCAGAATCGGCTTGACGATCAGATTGACTGCCGCGAACACCAGCGCGACACCGATCAGCGCGGCGTAATTGTCGCCACGAAACGAGATACCCGGCACGAATCGCGTGGCCACCCACAGCGCCAGTGCGGTGACCAGCAGCCGGAGAAGAATCTTCATGATGCGCGCCTGAGTGAGAGGGTCACGGAGTGGCAAGCGTGCCGAGGAAGTCTCGCAGGAGCTCGCCCCACAATGCCGGCAGCGAATGTGTGCCGTGTCCGCGCGTTTGCGCAGTGATCGGCAGCAGCACGAACTTCGCGAACGGCATTCGCGAGTCGAGCTGCTCGGCGAGACGAAGCTCGGGGGGATTGACCTCGTCATCGGCGGAATTCACGTGCAGCACCGGCACGCGAATGCTGGCCAGATGTGGTGCCGGGTCGTAGTCGCTGCTGGCGTCGAACTGGTAGAGAAAATCGTTGGCGTCGGTGGTGCCGATCCGCGCTTCCACATAGGCGCGGATCAGGCTGTCGGCCGCGTCGCGCGTCGGAGCCTGTCGCTGCTGCACGAGGGGGGCCGTCCCCATCATGTAGAGCATCTGCAGCGCGCCGCGGAGGCCGGCCCTCGGTGGCGTGGTATAGTCACCACCCCGCCACTCGGGATCGAGTCGGATGGCATCCATGGCGAGGGTCCGCATCATGCGATTGCGTCCGGCAATCTGCGTCGGCACGCAGGCCATCGGTGCCAGCGCGTCGGCGAAACCGGGATACATCCATCCCCAGGTGAAGGCGTGCATACACCCCATCGACGTGCCGATGATCAGGCGCAGATGATGGACGCCGAGTACGTCACGCAGCAGCCGTTGCTGCGCGGTGACCATGTCGCGATACCCGTAGTGCGGAAAGCGGGCACGCAGACCGTCGCTCGGTTTCGACGATCCGCCGTGCCCAATCCCATCGGGCAGAATGATGTAATAGCGGCTCGAATCGAGCGGCTGCCCCGGGGCGAACAAGCCACCGGCATAGGTCGGGTTCAGAAACCCGCGGCCAGTTCCCCCGGTCCCGTGCAACACCAGGACAGCGTTGCGGATGGTCCCGTCCGCGCCACGCCTCGGTGAGCCGAGCGTGGTGTAGTGAATGCGCAGCGTGTCGAGCTGGCCGCCGGCCGCAAAGCTGAATCCCGGAAGCCGGGCGTCGGCCTGCGTCCCGGCCGTCGCCCACGGGTTGCCCGCGGGTTGGGCGCCTGCAGCCGCGACGGCAGCGAACGCGGAAAGTGCAACACGACGGATGAATCGGATCACGGGGCGGAGATGTCCGGTGGCTGAAGCGTGGACTGTGACGGCCGCCCCGGTCCGCTCAGGACACGGCGCTCGTCGCCGCTCCCGCACGCACCGACGCCTGCCGGTCGAGCACGTGACGTATCGCGTCCAGCAATTCCTGCGGGGTGAACGGCTTCTGCAGGAAGTTCCCGACCGAGGCATCACTGATGGACAATGGAAAACTGTCTGCGGTGTAGCCGGAAACGAAGAGGACGGCAACGTGCGGCAGAAACTGTCGCGCCAGATCGACCATCTCCTTGCCGCCCATCTCCGGCATGACGACATCAGAAACGATCATGTCGATGCCATCCCGTTCGCGCCGCGCGACCTGGACGCCATCGCGGCCGTTGGTGGCTTCGAGCACGCGGTATCCCGCCGACCGCAGCGCGCGCGCGGCCACCGCGCGCACCTGCGGCTCATCCTCCACCAGCAGGATCGTTTCGGTGCCCCTGGCGGTCGAGGTCGGGGTGTCGCGGCGCTCGCGCTCCACCACCACTGGCAGTGGTCCTTCATAACGCGGCAGCAGGATGAAGACCGTGCTCCCGCGCCCCTTCGCGGACTCGATCCAGATCACCCCGTGATGCTGCCTGACGATGCCGTAACACATCGCCAGGCCAAGCCCGGTGCCCTGACCGACCGGCTTGGTGGTATAGAACGGCTCGAAGACATGGGCGAGCGTCTCCTCGTCCATCCCCTCTCCGGTGTCGCTGATCACGATCTCGACGTAGTCGCCGGCCGGCATCGGGCGCGGGAGCACGATGGCCCCATCCGCGATGGTCCGATGTCCGGTGCGAATGGTCAATCGGCCGCCGTCTGGCATCGCGTCACGGGCATTGACCGCGATGTTGACGAGGACCTGCTCCAGCTGTGGCCCGTCGGCCCGGATATGCCAGAGTGCGTCCCCCAGCGTCACACGCAGTGCGACGTTCGGCCCCACCAGGCGCGACAGCATGCGCTCCATCATCGAGACGCGATCATTGAGATCGATCGGTTGCTGCGACACGGGCTGGCGTCGTGCGAAGGCGAGCAGCTGGCGGGTGAGCTGCGTCGCGCGCTCCCCCGCCAGCTGGATGTCGGACAGATCGGCCTGGGCTTCGTGTCCGGGCGGCAGGATATCGCGCGCCACCGAGGCGCTGCTGAGAATGGCGGTGAGGAGGTTGTTGAAGTCGTGCGCGATGCCACCGGCCAGCCGCCCGACCGTGTCGAGTCGCTGTGCCTGCTGCAACTGCAGCTCGAGCTTGCGGCGTTCAGTCACGTCGCGCGCCACGATCACACCGCCGACGATGTCGTCCGCGTCGCGCATCGGGCGCGCACTCACATCGAAGAATGCCGGGGGCGCATCGGCGACGCTGATCTCGGATTCGAAGGTCTGATCCGTGCCGCCGAGCAAGGCGGTGACTCGTTCGCCCCACTCGATGGCGGCATCGCCAGCCAGTGCATCCAGCACCGGCATGCCCTCCTGCGCGGTCACCTGGCCATGCCGACGCGCAAAGCACTCGAACGCCTGATTCCACGCCAACAGACGCGAGTCGGCATCGAAGACGGCCACCAGATCGGGCACTGCCGCGAGCGCCGAGACGAGACTGGCGCCCGAGGCGCGAGCACGCCGTTCGGCCGCCAGCTGTCGTTCGGCGGCCGCCTTGAAGGCCGATTGCTCGCCCTCGACCTGCGCGATCGCCGTTCCGATACCGAGTGCCGCCATGAGCAGAATGTCGAGCAGCGGCATGGCCTGCAGCACGGGAATGGTGTGCGGCAGCCAGCTGCCGACGTCCGTCACCATGATGCCGGCCGCCAGGAATCGGTGCAGGCCGATCACGATCAGGATCGTCGACGCCCAGCGAATGCCGAGCTGCGGGCTGCGGGCGCGGGTCCGCAGCAGGAAGTACGCCGCACCAAGCGCCGCCAGCCCGGTGATGATCGACATCAGGCCGAGGCGCACCATGATGCGGATGACGACCGAATCGGGGCTCGCATCGTGCGGTACGGCGAGCGTCGGCACGAGGGCCAGCAGCGCGGCGCCAGCGATGGCCATGCTGAAGACGCGGCGCGTGGCGGCAACGTGCTGGTCGCGATAGAGCGCAATCGCGCCCAGCACGAGCAGCGCGCTGTGCAGGTAGCCCGCCGTCTGCGACAGCCAGCTGACGAGGTCGGAGGTCGAGGTCCCCGTGGACTGCTGCGCCGCGCGCAGTGCGACGGCCAGGATTCCGGCCCCGACATGCACCGCTTCCGCCAGCCACGCCCCCGCCCACAACCGCAGGAAGTCTCGCGGGTATGACCGTCCGAGCACGTAGAGCGCACACGACAGCAACAGCGCGGTGGCGGCCTGCGTTGCTACAGCGGAATACAGGACGAAGTATGACGGACGCATGACGCATGGCCCGGGAAGAGACACGAGTGCCGTCGGCAACCGGGAGTTGCCGAGCGAGGCGCCCCGCATAACGTAAGCGAAGTGCGTGCGACAACTCTTAGGGCACACTCATCTGCTGCCATCAGGCCGATTTCGGTCGAAACAGACACTCAGGGTTTGATTCAACATGATCATTTACGAAGTGACTACCGATGTGACCCCGGCAGGCATCCCGACCTACGAGGCCTACATGCGTGACACGCACATCCCGGAGGTGCTTGCCACCGGCTGCTTCGTCCGCGCCACCATCGCCCGGTCCATGCCGGGGCGCTACCGGATCAGCTACGTGGCGAGGAGCCTTGACGTCCTCGACCGGTATCTCGGCCAGCACGCCGCTCAATTCCGCGATGATTTTGCCCGGCACCTGGGCTCGAGCGTACACGTCACGCGGGAAGTGTGGACCGAGCTCCAGCATTGGGAGCCGGATGGACCATCAATGGCCTGACGCGTGGTGACGTTGCAGGCGACATTGCGGAGGCCTCGGCTGTCAGCGGCATCACATCCCCGTCACACACCACACATGCGTCGTTCACTGAGTCCTGCCTGCCTGTTGGCCGTCGCTCTCTCGGGGCGGGCACTGATCGCGCAGACCGCCACGCCCGCCGCGCCACCGGCACCCGTCATTGGCATGCTGTTGCCCGCGAACGGCGCGACGGTCACCAGCCCGGTGACGGTACGATTCCGGTTGGTGAACTACGGCGTCGCCCCGGCGGGCACCAACGTCGAACGCACGGGGCACTTTCACCTGCTGATCGACGACGAGGCCGGCGCACCCGGCACCATCATTCCCGCCGACAGTCTGCATGTCCATTTCGGTAAAGGGCAGATCGAAGTCAGCGTTCCCGTGCCACTCGGCCGCCACACCCTGCGCGCAGTGCTGGGCGACTACATGCACAAGGTGATTGGCCCCGAGCTGGTATCGGCACCCATCACGGTGCGCGTCGTCAAGCGCCGCTGATCGAATAAATCAGCGCTGCCCGGCATCGACCCGAGCGCGGGCCGGGCCGGGAACCCAGATCTGCCCTTCGATCACCGCTGTCGGATCAACGATCGGCCACGTCGCGCCAGCGCCGGCAGCTCTCGACATCGCGATCGCCGACAACCCGGCGTCGAACGCATCTTCGGAGCCAATCATCGCGCTACGGACCTCGGTCTCCAGCTCCGGAATCTGTGCGAGGCACTCCAGCCGCGTTGCGTTTCGGCTCTTGACCACCGCGCCGGTGAAGAGGCGTGGATAGATCTCGACCACCGTGTGCGAGCCCGGTGGGTCGAAGGGCCAGATCGACCAGCCGCTGCGGCGCAATGCTCGCAGCATCGGCATTCCACGCACGGTGCCAGTACCGACCGAACCCGCGCCACCAATCTGGAGCGCCGATTTCGGTCTCGGCGACTCAGGCCAGTCCCGCTCCGTGGCCCGCAGCCCGTGTGCTGCGTCATGTTCGCGCCGCGCGCCCGAACGCCCCCAGAACGGCGGGACACAGTCCGCGAGCCAACGTTCACCGTCATCAGCGGCGGCCTGCCACACCTCTTCAATCGTGAGCCATCCACGGTCGTGCGCCAACCAGGCCGGGAAGCCGAAGGCGAAATCCAGACCCACCAGGCACGGCGACGCATCCTGCCGCCGCTCGTCCAGCGCGGCAGCAACGGCATCTCGGCTGCCCGGCATGTAGAGCGCGGTGAGCCGTCCGTGATGCGCGCGCGCAATCCAGATCCGCGCGGCGCTGCCGCGGAGCGCGCCCGACCAATCGACGGCGAGACACTCCACCCTGCGTATCCCGCGTTGCGGCGGCGTCAGCGCCGCCGCTTGCCTGTCAGCGCACCAAGCAGCGATCGCGTCAACGTGCCGGCGATCGTGACCGCGATGGTCCGCGCCACTGGGGAGCGCATGAAGGCACCCAGCGCACCTTCCTCTTCCCGGGCCGTCTTCGCGGCACTGGCCTTCGATGGCCGCGCCTCGGCTTCGGCGGCCGCTTCGACGGCGCTGGCCTCGACCGCCGCGGCGTGCTTCTTCTCGAGCACTTCCCGCGCCGACTCGCGGTCGATGGCGGTGGCGTACTTCTTCGCCTGCGGGGTCTGCAGCCGCGGCGCGATCTCGTCCGGCGTGAGTGGACCCATGCGTGACGACGGCGGCACCATGTGACAGGCGAACGGCAGCGTGGGTGTGCCTTTCGCCGTCAGGGTCGACACGAGTGCCTCGCCGGTGGCCAGCGCGGTGAGCGTGGCCTCGATGTCGTAGAACTCGGTCTTCGGAATCGTGCGTGCCGTGGTGCGGAGTTGCTTCTCGTCATCCGGTGTGTAGGCGCGCAACGCATGCTGAACGCGGTTGCCGAGCTGGCCGAGGACCGTTTCCGGAATGTCGCGGGGGTGTTGGGTGATGTAAAAGACCCCCACGCCCTTCGACCGGATCAGGCGCGTCACCTTCTCGATTTCGTCGCGCATCGAGTCACTGGCGTCGTCGAAGAGCAGGTGCGCTTCGTCGAAGAAGAAGACGAGCTTCGGCTTGGCGACATCCCCGACTTCGGGCAGCGTGGCATAGAGCTGCGCCAGCATCCAGAGCATGAATGTCGAAAACAGCGCCGGCTTGTCCTGCACATCGGACAGCGCCAGCACGGAGATCAATCCGCGACCGTCGCGCTCGACGGAAAACAGGTCATCGAGATCGAACTCCGGTTCACCGAAAAACGTGTCGGCACCCTGACCTTCGAGGCCGATGATGTTGCGCAGCAGCACACCGACGGTCGCCTTGGACATGCCGCCATACTCCTTCAGTTCCGCGGCGCCGTCCTCGGTCAGGTACTGCAGCACCTCGCGCAGGTCGCTCAGGTCGAGCAGCAGCAGCCCCTTGTCGTCGCAATACTTGAAGACCAGTGCGAGCACGCTGGACTGCGTTTCGTTCAGGCCGAGCACCTTCGCCATGAGCAGCGGCCCGAAACTGGAGACCGTGGCGCGCAGCTGCCCGCCAGTGGCACCAGTGAGCGAGAGGAGTTCGACCGGAAATGACGTGCCCTGCCAGTTGTACCCGGTGGCCTTGGAGCGCTCGTCGATCTTCGGGTGGGGCTGACCGGCCACTGCGATCCCGGCCACGTCGCCCTTGACGTCCGCGAGAAAGACGGGCACGCCCTGGGCCGAGAGCTGCTCCGCCATCAGCTGCAACGTTTTCGTCTTGCCAGTGCCCGTCGCGCCGGCGATGAGTCCATGTCTCGTCATCATCGAGAGCGGCAGGCGGATCAGCGGCTGCGGCTCGATGGCGCCCTCGTGCGTCACCGCGCCGAGGGTGATGCCGGGCAGATCGGTCGGGAACGCCGCCTTGGCGGCGGCGATGAGGGCGTCGTTCATGGCGCGGTCGTGGAAGGGGGACGCGATCGGGGGGCCCGTGGCGAGGCCGGAATGATACCGAACCGATGCCCGCGACGCCTGCGGGGACAGGGGTGGTCGGGACGCCTCGGCACCCGCGTCGATGAGGCGCGCGATTCGAGTCGAGCAACGCTATCGCAGCGCCGGCCGTACCCTGCGAGACGATAGCCGCCGGTGGTCGGGTCCGGGCGCGTCATCCGGCAGGTTTGGACCATGCCGGCAGTGGTCCGCGGGCGGTGTCCCCGCCGACCGGGCATCGTGCGGCACCATCAGAATTAGCTTTGCCGTTCACTGCGCGGAAACGGTCCTGCGCGCCACGACCTCCTGTTCCCGCGTGTTTGTGCATGCTGCTCGCCCTGTTCTCGCTCCTGCAGCTGGTCGATCCAGCACTGCCGACGCCGGTCGTCGCTGCCCAGCAGAGCACCGATGCGCCGCTGATCTTCTCGGGTCGTGCGAAGGCGCTGAACGTGCAGGCGGTGAAGGTCGATACGACCATCGCGGTCGATGGAGTGCTCGATGAACCGGTGTGGGCGCGCGCGGCGGTCCTGACACAGTTCTCGTCGTACAATCCGGTGGACGGACGGCCAGCGCAGGACTCCATCGAAGTGCGCCTCTGGTATGCCGCCGAGGCGATCCACATCGGCGTGCGCGCCTGGGCCCCGCCCGGTACGGTGCGGGCGACCCTGGCCGAGCGCGACAAGATCACGAACGATGACTGGGTGTCGATCTCGTTCGACACGTTCAACGACCGCCGCCGCGCGTTCACGTTTGCCGTCAATCCACTCGGCGTGCAGGCCGACGGAATGCGCAGTGAGCAGGGCGGCATGCCCGGGGTGTCGCGCGCCGGGCTGCAGCGGGTGGATCTGACGCAGGACTTCGTCTGGCAGTCGAAGGGCCGCGTGCTCGACGACGGGTTTGTGGTGGAGATCCGTGTTCCGTTCAAGTCGATGCGCTTTCAGCTGGGTGACGCACAGGACTGGGGGCTGCAGATCGTCCGGCAGACGCAGCGCTCGGGGTTTCAGGATACCTGGGCCCCGACATCACGCGCCAACCAGGCGTTTCAGGCGCAGGCCGGCTACCTGCGCGGGATGCGCGGCATGAAGCGCGGGCTGGTGCTGGACGTGACACCGAATGCGATCAGTCGTGTCTCCGGCGCGCCGCGCGGGCCCGGATGGGGGTACACGTCGAGCGCCGAGGCGAGCACGGACGTGCGGTGGGGCGTGACGAACAATTTCACGCTGAATGGCACCATCAATCCCGATTTCAGCCAGGTGGAGACCGACGTCGGCCAGATCCCCGGCGATGTGCGCTTTGCGCTGTTCTTCCCCGAACTGCGCCCGTTCTTCGTCGAGGGGAGTGAGCAATTCGACGCGCCGAATCAGCTCGTCAACACGCGGCAGATCGTGCAACCGCTGACGGCCCTGAAGCTCACCGGCAAGATACCGCGCACCGATGTCGGCCTGCTCAGCGCCGTCGACGCGGCGGCGTCTGGCAGCGATGGCAGCAATCCGGTCTTCACCATCCTGCGCCTGCGCCGCGACATCGGCGACCAGAGCAATGCCGGCATGCTCTACACGGACCGCACCGAAGGGGCCGACTTCAACCGGGTCGCTGGCACCGATGCGCGACTGCAGTTCCGTCGGGTGTACAGCATCGAGCTCCGGCTGTTCGGCAGTGCAACGCGCGATGATGCGGGCCGTCGCGACGGCGCGCTGTGGGAAGTGAATTCCGGGCGCACCGGGCGCTCGTACGGCTACCGCTACGGCATCGCCGGCATCAGCCCCGATTTCGAGACGCGGTCCGGCTTCGTGAATCGCAACGACTTCGTGCGCGGCAGCGTGAACCAACGCTGGACCCGGTTCGGGAAGCGCGGCGGCTGGTGGGACCAGCAGCAACAGTTCCTGACGGCCAACGTGCTGTGGACGTACGACGATTTTCGGCGGTCCACCCGTCCGCTCGAGATGCGCGGCAGTATCGACAACTCGTTCGTGATTCGCGGCGGCTGGCGCCTGAACATCATTCCCGAACTGCAGTCCACCGGCTTCGACCCGCGCCGCTACACCCGCATCGGCACACTCTCGGCGACACCCGGTGATACCGTGGCATTCAGGCCCTCGGAGCGGCAGCAGCTGTTCAGCACCTCCGTCTCTGCATCCACGCCCCAATGGCGGCGCATGGGTGCCACCCTCACCACGACGTTCGGGCGCGAGACGGAGTTCTTCGAGACGGCCGCGGTCGACCGGCGGGATGTGGAAGGGAGCATCGATCTCCGCCCGACGCCGCAGCTGCGCATCGGCGCACTGTTGCGCTACCAGCAGTTCGATCGGGTGCGCGACGGCGCCGCGTTCAGCACGCAGTTCGTGCCGCGCTTGCGGGTGGAGTACCAGTTCTCGCGTGCGCTCTTCCTGCGGGCCATTGGGCAGGCAGAATTGCGACGTCGCGACGCGTTGCGCGATCCGCGCACTGAGCAGCCGTTGTTTTTCCGAGAATCGAATGGCAGCTGGACGCAGCGTACCGCCGTGCGATCGCTGATCGGACGGGCCGACCTGCTGCTGTCGTATCTGCCAAGCCCGGGGACGGTGGTGTACCTCGGCTACGGTTCCGCCGCCGATGCGAGTGCGACGCAGCGGCCATACGATGCGCAACGCACCTCGGATGGATTGTTCGTGAAGGTCAGCTATCTCTTCCGCGCGAAAGGCACGCCTCCGGCCGTGGCGGCGGCGGTGCCAGCACCCGCGCGGTAGTCGCCAGGTCCTCGCGCGGCACGGGTGCGACAGCGCGCACGGCAATTGCTTTTTGTGGCAGGGCGTGATCGACCCGCTGGATGTCGATCGTGAGCCACGTTCGATTTCTGCGCCCTCTCCCGCTCTGCAATGCCCACCATTCGACCATTCGGCGTTCGCGTCTGCGCACGCGTCACCCGGCAACTCGTGTCGGCAGTTGTTGCCGCGGCTGCACTTTCTGCCTGCTCCGGCGGCGGGAAATCGGGACCGGTTCGCGTCACCGAACCCACGCAGTCGATCACACTCAGCGTCACCGGCAGCGGCACGGGCAGTGGTCGCGTCACCTCGTCACCGGCGGGCATCAGCTGCGCGCTGTCGGCCGGCGCGGTGAGCGGCAGCTGCTCCGCGCGATTCCCGGCCGGCGCGGTCGTGACGCTGCAACCGGAACCGGGAGCGACATCGGTCTTTCTCGCATTCGGCGGCGATTGCGCTCTCGCCGCATGTCAGACCACGATGGAAGCCCCACGCACGGTCACCGCGACGTTCGTGCCGAATTTCCTGTCGGTGGTGGCGAATGCCACCTCCGTCGGCGGTGGTCGGATCGTGAGTACACCATCGGGAATCGATTGCCTGCTCAACGGCACCGCGCCGGGTACGGGATCGTGCAGCGCCAGTTTCCCCGTCGGCACCGAGGTCACCCTCGCGCAGGAGCCGGTGGCGGGCGCGATTTTCCATGCATGGAGTACCAACTGCACCGGCAATCCGTGCGTCGTCACCGTGAATGGGCAACGGACGGTGGACGCGACGTTTCGTATTCCACAATCGCCCGGCACACTCGTCGTCGGTGGCTTCGGCACGGGAGCCGGCACCGTGACAAGTATTCCCGACGGCATCACCTGCACCATCACGGCAGGCGTCGCCACTGGACTCTGCTCGGCCGTCTTCGCGGGGGGCATGTCGGTGTCGCTGAACGCCGTCAGCACCGGCAGCGCGGCGTTCGCGGGCTTCACCGGTGCCTGTTCCGGCACCGTGTGCAATGCCACGATCGCTCCTGGCACCACCACCACCGTGGGCGCCGGCTTCACGGCGGCATCGATGCCTGCCACGCTCGTCATCGCGCCCACCGCGGGCTCGCGCGGCGGTGGTACGATCACCAGCGCCCCCGCTGGTATCAACTGCACCATCAACGACGGCATCACCACCGGCGTGTGCAGTGTGACGTTCACCACCAATACCAACGTCACGCTGACACAGATCCCCACCGGCAGCAGCATCTTTCAGGGATGGAGCGGTGACTGCATCGGCAATCCCTGTCAGGTCACGGTGGCGCAGACGCATGTGGCGGAAGTGACGTATCGCTCGCCACCGACTGGCATCGTGGCGGTCACGGGCGTCGGATCGGGCTCGGGCACGGTCACCAGTGCGCCGGCAGGAATCTTCTGCACCATCACCAACGGTGTGGCGGGGGGAGGCTGCAGCGCATCGTTCGATGCCGGCGTCGCCGTCACGCTGAGCGCCGTCAGTGCCGGCACCGCCGCATTCACCGGCTACACCGGTGCCTGTAGCGGCGGCACCTGCACCGTGATCGTGACCTCCGGTGCAACCACTGCCGTCGGGGCGGGCTTTGCCGCCTCGATCCCGACCACACTCACGGTGCGGCCCTCACCTGCCTCACGCGGCAGCGGGACCATCAGCAGTTCGCCAGCCGGCATCAATTGCACGGTGAATGACGGCATCGCGTCCGGCGTCTGCAGTGTGGCCTTCGCCACCGGCACCATCGTGACGCTGACGCAGCTGGCCAGCGGCGGCAGCATTTTCCAGGGATGGAGCGGCGACTGCGTCGGCAATCCCTGCCAGATCAGCATGACACAATCGCGTGTCGGTGAAATCACGTATCGCATTCCCCCGCCGGGGATCGTCACGGTGGCGGGCACCGGCACCGGCAACGGCAGTGTGACGAGCTCACCGAGTGGAATTTCGTGCACGGTGACTGCCGGTGTGACGAGCGGAATCTGCAGCGCAACATTCGATGCAGGAGCCACGGTCTCGCTCATCGGCGGCAGTTCGAACAACGGCAGCTTTGATGGCTTCACCGGTGCCTGTACCGGCGGTTCGTGCGCCATTGCCATTGTGAGCAACGTGACATCCGCCGTCAGTGCGGCGTTCAGCGCGGCACCCCAGCGACTCACCGTCACCGCCGGCCCCGGCTCGGCCGGCGGTGGTGTGGTCACCAGTTCACCCGCCGGCATCAACTGCGTGTTGAGCGGGTCGACGACCAGTGGCACCTGCACGGGATTCTTCGCGGCCAACACCGTCGTCACCCTGCAGCAGACATCGACTGGAAACGCGGTATTCGCCAGTTGGACCGGTGACTGCACCTCCGATCCCTGTCAGCTGGCGATGTCACAGGGCCGGACGGCGCTGGCGATCTTCCAGACGCAAGGCATCGCACTCACTGGCGGCGGCACGGGCAGTGGTGTCGTCACCAGCGTGCCCTCCGGCATCAGCTGCACGATCACCAACGGTGTCACCGGCGGCACCTGCGTCACGACGTTTCCGCCGAATACCGTGGTGTCCCTGACCGCCACACCGTCAGGGCTGTCATCGTTCTCCGGCTACTCCGGCGCGTGCAACGCATCGAACTGCACACTCACCATGACGCCGGGTACGACGAACAGCATCACCGCACAGTTCACCGCCCCACCGACCCTCACGCTCTCGGCCGCGACCGGGTCGCAGGGTGGCGGCACGATGACGAGTGCGCCGGGTGGGCTGTCATGCACGTCGAGCAACCTGGCCGTGAGCGGCGCTTGCACCTTTGCCTACGCACTCAACACGGTCGTGACGGTGACACAGACGCCGACCAATGGCAGCGTCTTTCTGAACTGGGCTGGCGCATGCACCGGGAGCGGCAGCTGTCAGGTGCCACTGACGGCATCCCGGTCCGTGCAGGCCCTCTACCGGCTGGCCGTGCCCGGTTCGATCACGATCAACTCTGGCGGCGGCAGCGGCAACGGCGTGGTGTCGAGCTCACCAGGGGGCCTGGCCTGCACGATCTCCAATGGGGTCAAGTCGGGGATCTGCCGAGCGATCTTCCCCGTCGGTTCCACCGTGATGCTGATCGCAAGCCCGAGCTCCGGATTCACGTTCACCGGCTTCACGGGCTCGTGCACGGGGACGACCTGTGTGCTCACCGTGCCGGAAAACGGTGACCTGACCGTGACAGCGAACTTCACGCCGTGACACTGCGCGGTGTCCGTCTGACTCCGGGGGTGC
This sequence comes from Gemmatimonadaceae bacterium, assembly GCA_031374935.1. Taxonomy (GTDB): domain Bacteria; phylum Gemmatimonadota; class Gemmatimonadetes; order Gemmatimonadales; family Gemmatimonadaceae; genus JACMLX01. The sequence continues at coordinate 5,149 of JANMHB010000012.1, read as the reverse complement.
CGGATTCGGCGAGATGATCGTTGCGGGACGGCGTCGGCATAAATTCACGGTACCGGTCGGCCAGGCGAGTGGCCCGGCGACCGCGCCCCTCGCCCCTTTCCATGATGCGTCTGACCGAACCAGGAGCGACGACCGCGCCAACAGGCCCCGCAGGTGTCACTGTCTGGATGCGTCGCGCGGGCCGTGGCGTGCGGCTTGGCCTCCGGCTGCTGGCGATGCTGCTGGTGACGGTGCTGGTGGTGCCATATGTGTTCGTGCCGGTGTACCACGCGCACATGGCCACTCCATTTGCCGGATCAGCACTCTTCAATCCGTATGCATCACCCTCTGCGCAGTGGCAGCGGGCGAACTTTCACGCACACTCGCGGGCGTGGGGCGGGTTGACGTCCGGCCATCAGAGTCCGGCCGCCGTGCGCGCGGCCTACCACGAGCGCGGCTACGATGTGGCGGGGCTGTCGAATTATCATCTGATCTCGCGTGTCCCGGGGGACAGCAGCTTCCTTCCGGTGTACGAGCACGGCTTCAGCATCAGGAAGACCCACCAGCTGATCATCGGCGCCCGATCGGTGACGGCCGTCGACTTCCCCCTTTGGCAGACGACGTCGGCCAAACAGTTCTTGCTCAACGCCATGCGTGACACTGCTGCACTGACGGCGATCGTTCATCCATATCTCCGGACTGGCTACGACACCACTGAGATCGCGACCCTCGGCGGCTTCGACCTGCTCGAGGTGCGCAGCCACTGGTCCGATGCGTCAGCGTGGTGGGATGCCGTGCTGACCGCCGGAAACCCCGTCTGGGCGATCGGCAACGATGATCTGCATGACATCACGAAGCCGAAGGAGCTTGGTGTCGTGTGGACGATGGTGAATGCACCGACAGCACAAGCTGTCGACATCATCCCTGCCCTTCGGCAGGGGCGGATGTATGTCGTTGCGGCAGCTCCCGGCACCTACCCTGCGGCGCTCCGGAGCGTGGCGACACAGGGTGATACGATCACGACCCGATTCGATCAACCCATGGATGAAATTCGCGTGATCGGTGATCACGGTCGCGTGCTCGCGACGGCCACCGGCTCGGCAGAGGTCCGATACATTCTCACCGCTGAGGATCACTACGCGCGCGTCGTCGCCACGACGCCCACCAGCACGATCTACGTCAACCCGGTGCTTCGCTCGGCCAGCCAGCCAACGCCGTGGACGACCGCCACCACCGATCGCCTGGCCAGCCTGGTCAGCCGAGCCGGCGCCGCGCTGGTGTGGATCATGTCGATGCTGGCGCTGGTACCGGCGCGGGTGCGCAGGAAGCTGCGCACGATGCGCGCCCCGGTGCTGGCGCCGGCGGCGGCACGCTCGGCAATGGTCGCCGCCGTGATCAGCGCACTGAGCGTGGCGGACGGGAACGCGCAGTCGAACGGATCACCCGCGTCAACGCTGCCGTTCCGCATCGGCGAGTATCATGAATACGATCTCAAGTTCGGCGTCATCTCGGTCGGCAGTGGATCATTGTCCGTCTCGGGCCCTGACACGGTGCGCGGTCGCGAGACATTGCGCCTGCGCTACGAAATCAAGGGCGGGATTCCGCTCTTCCGTGTACACGACGTGATGGAGAGCTGGTTCGACACGCGCAACATGCTCAGCATGCGCTTCACCCAGGAGCTGAGCGAGGGGCCCAAGCGCTACAGCCGGTTCTACGATTTCTACCCGGACGAGGAGATCGTGCTCGAGCGTGGGAAACCCCGGGCGGTGACCGTGTCGGCGCCGCTGGATGACGCGTCGTTCATCTTCTTCGTGCGCACACTGAAACTCGAGGTCGGGCAGACGTTGAGCTTTTCGCGCTATTTTCGTCCCAACGCGAACCCGGTCACGATTCAGGTGCTGCGGCGTGAGACCATTACCGTCCCCGCCGGCACGTTCAACACGATCGTCGTCAAACCCATCATCCGCACGTCGGGTATCTTCTCCGAAGGTGGGCAGGCCGAGCTCTGGTTCAGCGATGACCCGACACATACGCTGATTCAGATGAAGGCCAAACTGTCGTTCGGTTCAATCAACCTGTACCTGCGACCATCACGAAATCGACGCTGAAAGACGATCATGGTGTTGCCGGGGGCGGCCACGACCTGCGAAGATGCGTGGTGGTGAACACGCTCACCAGCAGCGCCGTGTCGGCGCCGCGCAACACCGGCACCGTGCGTTCGAAGTGAGCGCTGTCGAACATCGACCGATATGGTTCCGCCGCCATGCGCGAGACCGAGTCGGTGGCGGTGGTGTTCACCTTCACCAGCAGCAGTCCATCGGTTCCGATCAGTGATGGATCGGCATTCGTGAACCGAAAGTGTCGAGCATCGTCGTTGAACACCAGGATCGGCCGCGCGGGCCCGAGCGCATACCCGATCTTGGCACCGCGAATCCAGTCGGTCACGGCCACGTAGCGCCGGCCCTGCCGCAGGCCGTGCGCGTCGAGCGTGTCGCGCAACGATCGGTACTCGAGCAGTTCGAACGCTGGATCGCGACGATGCAGTGATGGCACCACGCGCGACATCCATCCGCTGGCGGCGTGGCTGACGACGATCGTCAGCAGCACCGCAAACACGCCGGCGGCCGCTGACATCCGTCGCTGTGCCGTGGCCGGTGCTCGGCGCTCCCACCGGGCAATTGCCGCACCAAGCAGCGGCAGCACCATGAAGAATCCCGGCGCGGGCCAGTGTGGCAATCCGGGGCGGCCGCCGAGTGCTGCGAGCGTGAAGACGAGCACTGGCGCCGCACCGAGGCAGACGCAGAACCATGTGGCACGATCACGTCGGCCCGTTCGGAGGCCACGTGCGAGCAGCACCATCAGCGGCACCCAGAACCAGGGGAAGAGGTAGCCCGCCTGTCCCGCGATGTTCTGCAGGAGTGCAGTGACGGGGCTACCCTGACCGTTGGCGCGCCCCGCCTGAAACCGGAACGAGGCCCAATCGTGCTGTGCGTTCCAGATGAAGACCGGCGCAACGCAGAGCAGCGCGATTGTCACCGCGAGGTACGGCGATGGGCGCGTCAACCAGCGTCGAGACGCCGGGTCGGAGACGAGGAACACAAATACGCCCAGTCCGAGCAGTGCCGCGTGGTACTTCGCGAGGCCCGCGATTCCGAGTGCCACACCGAGGGCAATCCACGCGAACCAGCGGGAATCCGTGCCGTCGTCAACGGAATGACCTGCGGGCCAGGTACCTATGCGTACTGCGTCTTCTCCGACTGGGTGCGCGCCTGGTGACTCTCCGCCTACTGCGACTGCGTGCGCCAGGGCCAGCGCGGCCGCGGTACTGGCGAAGAGCAGTGGGCCATCGGGCAGCACCCAGCTTCCACCGCTCAGACTGAAGACGGGGATACACTGCGCAGCGAGGGCGGCCCAGAAGCCGGCGCGGCTGCCGAAGAGCCGCGACGTGAGTCGGAACAGCAGCCAGGTCGTGAGCGCAAAGAGCAGCACGAACAGCCAGCGTAGCGCGAAGGGCGACTCCCCGCCGAGCAGTGCCGCACCGTGTGCCATCCAGAAGACGGCGGGGGGATGATCGAAATAACTGAGGGACACGGTGCGGCCGACGACGACGGCATACGACTCGTCGATGCCGAAGGGTAGCAGGGCCGCCACCAGCAGTCGGAGCGCGGTCGAGATCGCGATGACCCAACCAGTGCGGCGCGTGTCGTCGTGAGGCATCCGTGCGAGGGACGGGGCAATGGAAAGGCTCATGGGCGTCATACAGACGGGGCACTCGTGACTCGCAGAATACACCCGCAGGCGCCGTGTCGCCGGTGAACACCGCGGTGCCTGCACTGACGGCGCTCAGCGTGACGGCGACGCCCGCAGCGAACGACGCACTGCAGCCGATCAGCGCGGCAGGCGTTCGCGCAGGCCCGCGACCCGTGCGCGCAGGTCACGCACGGTGGGCTGCATGTCGGCATCGGCCTTGTTCCAGAGGACGATGAGTGATTCGTAGCGATCGACGGCCTTGCGGATGTGACCGGCCGCGGCGTGCAGTTCGCCATTGCGCTTGAGCGCCCAGGGCAGGAACAGAAAGTCCGCTTCGCTCTCCTCCACCCGCGACGGTTCATTGACGTCGAGGTACCGGTCGAGGATCTGCAGCACTGAGTCGGGCTTCTCCTGCAAGTCGTAGATGCGCGCGCGCAGGATTTCGGTGCACGGCAGACAGTAGGCGGCCGTGCCATCGCCACGCGTGCGCGTCGAATCAGCCCAGCGCAGTGCCGCCGCAGCGTCCTTGCGCGCCAGTGCGACCTCCGCGCGCGCAAACGACAGCGACACCTTCCGCTGACGCCGCTTCAGAGTGTCGGTCGCCATGCGCTCCATCCGCGCCAGTACTGCCGCCGCCTCGGGTGCCCTGCCGGCCAACGCGTAGGCATAGAGCAGCGGCGGGTATTCTCGCCGCTCCATCGGCACAGTGTCCAGTGCCGCCGCGCCCCCGATGCGCGCCAGTCGGGCCAGCCCGTCCGCCGCACGACCCCTGAAGCTCACGTCGGCCAGCGACTCCCCGACGCTGTCCACAATGGCGGTCCCGTCCTCCGCACCACGCGCCTTGTCGATCGCCTTCGCCCTTCCGCGCGCAGCCATCGCCTCGAGGAATCGTCCGCGCAGCCAGAGTTCACTAGCCATCAGGCCGTTCGCTGCCGCTTGATCACTGGGTCGTTTCGCGTTCGCCAGCGCGGCCGCCATCTGTCGGGTGGAGGTCTCCCAGTCACCGAGCATCCATGCCTGATCGGCGCGCAGGCGGTAGACGACCGGATTGTCGGGAAAGCGTCGAGCCATCTCGTTTGCGACACTGTCCGCGGCAAGATGCTTGCGCTGCGCCAGCAGGGTGCCGTGCAGGTTCTCGTAGCGCTGCACCAGTTGCTCCGGTATCAGCCGAGTGGTCGACTCGGCTTCGGCGAACCGTCGCTGCCCGTACAGGACGATGCCGTAATTGGTCGTGCCATAGCGGTTGAACTGCGCGGGGAAGCGCTGCTGCATCTCGCGGTACACCTGCTCGGCGCGCGGACGATCCTCCAGCACTGCGTTGTAGTAGCTGCCTTCCGCACGCAACCGTTCGAGTCCGGGCAGGCGGTCGCGGAACTGAAACGCCTTCGCGTAGGCCGAGTCCTGGAGGTCGCCGCCGAAA
>JANMHB010000004.1:0-13772 GCA_031374935.1 Gemmatimonadaceae bacterium | reverse complement strand
CTCGAGAGAATCTCCCCAACTTCAAGGACTTTCCATGGCGCTCGCCCCCGCGCAATCGACCACCACGTCAGCCGATGCCGGGGAGGGCGTTGACGCACCTGACCTGCAGATCTTCGTCTTCGCGTTGTTCTTCATCTTCGGCGGCATCACCAGCCTGAATGATGTGATCATTCCGAAGCTGAAGGACCTGTTCACGCTCAACTATTTTCAGGCGCTTCTGGTGCAGTCGGCGTTCTTCGCCGCCTACTTCATCTTCTCCGTTCCCATGGCCTCCATCGTCCGCAAGGCGGGCTACATGCGGTCGGCGGCGATCGGGTTGCTGATCATGACGGCCGGGTGCCTGATGTTCATCCCGGCGTCGAAGTCGGGGCAGTTCGGCGTCTTCCTCGTCGCACTTTTCGTCCTCGCAGCAGGCATCACGATGGTGCAGGTCGTGGCCAATCCGCTGATCTCGATGCTCGGCCATCCGCGCACCGCGTCGAGTCGGCTGACTTTTGCGCAGGCGTTCAACTCGCTCGGCACGACCGTCTTCCCGATCGTCGGCTCGATCGTGATCCTCGGCAGTCTGGCGCGCATCGATCCGGCCACACTCTCGGGTGCAGCGCTCGATGCCTACCGCACGACGGAAACGCAGGTGGTGGTGAACACCTATCTCGCGCTGGCCGCGTCGCTGGTGATCGTCGCCGCCGTCGTCTGGACGCGTCGCAATCGCCTGCCGAATGTGGTCGAGGAAAGCGGGAGCATCATGCAGTCATTCGACCTGCTGAAGCGACCGCGATTCCGTTTCGGGGCAGCGTGCATCTTTTTGTACGTCGGTGCTGAAGTGGCCATCGGCTCGCTGATCGTCAACTACCTGATGCAGGCCGATGTGCTCGGCTTCGGGGCTGAGGAAGCGGGCAAGCACGTCGCGTTCTACTGGGGCGGCGCGATGATTGGCCGCTTCATCGGTGCTGCAGTGCTGCGGCTCGTCTCACCCGGCAAGGTACTGGCGTCGGTCGCGGCTGGCTCCATCACGCTGATCCTCATCTCCGCACTCAGTTCCGGCTGGCTGTCCGGGTGGTCGCTGCTCGCCGTCGGCCTGATGAACTCGATCATGTTCCCCACCATCTTCACCCTGGGGAGCGAGGGGCTCGGCAAGCGTGCGGCGGAGGGCTCTGGCATCATTGCCATGGCCATCGTTGGCGGCGCGATCATCCCGCCACTCACCGGTTTGATTGCCGATGCCAGTTCGCTCAAGGTGTCGCTGGCGCTGCCGGCGGTCTGTTACGCGCTGATCGCTGCCTACGGGTTGTACGCGGCGAAGCCGGTGGCAGCGGCGCGCTGAGTCGTGGCGAATGGCGGCGGCCGTGGATGCCCTCGTTCCCTGTGCCTGTGTCGGCCGGACGATGCTCGCCGCGCACCGCCAGCCGCCTGACCTCGGCCGGCGTCAGCCATGAAAGCTGATGGGCGCCAGTCATCGGAACGGCGTTGCGCCGAGCCCTACGCACTTCTCGCCGTTCGGGTGTCAGTCGTCGTGCGGTACGGTGACGCTACCGCGCCATGATCATGCGGCGCCGCATCGCGATGGCGGTCAGGCGCAGCGCATCGCGCACGCAGTTCCGGAACACGAGGGTGCTGGGCTCGAGCGCACGCGCGCGTGGGCGCTCCACGCCTCTGACCGATGCACTGACCATCCCGATGCCCGCTGGCCACGCGAACATGAGTGTGCGGCATTGCTCGGCGAGATTCAGGCAGGGGAAGGCGTGTTCGGGGGTGACCCGGCGCCGATCGCCGCGTGTGACGCCGCTACTTCACCACCTTCGGCATCACCGGATACACCCCCGCATCACTGAGCTGCTTCACGAACGCGACGAACCGCGCCACCAGCGCATTCGTCTCCGCCACGGCTGTTGGCACTTCGCTCCGCACTTCGTCCAGTGCCTTCAGGTTCTGCGCACTCGGCCCGGCGAGGAAGCCTCGCAGGTCGCCCGCCAGCCCGCCAACCTTGAACGGCAGCACCGAACGGAACAACTCCGCCGTGAAGTCGATCTCTTCACCCTCGTCGGTGATGAGGAACTTCTTCCGCAGCGGCGCGAATTCCTTCGTGATGCTGTCCAGCGTCGCACGAAACGCCGCTGGTGTCTTGGCGGAATCGGACAATTCCTTCCGGATCGCGCCAAGCTGCGTCTGCATCTGCTTCGCTGACGCCACGGCATCACCCAGGCGGCCGTTCAGTTGGTGCAGCTCCTTCAGCAGCTCGAAGTTCGCCTTCCGGTCAGCGACCGGGATTTGTGACTCCGGATCGGAGCGCACTGCGACATCGGTGCTGCCGAGCTTCGTGCCATTCACATACACAGTGGCGACATACGTCCCTGGCAGCACCAGTGGTCCATCACGCTCCCCGCCGTCGCCGAATGGGTTCGCGGTGCCTTCGCCCGGCTTGCGTTCCGGCAACGGCTCGATCCGCAGGTCCCACTGCGTCAGGTTGAGGCCGGGCATCGGACGCTTTGTCTTCGCCGTGTCGCCCTTCACCTGACGGATGACCGCTCCGGATGCATCCGTGATCTCGATCCGCACTCTATCCGGCTTCACCTTCGTATGGTACGCAATCGCGGCGGCCATGGCGGGGTTTTCGCCGAGGAACAGCATGTCGCCCTGAAAGCTGCGCTCCTGCTCCGAGACTGGAACCCGCAGCGTTGCGCCTGGACTGCCGAACACGAAGCCCGCCTGTGCCACCGCCGCATTCCATGTCTGCAGCGGCGTCATGTCGTCGAGAATCCAGATCGCACGACCATGCGTGGCCAGGATCATCGCGTTGTCACGGCTGTGCTGCGTGATCTCGTAAATGGGCACAGTCGGCAGGTTCGCCCGCACCCGCGTCCAAGCGCGCCCGCGATCCTGACTCACCCAGAGCCCGGTTTCCGTGCCGACATAGAGTACGTCGGGACTCTTCTGATCTTCCGTCACTGTTCGCACCACTTCTCCCTTCGGCAGCGCAGCGGCGATTGATCGGAATGTCACGCCGAAGTCAGTGGTGACGTAGAGATATGTGCCATAGTCGCCGTTGCGATGTGCATCGAACGCGATATAGGCCGTTCCCTCGTCCACCCGACTTGGCTCGACCTTCGACACATACGCCAAGCGCGGCGCGCCTGGAATCTTCGCGGTCACGTTGGTCCAGGTCGCGCCACCATCCTTCGTCACGTGCACGAGGCCATCATCCGATCCCGTCCAGATCAGCCCCGCCTTCTTCCGCGACTCGGCCATCGTGAACAGTGCCGAGTTCTGATCCACGCCGTCGTTCTTCGCGATCTTGATGTCCTTGCCCTTCACGCCCATCAGTTCGATCGTATCGCGATCGAGGGCCATGGTGAGATCGCCGCTGATCGTCGTCCACGTCTGGCCGCGATCCGTCGACTTGAACACCTTGTTCGCCGCGACGTAGATCGTTGCAGAATTGGTGTGTGACAGCATCATCGGCGTGTCCCAATTCCACCGGTACTGCCTCTCCGTTGCGGGGGCTTCCGGGCGAATGCTCTTTGCTTCGAGCGTCACGCGATCGATGCGGTTCATGAAGCCGTCCTGCGATTCCGAGAACACGATGCGCGGGTTCATCGGGTCCGTCAGGCTCACGAAGCCATCGCCGCCCTGCACGGTCTGCCAGCTGTCATTCCCGATGCCGTGCCGCGACCGCGTTGCACTCGGCCCGCACCACGAGTTGTTGTCCTGCAGCCCGCCGCAGATGTTGTACGGCTGGGACATGTCGTACCCCACGTGATAGAACTGGCCGACGGGCAGGTGCGAGAGCCACATCCAGGTGCGTCCCTTGTCGTACGTCAGCCCCACGCCACCGTCGCCGCCGATGATCATGTGGCTGGCGTCCTTCGGGTTGATCCACATCGCATGGAAGTCCACGTGGATTGTCCGTGCGCCATCAGAATGGAATGTCTTGCCGCCGTCGTCGCTCACCTGCAGCGGCGTGGCCGGCGAGTAGATGCGCAGGTCGTTCTCGGGGTCGACGCGGATGATGCCGAAGTACATCGGGCGCATGTTGGTGCTGCCCATCTTCTTCCACGACTGGCCGGCGTCGTCGCTGCGATAGACGCCGCCCTGTTTCGGATGCTCCACGCGGGCATAGACGACGCTCGTGTTGCGGCGGAAGATGTCGATGCCGATGCGCCCCATCGCGCCTTCGGGCAGGCCATTGGTGAGCTTCGTCCAGCTGCGGCCGGCGTCGGTGGACTTCCAGATCGCGCTCGCCGGGCCGCCACCGTTGAAGCCCCAGCTCGCGCGCCGGCGCTGATAGGTGGCGGCGTAAAGCGTCTTGTTGTTGGTCGGGTCCATCACCAGCGCGGTGCCGCCCGCATCGGGGCCGGCGTCGAGCACGCGCGTCCAGGTCACACCGCCATCGGCGCTCTTGTAGATCCCGCGCTCACCGCCAGACTTCCAGAGATCTCCGAGGGCCGCGACGTACACCACATCGTGATCGATCGGGTCGATGATGATGCGTGCGACCTGCTTCGAGTCGCGCAGCCCCATGTTGGTCCAGTGCACGCCGCCGTCGGTCGACTTGTAGACGCCGTCGCCCCAGCTCGAGCTCTGCCGGTTGTTGTTCTCGCCCGTCCCCACCCAGACGAGATTCGGGTCGTCGGCGGGAATCGTCACCGCGCCGATGGAGGCGGTGCCGGCCGAGTCGAACACCGGCCGCAGCGAGATCCCGTTGTTGGTCGTCTTCCACAGACCACCCGTGGCAGCGGCGATGTAGAAGATTCGTGGATCGCGCTCGGAGACGGCGATGTCGTCGACGCGGCCGGACATCGAGGCGGGGCCGATGGAGCGGAAGTGGAGCCGGTCGAATGGACCGCCCGGTGGCAGGCTGTCAGGGATTGGAGCGGCGGGCTTCGGGCTGGCGGCCTTCGACCTGGACGGAGCCTGCGCGGTCAGGGCGGAGCCGACGCCGAACGTGAGCAGCGTGGCGAGAGCAGCGAGGCGGGCATGCAGAGCGATCACGCGATTTCTCCTGAGGAGTCGTTCGGCACCAGCGCGGAGCGGGAGCACCAGCGTGCCGGGAGCATCCGCGTTGACTCAGCTCGGATGAACTCGCTCAAGAGCATAACATCGGTGCTCCCCCACCGGGAGCAACGGATCGCACTGACATGCCTGCCTTCGCGTCAGCCAGCAGCGTTCGCGCTGGCAATCCGCGGCGCCAAGCACTACAATCGCCGAGGGCGTACCGCTCCTCAGTCCGCAGAGGCTGGCGCCGACTCCCCTCTCGTGCACGGAGCAATGTCATGACATACCTCGGCAACAATCACATCGGGTTCGATGCCACCGAACTTGGCTTCCCGAGCATCTCGGGTTGCCATGCCATCGTTCTGGTCACCGCCAACGGCCTGTTCGGGCTGCACAACATGGGTGGTGCAGACCCTGGGCAATGGGACGGTCGCAGCACGGCGTTCGGGACGTACGTGAAGGGGCTGGGCGGCTCATTCGGCGCAACGATGATGTATGGCGTCTGCTACGCCACGGGCGGCAACAGTCGTGGCTATGGTGACTCCAAGACAGTGTGGCTCAACGAACTGCTCTCGTTTGCGAAGAAGGTGTCCTATGCGGGGCCGATCTGGGGCTACGATCTTGCCGACCAGCCGGTTCCGCCATCCGTCACCGTCATGTTCAACAAGGTTGGCGCGACGTGTGTGATTCAGGTCAAGCCGTATGTTCCGACCGAAGACAAAAAAGGCGCGATCCTGAACGCCGCGCAGCACAGGCTGCTGAAGCCGGTGCCTGGGGAGAACGTGCAGAAAGCTGGTGCCAAGTACATGATCGACACCATCACGACACAGGTCGTCACGGAGACGACGATGGCGCCGTTCAAGACGGTGTACCCGAGCAAGCTGCGCGGCTGACGGCTCGTCACAGCCGCGCGTCGATGTGCGGACTATCACGCGTCAGCGAGCGGTCGAGGTGACCAGACAATGCTGCCTGCTCCGCGACCTTCGGAGCAGCCACATCGAATCCGAGTGCCATTGGCGGCCCAGCGAAATGACATGCACATAGGCCTGATCGGCGGCATCGGACCCGCTGCGACACTTTCCTACTATCAGCGCCTCTGCGCCCGGATGCGGCAGCTCGAGGCACCGCTCGAACTCACCATCGTGCAGGCGGACGTCAACACGCTGATCCGCAACAACCTCGCCGATCGCCGCGACGAGCAGGCTGCCATCTACGCCGTGCTCATCGACCGGCTGAAGGCGGCGGGCGCGGAGTGTGTCGGGATCACGTCCCTTGGCGGGCATTTCTGCTTCGACGAGACCGCACGAATCTCGGCCCTTCCGCTCGTTTCTGCCGTGGCACCGCTCGATGCTTTCTTCGCTGCTGAAGGCATCGCACGTGTCGGCCTGCTTGGCACGCGGGTCGTGATGCGCACGCGACTCTACGGTCAGCTGCACCGGACGGAGGCGGTAGCCTGCGACGATGATATCGAACGGCTCGGCCAGCTCTATCAGGAGATGGCAGTGAGCGGAGTCTGCGGTGACGCTGAGCGCGACGCCTTCTTCGCGGCGGGACGGCGCATGGTGGAGGAGCAGGGCGCCGAGGCGATCGTGCTGGCCGGCACAGACCTCAATCTCGCGTTCGACGGGCGACGTGATCCTGGGTATCGAGTGATCGATGCGCTCGATGTACACGTGGCGGTGCTGGCCGATCTGGCGGCAGGGCGCAAGCAGCTCGCATAGTGTCTCGCGCAACGACTGCACCCAGCTACCAGACTTCGCCAGGACGCCATTCAACGGACAAGAGCGCATCGAGATCGACGTCAGCCGGCGTCCGCGGGAGCCGGAGGATCATCACTTCCTCGTCCTCTGGCGACGACTCGATCCCCGCCTCGGTTCGAACGAACAGCGGACCGCGCCACAATTCCCAACCGAGCCGCGCGTAGAACGATTCCGCAGAGGGAGACAGGGCGGCGATGTCATGGTTCGTCAGCTGCGACACCAATGCTCGCAGCAACAGGCTCGCGTAACCCTTTTTCTGGTGTGGCGGATCGGTCGCCACCAGCTCGATGTACGCGGCGTGCATGGGTGCGCGTCCTGCGATCTGCAGCTGGCGGTCGACGATCAGCGCGTGGGTCACGAGGGCACCACCGACGCGCCCCAGTGCATGCAGGCCCAGCCCACAGTCGCGCAGGACTGGCGCGACGTCCTCTTCATACGCCGCGTTGCCCATCGCGAGAATGTCTCTCAGGTCAGACGGCGTCAGCGCCTCGGTCGCGACATACTCGATCTGCATAGATCATCTCTCCAGAGACGTCGTTCCACGCAGGAACGCGGCGGTGGACACGCGACAGCTTCCATCGGGAATAGATGAAGACACTACGACCGCGCCTGCCGAAGCGCCTCACCCAGCGCGTTGACCGACAGCACGGTCAACAGAATCAGCAGCCCGGGATACAGCGCGAGTGCCGGAGACGACGTCAGATACGTCTGCGCTCCACTCAGCATGTTGCCCCAGGAGGCCGCAGGCGGTTGCACGCCCAGGCCGAGAAATGAAAGCGCGGACTCCGTCAGGATCGCCGACGGAACGCCAACGGTGGCTGCGACCAGCACGGTGGGCACGATACTGGGCAACATGTGCCGTAACATGATCGCGAGCTGCGGGGTGCCGAGCGCCTGCGCGGCTTCGACGAATGGCTGCTGCCGCAGGACGCAGAGTTCGCCGCGCACCACGCGCGCCACGCCCATCCACGACGTTGCACCAATCGCGCATAGCAACGTCACGACGGACGGTCCGAGAAACGTGAGCACCAGAATCACGACGAACAGCGCAGGCACGGCGAGCGCGGCGTCGGTGAGGCGCATGAGCAAGGTGTCCACCCACCCACCAGCGAACCCGGCGATCGAACCGATCGTGGTGCCGAGGCCGACGGCGAGAACCATCGCGAGCAACCCCACGGTGAGCGACACGCGTCCTCCGGCAAGCAGCCGAGCGAGGACATCACGGCCGCTCTCATCGGTCCCAAGAGGGTGCGTGGTGGTCGGTCCGATGCCGACCATCGAGAGATCCATGGTGTTCGGACTGACGCGATAGAGCGCTGGTCCGACGACCGCGAGCACGATCAGCATCGCCAACGTCAGGATGGCGAGCGTCGTGGCCCATGAAGGCCGGCGGGCCGCAGCGCGATCGCCTGTCACGCGTGGCGGAGTCGCGGGTCCATCACCATCTGAATCACATCGGCGATGATGCTGGCCACGACCACACCCGCCGACACGATCAGCGTGACCGCCATCACCAACGGATAGTCCCGGCCGAGCGCCGCCTCGACGCCCAGACGACCCATCCCGGGCCAGGAAAACACCGTTTCCGTGATGGCCGCGCCACCAACGAGGCGTGGCAACTGGAGCCCGATGACACTGACCACGGAGAGCAGCGCATGCCGCAGTCCGTGACGCCAGAGGATGCGTCGAGCCGACAGGCCGCGTGCCCGTGCATTCTGCATGAACGGAAGTGCCAGCGTGGTGCGAGCCGCGGACCTGGTATAGCGTATCACCTCGGCACAGCCGGCCGAGGCGAGGACGAGTGCTGGCAGCAGCAGGTGCCGCACGCGGTCAATCACGCCGAGTGACTCGCCTTCCGTGACCGCTCCACCGGCGGGCAGGACGCGTGCCCAGACCGCGAACACCAGAATCAGCATCAGCCCTGACCAGAATACCGGTACGGCCAGTGCAACGCCGCTGGTGGTCGTGACGAGCCGGTCCAGCAGGCTTCGCGGGCGCGCGGCGGCTGCCATGCCAAGTGGAATGCCGATACCGATCGTGAGGAGCAACGCGGTGCCGGCCAGCAGCAACGTCGGCGGAAGGCGCGTGCCGATGGTGGCCAGAGAAGACGTCTGATAGAGGAACGATGACCCGAAATCACCACGGACTGCTCGGCTGAGCCAGCGCACGTATTGCACGCTGCCGGGTTTGTCGAGGCCGAGGCGTTCTTCGATCGCCGCGCGTTCGGCGGTGCTGAGTTTCGGGTCGGCGAGCAGCGACGGGCCACCCGGGGCGGCCATCATGATGGCGAACGTGACCGTGCTCACCAGCAGCAGCACGACGAGCCCGTGCCCGAGTCGCCGGACGAGAAAGCGGATCACGGATCGCGCGTGTTACCGTGCAAACCGGAACTTCTCGCTGTGCCGCAGCGCGTCGCGAATTCCGAGTTTCGGCACACCCTGCAAGCGACTGCCGACCGCCTGAATCTCGCGCGGATAGAACAGGACGAGCACCGGCGGATCCTCGCGCTCCAGCCGCTGGAACGCGTCGTAGATCTTGCGCCGCTGTGACGGGTCCGCCGTTTCGCGTCCCGCCTGCAGCAGAGAGTCGGCGCTCCGGTTGCTGTACTTCACGTGATTGTTGTCCTGCCCCGTGGAGTAGAACGAGAACTGATCAGGATCGGGCGGAGTCGTCCACCAGATCATCATTGCGGCGTACGTCGCTGGCAGCACACGATCCCGCACCAAGGCTGCGAACTCCAGCGTCCGGATGGACACCTTCACTCCGACGCGTGCCAGGTCCTGTTGCACCGCGAGCGCCGACTGTTCGCGGGTCGGGTTCCCCTTGTCCACCAGCAGCTCGAATTCGAACGCGTCGCCCTTCGCGTTTCGGAGCGTGCCGTCGGGGCCTGGATTCCACCCCGCACTCGCCAGCAGACGCCGCGTCGAATCCGGCGCAAACGGGATTGGGGCGGCTGCCGAGTCGAAGTAGTCGCGCAACGCCACGGGAATCGTGCCGCCGGGAAGGTCACCGTAGCCTTTGAGGACCCCCGTGACGATGGCCTGGCGGTTGATTGCGTATCCCAGTGCGCGTCTGACGACGGGGCTGGCGAACATCGGGGTCGATGCATTGAAACCGACATACCAGTGCTGCACGACGGGCACCTGCAGCACGCGGACCCCGGGTGCGTTCTGCACACTGCCGAGGTTCGCCGGTTCTATGGTGATGAGATCGAGTTCACCGGCGCGCAGCTGCGCGACCTGCGCGTTGACGTCGGGGACGACCTTGAAGACGATCCGCTCGACACCTGGTGTCGCGCCGTAGTACCCGGCGTATCGCGCCATGGTGATGCTGGCGCCCGGCGCAACACGCTCGATGCGAAACGGGCCTGTGCCAATGGGCGACGTACGATTGAACGCGACCGCATCGGTGAGCTTCGTGCCCGTCAGGAGATGTTCAGGCAGGATGCCAGCGTTGTACCCCAGCAGCGTGAGCAACGGTGCGAACGGCGCCTTCAGGCGAAAGCGAACCGTCAGCGAGTCCACGATATCGACGCCGGCGACCGCCGCGAAGTCGGAGCGGAGGCGCGAGCCCGAGGTGAGATCGATCGCCTGATCAAAGGTGAATTTGACGTCGCGCGCCGAGAAGGGTGCGCCGTCGTGCCACGTCACGCCCGGTCGCAGGACGAACGTCCACGACAGTCCATCTGCCGCCATCGCCCACGAGAGTGCGAGATCCGGTAGCGGGCGCAGCGCTTCGTCCGGCCGAACCAGCCCAGGAAAGAGCACCTTGTTCACCATCACCGACCCGATGTCCGGTGCGAGGAGCGGATTGAAGATAGGGTCGTTGATCAGCGGCAGGCGCAACGTGTTGTCCACCCGCACCGGCTCGCGGGTGCAGGCCGCCAACAGGCAGAGCGACACACCCAGCCATGGCGCGCACCGCCTCACCGGTCAGGCTCCATGGCCGTCTCGAGCGCTCGACGGCTGTCGCGTAGCGCTGCCACCAACCGATTCTGGCCACGGACGAGGTGCGTGGCGAGAAACCCTCGGTCCCACGCCGACATCCCGGGCGCCTGGAGCGCCGGCGAGAGGTCGGGCAACGCGGGCGTCGTTTCTGCGGGATCGTGAAAGAAGTCGGGTCCGCGCGTGTAATTGACCGTCACGAGCAGCCGCGCCACGCGCCGCAACGCGAGGTTGCATCGGCGCGTGATGGCGTCTCCAACCTGCCGCGTCGCCAGCGTACGCGCGTGTATCTCGAATGTCGCGAGTGCCGCGTCGAGTTCGTCGAGTGCTACGCGCGCCGGTGAAAAGTCCACCAGACCCGTCACCGGCTCGGAATAGCGCTCGAGTGCCTTGCGCAGGGTGCTGACGGTCTTCCGGAAATCGAAGGGCGCCACGGTGGCGTTCGCCACCCCCATCACCGACGCGAGGTAGATCTTGATATCGGTGAGGAGGATGTCGCGATCCGCGATGTGAATCAGGTCATCTTCGGTGTGCCATGCGATGTTCGCACCGCAGCCGCCCACGGCATAGTACCCGAGACGTTCCCGATGTTCGTGCGGCATGGTCGACAACAGCATGAAGAACGACGAGATGCCGATGTTGTTGAAGGAATAATCGCCGGCCTGATGCGGTCGCTCGCCGTGGAGTTCCTTGCCCGCGATGGCACGAATCACATCCGCGCAGTAGTCCTCGGTTTCATCCATCAGCGACACGTCGATGTACTCGGTTGCCCATCGGCAGCCGGGGGAGTCGCAGTTGACCTGCGCGATGCAGTTCTCGTACAGGTCGATGGCGAAGTGATCGGCGAACCAGGTACTGCCAGCGTAGCGGCCGGTGGAATGTCCAGGCCACCAGGCGATGCGCACTGACCGCCTGAGCCGGGCTTTGTTCTTCCAGAGCACGCGCGCCACTTCGAGCATCGTCGCGTCGCCGACGGCATTGTCGCCGATGCCGAAATCCCACGAATCGTAGTGCCCATGGAGCAGCACGAAGGCGTCGGGTTCGTCGGTGCCGGGAATGGTGACCACGGGAATTGGTGATTCGAACCAGCCCTCGGTCACGTCGGCACGCAGCGTCACGTCGCCACCGGTGGCGGCGTGCGCAATCAGCGTCTGGCCGTCGGGATTGTTGACGGCGACGACCGCGATCTTCGGTTTCCGTGGGAGATCGCGCAGATCGGGCGTCCCCCAGACGGTCGTGCAGATGCCCCAGTGCGGATGGGCACCGGGATTGACCGCGATCATGGCCAGCGCGCCACGCTGCTCGAAGTGCGCCACCTTGCCCGGCATGCCGAACCCTTCACTTACCACGATCTTCCCGGCCACATCGATGTTGGCGTCGCTGACGAAGCCTTTCGTGAACATCTCGTCCGCGTTCTGCGCGTAGCGGGCAGGGACGTAGACCAGTGGCGCGGTGAGGCCGTCGGGGTACGCTACGCTCATCGCCATCGGCTTCGCCCGCAGCGTGGTGTCTCCAACTGTCACCGAGGCTTTGCCCGGCAGGCTGAGGAACAGTGTGGGCCGATGGACCTCGACCGGTACCCCGTGCGCGCGCAGCCTGGCAACGATGTCGTCGGCTGCGGTTGCCACATCGGTCGGGTGCTCGCGACGAAGGGTGGTGAAGCGCTCGATCAGGGGCCACGGTGCGTCGAGGGAGACGTCACCGAGGGCAGCGGTCACATCGGGGGAGAGAGACACGTGATCATCCTGACGGCGGCGGGTGCGTGAGGCGCAGATAGCGGAATGGAGACCGGCGCGGCAGCGGCGTCAAGTGGCTGGAGTTGGCAACGCTGCTGGCCAGTGACAGTACGACGAGACGACGGAGATGTGCCAGCACCGCGTGGTTGCGTGATACAGTGCTCGCGAAGTCGCCCGAGCCTGCGAGCCCGCCTAGCGCCCACGCACGACGTTCCGCACACACTCGACGAACGCCCGAGCCGCCACCGACTTCACCGCCCCTTGCCGCCATACCGCCACGATCTCCCGCTGCAGCGCCTGCTCCGCCAGAGGCACATACGCCACCTGTGGTGTGTTGTGCCGCGAAGCCGCCATCGCCGGGACAATCGACACACCGACACCGGCGCCAACCAGTGCAAACACCGTCGCCAGCTGCGCGCTGCGACACACCACCGACGGTGACACCTGCCGGCTGTTGCAGAACCCCGCTACCTGTTCGCCAAGGCAGTGGGCTGGATCGAGTGTTACCGCGGGCGCGTCGCGCAGTTGGGCGAGGGTAATCCGTCCGGCACGCGCGGCCGCATGGTGCACCGGGACGGCGACAATGAGCGCATCGGGTCCGATCGGCTCCGTTTCGAGATGGTCGAACGAGTAGGGGAGTGCCGCGATGACCACGTCGAGCGCGCCATTGAGCAGCAGCTTCGCCAGCGCGGCGCTGTAGTCCTCGCGCAGCTCCACCCGCAACTCGGCATGCTGCGCTCGCATCCGCTGAATGGCGGCCGGCAGCACGTACGGCGCCACGGTCGGGATTGCGCCGACGAGCAACGTCCCTGACTCCTGGGCGCCTTCCCGTCGAATCGCGTCCTCGGTGCTGCGGACGTCGTCGAGGATGCGGCGGGCTCGCGGATAGAGTGCCTTGCCGGCCTCCGTGAGGGTCACGCCGCGCCCATGCCGGTCGAACAATGAAGTGCCCAGGTGTTGCTCCAGCCGCTGAATCTGCCCGGTGAGCGACGGCTGCGACAGATCCAGCTGCCGAGCAGCGCGGCTGAGCGAGCCGGCGTCGGCCGTTTTGATGAAGGCGTTGAGGAGCGTCGTGTCCATCTTGAAGTATAGGTAACGGTTATGGATAGTATAGCGGTAACCTCATTGCCGGCTATGGCCGCAAGTCGTATCCTAGGGCTTGGTAATAACCCCGCTCGACCACGACCTCGGTCGCTGACCGAACTCTCCAAGACCCGTTGCCACGCGGAGCGACAGATGGAAGGACATGCAGGCGGTACCGGCGGCAAGTGCCCAGTCAATCATGGCGGAACCCAGACGGCACCGCACAGTCAGCGCATGAGCGCCATCGTCGGCGGCCG
>JANMHB010000068.1:0-20541 GCA_031374935.1 Gemmatimonadaceae bacterium | reverse complement strand
CGCCTGATGCAGAAAGCGCCGCTCAATTGCGAGCCAGCGGTGATGGACGCGGAGGATCCACTCTTCATCCTCTACACGTCCGGTACCACCGGCAAGCCGAAAGGCATCGTGCACAGCACCGGTGGCTATCTCACCGGCGTCACGGCCACATCGAAGCAGGTGTTCGACCTCAAGGACGACGATGTGTTCTGGTGCACGGCCGACGTGGGCTGGGTCACCGGCCATTCATATGTGGTGTACGGTCCGCTGGCCAACGGTGCGACCTGCCTGCTCTACGAAGGCGCACCGGACTGGCCCGTTCGCAATCGGATGTGGGAGATGTGCGAGCGTCACGGCGTGACGATCTTCTACACCGCACCGACCGCGATTCGCGCGTTCATGAAGTGGGGCGAGAAACACCCCAACGCCTCCGACCTGTCGCGCATTCGCTTGCTTGGCACCGTCGGCGAGCCGATCAACCCGGAAGCGTGGATGTGGTATCACCGCGTCATCGGCAAGGAACGCTGCCCGATCGTCGATACGTGGTGGCAAACCGAAACCGGCGCCATCGTCATCTCTCCGCTGCCGGGCGTGACTGAAACGAAGCCCGGCAGCGCCACACACGCACTGCCTGGCTACAGTGTCGCGCTGGTCGACAAGGCGGCAGTCCCAATTCCCGTTGGTGGTGGATTGCTCACCATCACGCGTCCGTGGCCGAGCATGCTGCGCACCATCTGGGGCGATCGCCAGCGGTATGTCGACACCTACTTCAGCAAGTGGCCCGGTCGACCGGATCTGTACTTCGCCGGTGATGGTGCGAAACTCGATGAGGATGGCTACTGGTGGATTCTGGGACGGGTGGACGACGTGCTGAACGTCGCCGGACATCGCATCGGCACGATGGAAGTGGAGAGTGCCCTGGTGGGCCATCCGTCGGTCGCCGAGGCGGCCGTCGTCGGCAAGGACCACGAGCTGAAGGGCCAGGCGATTGCCGCCTTCGTCACGCTGCGTGAAGGCTTTGCCGCTTCGTCCGCGCTGCGCGACGAGCTGCGCGACTTCGTGGGTGAGAAGATCGGCGCCATCGCAAAGCCGGACGACATCCTGTTCAGTGCCGACCTGCCGAAAACCCGCTCCGGCAAGATCATGCGCCGCCTCCTGCGCGATATCGCCGAAGGCCGCGCGCTTGGTGACACCACCACGCTTGCGGACCCGAGCGTGGTCGCTGGCCTGAAGGAGCAGTACGAGGCGCAGGAGTCGTGAGGTAGCTGGCACGCAACCCGTGCCACGCTTACCCTTCTGGGCATGAGCCTTCTTGGCCGTCTCTTCCCCGACACGCTGTTCCCCAGAAAGCTCAGCGACAATGCTGAGCGGCGCTTGCGCCTGGCGCAGGCGCGGGCCGAGGAAGCGGTGCTCGAGACGCATGTGCGCAACGCGCTGCTCTACGTCGACACGCTGGCCGGCGAGTTGCCGTTCGACCGCGCGATCGAGACGTACATCCGGATGCTCGGCATTCCCGAGCCGCTCGCCAGCACCGTGGCAACACGCACCTTGGTGGTGCTGGGTGATGATGTGGTGCCGGAACGCACCACACCCCTTGGCGATCAGATGGTCGGCGATGATGTGCTGCCGATCGTGCGGATTGCCGCCAGCGACGGAACTGCGCGGCGCCGCTGAGCGCACGCCTCGTGCCTGACGGCGCGTGAGGACCGGATCCACGTGAATGCAAAACAGGCGCCGCACGAAGTGTGCGACGCCTGTCGGTCGAGCCCTGTGCGGCCTTACTTCGCGGCGGCCGGCGGCGTCGCGGCCGGAATCGGCAGATTCGCTGCGTTTGCAGCGTCGACCGCGGCCTTGATGTCATCGTAGTTCGTCCGGCCACGCATCATCTCACCGTTGATGAAGAAAGTCGGGGTGCTGCCAACCTGCTTCGTCACCCCAAGGGCATAGTTCGCCTTGATGCGCTCCGTGTGTGTTCCCGCATCCATGCAGGCGTCCCACTTCTTCATGTCGAGCCCGAGCTTCTGTGCATAGGTGCTGATCACGCCGCGCGGATTGCTCGTCGCCTGGCCGTTCCATTCGAACTGCCCCTCGAAAATCTTGTCGTGCAACTCCCAGAACTTCCCCTGGTCATCGGCGCACGCCGCGGCCATTGATGCGGTGACGGTGTTCTGGTGCGCGTTGAGCAACGGGAAGTCATAAAACGTGTAGCGGGCAAGCCCCGTCGCGACGAGATTCTTCCGCACGTCAGGTTCGGTGATCGTCGCAAATCGCTCGCACGCCGGACATTCGAAGTCGGCGAATTCGACGATCTCGACCGTCGCCGTCGGCGATCCAATGGTGTATCCGCGCGCCTTCGCCGCCAGTGCGGAATCCGCCACATTGGCCAGCACGATCGGTGGAGCAGCCGGCGGCTGCTGGGTCTTCCAGACCATGAAGCCGACGCCGGCGACGACGATCGCGCCGAGCGCGGCAATGAAACCGGTGTTGTTGGACTGCTTGCGGACTTTCGCGCTCACGTTGGGTCACCCTCAGCGGTATCGGGGCCTCTGATGTGGAGGCCCCGTGTCTGGTCTGCCGTCGATTGAAGAATTCTGGCGGCACGGGACGAGGGGTCCCGCATGCCAGCCGCGGCGGCCGCGGCCATCAAGGGTAGGTGTACCACCGCACGCCGCGCTAGTTCATCGAGTGCATTCACCGTCGTGCTACATTCCCGATGTGCCGCGTCCGCCCATCATCGCCACACCGATTTTCACGCACGGCACCTCGGCCGCGCGCCGTCTGCCTCTGAGCCGGTCCGTGCTGCCGTACGTGCCGCCTGATGGCGACTACGTGCGGCTGCCCGTGGGTCCCGGTGCACTGCACGCGCTCCGCTACGGCCATGGCGGACCGGCGGTGCTCTTGGTGCACGGCTTCACGACCAGTGCGCCAGTCTGGCAGCGTGTGGCACCAACGCTGCTGGCCAACGGTTGCCAGGTGATCGTCCCTGACCTGCTCGGGTTCGGCGAGTCGGACCGACCGGTCGGTGGGCCGTATACCGTCTCGGCGCAGGCGCGCTATCTCGATCGCGCGCTGGCGCTGCTCCGGATCAGCCGGGTCGTAGCCGTTGGGCAAGACCTCGGCTGCGCGGTCCTGCGGCGGCTGGCGCAGATGCGGCCGGAGCGCATCGCTGCGATGGTGTTGTGCTCCCCCACACCGGCAGACCTGGCCGGGGGACCAGAAATCGAGGCCGTCCGAGGACAGACTGGTCCCGCCCTGCTGGAGATCTCCAGCCGCCCACTGGGCGTCGTCGACCTGCTGGGCCCGGTGCTGCGGGCTGCCATCACCGAAGCCGACAGCATGCCCGACAAGCTGGTCGCGCGCTTTTCGGCGCCCTACACCGGCAGTCAGGGCGCGCGGCACCTCCTCGATCTCGCCCGCGCCGTGGGCGAGGAGGAGGACGCCATTCCACTGCCGCCCAGCGATTTCACCACGCTGCGCGTCACTGGAGAGGACGATCCGATGTTGGCCCCATCGTCGGCACCAGTCATTCGACTGCCTGGCGCCAGGCGTTTGTTGCCCGTGGAACGCCCAGGCCCCCTCGCTGCGCTCATCATGGAGCGGGTGGAGGCGACTCATGATTTCCCCGTCTCGCTGGAAGAACGAGGCACAGCCGACTAGTCTTCCAGCATTACAGTTGCAACCAATGAGGTGAATTTGACGAAAAAGACTCGACAGCGTCGAGTAGTGACGCCGCCGACCCCGTTTGAGCAGGCGCGCGACGAGTTGTTCCAGCAGATCATGCGGTGCGAAGTCATTGGTGCGGCGCCCGATCATCAGGGCGAGTGGTTTACCGAGACCATGACCTACTTCGCCGAGCGGTATCCGGAATTGAAGCCGGTCGATGTAAACGACCTGCGAAAGCTGGGTGAGCGCTTCATTCAGCCGCCCAAGGCCGCAGTCGTGACGGAAGAAGCACCAGCCAGCGATGTCGAGATGGTCACGCCAGAGTCGGCGGCAATCGATGCACTGGTCGGTGATGAAACCGGAACAGATACGAGCATCGAATCAGCTGACGTGGAAGACGCGGAGACCGTTCCCGCCTGACCCGGCGCTGCACTATGCAAACAATTCGCCCTCCGCACTCTGAGTGCGGAGGGCGTTTCGTTGTGCGGTGGTGCGCCCGATCGTGCAGCGACCGCCACGGAGTCTCAGGCGCGATTGAACGATGTACTGTGGTCGCTGCATGTTGCAGCGGGCGCTGACAGGTTCAGCGCGGCACTGACAGTGGCGGCACTGTGGTGCGTGGTGCGCTCGGCGCCGGTTCGACAGGCTCGTCCCACTCCTCAGCGTCCGCCTCCGGGTCGAATCGAGGATCAGGTGGCGCAACCGCGGCCGCGGACGAGGCACTGCCAGCAGCTGGCGATGTCACCGGTTCACGGCGTGGCGTGGCGGCAGCGACCGCCTCCACCAGCGTGAAGATGTCGAAGGGGTCCGGGGGTGTTCCCGTCGTCGCGGACGGCGGCACGTCGAGCGGTTCTGTCGCGGCGGCCGGCCGCGGTGCGGGGAGCTGCAGGATCCCGGTTGCCGGCGACGAGGCGGCACCCGCGGGTGCCTGAGCCCCTGGCAACAGTGCCGAGAGATCGCCGCTGGCGAGTGCGGCCCGCTGGACCTGCACGCGATGCTCGGCGTACTCGATCTGCTCCTCCACGGAATCGAGCGATTGCGACAACCGATCGAGGATCTCGAACGGCCGGAACCCAGGGACACGCAGCGTCGGCGTCCAGTCCACGACGTCTCGCATCACACCCACCGGAAGTGCGCGACCGGGCTCCATGATCAGCAACAGGTCGCGCGAATCGGCGGAGCGCGCCGAAAACAGGCGAAGACTTCCGTCACGACCGAGCAGCAGTGCCCGAATCAGCGTGCCCGTGTCGGTGTTGTGAATCGTACGGTGCAGAATCCGGTGCCGGATCCGTCGCAGGCCGCGCGCTGATGGCGGCAGCAGTGTGACTGAGAACTCCACCAGTGGAATCGAATCGAAGAAGGACGCCGCCGTCCGCGCGAGCACCTGCACCTCGCGGGCGGTGAGCTCCTGCACCTCCGACTGCGCCCGCCGCAGCTCTCGCGCGCGATTGGCGAGGGCAGAGGCGCGAGCCAGCGCATCGTTCCGGACCGGCAGAGTGTCAGTGTCCATCATGCGGGGCGGGTGCAGAATCCCGGCTGGGGTGGTTACCGGGCTCAACAATTCAGTATCGGCCGTGGCTCACGAAGCTTGAGCCGTGCCCGGTCGGCAGGTGGCGTCGGCCGGTGTCAGCGGCGGCGAGCCGAAGCCCGACGCATCGTGACGCCCACGCGAAGCCCATCTCCCAACCCCAACTCGACGCCGGGCACCCATCTGCCGTCACTCGCGCCTTCCAGGCCGACGGTCACGATCGCGACGACTCGGGCATCCCGAGCGTCCTCGAACCGGACTCCGACGCCCCCGCCAGCGTTCACGCCCCACGTCGACTGGCGGAACGGATCGCTCAGCCAGCGAGCCAGGAGATCCACGCGGCCGGTGGCGCGCCAGTCATCGACACGCCGCACGCCGCCTGCGCCGACGTCGAGCGCCAGCCGCACGTTGTACTGCGTCGGGATGGCCAGCCCGACGGCGAGCTGTGCGCCGACGTTGCGGTCAATCAGCGCGTCGGCACGAACGGATGTTCGCCACCGGACCGTTGCAGCGGCCGGCGCGGCGCGCTGCGCATGCAGGCACTCTGGCGCAGCGGCAATACCGGCACTGAGCGCGCAGAGCGTCAGCGCGTGGCGCAGGGTCACCCGGCCACATCGCGCGGAGGCGCGGGCAGCGGTGCGGCCGCTGTCGCGTCCTTTGGGCCGCCGGCGCGATTGGCCCAGAGCATCAGCGTGTAGTCGGTCGTCGCCACCAGCGCCAGAATGCCGGCGGCGAGCGCCAGTCCCGCGACGAGGCGCGGTGCCTGCAGCGATGCCAGCAGGGTGACGAACTGCAACACCGTGACCCCCTTGCCGGGCCATCGCGCCCGGAACGGGATGCGGCGCAACCAGCTCACGTTGCGAGCGACGAACCAGCCGATCACCGTCATCACGTCGCGCAGCAGGAGCAGCGCAAGCTGCCACGGCGAGATCAATCCTTCGACACTGACCGCGATGAACGCCACCAGCATGAACACGCGATCAGCGATCGGATCGATCAGGGCTCCGATCTTGGTCGCGCTGTGCGAGACACGCGCAAT
This sequence comes from Gemmatimonadaceae bacterium, assembly GCA_031374935.1. GTDB lineage: Bacteria > Gemmatimonadota > Gemmatimonadetes > Gemmatimonadales > Gemmatimonadaceae > JACMLX01. Next base: position 14,332 of record JANMHB010000068.1, on the reverse strand, counting down.
CACACCGTCGAGGACATCGGATGCCATCGCCAGCAGCACCACGGTCACGCGCCAGTCTGCATCGCGCACGCCAAAAAAGACGCCCGCCATCGCAAGACGGGAGAGGGAGATGAGGTTGGGCGGTGACAAGACATCACTGCGTGGCATACTGACAAGAAAGCAAGTCTCGTGCTGGACGGCCAGCAGTTGCCACACCTGTCCCGGCGGAATAGGCTGCCTCACTCGGTATCTCACCACCTCACGACAGCTCGTCTCTCTCCCGTTCCGGCCTTGACCCAGTTCCGCCACCCGCGTCCGGGAGTCGTCCGGTGACCATTGCGCTGCCGCTCGCGGCGCTGGTGGCGGCTGTATTGATGCTGCTCTGGGATGTGGGACTCGCGGGGCGACTGGCGCGCGTTGCGGAAGCGCCACGCGGCTGGGCCGCGCTCACGGCGATCACCGGCCTGCTGCTGATTCCGGCCGCGTTGATCCGGATCGTCGGGAGTTCACTGCTCGATGGCCGTACCGTGGCCGCGCTCGGGTGGCTCTGGCCGTTCGTGCTGACCCTCGCCGCGGCTCAGGCGATCACGACACTGGCGCGCGGCCTCGGCCCACGCACGTTCATCGTGCCGATCATGTTGTATGACGTGCTCATCGCCACCGCAGGCTGGATCGAGTACGCCGCTGGCAACGGGATCATGCTGCCGCTCTGGCTGCACGCGATTCCACTGGCTACCGCCGGCGCCATCGGCTACGTGGCCGGGCCGGCTGCGCTCTGGTCACCGCTGGCCATCGCGCCGCCACTGCTGGCGCCGGCATATCGCGCACGCTGGGCCGTGAACGCCACCGTCCGCGGCCTGATTGCGCTCTACGCGGTGGTGGCGGTGGTGGCGATCACCAGCGAACTGCCGCAGGCCGTGCACGGCGTGCAGAGCTTCTCCCGCTGGACGCTGGCCCCGTTGCGCGAACGGCCGCCAGATGCACCGCTGCTGATTGGTCTGCAGATGCTACCGGTCCTCCGAGGCGTGCCGGCTCCGCTCGCGCTGCGATATGACACCGACCTGGCCGACAGTGCCCGCGTCGATGTCATCGCCGTCACGATTGCGCCGGGTGGGGCCACACCGCGTGCGCTCGACTCGCTCGCTCGCTCGCTCGAGCCCTATCGCGGTGACAGCACGGTGATCATCGCCACGCTCGGCTGGGACCTGAAAGAGGCGTTGCGCGTGCAGTTTGCGCCGACCGCCTGGGAGCGCGACCGGATTCAGCTGGTCGATCAGGTGGTGCGTCGATTGCGCCCCGATGTGCTGGTGCCGATCGAGGACCCGAATGGCATCGGCGTGCAGATCGTCGGGCAGCGCGAGCCGTCGGAGTGGCAGTCGCTGATGACGCAGGCCGCGCGCACGGCGCATACGCTGCGGCCACGCACGCGGGTCCTGGCCGAGATCGCGACGTTCGATGACCGGGACAGCGTGCTTGCCACCTGGGCCACTACGCCAACATCCGGCATGGACGGCATCGGTTACATCCTGCAGCCCGGTTTTCGCGGCGGCGTCAGCCTCGAGTCACGATTGCAGGCCGCCGATCGTTGGCGGGTGGTGCGCGCGCGGCAGAAGCTGCGCGCGGGCGATGAGTGGGTGCTGCTCACCGCCGGCTTTCCCTGGACGCAGGGCGAACAGGCGCAGGACCGCGGGATCTGGGGCGTGCTGGCGTGGGCCAGCGCACGACCCACCATCGCTGGTGTGGTGGTGGGTGATGCCGGTGACTACGACACGCGTCGCGGCCTGCGCGGCCCGGGCGGACGATTGCGTCCGGCGAGTGCGTCCCTTCGCCGCGCAATCCGCGCGATGCGCACCGAATCGCGTTGACGCGTCAGCGCTGACTGCCCCCGCGCACCACGGCTTCGATCCGTTGCGCAGGGTCGCACCAGCGTCGCACGACGGCCTGGACATCATCGGCGGTCACGGCGCGAAGTTGCGGCACTTCGTCGTCCAGCTCCGACAGGCCGTCGCCCACGCACCAGGCATCGACCATGTCAGCCAGCTGTGCGCCCGCACTCTCCTGACGCAACGCGTGCATCCCGATCGCGTACGTGCGCGCGCGTTCGAGCTCGTCAACGCCGACCGGCGCATCACGCATCGCCGCGAACTCCGCCAGCAGCCCGGCCCGTGCTTCCAGTTCGCGTTCTGGTGCACAGGCGATGTATGCCGAGAGCATGCCCGCCTCACGCAACGCAGACGCGCTGACGAAGACCGTGTATGCCAGCGACTGCTTGCTGCGCAGCGACTCGAAGAATCGGCCGCCGAGCCCACTGGCGATGCCGGTCATGAGCGCCGCAGCATACCGCGACGGATCGCGTCGGGCGGGCCCGGGAAAGAGCATCGCCACCGCGCTCTGCTGCTTGTCCCGCGGCTCGACGATCTCGATCGGCGCGGCGGGAAGCGTCGGCGCGGCGACAGATGTGCGCGGCGACGGCTGCAGTGCGACGAAGGCGCCGGCCAGCAGCTCGGCCAGCTCCGCCGGCTCGGCATCGCCGACGATCGCAAGCACCGACGCACCGCGCAGGATGCCGGCCTCGTGCCAGGCGCGCACCAGCGGCGCGTCGATCGGCGCCACGCTGTCGGCGGTGCCGAGCGCATCGAGAGCATATGGATGCGCACCGAACAGGGCGCGCCGCGCCACCGCCAGCGGATGGCGCAGCATGTCATCCTTGCGGGCGCGCAGCTCTGCCAGCATCTGCTCGCGCTCTGACGCCACCGCGGCTGCATCAAAAGCAGGATGCTGCACCACGTCGGCCAGCAGCGCCGCTGCCGGCTCGGCGTCGCCGGCCGGCACACTGATCGACCACCCGACGAGTTCCTTGGTGACGGAGACGGAGACGCTGCCACCGAGCCGTTCACCGTCGTCCGCGATCTGCGCCGCGGTGCGGGTGGTCGTGCCCTTCAGTGCCGAACGCGCCATCAGCGCGGTGAGCCCCGAGTGATCCATCGGTTCCGCGACCGCACCACCCTGCACCCAACAACCCATGTGCACGATCTTCGCGCCGGGCTTGCGGCGCACCAGCACCGGAACCCCCTCGCTGGTACGGAAGACGTGCACCTGTCCGACACGCGATTCCGCTCGGATTGCGCGGGGCTCGATCGCCGGTGACGGAGCCGTGCGCGGTGAGAGCGGCAGGGGTGCGACCTGCGCAGCATTCCACGCCGCGATGAGCGCGTGACCATCGTCTGCCAGCGGCGCACTGTCGCTCGGACGATGCGTGACGATGCCGACCGTGTCGTCACCACACCAGGTGGCCAGCACGCGCTGCACGTCGGCGACCGACACGGTCTCGATCGCACGCCACCAGGCGGCCCCGACCTCCGCGCCACCCAGCGCCTCCCACGCCACCATCTCACTCGCCTGCCCTTCCATCGATTCCTCGGAGCGCAACTGTCGCGTTCGCAGGATGTGCTTCACCCGCTGCAGCTCCTCATCCGTCGGTCCGATGCGCTGCAACTCGCGCACCGCATGCCACGCCGTGGCACCCGCCCGGTGCAGTGTGTCATCGGCGCCGACCATTCCCACCGCAAACACGCCAAGTTGCGTCGGCGTGTAGTGGTAGGCGCTGACACTCATCGCCAGGCCAGGCTCACGCACCGCGCGGTAGAGGCGCGATGCGCGACCGGTGGCCAGCACCGCCGCGGCGACATCGAGCGCCGCGGCATCCGGATGCAGCGGCCCCACTGATCGCCAGCCGAATGTCAGATGCGACTGCTGGACATCTCCGCTCAGCGCGCGATAGCGCGCACCGTGCCATCGCGCCTCTTCGGGACCGTGATTCGGCAACGGATCGCGCGCCGGCAGTGCGCCGTAGCGCGCGCCCACCGCCGCGATCACGGCCGCGGAGTCCACGTCACCAACGACAGCCAGAATCGCATTCGATGGCGTGTACCAGTTCCGATAGAACCCGTGTACCATCTCGCGGGTGAACGTTCGCAAGCCCGCTTCGCGCCCGATGCGCCACCGCCGCATGCGATGGGTGTCGTGCAACACTTCATAGAGCATCTCGGCCGTCACGGCGCCCGGCGTGTCTTCCTTCCGCGCCGCTTCCTGGATGATCACTTCCAGCTCGCGTCGCAACTCGTCGGCGTCGATGAGCGAGTGGGCGAAGGCATCGAACTGGATGTCCAGGCCACGATCCCACCGCTCTGCCGGCAGCACGGTGATGTAGGTGGTCGCGTCGTAGATGGTATGCGCATTCAACCACCCACCCACTTCCTTGGTGGCGGTGGCGATCTCGCCCGGGCCCCGGGTGGGTGTGCCCTTGAAGTACATGTGCTCGAGCACATGCGCGATCCCGATCTCGGTATCCGGCTCGTCGAAGTAGCCGGCCTTGACGCGTGTGACGATCGCGACCACCGGCGCCGTGCGGTCTTCCCGGACGAGGAGCGTGAAACCGTTCGGGAAGACGGTGCGGTGTGTCGTCAGGGTCAATGGATGATTTTCAGGACACCGGCGTCGGCACTGCCACGCAGGAAGGCCTCGGCAGAGTCGGTCGGAACCCGGTGCCCGGTCTGGGCGTGGACCCGCGCCGCTTCACCCAGCATGAACTCGTACAGCGATTTGCCGCCGGCGCTCGCGTCGCGCATCTCGGTCACGATCATGTCCCAGCTGCCGGTGTACATGTCACCGGTACGTGTCATCACGCTGTGCTCGACGGCGGCATCCTTCTGATCGCGCATCTCGGCCAGCAGCGTGCCGAAGAGCTCGAGCTGCCCCTTCGAATCCGAGTCGTCGTCGCCTTCACCCATGACACGCGCCTCGATCTCGGACAACATTTCATCAATGCTGTCCGACTCGGCGTTCAGCTCCTCGAGCTGTGCCTGCCACGGGGCGAGATCGGGGTCATCATCCTGCAGGCGATAGGCCGCCTTCTTCAGCTCGATCAGCCGCCAGATGCCCAGCTCATCCCAGTGGTCCTCGGGTGACGACTTCTCGAACTGGTACAGCGCCGCCTCGTACTCCTGCTTGTCGTAGAGCAAGTTCGCGAGGTAGATCCGCGCCTCCGTGTAGTCGGGATCGAGCTTCAGCGCGCGGCGCAGCGTCGAGATCGCCGCGTCGTCCTCGCCGGCGCGATGCTGTGCATAGCCCATGCAGCTGACGGCTTCCGCCGAGCCGGGCTCCTGCTGCACCGCGATGTCGAAGAACTGCGCGGCATCGTCCACCAGATTGTCTCGGAACAGGGCGCGGCCCACCTGCAGCATCAGCTCGACGTCGTCGTGATACCCGAGTTCGAGGATACGGCGGAAGTTCTTCTTCGCATGGTCGACCTGCCCGAAGCGCAGCAGTGTTTCCCCCATGCCAGCCAGGCCGTCCTCGTGCTCGGCATCGAGCGTCAGTGCCTCTTCGAAGCTCCGACGCGCCCAGGCGTACTCCTCGCGCGCAAGGCGCGCGTATCCCTCCCCGACGTGCAACTCCACGGAGGTCGGATACAACACCAGCCCCTCGCGCAGCACTGCCAGCGCATCGTCGAAGCGCCCCTCATTGTAGAGCTGGTGGGCGCGCTCATCGTACTCTTCGGACGACAGAAATTGCGAGGCCATCGCGACAGTCCTCCGTGTAAAGCGTCAGCAGGGAAGATAGACCCCAGTACACACTGGGAGCCACCCCGCCGAACGGGTGATACACCGAACCGCAGCCTTCGGTCGTTCGCGCGACAGCGCACCGAACGTTTCTCTGCCGCTGCCATGCACTCGCACCGACCCGCCGCGATGCGACGATCGGCCCTGCCCTGCCCCACACTACCGCCGGAACTCGGCCCACGCCACCGCAATCTGCGCGGCCAGCGCGGCGTTTGCTTCCAGCAATGCGAGATTGGCTGGCAGCGACGCACCGTCGGTTGCAGCCAGTACCGCGCCAAGCAGATAGGGCGTCAGCGCTGCACCGGTGATTCCCGCCGCAACGGCGTCGCGCACGGCACCGGCAACGGCCGCATCGACCACTGCCTGATCGAGTGCCGCAGATGCCGGCGGCGGCTGGACGACGAGCACCGCGCTGCGCTCGCCCAGTGCCCAGTGCGCACGCGCCAGGTGCGCGAGCTGCTCCGGTGTGTCGGCGCGATGCGGCACACGCAGTCCGGTGCCCGTGGTGAAGAACCCCGGCAGTTCATCCGTGCCGTATCCAACGACTGGAACACCGAGTGTCTCCAGTCGCTCGAGTGTCGCCGGTAGATCCAGAATCGACTTGGCCCCCGCACACACGACGATCACCGGCCTGCGGCTCAACGCCTGCAAGTCGGCGGATTCGTCGAACGGCGCGCCCCGGTGCACACCGCCGATGCCCCCGGTGGCGAACACCGCAATGCCCGCGGCGTGTGCGAGCGTCAACGACGCAGCGACGGTCGTTGCGCCGTCCGCGCCATGCACCATGCATGCGGCCAGATCACGCGCGCTGACCTTGCGCACGCCGGTCCTGGCCAGGAATCGCTGCAACTCGTCCGGCAGCAGGCCCAGGGTGGCGCGTCCGGCGGCAACGGCGGTCAATGCCGGAACCGCACCGACCCGTTCCACCGCATACATCATGCGGTGGGCCGCGTCGGCATTGTGCGGCACCGGCAGCCCCTGTGACAGCACCGAGGTCTCGAGTGCCACGACGGGTGTGCCGGCCTGCAATGCGTCGGCGATGTGTGGCAGGATGCGAAGCGGCGCCGACATGCGTTCGGCATCCTGGGTGACACGGTGAGACTCCACAGCGAATCGACGCTACCGCGCGACGGCGCCGGGTTCAACCGCCTGCGGCCCTGTTTCGCGCTCGCGCATCGACACCGGTTCGGCGACCAGCACCAGCCGTTCCGGCGCGGGTCCGACATACCGTGTTGGCCAGCAGGTCGTGAGCGTCAGCAACGGTGTCTGTGATTCGAAGATGACGCGGGCATCCTTGTCGACGACCCGACGCTGGGTGATGCGCCACCGCACGCTGACCGCGGTGGTCTGCGTTTCGATCACATCGCCGACCCGCACATCGTCGAGCCGATGAAAATGCCGGTCGCGATGCGCAGAGATCACGGAGTTGCCATTCTGCCCCGGAAAGACCGTGCCCGGCATGTGCCCGGGACCGGCCCAGAGATCGGTGTCGCTGAGTCCTTCGACCACCACTTCGTCGAGGCGGATGGACGGAATGATCACCCGCACGACCGGCGCCCCGGATGCAACGCGTGTCAGTCCGAGCGACGTGATGGCGCTGATCGTCGACGCGCGCATCACCTTGGTCCACTGCGTCCTCGCACGCTCGCGCGCCACGGCACCGCGCAGATACTGCACGCCGACGATGGTGACGATGATCAGCCCGATCGCGAGGACGGCGATGCCGAAGACACGCGAGGCGCGGCGGCCAGGCCGTCCGCGCCCCTGCGCCTCGCGAATCCCGAGCGGGTTAGCCCCGAGTGCGGACGACCGTGACACAGCCAAGGGTGACGAGGCCGGCACCGAGCAGGAAGACCGACGGCAGCGGAGTACCCGTATTCGGTGCCCGCAATCCCGCGCGCATCGAATCGGGAGAAACCGGCTCCGGCACTCGGCCGCGATTCAGGGCCAGCGCGTCGCCGCCGCGCGGCGTCTCCGGCGTCGCGTTGCGCGCACGGTCGGTGATTGCCACTTCAGGATCACCAGCCGGCCTCGCAGCGGGCGGCGTATTCGACACGATCAGGTTCGGATCGACGCCGCCCGCTGGTGTATTGGCGGCAAAGACACCTGGCACGCCGCCAGCCGCGGCCATCACGCCGAGCAGTCCAAGCGGCGCGAAGGCCTTCAGGTTGCGAAGATCACCGCGCGAATCATCAATCGGACAGTCGCACGTCGGTGGCGCGAGCGTCGCTGGCGGCGGCGTTTGCGCCTGCGCGCGGGCCGCGACCGGTACGGCCAACAGGGCCGCGGACACGACCATCGTCACTCTGTGCTTGATCATGCCGGACACTCCAACGATGTGGCAAGTGACATCACGCTTTGCTACGAGCGCACCTCACATGCCAGCGAATCACGCCGCGTGGCGCAGCGCCGCGCCAGCCGGGAGAACGGTACAACTGACAGTCCCGCCGTCAGTTAGCACACGCATGCGAAGGACAGATTAATCGGCGTTGAGGTAACGCGCGACCCGGACACCCCCGGCCGCCAGGAAAACTGTTGCGCAACCGCAACACACTGCGGTGCCGAGTGGTCACGGGGCAGCCGCCACCGGCCTCGGCCAGGCCGTCACGATGGCTCGGCCCAGCTCGGCCATCGTCCGCTGCGGCTCCGAGTCGATGACCCAGCGCTGGTCGACATTCTCGCGGGTGAAGACGCAGGCCACCACCCGGCTCTGCAGGTGGAAGATCGTGCACTCGGTCCGGACGGCATCGGTGGCCCCGGTCTTGTGGGGCGCGCGGAGACCGTCCACGTACCGCTGCAGCAGCTGGTTGTCGTCGTTGTGGTCGAGCATGTCGATCAACACCGAATCGGCCGCCGGGGAGACGGCCTTGCCGTCCGCCAGGAGCGCGAACAGCCGCGCCATCTCATTCGGCGTGCTCACACCAAGCCCGTACTTCACCGAGCTGTCCGGTGCGACACTCGCCAGACGGAGGAAGACCTTCGAGTGCACCTTGGTCCGTGGAAGCGATCGCTTCTCCATCGCCTCCCAGACACGCCGCATCTCGAGCCGCGACAACAGCAGGTTCGTGGCCGTGTTGTCGCTGATCGTGAGCATCAGCCAGGCCGCATCCCGAATCGTGATCTCGGCGCCATCGTGCAGGAACTGCAGCAGGCCGGCACCGGGGACCTTCTCGATGCGCAGCACGGTGATGCGATCATCGAGTGAGAGCTGCCCCAGCGACACCTGCTCCATCAGGGCGACGGCGATCGGCACCTTGATCAGGCTGGCGGTCGGAAACGGTTCGTCCCCACGCCGCGAGAGGCGTTCGCCCGTCTCGAGATTGCTGATGCTGTAGCCGACAACGCCGCGGTGCGCATCGCTCAGCGAGTCGAGCCGGCGATGCAACGCCGCGGTATCGGCGCGTGCAAACACCGCCGGCTTCGGCGTGCGCGGTGGCTGCGCCACCAGCACTCGCCCCGCAAACGCGAGCGGGGCGATGCTGGCCAGTCGCCACCACCGCCCCGCCCACACCCTCACACCAGCAATCACTCGGTGACGTCCGCAAAATCGTCGGACTTCTTCGTGGCGACCAGTTCACGCTCAGTCGACGTGGGGTCGTACATCGCGAGAATCTTGATGTGTTCACCCGGGTAGCAATCGAATTCCTTGCCGGTGCCCTTGTAGACCTTGATCTCGTGGCCGTCCTCGAAACGCAGCAGCGCGAGAGGATACGAGTCGTTCATGTACTGCTTGCGGATGCGCTTCGGAGCTGTTGACATCGCTGGACGTTCCTCTGGGTGCTGTACTGTCGGCGGCGACGCGGAGTGCGTCAGGTGACCACGGGACGATTGGCGGCGAACGCTTCCCACGCCCCGGTTGCGAGAATGTCATCGAGGGTTGCCACGGCAGCCTCGAGCTCCTCATCGGTCGTGTAGAAGTGGGGCGCCACCCGGATGCCCGCCCCCGGTCGGTAATCAATGACAATGTCACGTGCGAGCAGGGCCTGCGCCACGGCTGGACCGTGCGGCACGTCGAAGGCCACCGTGCCGCCGCGCCGATCGACATCCCGGGAGGCGTGCACCGGGAACCCCCGCTCGTCGGCCAGCGCGATCAGCCGACTCGTCTGGCGCTGGCTCTTGGCCCGGATGGCGACCATCCCTGCCTCGGCGATGATCCGCGGGCCGTCCATGGCGGCGTAGAGCGCCGGCACGGTCGGCGTGCCACCGAGCCAGCGCCAGGCGCCGTCGGCCGGCTCGAGGGTCGGCTCGAAGGCGAACGGCCGCTGATGGGCCTGCCACCCGGTCAGCGCCGGCCGGAGCGCTGCCGACTGTTCGGGTGACACCCACATGAAGCACCCACCCGGCCCGCCACAGAGCCACTTCAGCACGCCACCCAGATAGAAGTCCACGCCCATCGCCTGCACGTCGACCGGAATGACGCCCACCGCGTGATACGCATCGAGCGCGACCAGCGCACCCACCGAGTGTGCCTTCGCGATGATCGGCGCGACATCCATGATGTACGCCGACTTGAACAGCACATGGCTGATCGCCACCAGTTTCGTGCGCGGTGAAATCGCATCGACCACCCGCTGCACATCGATGGTCATGTGGTCGTCGGTCGGCACCACACTGATACGCGCACCGAGTTTTGGTGCCAGTTCGTCGGTCACGTACCGCACACTCGGAAAATCCAGCGCCGTCATCACGATCTCGTCGCGATCGGGGGTGAAATCCAGCGCCGACAGGATCATCGCCTGCGCCTGGCTCACCGTCGGCACCATCGAAACCGAGCCGGCCGGCGCGCCCATCAACGGTGCAACGATGTTGCCGACCTCGATCGGGATCTGCCACCAGCGCGCCGCCCATGCCTTCACGCCGAGGGTGTTCCACGACTCGGCGTATTCCGCCAGACGGTCGGCGGTGCTGGCCGGCATCGCACCGAGCGAATTGCTGACGAGATAGGTGCTCTTCGACAGGATCGGGAAACGATCCCGGAAGCGCAGCAGCGGGTCGTGCAGCGTGGACGTCATGTGACGGGGGCGGTCATCGGAGTCAGGGTGCGGCGGGCGACAATGAAGATCAACGACGCGACGGCCAGCGTGGCTCCCAGGACGGTCCACTCGGCGCGGGTGATCGACGTCAGCAGCCAGGCAATGAGGGCGACGGTGATGACGGGGATGATGGGTCCACCGGGCACCGAGAACGGCACCGCCCCTTCCTGGCGTACACCGCGCTTGCGCAGCATCACCGTCGCCGCAGCGCAGGCCGCGTAGAGCAACAACGCCGCCAGATTCGAGATGACGGCCAGCTGTTCGAACGAATTGAAGACCGCCAGCAGGCAGACGAAGCTGGTCTGCACGATGATTGCGACATGGGGTGTCCGATACGTCGGATGGATTCCCCCCATGATGGGCGGCAGCAACCCGTCCTGCGCGAACTTCCACAGCGCACGGGGCACCGCCAGCGTCATGCCGCTGACATAGCCGAACATGGAGATGGTCGCACCCACCAGGAGCAGCAACCGGCCGGGGTTGCCCATGAACTGTTCTGCGGCCAACGCCAGCGGCGCCACCTTGACGCTTGCCAGCTGGGCCCCAAGCACACCTTGCGCCACCAGATGCACGCTGACGTAGAGCAGCGTCACCCCGATCATCGCAATCGCCAGCGCCCGTGGCACGGTCCGCGCAGGATTCTGCACTTCGCCGCTGGGAACCAGCGCACTTTCGCAGCCGCTGAACGCGAAGAAGAGCACGATCGCAGCGCGGGCCAGGCTGGCGCTGGATGGCATCTGTTCGACTACCAGGTTTGCCGGCTGGATGAAGAAGGCGCCGACCCCGACGAACAGCAGCAGTGGCAGCAGCTTCACGACGCTCACGATCATGATCAACCGGGTGCCCTGTTGCACGCCGCGGATGTTGATCAGCGCCAGGCCGAGAAACGCCATCAGCAGGATCGGGGTCCGGAGCGTGGGCATGCCGACCAGCGCTCCCAGCGCCTCACCGAAGGCCGACGCCACGCCGGCGACGGCCGTGGTGCCGAGCATCCAGAGCAGCACGCCGGCGAGAAATCCGACATAGGGACCGAACACCGCTTCGACGTAGGCATACGGCCCTCCGGTGAGCGGCACGCGACTGCCGGCTTCCGCGAAGCAGAGCACCACGCAGCCGATGACGACCGCGCAGATGAGGTAGACGAAGGGGGCGGCCGTGCCCGCGTTGGCGGCCGCGCCGGCGGGCAGGCGGAAGATTCCTCCGCCGACTGTCACGTTGAAGATGCTGGCCGCGAGTCCGAAGACCCCGACGGCGCGCACGAGTCCAGGGCCTGTTGAGGCCGATGCGGAGGTAGTCACAGCCGGAAGATCGTCTGCGACAAGCGCCGCGCACAGGGGAACGGCCCGCGAGGCCCACCGTGACGGTGGGAACGACACAGGCGTCGTTTTCGGTGGGAACCGGCTGCGCCGCTGCGGGTCTGCGGCGCAGCACTCCCTGGCCATGGCATACTTGAGGCTCGCGCGGCAGGGGCATTACCTCATCATTCCGGAACGGCATGACGGCGGAGCGACCACGAATCGGGCTGGTGCTGGGCGGCGGTGGATTGAAGGGATTTGCGCACATCGGGGTGCTGGATGTGCTGACTGCCGCCGGTGTGTCGCCGGTGTTGATGGCGGGATCGAGCATCGGGTCGCTGATCGCCAGTGCCTTCATGCTTGGCACGCCAGTGGCAAAGATGCGGGAACGAGCGATGACGCTGAGGCGCAAGGACCTGTTTCGCGTCAACGCCAGCGGATTCGCGCGCGGGTTCCTCAAGAGTCCGAGCTTTTACGCGGCGGAGCCTTTGCATGCCCTCATTGCCGCCGTGATTCCCGATCGGCGCTTCGATCAGCTCACGCAGCCGTTGCTGGTGAACACGGTCGATCTCGAGCGCGGCATGCAGGTGGTATGGGGCGCCCCCGGGTTCCGCAACGCATCGATTCGCGAGGCGGTGTACGCATCGTGCGCGTTGCCGGGATTCTTTCCGCCTGGGATCGTGTCGGGGCGCGTGTGCGTGGACGGTGGAACGGTGGACAACATGCCGGTGACGGCCTGCGCTGAAGGGCTCGATCTGCTGATCGCGGTGGACGTGGGCAACAGCGAAATCACCGAAGCGACCGATGTCACGCGGGACGGCATTGCGTCGATCTTCATGCGCTCGGCCACGCTCATGATGCGCACGCTCCAGCACGCGCCACTGTCGTCCTGGAACGGTCATCCGCCGATGGTGCTGATCCGGCCGCACGTCAGTCGATACGGATGGTTCAACTTCGACAAGATCCCGACGTTGATCAGCGCCGGCGCGCAAGCAGCCGAGGAAGCACTGGCCGCGATCCCGCAGGCGCTGGCGGCAGGACATGGGATCTTTCCGCGGCAGCGCGTGCGGATCGACGTGAAGCCGGAGAAGTGCACCGGCTGCGGCCAGTGCATTGCGATGGCGCCGTACGCGATGGCGCGCGGTGAGGACGGGAAGGCAGTGCCGACGAAGCCGGAGTTCAACTGGAGTCCGGTGGACAGTGACTTCACGGTGCACTGTCCGACGGGGGCGATCGAGATGCGGCGGAAGGACTTCCGCTAGCTGGCGAGCGCTGCGTGCGCGAGGCGTTCGTACGCCCCCACCGCCGACCGCAACTCCGCGATGTCGATGAACTCGTGATCCGTATGCGCCACGTGAATGCTCCCGGGGCCAAACAGATACGGCGTGCCCCAGTTGCTCAGCTCCGGCACATCGGTCGCGTACGCAACCACGTCGGTCTCGAAACCCGGCACTGCGCCAAGCAGCACCGGCTGCACGATGGTCTCGATGCGCAGCTCACCGCGATCGCCAAGCCATTCCCGAAGCAGCGCGACCGTCTCCTCGGCCGGCGTCACGATACGGATCATGAGCCGTGCCGTCGCCTCCGGGGCAATCACATTGTCGGCCACCCCTCCCGACAACCCGCCGACATTCACGGTCGACGCACCAAGTATCTCGTGCGACGGCAATACCAGCGACTCGAGCTCGGTGAGCAGCTTCACGAGATTCGACGTGGCACTGATGCCGAGTTCAGGATAGGCGGAGTGGGCCGCCTTGCCGCGGGTGGTGATGGTGCAGCGAATCGCGCCCTTGGTGCCAATGCCGAGCTTTGATTCGGTCGGTTCGCCGTTGATCAGGACACGGCAGCTGTTCTTCACGGCATTCGCCGCCCGCGCACCGTCGTGCGGCGCTTCCTCTCCAATCACCAGCAGCACGCCGACTGGCAGCCCCTGCTCGCGCAGCGCCGTGGCGGCGCAGATCATCGCCGCGGCAATGCCCTTGGCATCGCAGGCGCCGCGGCCGAGCAGGCGGTCGCCCTCGATATGCGGCGGGTGGTACGGCGGGACGGTGTCCAGGTGCGTGGAGAAAACGAGCTCGACCGGCTTCGTGCCGTAGACGAGCAGATTGTCGCGGCCCGGTGTGACCGGAATCCGCCGGACGTTCCAGCCGAGTTCGGTACAGATGCCCTCGGCCACGGTCATGACCTGGCCTTCGTTGCCGGTGGTGGACTCGGTAGCCATCAGCTGGATGGCAAGCGCGAGGACGTCGGGAGTGGAGGAGGTGGGCATGGCGGAAAACTAGCCCGCTCATGGGGACGCGCGCATGGGGCAGCGGGCTCATTGGGCCGGGGGTCTTGGCGGCAACTACTCCGACCCCCCGGTGGCGCGGACTCCGGCCCCCCGAGGGCGCGTACTCCCGACCCC
>JANMHB010000174.1:0-4151 GCA_031374935.1 Gemmatimonadaceae bacterium | reverse complement strand
GAGTCGGCGGCGCCGCAATACTTCGAGCAGGCGCTGCTGACGCAGGACTATGATGGATTGATCTGGTTCGCAAATACCTCGCCGAGTGTCCTGCTGCCGTTCAGGTAGCGGTGCACGATGTTTCGACAGCGGCGCGTCTGCTCATGATGTTGTACCGCGGTGCGCACTACGACGCCCGCGTCATCCCCGCACACTCCCGTCACGCCGCCGTTTGGGCGTCAATGGCCGCACTTCAACGATGTATTGCAGCAAATGCGCAGGCGTGTCCACCAACTGCCGCACCGCACCGGCCACATCCTCGGGCAGGCACATCCAGCTGGTGTCCGTGCCTGCCGGGAACAGCTCCGTCTCGACGCTGCCTGGCATCACGACGCTGACCTTCACACCGTCGTCGCGCACCTCCATCAGCAGCGACTCGCTGAAGCCCATCACGAAGTGTTTGGTGCCCGAGTAACACGAGCCGCCGGCGAAGGTGTTGCGTCCAGCGATGGAACCGATCGTGACCACATGACCACGCTGACGCTCGACCATCCCCGGCAGCACGGCGCGCGTCACGTGAAAAAGCGCGTTGATATTCACATCGACCATCGCGTGCCACTCCGCTGACGTGAGCGACAGCAGCGGTTTGATGCTGGCGACGCCGGCGTTGTTGATCAACACATCACAATGCACCGAAGCCAGCGCCGCCTCCACTGCAGCGGGATCGGCAAGGTCGCACGGGATGCGCTGCACCACAGCACCGGCGGCTGCGGCATCCTGCGCAACCGACGCCAGCGCGTCAGCTGCTCGCGCCGTGAGGATCAGGTCGTGCGTGGGCGCCAACGCGAGAGCGATGGCGCGACCGATGCCACGGGAGGCACCGGTCACGAGGGCGGTCGGGCGAGAAGTCATGCTGGATGATACACTGGTGTGGCAGCCGCGACCGCCTCCCGCTTCCGTCGTTGCCGGAGGAAGGAGACACCAACCCGACGAGCGTCAACCATGCCTGCGATCACACTGCTCCCGCTCGATCAGACCGCTGCCGACAGCCTGGCGCGCGATCCCGGTGCATTCGCACGGCTACACGGGATCAACGCCGGCCCGCACCAGGCAATCGCGGTCGCGATCGCCGAGGCCACGGCGGGCCTCCTCGCTTCCAACGGTGCGGTGACACCGTGGATCGGGTACCTCGCGCTTGAAGACCCGGCACACCGGCTAGTGGGGACGTGCGGATTCAAAGGGGCTTCCGACGCTGACAACGCGGCCGAGATCGCCTACTTCACCTTCCCGGGCGAGGAAGGGCGCGGAATCGCGACAACGATGGCAGACGCACTGATACGCATCGCACGTGGCGCCGAACCTCCGCTGGATCTCGTCGTCGCGCACACGCTCCCCGAGCGGAACGCGTCGTGTCGTATTCTCGAGAAATCAGGGTTCCGGCATGTTGGCACCGTCACCGACCCGGAAGACGGGCCGGTCTGGCGCTGGGAATTGTGTCCAGTCAATCCGATCGAAGATCTTCTGCAACCGCTCCGCCTTGCCGGCATTCACTGAACGTACCCAGCCTATCCGGCCCATCAGATAGGCCCTCAAGTCCGGCCGCCGCACACGATTCTGCGTGGCAGCACCGTGCCGCGCGCAGTTTGTGAGAATCGCCTTCAGTGTGTCGATGTCGCGGCGCGCCTCGCCTGGCTCCTCCGCCGTTCCGCACCGAACGCGCAGAGATGTCGGTCATTGGTCTGCTGACGCCAGAACGCGAAAGCTCGCCTGCGCGATCATCCAGTTCTCCTCCGCCGGAATGACGAACACACCAGCGCCGGACGTCGCATCGGAAAGGTCGGATTCGCCGGTAGCCCTCAGGTTCCTGTCCGGACACAGCATGACACCGAGGAAGCCGAGCGACGAGCAGATTGCCGACCGGACGCGTGGGCTGTGTTCGCCCACGCCCCCGGTGAACACCAGAATGTCCAACCCAGCCATGCTCGCCGCCATCGCCGCAATGCCCTTCCGCACATGGTGGACGAATACGTCGAACGCCAGTCGGCAGCGCAGGTCGCCGGCATCCATGCCGTCCAGGACGATGCGCATGTCACCAGTGGTCCCGGACAGTCCGGCCAGTCCGGACAGCTCGTGAAGCAGCTGATCCAGCGACGCAGGCGTGTGACGACCGCTTCGTAAGAGATGCAGCAGGATACCGGGGTCGATGGCACCGGAGCGATGGGCCATCGGCAGGCCGTCCAGCGGCGTGAAACCCATCGTCGTGTCGACCGATTGCCCGTCATGAATCGCCGCCAGCGAACAGCCGCTGCCGAGGTGGCACGTCACGATCCGAGAGCCAGCGGTGGGTCGATCGCGCAGTGTGATTGCGCGCTGTGACACGTACTCGTGATTGATGCCATGAAACCCGAACCGGCGAATGCCTTGCTCGATCCAGTCAAATGGGCCGGCGTACGTATACGCCGCGGGCTCGAGTGTCTTGTGGAACGCGGTATCGAAGACCGCGACATGCGCAACGTCGTCGCCGAAGAGCGCAATCGTGGCCCGTACGACGTCGATGGCCAGCGCGTTGTGCGCGGGCGCGTGTTCAGAGGCACGTGCAATTTCGTCCAGTATCAACGGTGTGATGGGTACGGCGTCACGGAGCATGGCGCCGCCATGCACGATCCGGTGACCGATGACATCGATTGGCTGTGCCGCTGGGGATGCTGGATCGACACTCCCGCGCAGCACTGGCGCGAGCAGTTCAGCAAGCACTCCGGCATCGCCACGCGCCTCGGCCGCCCAGACCAGCCCCCGCGGCGCCTCACCTGATCTCGCCGCGGACTGGACGTCGAACGCCGCGGCTTTGAGGCTGCTCGAACCCGCGTTGAGCGCCAGCACCCTCATTGCGCCCAACACCAGTCGCGCACATCCGGCATGTCATCGCCGTGGGCACGGATGTATTCGTGATGCTCTGCGAGTCGAGCGCGGCAATACGTGACCGTCGCCGCGCCCGCCGCAGTTTCCGCGACGTCCGGCAAGCGCGCCAGCACGTCACACACGAGGTGAAACCGATCGAGATCATTGAGCACGGTCATGTCGAACGGCGTGGTCGTTGTTCCCTTCTCCTTGTAGCCGCGCACATGCAGGTTGCCGTGATTCCTCCGCCGATACGTGAGTCGATGGATCAGCCACGGATAGCCATGGAATGCGAACACAATAGGTCTGTCTGCGGTGAACAGCGCATCGAAGGCTTCGTCACTCAGCCCATGCGGATGTTCGCGTTGCGGTTGAAGTGTCATCAGGTCCACGACATTCACGAGGCGCACGCGCAACGCAGGCAGGCGATCGCGCAAGAGTGCCGCTGCCGCGAGGGCTTCGAGCGTCGGGACGTCGCCCGCGCACGCCATCACCACGTCAGGATCGCGGCCCGCATCGGTGCTGGCCCATTCCCACACACCGATGCCGGCAGCGCAGTGGCGCTCCGCCGCCGCCATATCCAGATATTGAAGCGCGGGTTGCTTGCCCGCGATGATCACGTTCACCTGATTGCGGCTTCGGAGACACTGATCCGTGACAGAGAGCAACGTGTTTGCATCAGGAGGCAGGTACACGCGTACCACATCCGCCTGCTTGTTCACCACGTGATCAATGAAACCGGGATCCTGGTGGCTGTTGCCGTTGTGATCCTGACGCCAGACATGGGACGTCAGCAGATAGTTCAGGGAAGCAATCGGCGCCCGCCACGGGATACCACGCGACGTATTCAGCCATTTGGCATGCTGATTGAACATGGAGTCGACGATGTGGATGAACGCCTCGTAGCAGGAGAACAGGCCGTGCCGACCCGTCAGCAGATAGCCCTCCAGCCAGCCTTGGCACATATGCTCGCTGAGCACTTCCATCACGCGCCCGTCGTGCGCCAGATGGTCATCGGTCGGCAGGATCTCCGCCACCGATGTTCGATCCGTCACTTCGAAGACGGCATCCAGCCGATTCGAGGTCGTCTCGTCCGGACCCATCAGCCGAAAGTTTGCCGCACGGGCGTTGATGCGGATCACATCGCGCAGGAATCGACCCATGACGCGTGTCGCCTCGTCGAGGACCGCACCAGGCGCAAGCACGGACACCGCGTACGCCCGAAAGTCTGGCATCTCCAGATCGCGAAGAAGAAGGCCGCCATTGGCGTGCGG
>JANMHB010000131.1:0-7410 GCA_031374935.1 Gemmatimonadaceae bacterium | reverse complement strand
CACGATCACCCCGCTCCCCTCCCTCGAGGGGCCTGCTGCGGGCGTGATCAGGGCCGGTCTCCTGGCTCAGAACCACCGAGTTGCCTTCCCGCGGCGCTACTCGCCGCAGTGGCGTCACACTCGGTGCTGCCGACTCGCGTCAGCCGTTCCTTACAGTGGCGGGGCCGCGCCGGTGTTTCACCGGACTTCCGGATGGCCAGATCACGTCAGAATTGTCCGAACAGCTTACCCGTGCCGATTGGCGATGGCAAGCGATGGGGTGGCGCCGAACACAGCATCCCCCGTGCGGGGTGCGTACCCACGGATACAATTCGTCCTGTCGCGCGCTCCGCCTCGTCCGTCTCCGCGGTATCTCAGCCGTTCGCTCACCTGGGTGTCACTATGCGTCGCTCTTCCCGTGTCGTACGTCGCGTCGTCGTCACATCGATGTTGCTCCCCGCACTCGCCGCGGCGCAGGACGGCTACCGTCAGCCGCCCGAACCGATTCGCAGCATTCTCGACGCGACGCCGACACCGCGTGTCGCGGTCAGTCCGGACAACACGCAACTGCTGCTGCTCGATCGGCCGTCGCTGCCTGGCATTGCCGAAGTCGCAGCGCCGTATGTGGCGATGGCTGGTCAGCGCCTGAATCCGAATACGAACTTTCCGTCGCGCGCCGCCACCAGCACGGGCCTGACGATCATGGCCATCGCCAGCGGCGTCATGCGGCCGGTGTCACTCCCTGCCGGCGTCAAGGTTGGCAACGTGCGCTGGTCACCCGACGGCCTGCGCGCGGCGTTCCCGATGATCACCGATCAGGGCGCGGGGATGGGCGTGCTCGATGTTGCGTCCGGAATCGTGTCACGTGTCGGCACCATTCGCGTCAACGGTGCCTTCGGCGATCCATGTCTCTGGATGCCTGCAAGTGACGCGCTGCTCTGCAAGACGATTCCCTCCACCCGTGGGGCCGCACCGCAGGCACCAGCCGCACCGAGCGGACCGGTGACGCAGGAATCGTTCGGTCGCAAGTCGCCCGAACGCACCTATCAGGACCTGCTCACCGACGGCACCGACGACGCGCGCTTCACGTATTTCGGCACCAGTCAGATCGCCGTCGTGTCACTCTCGGGCGCCGTACGCACCATTGGCGCGCCGGCGGTCTTCACATCGGCGGCGCCGTCACCCGACGGGCGCTACGTGCTGACGTCAGCGATCCACACGCCATACAGCTACGTCGTGCCGTTCTCCCGTTTTCCACTGATCACCGATCTCTGGAGCGCAGACGGCCAGAAGGTTCGCACGGTGCATGATAGAGCACTGGCGGCGGAACAGTCGACCGCCTTCGACGCCGTCGATGCCGGTCCACGCAACATCGCCTGGCGCGCTGATGCACCGGCGACGCTGGCCTGGATCGAGGCGCTGGATGGCGGCGACCCCGCACGTCCGGCCGCGCAACGCGATCGGATCGTCACCCTCGACGCGCCGTTCACGGCGGCACCCACGCAGCATGTCGCGGTGGGTACCCGCGTGCGCGGTGTGACCTGGGTGCGCAGTGATCTGGCGATGGTCACCGAGTACTGGTGGAAGTCGCGCCAGACGAAGACCTGGATGATCAACCCTTCCACACCCGGCGCGGCTCCGCGCCTGCTCTTCGATCGCTCGGCCGAAGACGCCTACAGTGATCCCGGTTCACCCGTGATGACGATGACGGCGCAGGGCACGATGGTCGCGAAGACATCGGCCGATCGCACGGCGCTCTTCATGACGGGCGACGGCGAAAGCCCCACCGGTGCACAGCCGTTCCTGGATCGGCTCGATATCGCGACGGGCAAGACCACCCGCCTCTGGCGCTCGCAGGGCGAACAGTACGAGGAACCGATTGCGATGCTCGACGATCGCGGTGCACGGGTGCTGACCCGGCGGCAGACGACCACCGAAGCGCCGAACTACTGGGTGCGTGATCTGGTGCGCCGCATTACGCCGCGTCAGCTGACACGCTTCGCCGATCCGGCACCGCAGTTCGCCGGCATCACGTCGAAGCTGGTGACCTATGCGCGCCCCGACGGCGTGCAGCTCTCGGCCACGCTCTATCTGCCGGCCGGCTACAACGCCGAACGTGATGGCCGCCTGCCGTTCTTCTTTTGGGCTTACCCGCAGGAGTTCAAGAGTGCGAAAGCCGCCGCGCAGGTGCGCGGCTCACCGTATCTCTTCGTGCGTCCGAACGGGGCCAGCCATCTGTACATGCTGACGCAGGGCTACGGCGTGCTCGATGGCCCGACGATGCCGATCGTGGGTGAAGGCGACAAGGAACCGAACGACACCTACGTCGAGCAGCTGGTGGCCAGCGCCAAGGCGGCGGTGGACAAGGTGGTGGAGCTGGGGGTCGCCGACCGCGACCGCATCGGCGTGGGTGGCCACAGCTACGGCGCCTTCATGACGGCGAACCTGCTGGCGCACAGCAACATCTTCCGCGCCGGTATCGCCCGCAGCGGGGCCTACAACCGCACGCTGACCCCGTTCGGCTTCCAGCAGGAAGAGCGCCCGTATTGGGAAGCGAGCGCGATCTACAATCGCATGAGCCCCTTCACGTACGCCGACAGCATCAAGGCGCCGATCCTGCTGATTCACGGTATGAACGATGACAACAGCGGCACGTTTCCGATCCAATCGGAGCGCATGTACGCCGCGCTCAAGGGCAACGGCGCGATCGTGCGTTACGTGCAGCTTCCAGGCGAAGCGCATGGCTACCTCGGCCGCGAGAGTGTCGGGCATACGCTGGCTGAGATGGTGTCGTGGCTGGATCAGTTCGTAAAGCCGGTGAAGCCGCGGACGAAGGCAGAGTGAGCTCGAACCCGTTGCGCAGTGTGCCGAACCGGTGACGCACGGACGCTCCGCGCGATGTGACATCCAGCCTCTGAAACTCAGGGTTGCGTTCGGCTGTGCCAGCCCCGATACTGGCGCCCGGGGCAACCCTGACGGCACGCGGTAACCCTGCCGAGCCGATCCAACCACGCGATGGAGGTTTCATGCGCTCGTGTCTCTCGTATCTGCGGTATGCCGCAGCGGTATCGCTGCTCGCGGCGTGCGGTGTCGACCGTGTTGCATCGACCGAGCCAGATGACGTCTCGTTGATCACGCGCGGCGGCGGGCTTGCCGGCGACTCGTATCCTGAAACCGTCCTTCTCATCTTCGACGTCGCTGGCGCACCGGCGTGGCGATGCTCCGGCACCCTCATCAGTCCCACGGTCGTGCTCACGGCCGGTCACTGCACCGATGAGCCTGGCGTGGTGAGCGGGGCACGCGTGTTCACCGAGTCGGACGTCGACAACGGCAACAACAACTACCCGCTGGCAGGCCCGAACACCATCGAAGCGGTGGCGTGGGCATCACATCCGGCGTTCAGTATCCAGGCGTTCTTCGTGCATGACGTGGGTGTGGTTCGTCTCGCATCACCGGTGACGCTACCGGCGTACGGGCAGTTGCCGGCCGTGAACCAGCTCGAATCGATGCGCCCAGGGCAGCGGTCTTCCTTCACGGCAGTTGGCTATGGCGTGCAGCGCACGAATCCATCGCGCACCATCGCGGCGCGCGTGCGCATGTTCGCCACGCCACACCTGCTGCAGATCAACACCGGCTACACGGGCTCGTTCTCCATCATGCTGTCGAACAATGCGAGCAGCGGCGGCACCTGTTTTGGCGACTCCGGTGGACCGAATTACATCGGGGAATCAAAGGTCATCGGCGGTGTGACCTCTTTTGGCAAGAACGGAAACTGCGCAGGCACGGGCGGAGTCTTCCGTCTCGACAAGGCGGATGTGCTGGACTTCGTACAGGGATTCATGGCCCCCTGAGCGCGCGGCGTGAGACTCGTGCCGTCACCTGACTGCACGAGTCACACGGCCGGGAAGCCGCGATGAGGGAACACGTGCTCACGACCGGTTTCGCGCATCGTTGCCCTCCACGTGGGTACGTAGTACTGCAGCAGCGAGCCGCTCCCGAGGTTCCGGTTCGCATTACAGATGCCCACTGCCGCTGACGTGCGCAGATCGACCACGAATTCCTGGATGCTCGGACGGTACCCCAGCAGCGGATTCGGCTTGACCTGGCCAAGGCGCCACAGCGTCTCGGCAAACTGAAGCCGGTCATCGGCGTTGTATGCACCGCGCGCCGCGCGCGAATCCTCTTCGCTGAAGAAGAACGGACTCTGTCCACCGACTCCTTGCCAGAGCTTTGTCATCGGCTCCAGCGTCAGTGCAATCCATGAATCCGCCGAATAGCCGGCCGTGATTTGTGCCGCAATTGCGTCTGCAACAAGTTTCAGCCCGCTTCCGTTGACCATACGCTCCTCGCGACACTGAGATGACGTGGGGTGATCATGCCAATTTCTCTCGGCGACCGTGCCCTGAACCTACATCGCAGTCGCAGTTTCCGTTGCAGCACACCCTGCAGCAAGATGTGCAGCTCTCTCCCACTGGAGTCGCAATGAGAATGCTGGTGCTCGGGCTGTCCCTGCTGCTGCCGATCGTCACACCGGCCCAGCCGACCATCCGGGAGATCGACGGCGCACCGTTCGCCGCGACCATCGTTGCTGCGCCGGCGGCGAACTCCGTCGCTTTCGTGCTCAACGCGCGTGGCGTGCGCAACATCTGGGTGACCGACTCCACGCGTGCCGCCGCACGCATGGTCACGGCGTTCACGCAGGACGACGGGCAAGACATCACGTCGCTCGCATTCAGCGCCGATGGACGCACTCTGTACTTCGTGCGCGGCGGTGGGCCGAACCGGGCCGGTGACATTCCCAACCCGACCAGCGATCCCGCCGGCGCCGAGCAGGCGATCTGGCGCGTTGCGCTCGACGGCTCGCCGGCCGCGCGCGTGACGGAGGGGTCGTCGCCGACGCCGATGCGACGCGGACCCGGATTTGCATTCACGCGCCGCGGCGCGATCTGGATGGCGACGCCTGCTGGTGACTCGATACGAACCGCGCCACTGTTCAAGATGCGCGGCGCCGCTGGCTCGTTGCGGTGGTCGCCGACGGGGGATCAGCTGGCGTTCGTGTACAACCGCGGCACACACAGCTTCATCGGCGTGTACACGACCACATCGAAGACACTGCGCTGGATCGCACCCAGCACCGACGGCGACAATTCGCCGGTCTGGTCGCCAGATGGAGCGAAGCTGGCGTTCCTCCGCCTGCCGTACGGCGGCCAGCAACTGGGCTTTCGCGCCAGACGCACCGCGCAACCGTGGGGCATCATGGTGGCCGATGTCGCGAGCGGCACTGCACGCGAGGTGTTCCGCGCATCCGCCGGCCGGGGAAGCGCCTACTGGGCGATCGTCGCCGAGAATCAGCTGTTCTGGGCTGCGGGCGATCGCATCGTCTTTCCGTGGGAAAAAACCGGATGGGTGCATCTCTACAGCATCGCCAGCACCGGTGGGACACCGACGGAGCTCACGCCCGGCGCCGGCGAAGTCGAGTTCGTGTCGCAGAGCCAGGATGGCGCGCGACTGATCTTCAACACCAACATCGGTGACATCGATCGTCGCCGGGTGATGACCGTGGCGGCCGATGGGCGATCGGCACCAGTACCTGCAGTGAGCCGCGCCCAGATCGCCTGGAATCCTGTCGAGTCGAGCAAAGGCGGCCTCTATGCGCTCGTCAGCGATGAACGGATGCCTGCCCACGCGGCCGCCCTCGATGCCGGCAGCTGGAAACCGCTGGCGCCAGAGACGATGCCCGCTGATTTCCCCGCCTCGGCATTGGTAATGCCCTCAGCGATCACGTTGCGCGCAGCGGATGGCTTCTCGTCATACGGCCAGCTGTTCATGCCGCCGAATGCCACGCCGGGCAAGAAGTACCCTGCCGTCATCTTCATGCACGGCGGTTCGCGCCGGCAGATGCTGCTCGGATGGAACTACGGTAGCTACTACCACCACGCCTACGCCATGAATCAGGCGCTGGCGTTGCGCGGCTACATCGTGGTGTCGCTCAACTATCGGAGCGGCATCGGCTACGGCATGGAGTTCCGCGAAGCGCTGCGGCAGGGTGCGACAGGCGGCAGCGAGTATGGCGATGTGGTCGCGGCGGCCAAGTGGCTCGGCGCACGCGCCGATGTGGATCGGACACGAATCGGACTGTGGGGCGGATCGTACGGCGGCTACCTCACCGCGATGGGCCTGACGCGCAACCCGGAACTGTTCAAGGCCGGTGTGGACGTGCACGGCGTGCACGACTGGAATGTCGGGATCCGAACGTTTCTGCCGGACTACGACGTCTACGAAGATCCCGCACGAACCAGCCTCGCGTATCGCTCATCGCCCATGGCGCAGGTAAGGAACTGGCGCGCGCCGGTGCTGCTCATTCACGGTGACGACGATCGCAATGTGCGTTTCATCGAAACACTGACCCTGATCGAACGACTCCGTGCGCAGGGCGTGACCGTCGAGCAGCTGTTGCTGCCGGATGAGATCCACGGATTTCTGCGGCACGAGTCGTGGATCCGCGCGTATGAGTCAGCGCTCGATTTCTTTGCACGGAAGATGTAGCGCCCAGTGCGGCATGGCGGCCCAACGCCATGCCGCACACGGAACCGCGAATACGTCACGCGCCGACGGCTTGTCCCGTGTCATCGACGATCGCAAGCAACGCATCGCTCGCTGCAAGCGGGGGTTCGACGACAACGTTTCGGCTGGGTTCCCCAGTTTCAACCTGCCCAACTCTTCTCGGGAGGAATGCACTCCGTGGCTCGTTGAACGCGCTATTCAATCCCCCGCCGGATCAGGGCCAGTCGACCGGCCCTGTTGCCAAGCGCCAGACCCGCATCGCCGTCGAACCGATAGTGCAGGCCACCGACGACGCGTGAGAAGCTGGCTTCTGCGGCGACGTCGTTGATCATGCGACGGTCAGCCGGGAACGACGCCAACAACACCGCCTGGAAGGCACCAGACTGGCAGGAGTGCGCCGAGGGATACGACGGATGATTGGGTAAACCCGTCGCCAGCGTGATCCCTGGATCCGCCTGCGTGGGGCGAATGAACCAGTACGCAAATTTGGTATCGAAACAGGCAATGATTGCGTCGAAGGCGGCGGTATTTGCATATGCCAGGATTGCGGCCGCCTCGTACTCACTCCGATGTCTCGATTCGATGAGATCGGTGGCAATGCCGTTGAACACTGGTCCGGAGAACGGAACCCATTTCAGCGTCAGTGCGACCTGTTCGGCGGTGCGCGCGTCGGAGAGCTGACGCACTTCGCCAAGGGCGGCTGTGAACGCCGGTGACCCGAACGCCGGCGGTGGGCCAAGTCGGATTTCCGAACCTGAGCGGAGAAAGAAGGGGCGTGCGCCGAAGTTGCCTCGCACGATCGGTGCACCGCTGCTCACCCAGAAGCCTGGTCCCACCGGCGGCACACCCGGTGACGTGAGTCCGACG
>JANMHB010000069.1:0-15788 GCA_031374935.1 Gemmatimonadaceae bacterium | reverse complement strand
GTCGCGGCCTGGTGCTGAACGAAGGCCGCTTCCCCGAGGAGGTGCAGCCGACGTTCGAGTCGCTGGAGGCAAATGCGTCGCCGTGGGCCTTCAGCCCCGCCGATCGCGCGCAGTGGAGTGAAGGGCTGAACATCCCGACGTACGCCGAGGCGTTCGCGGAGGGGAAGCGTCCCGACATCCTGTTCTGGGTGGGCTGCATGGGCAGCTTCGACGATCGTGCGAAGAAGATCACCGTCGCATTCGCGCGCATCCTCCAGGCCGCCAACATCGACTTCGCGATCCTCGGTCAGGAAGAGACCTGTCACGGCGACCCGGCCCGCCGCCTCGGGAACGAATACCTGTACCAGATGCTGGCCAAGGGCACGATCGAGACGCTCGACCGTTACGAGGTGAAGACCATCGTCACCTTCTGCCCGCACTGCTTCCACCAGATGGGCAACGAGTTTCCGCAGCTCGGCGGGAACTACGAAGTGATTCATCACAGCACCTACATCGAGCGCCTGCTGAACGCTGGTCTGGTGCCGCTGAACACCGAGCACGGCAAGCGCCTGACGATGACGTATCACGATTCGTGCTACCTCGGGCGCTACAACGACGTGTACGATTCGCCACGTGAGACGCTCAAGCGCGCATTGCCGGTGCTGACGCTGGTGGAACCCGTGCGCACCAAGGATCGTGGCCTGTGCTGCGGTGCCGGCGGCGGTCGCATGTTCGTCGATGAAAAGGTCGGCAAGCGGATCAACGTCGAGCGGACGGAGGAGCTGATTGCCACCGGCGCCGACGTGATTGCGGTCGCCTGTCCGTTCTGCATGACCATGATGACCGACGGCGTCGCCAAGCTCGAGAAGGACGTCAGCGTGATGGACATCTGCGAAGTCGTCGCTCAGCAACTCGCGCCGGCCCGGTCGCGTGAGCTGGTGGCTGGGGATTGAGTGGCAACGCTGTTGACGCGATTCCGCCGTTCGCGCAGCCCAGATCAGCGCGTGATGCGGGACAGGCTGATGGTATGGACGTGCGCGCCGGCCTCGATCGGCACCTTGGCGACCGTTTCGCAGCTGAGCGCGTGACTGATGCACCAATCCGGGAAACCGGCCGAGCCGACGCGGCCGGGATCGGCGATCCAGCCTTCGCCGTGCGGGCCGAGTGACTGTGCCATGACGCGCGCGATCAACGGCGCGTTCCGCTGCTCGTAGAGGACGTCGGAGGCGACCACCAGGTCGAACCCGCGCAGGTCTGAAGGCCAGCGATTCCAGTCCGCGCAGCGGGCGATGATGTCGATCTCGGCGTTGCGCCAGGTGTTCAGGCGCGCGAACTGTGGCGAATCGGCGTAGTAGTCGGTGGCGGTGACCTCGAAGCCGGCGCGCGCTGCGGCCGTCGCCACCACACCACTGCCGCACCCCAGCTCCAGCAGCCTGCGACCGCCGCCGTTCAGCCCGCGCAGGAATCGCGAGAGCACGACCGACGCCGGCCACAGATCGGCCCAGTAGGGCAGCCGATCGTCGACGGCGAATTCCTGCTCCGAGATCAGGTCGTCGGAATTGGCAGGGTGCAGAATCTGGATGATCTCGCCGTCGGCGATCGTCACCGGCGATTCGATGGTGCGAAACCGCTCGCGCAGATCGAGTTCGAGCGCATCGGGGGTCAGTACGTCCACGTATCCACCATCGGGGTGTGGCCGGCTTGCACCAGCATGACTGGCGCCGTCGCGCCCGCCGCAAGATACGACACATCATGCGGAACGATGAGCAAACCGTGCGCCATCGCCATCGACGTCAGCAGTCCCGATCCTTGCGGACCGGTCAATCGTGCCAGGCCATCGTCCGAAATGATGGCGCGAAGGAAGTGGGTCAAACCGCCGCCGGTCGTGACCGGATCTGCCAATCGCACCGTGCGCACGGTGCGATGGATGATCGAATGGCCACCCATGTGTCGCAGCGCGGGTCGCACGAAGACCTCGAACGTCACCAGCGCCGACACCGGATTGCCGGGCAAGCCAAACCAGGGGCGCGCACCGAGCATGCCGAACCCGAACGGTCCACCCGGTCGCATCCGCACACGCCAGAAGTCGAGTGTCGCACCAAGGCGCTGCACGACGTCGCGTGTATAGTCGAAGGCGCCGACACTGATGCCGCCGCAGGTGATCAGGACATCGAACGGTGGGGCGCCGGTGATGCGCTCGGCGATCGCGGCCGGATCATCGCGCGCGACCCCGAGCGAGATCGGTTCGCCGCCCGCGTCAGTCACGGCGGCGGCCAGCGCGTAACTGTTGGTGTTGATGATGCGGCGGCCGGCGAGTACCTCGTCGAATGCATCGACGTCGACCAGTTCGTTGCCTGAACTGAGAATCGCAACGCGCGGGCGCCTCACCACGCTGAGCGTTGCGCAGCCGTTACCCGCAGCCACCCCGAGATGCGCCGCACCGAGTTCCGTGCCGGCTGCGAGGAGCTGCTGCCCCTCCGCGAAGTCTTCGCCGCGCGGTCGGATGTTGCGCCCCACATCACGATCGCTGCGCAGCACGACGCGCGAGAGTCCGGCATCGGAATCCTCGACGCGCACCACGGTATCGATCCCGTCCGGCACCGGCGCACCGGTCATGATGCGCCAGGCGGTACCGGCGGCGATCGAGGCTGGCGGTGCATCACCGGCGGCGATCGTCCCTCCGACGGGCAGTGTCACCGGCGCCTCCGGCGATGCGCCGCGCACGTCGCCCGCGTGCACGGCATAGCCATCCATCGCGCTGTTGCGCCACGCGGGGTGCGTGTAACGGGCGATCACCGGTTCGGCGAGCACGCGGCCGAGCGCGTCGCGTACGGGGACGGCCTCGGTGTGGAGCGATGGCACAGCGGCGAGGATGCGGCTGATGGCCGCTTCAACCGGGACGCGACTCTGATCCATCATGGCGTAGCCCGTGGCAGCGTCAACAGCCGTGCGACGATCAGCTCCGCGATCCGATCCACCTCGCGGTTTGCCACGGTGAAATTGTTGGCGATGATCGAGAAGACGAGCATCTCACCGGCATCGGTGGTGACGAAGCCAGAGAGTGCGCGCGCCTTGTCGATCGTTCCGGTCTTGGCCCGCACGCGCCGCGGCGGAAAGCCCCGCATCCGGTTCTTCAGCGTGCCATCCTCGCCGGCGACCGGCAGCGCCTCGTAGAAGCGCGGGAAGGTGCTGCTTCGGCGCATCGTGTCCAGCACCTGCACGATCGCCCGTGGCGTGAGATAGTCATGCCGCGACAGACCGCTTCCATCACGAATCGCATGTGCGTCGCGCCGTACGCCCCACGCATCGAGTTGCCGTTCGACCACCACACGGGCGCTGTCCGGTGTGCCGACCCCGGTGCCGTGCAGTCCGATGGTGCGGAAGAGTACTTCCGCAATCTGATTCTGCGATGGCTTCTGCATTGCCATGAGTACGTCGCGCAGCGGTGCCGAACGCAACACCGTCAGTGTGTCCGACTCGGTCGCCGTCAGAGTTCGATCGCGAACCCGAATCCCGCCGCGCGTCAGCGCTTCCTTCACGGCACCGAGGTATGCCACGCGCACGTCCGGGTGAGCGGCAGCGAACGCCATGGAGTCACCGCTGGCGATACTGCCGCGCACGACGATACCGGGCACTGCGGCCGAGTCGCGCCACCACGTGACGTCAGGCGTACCGGAACCCGCGGCGCGCGTCATGACCTGTGAGCGAATCACAGGCGTCGTGCGCGCCGGAGTGGTGGTGACGCACGCCGCGCGCCCCGGTCTGCTGCACCCGACGACGCGAACGTCGGTGAAGGAATCGTTGAACATCAGCTCCGATACGCCGGCGCCGTAGGGCGCATCGAGATCGTCCCAGTCCCAGCCGAACCCCAGCGGACTTCCCGGAAACGCCGGCCCATCACTGCTCCGCACACGACCCTCGATCCGCGTCACGCCCCGTGCGCGCAGTGAGATCACGAGCGAGTCGAAGGCGGCCAGCGGGTCGCCGCGCATCACGGCCGAGACGCTGGGGTCGCCGTTGCCGCTGACGATCAGGTCACCGCGGAGCACGCCCTTCACGATCGGACCGTTGCCGGCGAACGTCGTCGTCCACTGGTAGTCTGCGCCAAGTCGTGCCAGCGCCACCGCACCGGTGATGAGCTTTTGGTTCGACGCCGGCATCACCAGCCGGTCTGGCTGCACGCTGGCGAGTGTGTCGCGGCGCTCCGGCGCCACGATCAGGATGCCCCAGTGTGCGCTCGCGAACTGCGGCAGATTCACCAGTGAATCGACATACGCCTGTAGCGATGGCCCGGCACTGGGAGCCACCGGCGTGGTCACTGCCGGCACCGGCGCGGCGGGAACGGGTACGGGCGCAGGCGCCGTACCCGGTAGTGCGGTGCGTGAACAGGCGACCAGTGCACTGCAGCCAAGCGTCAGTCTCAGCGCGCGGGCAGTCATCACGAAGAACTCTGGAGAAGGAAGGACCACTCGACGGCGCGGGCAAGATCGTCGTGCGAATTGATGTTGTGAAAGGCACTCGGCCCTGCATGATCGGGCGCTTCCACCGGAATCATCCAACGTGCACCGCCAAGTGTCGCCACGAGCTCGTGCGCCGCGCGCGCACCACTCGCCAGCAGTGCGGTGGCTGCGGGTGCTGCCGACGCATTGTAGGCCGCGCAGAGTGGCTCCAACTGCCCGTCCGGATGTTGCGGGACGCAGCAGCTGGCGCCGCCATCGACAACCGTCGCCAACTCCTCGAGCAGGGACGCGGTGATGAAGGGCAGGTCCCACGCACAGATGATCACGGTGCCCGCGGTGGCCGCGCAGAGTGCCGTCTCCAGCGCGCCCAGCGCACCCCGGCCCGGCTCGGCGTCACGCACGACGCGGTGCCGCGGAAACCACTCGGACGCTGACGGATCGTTGGCGGCGATGATGGTCTCGGTGCAGACAGCCTCGAGGGCGCGCAGTACGAAGTCGGCCATGCGAGCGCCACCAAGCATGGCCAACCCCTTGGGTTGTCCCCCGAATCGTGTGCTCGCACCACCGGCGAGCAGAACGCCGCATCGTCGTGGCGGCGCAGGCATCACGCCGGTTCGAAGGTCGCGCTCAGCGTAGCATCTTCCGCGACCACGACACGCGTCACGCGCACCCCGGACGGAAGGCGGGCCTGCACGCGCTCGGCGATGAAGCGCGCCAGCTCTTCGCCGGTGGGCACCAGGCCTGTCGCCTCATCGAACTCCGGAATGTCGAGGTTGATGTTGCGATGATCGAAGCGAAGCCGTACCTCATCCTCCAACGCGGCGTCGAGCACACCGAGGTCCACCAGCATCCCGGTTTCCCGCTGCACGGGTCCTTGCACACTCACATCACAGACGTAGCTGTGCCCGTGAAAGTTCGGTCGCGCGCAGAGACCGAAGACGGCCGCGTTCCGCGCGTCGTCCCACGCTGGACGTCGATAGCGATGTGCCGCCGCAAACTGCACACGACGGGTGAGCGTGGTGGTGCCGGTCATCGCCGTCCGATCTCGCGCACGAGGCCGAGCGTGAGCATCGTGTTGCGCGTCCACTTGCTGTTCACGTTGCCGGCAACGATCCGGGGAACGCCTGGTGTCGAGTCGCGGAAGGTCTGCGGATACGGCACGCTGTAAAACCGGTTGGTCAGGTCGGCCCGCACCGTCCAGCGTGAGCGCTGCGGGTGATACTTCACGCCCAGGCCTACCACCGGAGCGAAGCGGGTGCCGAACTTGAACTGCGATGAGTCTCGGACGCCCGCGTTATCCGTCACCAGTCCCACGCCGGCCGTGAAGCTTGGCAGCACCGAATGCCAGCTCTTGGCGCCCGTGAGCAGCAACGTGAATGCCGCATCCAGCATGTACAACGGCTGCGACACCGTCGCACCGACACGGCTCGTGAGGGGCAAGCCTGGCTGCAGAATGTCGCGGCTGGCAGACTGTCGCGCGAAACTCGAGGTGAAGGCGAGCGGGCTGGCGCCAAGGCGAATATCGTACCGCACGCCGATTGCCTGGCCACCGCGCGGTGCCGCGCCGGCCTTGTCCCGGCCGCCGAAACTCTGTCCGGCGAACAGGCTCACGTCCTGCCGCTTCTCGATGTCGCGGAACGGGCTCTGATCGGGAGGCGTACCGACCTGTGCGCCGAGCGGGGCACTCACCACCATCAATGCCGCCAGGTGTTGCAGCACACGGGCGTTCATGCCGTCACCGGGGCGGCGCGCAGCGTGCGGCCGGACATCTCGGCCGGAATGGCGAGACCGAGCATCTCGAGTACGGTGGGGCCCACGTCACACAGGGCGCCACCGGCACGGAGTGGCACCACACCATCAGGATCGACGATAGCCAAGGGAACGGGATTGGTGGTGTGCGCCGTGTGCGGGGCCCCGGTGAGCGGGTCCACCATCACGTCGGCGTTGCCATGATCGGCAGTGAAGATGACGCGCGCACCACCCTTTTCTGCCGCGGTGAGAATGCGACCGATACACGCGTCCACGGCCTGCACCGCCGCGATCGCGGCCGGCAGCGATCCCGTGTGCCCGACCATGTCGCAATTGGCAAAGTTGCACAGCATGAAATCGTACTGGCGGGTTTCCAGCGCCTCGACCAGACCATCGCAGATGCCTGCTGCGCTCATCTCGGGCTGCAGATCGTAGGTCGCGACCTTCGGACTGGGTACCATCCGGCGTTCCTCGCCGGTGAATGGCGTTTCGCGCCCGCCGTTGAAGAAGAACGTCACGTGCGGATACTTCTCGGTCTCGGCCGTCCGCAGCTGCGTCATGCCCGCGTTCGCGATCACCTCGCCGACCATGTTCGTCAGCTGCGTTGCCGGAAAGGCCACCGGGTAGGTGAACGTCGGGTCGTACTCCATCATCGTCGTGACCGCCAGGCGCGGCCGACCGTCAATGGGAAAACCGCCGAAGCTCGGCGAGGTCAAGGCGTCGCACAGCTGCCGCATGCGATCGCTCCTGAAGTTGAAGCAGATCACCACGTCGCCGTCGGCCAGCCGCGGCGTCAGCGCACCGGACGTCTCATGCAGCACCAGTGGCTCGATGAACTCATCGGTCGTTCCCGCCTCGTACGCGGCCTCGAGTGCGCCCGCAACGTCGGAGGCCGTCGTAATGCTGCCGTGGCCGTCGACCATCGCGCGATACCACTTCTCGGTGCGCGGCCAGCGATGATCCCGGTCCATGCCGAAGTAGCGCCCACCGAGGGTGGAGAGCACCGCGCGGCCCGGGTACCGGGCGATTTCGGTCTGCAGCTCGGCGAGGACGGTGCGTCCCGAGTTTGGCGGGGTATCACGCCCGTCGAGCATGCCGTGGACGGCGACCGTGGGCACCTGTTCGCGATTGGCGAGATCGAGGAGCGCGAAGAGATGCCTATCCAGTGCGTGCACGCCACCGTGGCCGAGCAGTCCGATCAGATGGAGTGTCACGCCGCGGCCGGCGGCATCGCGACAAGCCGCGACCAGGGCGGGGTTGGTGAAGAAGGTGCCGGTTTCGATGGCGGCGCCGATGCGCACCAGGTCCTGCTCGACCACCCGTCCGGCGCCGAGGTTCATGTGGCCCACTTCGCTGTTGCCCATCTGCCCTTCCGGCAGCCCGACACGCCGGCCACTCGCTTCGAGCAAGGTGTGTGGCACCGAGCCCAGCAGCTGGTCCCAGTTCGGGGTGTCGGCGAGAGCTATGGCGTTGGCGGTCGCGTCATCGCGGTACCCCCAGCCATCGAGCACAACAAGACAAACAGGGCGGACGGAAGGGCTGGACATGGATGCAGGGTAGGGCAGGGTAGTAATGTCGTGGGCATGACGTCTGCTGAATGTACCCCCCGCTGGTGGGCACTACCATCGAAGCCGCAGCGCTCCGTCGCTGCCTACACGCTGGCCTCGCTTCTGTTTCTTCCAGCCGCGGTCGGCCTTCAGGCGCAGGGGCTGCCGGACTCTGCTGGAACAAAGCTGGTCAGCCCCGCCACGATTCCCCTGCGACCGGCCGCCAAGGCCGAGGTGCGGACGGCGCCCGATGGCGCTGTACTGGGCACGGTGGTCGCGCCGGGCACAGTGATCCCGTTGGCCCGCGAACGCGGCTGGGTCCGGGTCCGCATCGAGGGGTGGGTGCGAGAGCAGGACCTGCTCCCGGTCGACTCTTCCCTGCGCACGACCTTGAGCGCCGCCGATCTGCGCGCCGACCCGGAGGGATCAAAGGGGAAGCTCATCCGATGGAAGGTCGAGGTCCTTGCCTTTCAGAAGGCCGATGCGCTCCGCCGCGACCTGACTGTCGGCGAGCCGTATCTGCTGGCTCGCGGACCGGCGGGAGAGAACGCCCTGCTCTATCTCGCGTTGCCGCAGGCACTGGTGAACGATGCCAAGACCATTGTTCCGCTGACGGTGGTGCGGATCATCGCGCGTGTTCGCACCGGGCGATCGGCGCCGACGAACGTGCCGATCCTCGATGTCGAGGCCATTACCCCACCATGACGGGACCTGATCGCGCGGGCCTGACCCGCCCGACGATCGTGTACGCGATCACGGTGCTGCTGCTGGTCGCGGCAGCGCTGGGCGTGCCATTCCTGCGCGCACAACGTGCCGCACTGGTGCTCGAGGCGCACGAGCTAGGCGCGATCCGCACGACCACGGCGGCGGCCATCGATTCCTTGCGTGGAGTCCGCGAGCAGACGCGTGCCACGCTCACACTGGAGCGCGCCCGCGCGACCGCACGCGAGGAACCCTCACTCCATCTCGTCATTGCGGTGGACAGTGGCACGATGTCGTTGGTGCGTGATGGGATCACGCTGCGCAGCATGCCCGTGCGATTCCGCGGCGCACCGTCGCGCGGCATGCAGACCATCGACAAGATCGTCGAATCCGTCGTCGGCGCGGTCCCGGCCACGGTCGACTCACTCGGCAACGCCGTCGCGGCCGCGCCCGAGGCCACGGTCGAGCGTGTGATGCTCACCGACGGCACGGTGATCGAAGGTGGCGACGCCGCAGCGGTGCTGCTCGGCGGGCTCGAGGCCACCGCCGGCCCCAAAACGGTGGTGCTGTCGCGCCGCGATTTCGCGGCAGTGCGCCCGAATCTGGTGCGCGGCATGAAGGCGGTGCTGTTCTGATGCCGGGCGAGGCACGGGCCAACTCGCTGGGTGGCGTCGCGATCTGGTTTGCCGCGACGCTGGCGGTGGCGTCGGTCGGCGTCGTGGCCTACGAGGGACAGCGCACGGGAGCTGCGCTCCGCACGCGCAACGCCCTTCGTGATGCCAGCACCCGCGAGCGTGATGCGCTGGCGGAGACTCGGCGCTCGCTCGTCGCGCTCGACGATTCCGTGCGGATGGCGCAGGCACGTGGCCGCGCGGCTGACACGCAACCGTATGTCATCGTCAGCCTCGCTGACAATCGGCTCTGGGTGCGCGATGGTGGCGAAGAGCTGTTCACCACGCGGGTTGCCAGCGGCAGCGGACGCACGCTCATCGGCGCCGGGAGCAAGCAGAAGTTCCGGTTCGACACGCCGCGGGGCAAACTCACGGTGAAGAGCAAGGAGACGTCGCCGGCCTGGGTGCCGCCCGACTGGCATTTCGTCGAGCAGGCGAACAAGAAGAAACTCGGCATTCTCCGCATGACGCGGGGGCAGGTGATCCGGGTCTCCGACGGGGTGATCACGACGCGCGGCAGTGACGTGGTGAAGCGTCACCGCGACGGCACGGTCACGCCCATGACCGCAAGCGATGGCCGCGAACTCGCCGCCGGCGGCCGCATCATCATCCCACCGTTCGGCACCAACGCGCGTCGCTACAAGGAAATCCTCGGCACGCACCGACTGAACCTCGGCGATGGCTATGCGCTGCACGGCACCAACGCACCCAATACGATCGGGCGCAGCGTGAGTCATGGCTGTGTACGATTGCGCAATGAGGACATCGAGACGCTCTATCGCATGATCCCCGTTGGTGCGGCGGTCTACATCTACTGATGCGCGTCGCCTTCCATCTCCGGATGTGTCGCAGCATCGTGCTGCTGACGGGGTTGCTGACGATGCTCTCCGCCTGCGCCACCTCGTCGGCGCGTCGCTGCAACGCGGCCACCGATGCCGGAGAACTGCCGCGGCTGACGCGCACCGCCGACTCGACGACCGCCGCGCTTCAGGCTGCGACCGATTCACAGTCGGTGGCGTTGCGTCAGTATCTGCAATCGGTGGTCGATCGTGCCGCGGCACTCGATGCCTGCGGCCACGTCACGTCGCCGCGCGATCTGCGGACCGCTGCACAACTTGGCTTGTCGGCCGGTGCCCTCGGCGCCGAAACACTCGAGCGCGCGTATCGCTGGTCGCGGCGCGCCGTCGTGGCGGATACATCGGATCGCTCATCCTGGCGCCTGATGGCGACGGCCTGGGATCAGTTGCGGGTCGTGCAGGGCCAGCCGCAGTGGTTCGGTACCGTCGTGAGTTGTACTGGCAGCGCCAACGCACGATGCGCACTGGCGCCGATCGACACTTCGCGCGTCACCGATCCGGAGCGCGTGGAACTGGGTCTCCGAACCCTCATGCAGCAGCGCGAGCGCGCCGATTCGATGACCCGTGCACGCAGTCGGCCGTAGCCGTCGCAATTGCCTGCTGACACGTGCAAGCAGGCACAAGCCCGGTAGCCGAAAACATCGCGAACGACCGCTGGCGTTGATGTGGCGTGCCGATACGGCCGTCACACTGTCGTCACAACGATTCACACCGGTCTGATCTTTTTGAACCGCGGTGCCGTTCCGATGGCACAACTGGCGTCGATTGACGGTAAGCGCTGTTATCATGCATTCCATGAATACGGACCCTTCGTCCACCTTCGGGTCAAACGCCGCCGAGCCGCGATCCGCAGGGGCCGTGCGGAAGCCTACTCCGATCGGGCTGATTGGCCTGACCCTGGTGGAATCCGGCATGCACGACGAGCTGCGGCCACTCGCGCCGCCGCCGCGCCGCGGGCGGCTGGTCAAGTACGCGATGGCGATCGCCTTGCCGATCGGTGTCGCCTTCGCCGCACACCGCGTCAGTGAGCCGGAAGGCCTCGATGTGGCTCAGCTCTCGTCCGTTGCCATGGCCGAATCGCTGCCAGCGATGGATGCCCCCACCACCGTGCCCGTTGCGCTGCGACCGCCGGCACGATCGTTCGCGAACGACGCATTCGGTCACAGTGGCGCGGTGCGGGTGCGAGTGGTCTTGCCGAAGGACCTGATCGCGCTTCCCGTGACGTTCCGCGGCGAGACGGATGGCCTGAAGGCGCAGTGGATCGCCTTCGATGGCAAGGCGAACGATACGATCGTGAATTGGCCGGCGGATGGCGTTCTCCGTGCACCGGCGCGCCCGGGCGCATTCTGGCTCGTGCTGTCGCGCGGGAGTGTGGCCGACACGGTCGCCGATCTCGCCCTGTTCGTCGAACATCCCATGCCCAACCGCATGGCCACGGGCATCAACGGCTACCACATGGGACGGTGGCCACGAGCCGTGGCGGGCATCGTGCCACGCGGTTTCATCGAGGTGACGGAACGCATCAGCGATTTCCCGCTGTCGCCGCACCTGAAGCTCAGCGATTTCGTCGTGCACGACGCACAGGAGGGATTCCCCAAGTATCTGCATGTGCGCGAAACGCTGCTCGACAAGATCGAGCTGACGGTGGCCGAGATCGCGCAGATGCGCGGGCGCAAGGCGTCGGCGCTCACGCTGCACGTGGCAAGCGGCTTCCGCAGTCCGGCACACAACGGGCAGCTCTCGGGTACGGCGCAGGACAGCCGACACATGTTCGGTGACGCCGCCGATATCGCCATCGACGCGAATAACGACGGTCGGTTGACGGAAGTGGATGCGAGGCTCGTCGCGGCCGCAGCGGAGATCGTGGAACGAAAGCACCCCGATCTGGTCGGGGGGATCGGATTGTACATCACCAGCGATGGCGGCGGTTGGCCCTACGTGCACGTTGACGTGCGTGGCACCCGGGCGCGGTGGCGTGGCGGCGTGCGCAGAGGAACCGTGGTCGATTCGCTGCTCCCCGCCAATGCCACCTTCGACTCGGTTGCCGCCGCTGTGCATGCCTCGACACCGTCGGAGCCATCGCGGTCTGAGGCATCACCCTCGGTCGCGGTGCGTCGCAAGCTGTCACGGGGCCGGGCGACCACACGCCGCCCTGTCAGTGCCGGCCCGTCACCATCCGTGCCCGCCGCGCGTTCAGGCGATGATCCGTTCTCCACTGCCGCCGCCAAGTTCAGAACGCCACGCCCCTGAACGGCAGGCTCGGCATGGGGTAGCATTCTGCAGTGCGCCCGCGATGCGGGCCGATTCTCCCAGCCCACAGGCTCGTCATGCCGCTCAGCCCGTATCTCCGCGATCGCCTCCTCGCCAAGTTCGAGATGCTCTCCGACGAGCGCGCCTTCCAGATTCTCGACTACGTCGAGTTTCTCGAGTCGAAGTACAGCCGCCTCGAGGCACCCACGGGCGCCGCCGGCTTGCTGGTGAAGCTGCAGGAGACTGTGGAGGATGGGCTCCGCGCCGGCAAGGTCTCGGCCAGCAGCGTTGCCGAGACGCTCGGCTTCATGCAGAAGGCCGTAGGCGTGCTGAGTGGCGTCGCCGCCGCGGGCCAGAGTGTCGCGAATGACCTGGCCGGCGCCGCCACTCGGGTGGCGCGAGCTGCATCCGGCGATCCGGCTGCTGCCCCACCGGCCAGCCCCCCCGCCCCAGGCGGTGGCGAAGGGCCAGCCCGTTGAGCGAGCAACGGACGGATCGGGAACGACGCCTTGGTGTTCCCGAAGTCGGGCGTGGTGCGCCGCCGCCGGCGGCCGGCACCGAGGGCCCATGGCTCCCGCCGGACGACGACCGCCCGGTGGGTCAGCCTCGGACAGGCGCGCGCCGGACTGTCATGGGCGCGATCCGCGAGATTCCCCACTATCTGCGCCTGCTCTGGGGGCTGGCGCGTGATCCCCGGGTGGCGCTGGTCGACAAGCTGCTGGTGGCCGCGGCCGCGATCTACATCGTCAGCCCGATCGACGTCATCCCCGACTTCATCCCCTTCCTCGGGCAGGTGGACGACATCTACCTGCTGGTGCTGGCGCTGCAGCGGATGGTCAGCCGGGCCGGCCGGGCGGTGCTGCGCGATCACTGGACCGGTGATCCGGCGTCGATCGGCTCGATCAATCTCTCGGCCACGTTGGCCGCGGCAGCCTTCTTTCTGCCGCCCAGCATCCGTCGGCGGGTGAAGCGCGCGCTCCGCGGGTAGAAGTTCCGCACTGACCGACGGGAAAGCCGGAGGCGAGGCGCGATTCTCACCGGTGCATACCGATTTCGCCCGGCGATCCACTAGTTTTCGAGATGGCAACCACGTCTCGCCCCCCGATGTCGTCTCCCGTGCGCGGCAGCATTTCGCCCGACGGGCAGTCCACCGCACTGGTCGGCCGCATGCGCGTTCGCGAGGACGACGCGCTCACCTTCGACGATGTTCTGCTGGTGCCGCGGCACTCGCTGATTCATCCGAAGGACGTCCGGACCACCAGCCGATTCACCACCGGCATCTCGCTCAATGTGCCGCTCGTCGCCGCTGCCATGGACACGGTGACGGAGAGCGAGATGGCGATCGCCATGGCGCGGGCCGGTGGCATCGGCGTGGTGCACAAGAACATGTCGATCGATCGACAGGCCGCCGAAATCGATCGGGTGAAGCGGAGCGAAAGCGGGATCATCCGCAATCCGATCACGCTCACACCGGAGGCCTCGTTGCGCGAGGCGGTGGCACTGATGCAGCGGTTCCGGATCAGCGGCGTGCCGATCGTGGATGGTGACGGCAAGCTGGTGGGCATCCTGACCAATCGCGACCTGCAGTTCGAACGGGCGCTGGATCGGCCGGTGCGCGACGCGATGACGAAGGATCGCCTCGTGATTGCAGCCATGGGCACCACGCTCGATGAAGCCGAGCGGATCATGGGTGAACGTCGGGTGGAAAAGCTCCCGGTCGTTGACACCGATGGTGTGTTGCGCGGCCTGATCACGGTGAAGGACATCCACAAGCGTCGCCAGTTTCCGAACGCCAACAAGGATGCCGAGGGCAGTCTGCGGGTGGCGGCGGCAATCGGTGCCGGTGGCGACTATCTCGAACGGGCTCGGGCCCTCATCGACGCTGGCGCAGATGTGTTGTGCATCGATACCGCCCATGGGCACAGCGACGGTGTGCTGCAGGCGACGTCGCGGGTGCGTGAGGCCTTTCCTGCGGCTCAGCTGGTGGTGGGCAACATCGCCACGCGCGCTGGCGCCGAGGCGTTGGTGGAACGCGGCGTCAATGCGGTGAAGGTCGGCGTCGGTCCCGGGTCGATCTGCACCACGCGCGTGGTGACGGGCGTGGGCGTGCCGCAGCTGACGGCGAACTGCGACGCGATTGACGGCGCTGGCGACGTGCCGGTGATCGCTGACGGCGGCATCAAGTACTCAGGCGACATCGTGAAGGCGCTGGCGGCCGGTGCGTCGAGCGTGATGATGGGCTCCATGCTGGCCGGTACCGGGGAAAGCCCGGGCGAGACGATCCTGCTCGAAGGCCGGCGCTTCAAGACCATCCGTGGCATGGGCAGTCTGTCAGCGATGCAGGACGGCAGCGCCGACCGGTACTTCCAGGACGGCGAGATGAGCGCGCGGAAGCTGGTCCCCGAGGGCATTGAAGGGCGGGTGCCGTACAAGGGGGCGGTCTCGGACGTGCTCTTTCAGATGGTTGGCGGGCTGCGCAGCGGCATGGGGTATGTCGGCTGCGGCACGATCGACGCGCTGCGCACCGAGAGCCAGTTCGTCCGGATCACGTCGGCCGGGCTCCGGGAGAGCCACCCGCATGACGTGACGATCACCCGGGAGTCGCCGAACTACACGAAGTGAGCCTTTGGCGGTTATGGCAGCAGTGATTGACAGCCGCCTTGCAGCCGTGCCAGCTTGCTGCGTCATTTTCGCCCCCGCCCGCTTGGAGGGGGCGTCCCTTTCCCCCAGACGTGCAGGCCTCATGGGACTCTGGTCCAGAAAGAGCATCACCGCGCTGCAGGCTGAGGCGGGCAGCGATTCCGCGGGGCTGAAGCGTACCCTTGGGGCGCTGAACCTCACCATGCTCGGCATCGGTGCCATCATTGGCGCCGGCATCTTCGTGCTCACCGGCACGGCTGCCGCCAACTTCGCTGGCCCGGGTGTGTCGCTCTCCTTCGTGCTGGCCGGTCTTGCCTGCCTGTTCGCGGGGCTCTGTTATGCCGAGTTTGCGTCGATGATCCCGATCGCCGGCTCCGCGTACACGTACAGTTACGCCACCATGGGCGAGGGAGTGGCCTGGTTCATCGGCTGGAATCTGGTGCTCGAGTACCTGTTTGCCGCGGCCACGGTCGCCGTAGGGTGGTCGGGGTACTTCAGCGCAATGCTGAACACGGCGGGTATCCACATCCCCGCTGCGCTCGCATCGGCGCCACTCACGGTGGTGAACGGGCACGAAGTGGTCCGCGCGTTCACCTGCGTTGACGGCACCGGGTCCACCCTCGTCGATGCGGCCACCAAGGCGGCATTCGTACTGCGGGATGCGTGCACCGGTGCCGGTGGTACGCCGGTCGAAGGGCTGATCAATCTGCCTGCAGTGCTCCTGATCCTCGCGCTGACGATGCTGCTCGTGCGCGGCGTGCAGGAATCGGCCACGTTCAACAACGTCGTCGTGGCCATCAAGATGGTCATCGTGCTGCTGGTGATCGGCTTCGGCTTCATGTACGTGAACACCGACAACTGGCACCCGTTCATTCCCGAGATGGTGACCAACGCCGACGGCACCACGAAGTACGGCATGTCGGGCGTGCTGCG
>JANMHB010000032.1:0-1998 GCA_031374935.1 Gemmatimonadaceae bacterium | reverse complement strand
GTTCGCGACCTCACGCGCGGCGCGCGGCGCGGTGACCATTCTGGTGAACAATGCCGGTCAGGC
Organism: Gemmatimonadaceae bacterium; assembly: GCA_031374935.1. Lineage (GTDB taxonomy): Bacteria > Gemmatimonadota > Gemmatimonadetes > Gemmatimonadales > Gemmatimonadaceae > JACMLX01. The sequence goes on along the minus strand of JANMHB010000032.1, from coordinate 1,935 downwards.
GGAGAGTGCGCCTTTCCGCCGCACGACACAGGAGTTGTGGGACCGTATGCTGGCCGTGAACCTCACCGGCACCTTTCTCTGCACACAGGCTGCGTTGCCCGATCTGTTGCAGGCACGCGCCGGACGCATCATCAACATCGCCAGCACGGCCGGCCAGCGTGGCTATGCATACGTCGCGGCCTACAGCGCGGCGAAACATGGTGTGATTGGGCTGACCCGATCACTCGCACTCGAGCTGGCGCCAACGGCGATCACGGTGAATGCCATCTGTCCCGGCTTCACCGAAACGGAGATGCTGCAACAGAGTCTGGCGACCATCGTGGCCAAGACCGGACGCACGGAGGCCGCAGCGCGCAGCGAGCTGACGAAGACCAATCCGCAGGGCCGCCTGATCCAGCCTGACGAAATCGCGGCAGCGGTCCGCTGGCTGGTGTCCGAAGGCGCGCGATCGGTCACCGGGCAGAGCATTTCGGTCGCAGGTGGAGAAGTGATGTGAGCGCCGCGCGCGGCAGGTCAGGCAGCGCACCGCTCCTCGAGCCGGACGCGATCGGGCTCGAGGGTCGCGTGGTGTCGGATGACCATCAGTCTCTGAAGGTCTGGCTGCGATTGCTGTCATGCAGCACACAGATCGAAACCACGATCCGGAAGCGACTGCGGCAGGAGGCGGGGATCACGCTGGCGCGGTTCGACTTCATGGCGCAGTTGCATCGCTATCCGGAAGGATTGACGATGAGCGTGTTGTCGCGATACCTGATGGTCACCGGCGGGAACGTGACCGGGCTGGCCGATGAACTGGAGAAGGAGAAACTCGTCGAGCGGATCGCCGAGCCGAAGGACCGCCGCCTGTCGCGCGTCGCGCTGACGAAGAAGGGGCACCGACTCTTCGAGCGGGTGGCGGCGGCGCACGAGGCGTGGATCGCCGGACTGTTCGGCGGCATGACAGGCACCGACATGCGCCAGCTCTACGAACTGCTTGGCACGCTGCGGGTGCAGCTGACGTCACAGCCCGCCACCCTTCCACCCACCACGACGGCGCGACGCCCGCGCCGGTCGGGAGTGAAGACATGAGCACGCCGATCGACACATCACTGCGCGATGGAACGCTGCGGCCAATCGCAGGATTCACCGCGACGCATTTCAGCTGGGAGCTGACCGACCGCGTCGGCGTCATCACCCTTGATCGACCGGAGCGGAAGAACCCACTCACCTTTGCGTCGTATGCCGAGCTGCGTGACCTGTTCGAGCAGCTGCGCTATGCCAGCGATGTGACGGCAATCGTCCTCACCGGGGCCGGCGGCAACTTCAGTTCCGGCGGCGACGTACACGAGATCATCGGCCCGCTGGTGGGCCTGAGTGCGCCAGACCTGCTGCGATTCACGCGTATGACCGGCGCGCTGGTGAAGGCGATGCGCCACTGTCCGCAACCGACCGTGGCGGCGGTGGATGGAGTCTGTGCCGGCGCCGGAGCCATTCTGGCGATGGCTTCCGACATGCGACTGGGCACCGCGCGCAGCAAGACGGCCTTCCTGTTCAACCGCGTTGGCCTGGCCGGGTGCGACATGGGGGCCTGCGCGCTGCTGCCGCGCATCATCGGGCAGGGGCGCGCCAGTGAACTGCTCTTCACCGGACGCAGCATGTCTGGCGACGAAGCGTTGCAGTGGGGGTTCTTCAATCGCCTCTGCGCACCGGAAGCCGTGCTCGATGACGCCCGTGCGCTGGCGCGTGACATCGCCCACGGCCCGACGTTCGCCAACGGGCTGACCAAGGCGATGCTCCATCAGGAATGGGCGATGAGCGTGGACGATGCGATCGACGCCGAGGCGCAGGTGCAGGCGCTGTGCATGCTGACGGAAGACTTCGGTCGCGCGTACCGCGCCTTCGTGGCGAAGCAGCGGCCCGTGTTCGAGGGCAATTGATGCCGACGCAATTCAGGAG
>JANMHB010000029.1:0-22910 GCA_031374935.1 Gemmatimonadaceae bacterium | reverse complement strand
CTTCAGCGTCATGGCCAAGATCAAGGTGGTACGCCCGGTCGTCGAGATGGACGGCGACGAGATGACCCGCATCATCTGGCAGTTCATCAAGGACAAGCTCATCCTGCCGTACGTGGATGTGCAGCTGGACTACTACGATCTCGGCATCGAACACCGCGACGCGACCAACGACCAGGTCACGATCGACTCGGCCGAGGCGACCAGGAAGCACGGCGTGGCAGTGAAGTGTGCGACGATCACCCCGGACGAGGAGCGGGTGAAGGAGTTCGGGCTGAAGAAGATGTGGAAGAGCCCGAACGGCACGATCCGCAACATCCTTGGCGGCGTGATCTTCCGCGAGCCGATCATCATGAAGAACATCCCGCGCCTGGTGCCGGGCTGGACGAAGCCGATCGTAGTGGGGCGTCATGCGCACGGCGATCAGTACAAGGCGACGGACTTCAAGGTGAACGGCCCGGGCACACTCACCATGACGTACACGCCGGCCGATGGCAGCCAGCCGATGGAGTGGGAAGTGGTGAAGTTCGGCGCCGATGGCGGTGTGGGCATGGGTATGTACAACTTCAACGATTCGATCCGTGACTTTGCGCGCGCCAGCCTGACGTACGGCCTGCAGCGCAACTATCCGGTGTATCTCAGCACGAAGAACACGATCCTGAAGGCGTACGACGGCGCGTTCAAGGACATCTTCGAGCAGGTATTCCGCGACGAGTTCAAGGCGGACTTCGACGCCAAGGGCCTGACCTACGAGCACCGCCTGATCGACGACATGGTGGCGGCCGCACTCAAGTGGGAAGGCGGGTACGTGTGGGCCTGCAAGAACTACGACGGCGACGTGCAGTCGGACATCGTGGCGCAGGGGTTTGGATCACTCGGCCTGATGACCAGCGTGCTGCTGACGCCCGACGGCAAGACGATGGAAGCGGAAGCGGCGCACGGCACGGTGACGCGTCACTACCGCGAGCACCAGAAGGGCAACAAGACGTCGACCAACCCGATCGCGTCGATCTTCGCCTGGACCCGTGGGCTGGCGCACCGCGGCAAGCTGGATGGGACGCCGGCGCTGGTCGACTTTGCCAACGCGCTCGAAGCGGTGTGCATCGAAGCGGTCGAGTCGGGCGAGATGACCAAGGATCTTGCGATCCTGATCAGCAAGAACTCGCCCTACCTCTCGACCGAGGACTTCCTCGACGCGATCGACCGCCGCCTGCAGGCAAGGATGGCGTGAGCTGACGCGCTGCACTTCAGTGGATGTTGCTCGGGCTTCCACTGCACCGAACACTACGCGCGATAGATCGTGATCGCCGTGTCCTCGATCGCCGTGCGGTAGTCACCGAGCGGGATGGCATGCTCGCGGGAGTGTTCGCAGGCGAGGATGCGCGAGAACCTCGTTGCTTGCCACGCCGCGAGGACGCGGTCGAGCATCTTCGAATCGTACGGCGGGTCGGCGAAGGCGATATCCCAGCGTTGCTCCTGCTGCGCCTCCGCGAACTGCACCGCATCCTTCTTGTAGACGCGACACTTCGTCGACACCCGCAGCAGGCCGATGTTGGCGCGAAGGGCGTGCAGGCTGCTCGGCCGCGTTTCGACGAAGTCGGCGTACTTGGCGCCACGCGAGATTGCCTCGAGGCCCAGCGCGCCGGTCCCGGCAAAGAGATCGAGGATGCGGGCGCCATCGAGATCGGCCTTCAGCTGGTCGAGCAGGATGCCGCGCACCTTCTCCGCCGTCGGACGGACGCGAAAGTCGTTGGGTGAGGTCAGGTCGCGGCCCTTGTACTTGCCGCCCACGATTCTCATGCGTGCGCCATCCGGTGTTCTCTCATTCCTCAAGATAGCTGTGATAGGTATTCTGGGGGCGGTTGTCCGGTGTCGTCGGACCGACCAGCTCCTGTTCAGAACCAAGGAATCCGCCATGCTCGTGATATGCCACGACGGCAGGGATGAACGGCGCGTGATTGCCAGCACCGGCTGGCCGAGGCTGATCTGTTGCGTCACCGGCGCATGATCGGCTGCCGCGCGGTGTCGGTCATGTCGGTCATGTCGGTCATGTCGGTGGCGACGGTGGTGGGGCTCACTGCCTGCGCCGGGAGTGCGCCCGCACGGCCCGCCCCAGCGCCCGCGCCAACGGTACCGCCTGTTGCCGTCACTCCGGGCGCGCCCTCATCCGGCGGCGCACCCGCTGTCGCCCGCACCGCGCAACCGCAGGCCGAGCTGGCCGTCATTCCGGTGCAGGTGACGTACATCCTCCGGGCGCTGACGCCATCACTCGACTCGGTCTTCCCTGTCCGTGACTCGCTCGCCGACGCCGCCTGCGCGACCATGGGGCGCCTCGTCTGCCATCAGTACGTGTATCAGCGTGACCCACTCGCGCTGTCGGCGGCGGGCGATCGCTTCAGCATCGCGACGGTACTGCGTTACCGTGCACGGGTCGGGGTGCCGCGCACGGGGCTCGCCAGCTGCGGCTACGGTGGCGAGACGCCGCGGCGCGCCAGCCTCTCACTGGCAACGAATCTGTACTGGAGGCGCGACTGGAAGATCGGTTCGCGCGAGACGGCACTGTCCGCCACGCTTCTCGACCCGTGTCGGGTGACTGCGCTGCTGGTCGACGCGACGCCAGCGCTCCAGACGATGATCGACCGGCAGTTGAGGGATTTCTCCGCGCAGGTGGATACGCTGCTGCCGAAGGCGGCGGACCTGCGACCGCTGGCCGATTCCATCTGGCGCAGTTTTCTCGAGCCAACCCCGCTCGACACGCTGAATACTCTCTGGATGGTGCTCGACCCTGAAGCGATTCGTGTGGTGCCGCTGTCGGGAGCCGGCCCAAGCTTCAAGACCGCAATCGTCGTCTACGCCCGCCCGCGGGTGATCGCCGGTGCGAAGCCGCCGACGATCGATCGCCCGCTGCCGGTGCTGAGTCTTGGTACCAGCCCCGGTGGCTTCGTGGTGCCGATCGCGGTGGAGCTCCCGTTCGCCGAGGTGAATCGCCGGGCGACCGAGTTGCTGGCCTTGGAAACGGCGAACACCAGCGAACGCGTGGACAGTGTGCGGGTGCAGGCCAGTGGTGACAGTGTGCGGATCGAGCTCGAGGTCAGCGGCACACTGCGCGGGCGGCTGACGCTGATGTCGCGGCTGCGATGGGATCCGGTGGCTCGTGAGCTGCGCCTCGATGATCTGGACTGGAATCTCGAAAGTCGCGGCCTCATGTCGCGAATGAAAGCGACCTTGGCGGCCCCGCTGATCGGTCGCGCCATCCGGAAAGCGACGATGGGGGGGCGTGTACCGCTCGGTGCACAGCTCGACTCGGTGCGCACGCAGATGCTGCAGCTGCTCAATCGCACCGTCTCGCCGGGCGTCGTCCTCGGCGGAAGCATCACCAGCTTCCAGGTCGAAAGTGTCGGCACCAGCGAGAGTGCATTCATCGTCCGGGCGCGGTTGCTCGGCCAGGCCAACGTCTGGCTGCAATAGGCAGCCGCACACAGTTCGGGCGCGGCAATCGCTACCGTTTCTCGAGCCGGGCCGGCAGGCCGCCCTTGGGCCGCAGTGTGATGATCGGTTCGAGTTCGGGATCGGGACCATCGACCCGCACGCGCCAGCGCCGGGCGAGGGTTGCCAGCACCAGCATCGCTTCCATCCAGGCGAACTGCTCACCAACGCAGATGCGCGTGCCGGCGCCGAACGGGAAGTAGGCCATCTTCGGACGTGCGGCAGTGGCGGTGGCATCGAGCCATCGTTCCGGCTTGAACGCGTCGGGGTCTGGCCACCAGCGCGGATCACGATGCACGATGAACTGTGGCGCGAGAAAGATCGTGCGGGAAGGAAAGTCGAAGCCGCGCACCGAATACGGCTCCATCGCGCGGCGCCCGACGATGTAGGCCGGCGGATAGAGCCGCATCGATTCCGCGATGATCGCACGCGTCATCGGCAGCGTCGGCAGATCGTCCATCGTCGGCAGCCGGTCGCCGAGCACACGGTCGACTTCCTCGTGCAACGCCCGTTCCGCGTCCGGTGACCGGGCCAGCAGCAACCAGGTCCACGTCAGCGCGTTGGCGGTGGTCTCGTGGCCGGCGATGAAGAGTGTGATGGCCTCGTCGCGCAGCTGCTGGTCGGACATGCCCGTGCCATCACCTTCGGTGTCGGTGGCGTGCAGCAGCATCGACAACAGGTCACCGGTGTCCTCGCCGGTCTGGCGCCGTTCGGCGATGATGCGGTCGATCGTGGCGTCGACGCGTTGCTTGCCGGCCGCGAACCGGCGGCGGCGCGGTGTGGGGAGGATGTCGAGCAGCGGTGTCAGCGGGCCATAGCCGATGGTGAAGGCCTCGAAGACGTCGTCGAGCGCCGAGCCGATCTCGCTGCTCTCGGCACCGACGTCGGCACCGAACAGCGTCACGGCGACGATGTCGAGGGTGATGTGCATCATCGCCCGGTTCGCGTCCAGCCGCTCGCCGTCAACCCAGCGCGACTGTCGCGACATGGCAGCGGCGGTCATGGCACTGGCGTAGGCCCCGATGCGTGAGCGGTGGAAGGCCGGTTGCACCAGGCGACGCTGGCGCAGGTGGTGTTCCCCTTCCGACGTGAGCAGCCCTTCGCCGACGAGGACCTTGGCTCGTTCCAGCGCCTGACCTTTCCGGAACATGCGCTGATGGGTCACCAGTACATCCCGGATGTCATCGGGGTGGGTGAGCATCACGATCCGCTGCTTGCCGAGCACCAGCTGCGAGATGTCCCCGTACGTCGCCGCCATCTGTCGCAGCAGCTCGATGCGCTCCCGCGTCATGCGCAGGATCAGGTCGCCGGGAAACCGGCTTCTGGGGCCGGGCGGGGCTGGCGGGGCGGCGTTCTGCATTGGCTCGATGGGTGTCTGGATGCAGCAAGACTACTGTCGGCACATGCGGCGCGCGATTCCCCCGCGCCAGGCGATCCCTCGGGTATTTTGAGACACGGCCGGCAAAGCGCTGGTTCCCGGTCACCTGTTCGATTCCCGAACGCGAGTCCCCATGCACGCCCTGCCACCCACCCTGCTGGGCATTCCATGGGACGCCAGTTCGTCGTTTCTGCGCGGGGCCGCCGAGGCGCCGCCGCGCATCCGGGAGGCATTGACATCACCCGCCGGCAACGACTGGACGGAAGAGATGCGCTGTCTCACCACGCCCGGCGGACTGACCGATGACGGTGACTTGACGCTGCCGGATGATCCCGCGTCGGCGCGCGCGCTCATCGAGGCAGGCGTCCTCCGCCTGCAGGACGGGGGGCGGGTGATTGCACTCGGTGGTGATCACTCGATCACCTATCCGATTCTGCGCGCCGTGAATCACCGGTATCGCCAGCCGACGATCCTGCACATCGATGCCCATGCCGATCTGTATGATTCGTTCGAGGGCGATCGGTACTCGCACGCCTGTCCGTTCGCGCGCATCATGGAGGAAGGGCTGGCCTGCCGTCTGGTGCAGGTCGGGATCCGCACACTGTCGGCACATCAGCGCGAGCAGGCCGACCGGTTCGGCGTCGAGATCATCGACATGCGCGCGTTCGCCTCGGGTGCGCGGCCGGTGGTGGAGGGGCCGACGTATCTCTCGATCGATCTCGATGGCATTGATCCGGCATTTGCACCGGGCGTCAGCCACTGGGAGCCGGGCGGGCTCTCGGTGCGGGAGGTCCTCGACATGGTGCACGCGATCAGGTCACTCGTCGTCGGGGCCGACGTCGTCGAGTTCAATCCGCGGCGCGATCCATCGGGGATGACGGCGATGGTGGCGGCCAAGCTGGTCAAGGAGCTGGCTGGAACGATGTTGCGACCATGGCCCGAGCATCCCGAGCGCTTGCTGTCGCGGGTGGACTGATCCTCGTGCATCTTGCGTCCATGCGTGTGACACATGGCATTCGAACGGCGCTCCTCCTCCTCATGACGTGCACCGGCCGGCAGGTCGCTGCACAGGCAGCGCTGGCCACGCGCCCGGTGACAGGCGCCGACGTGCGCTTCATGCAGGACATGATCGTCCACCACAGCCAGGCAGTCGAGATGACGGCGCTGCTGGCGACTCGCACGCGCCGCGCCGACCTGCGGTCACTGGGCGAGAGGATTGCCGTGTCTCAGACGGATGAAATCGACGTCATGCGTCGCTGGCTCACACGGCACGGCGTACCGGCGCCCGCCGCCCAGTCCGACGCGATGGCGGCACACGACGCGGGTTCGGCGCATCAAGCGCATGACATGCATGACATGTCCGGAATGCCGGGGATGCTCAACGCACGACAGATGACGGCCTTGCGAACGGCTCGCGGCCCGGCCTTCGACCGACTCTTTCTGCGGGGCATGATTCAGCACCATACAGGGGCGCTGACGATGGTGAAGGCGTTGATGGCGACGCCTGGTGCGGCGCAGGAGTCCGCGCTGAACCGCTTCGTGAACGATGTCAGCGCCGATCAACGCGCCGAGATCGCTCGCATGCGCCGTCTGGCTTCAGGGAAGTGACCGCTGTACCGATGTCGCGTTACACCACTCTCCAATCACTTTCGACATGACCCGAACCTTCATGCGTGTGCCGCGCGCTGCCTGCTCCGCACTGCTCCTGCTGTCCGCCAGCGCGGTCGTGCAGGGGCAGACGCAGAGCAAGCCAAGCATCACGGATCCCCGCTTCTCCCTGCGTGGCGGACTCACTGACGCGCAGGAAGCGATCAGCAACCTCACGCTCCTGGCGCATCGCCCCCGTCCCGAGGGGTTCTTCAATCCGGCGGATGCCGGCGACTTTGCGTTCGTCAATTCCGATCTGGCGTTCGATGGCAAGTATGCCTTCATCGGCGGCTATCACGGCTTCCAGATCTGGGACCTGTCCACGCCAAGCAACCCGACGCTCCGCACGGCGTTCCCGTGTCCGGGCGGGCAGGGTGACCTGTCGGTATACCGCAACCTGCTGTTCATGTCGGTCGAAGAGAACAAGGGACGCGTCGATTGCGGCGGTCAGGGCGTGAGCGGTACCGTGAGCACGGAACGGTTCATGGGCGTGCGCATCTTCGACATCAGCGACATCGATCATCCGCGACAGGTGGGCGCGGTGCAGACCTGCCGCGGCTCGCATACCCACACGTTGCTGCCGGACCCGAAGGATGCCGGCACGGTATTCGTCTATGTCTCCGGGACGAATGACGTGCGCGATGGACGCGAGCTGGCGGGCTGCTCCGACGGTGATCCGAAAATGGATTCCACCACTGCGCGCTTCGGGATCGACGTCATCAAGGTGCCGGTGGCGGCACCGCAGGATGCGCGGGTCGTCAGCCGCCCACGTGTCTTCGCGGATCGTCGCACCAATGCCATCCGTGGACTGTGGCGCGGCGGCACGCACGGCGCCGGCACGCAGGAAACCGCTGAAACCGATCAGTGTCACGACATCACGGTCTATCCCGCGATCGGACTGGCGGCCGGCGCCTGCTCCGGCAACGGCATCCTGCTCGACATCAGCGATCCAGCGAACCCGAAGCGCGTTGATGAAGTGATCGACCCGAACTTTGCCTACTGGCACTCGGCCACCTTCAACAACGACGGCACCACTCTGCTCTTCAGCGACGAATGGGGCGGGGGCGTTGGTGCCAAGTGCCGGGCGACGGACAAGATGACGTGGGGCGCCAACGCCATCTTCTCCCTCCGCAACCGCAAGCTGATTCCACAGGGGCACTACAAGCTGCCGTCGGCACAGCAGGCCGTCGAGAACTGCGTGGCGCACAATGGCACGCTGATCCCGGTGCCCGGGCGTGACATCATGGTGCAGGCCTGGTACCAGGGTGGCCTGTCAGTGTTCGACTTCACCAACCCGCGCAAGCCGGTCGAAATTGCATACTTCGATCGCGGCCCGATCAATGCCGCCGAACTCACGCTGGCCGGCTTCTGGTCGGCGTACTGGTACAACGGCCACATCTACGGATCGGAGATCGGGCGTGGACTGGATGTGCTGGAGCTGAAGGCGAGCCCGATGCTGACGCAGAACGAGATCGACGCCGCGAAGTCGGTGCAGTTTGCCGGTTCGAATCCGCAGCTGCAGCAGAAGCTGGTCTGGGCGCCGAGCTTCGCCGTTGCGCGTGCCTATGTCGACCAGCTCGATCGGGGGAACGGACTCCCGGCGGCGCAGATCACCAGCATCATGGCGACCCTCGGCATGGCCGAGCAGCAGTCCGGCGACGCGAGGAAGGCCACACTTCGGGCGCTTGGCAACCGGCTCGACCGGGCAGCGGCGGTGGCGCGAGACCGGAGCAGGGTCAAGGCGCTCGCCGCCACCGTGAAGGGGCTGATGGAGACCGCTGAATAGGGGCACTCCGTCCACGTGGCCGCCTGTGGTCGGCCGGTCGCGTTACATCGCGGTCGGCCGGCTTTCGTTTCAGCGCCTGCACACGCCGCGCCGAATGCGTCAGGCGACCCATGCGCCGCCGGACGCTCCGTGAGATGATTCATGGCGATGCGACGTACCTGTGTCGGGTCGAGCCGTCGACCGCATGCGTGCGATGCGAACTGAACCAACGGCATCATCGGCGACACCCGGTTGCCGACATCCTTCCAAAGAGGCCCTCCCATGTCCGCGGTGACCTGCTCTCGCCCGTACGCCAGGATCGTGATGTTGACCGCGTTGGTCATGCTGCCGGTGCCGGCTCGAGCGCAGCTTGGTGCCCTTCGCCGAGCGGCAGGCAAGGCGGTCGAACAGAAGGCCGAGGATCGCTCGAACGCCGCGATGCTCATCGCGCCGACGTTCGACGCCACGACGATCGAAATCACTCCAGAGCGGCTGGATCGGTACACCGCCGCCATGCTGCGGCTGAAGTCGCAGCGCGCTGAGATGCAGCGGCGCTACGAATCGATGCAGACACAGGTCAACGCGTTGACCGACTCGGCGCGCGCCTCTGACAACGATCTCGACCGGAACACGTTCGAGCGCCGTTCGACGGCGTACGGCGAATGCCGCTCCGGTGTGCAGCAGGCGGCCGATGCCACCGTCGAGCGGAAGCAGCAGGAGATGATGGCGCGCATGCAGCGTGATCCCGTCGGTTCGCAGAACGATCCGAAGGTCAAGGAACTGATGGCGGTGATGCAGGCAATGGGCGCTGCACAGCAGAGCGGTGACGAGGCCGCCATCAAGCGGGCGCAGGACAACCTGATGCGCTTGGCGGGTGCCGTGACCGACAGCGCATCACTGGATCGGGCCGCTGTCGCGAAGTGTGGCGCCCGGCCGGTGAAGCCAGCCAGCATGGTCCGCAGCGAGGCATTTCAGGCCAGGGCGGACAGCACCCGTTCCGCCGCCAACGCGCTGATGTCGTCGTCTGGCGGCGTGAAGGGGAATGAGGTCGGCATGACCGATCTGCAGGCGCACATGTTCTGGGAACGCATCATGTCGATGCTCAACGGCATGCGACAGGACGCCCTGATTACACGGACCTTCACCAAGGCCGAGTACGATTTGCTCGTGGCGCGTCGCGGAGAACTGCGGTCGGCGTTCTCGGGCGGATGATGCTCCGCGGGCGCCGCGTCGCGACCTGTGTCGCGGCTGCGGTGGCGTTCGTCTGCACCGCCGGAGCGCAGCCCGCGCCGCTGGCGGTGGGCGGCGGTGCGGGATGGCGGGGACTCTGGCGACCGGAGACGACGGCGCCAACGCGATGGGTCGCGCCGGACAGTGCGCTGCTCGGTGCAGCGCGCTGGAAGGCTGGACAGCACGGCATCACCTTTACGGAGATTCCGCTGCGTGGCGATGGCGAAGCCTGGCGTACGCGCGCCATCATCGTTCGTATTGTTCCGGCACGTGTGCGTTTTTCGCTCGACACCGCCTTCCGGCAGCATCGCGAGGCGAGCGGCGCGGTGCTGCGCGTGCCGCGCTGGCGGATCGAGGACGCGGTGGCCAACGCAATCCTCGCGGTCAACGCCGGGCAGTTCAGCGCCACGTTATTCGGCACCGAGCCGTGGGGGTGGGTCGTGCTGCGAGGGCGCGAGTGGCGCGCACCGGGAGTTGGCCCGCTCTCGACGGCGGTCGTGATCGATTCCAGCGGCGGCGTTCGATTGGTGCCGCCATCGGCATTCGGTGCTCCTGGCCGCACGGCCGCGGTGGCGTATGCGTTCCAGAGTTTTCCAACGCTGCTCGAGGGCGACGGCGCAGTCCCCGCGGCACTGCGTGATCCGAACAGCGGTGTCGACCTCACGCATCGCGACGCGCGGCTTGCCATCGGAGTGCAGCGCGACGGGATCGTGCTGCTGGTGATGACGCGATTCGATGCGCTTGGACCGATTCTCGGTGCCGTGCCATTCGGCCTCACGACACCGGAGATGGCGGCGCTGATGGGCGCTCTCGGCGCGCAGCGGGCGGTGATGCTGGATGGTGGCATCAGCGCGCAGATGCAGCTGCGCGATGCATCAGGTGCGATGGAGAAGTGGCCCGGTTGGCGCCGCGTGCCGCTTGGCCTGCTCGTACGGCCTCGCTGACACGCGGCGAACCAAACATCGTCTACCACTCGCGACTGCGAATCCGGCGTCGCCGCAGGACGCAGAATCAGGCGCGGAGTTCGACCGTTTCCGCCTTGCCCAGTGGCAGTGAACTGGCGACCTCATTCAAGGCGTATTTCGGTGCGTGCACCGTGAGCACGCCATTCCTGAGCCTGGCTGACACACGTTCGGCGTAGACCGGAGTCGGCAATGCAATGCGCCCATAGATATCGGTCGCCCCGAGCGTGTTCCACACGACCTGATCAGTTGATCCTTCCCGCTCCCTTTTGCTTTCCGCGTGCACGATCAACTCGGTCGGCGTCGCAGTCAGCTCGACGTCATCGGCACGAAATCCCGGCAAGGCAAAATCAACCTCGTACTCGCCGTCATGATCGGTCATTCCGCCTGGCGACCAACCCAGCACTTCGCGCTCGGCCTGAATCCAGTCGTCGAGATCGTTGCCATCGGACGCGCCGCGGCTCTCGAACAGCTCATAGGCCCGCGCCCGGACCGCCTCCAGCCGCTTCTCGATTTCATCAAAGACGGGCAGGGTCCGCTCACCATCGGTTTGGTGCTTGATGCGTACATCTGACATAGTGACTCCGTGGCGTCGGACTCGCGTGGTGGTCTCGTGTCAGAGCGCGTGGAATCCGACGTCAGACGCGGTCTGGCAGGCCACCACGATGCAGCGTGCTTCTGGCATGCGCAATAGCGGCACACCTCACATCGAGTGACGAGGCCGCTGGGTCTGTCGCGCCGCAACGACGCACTTGCTTGCAAACGCAGTCGGTCAGGTTGAGTGCGCTTGCGCGGAAATTCCGTGTTCTTTTCGATCCGCACCGACCTGACCAGCGCTCCGGGTAGCGCTAGAGTGAGGCCATCTCCGTCAGCGCCTTCACCAGCACGTCGAGCTCCGCCGTCGTGGTGTAGAGATGCGGTGTGATGCGCGCGCCCTGCACGTTTGGACGATCGATGGCCACGGTCCAGATGCGATACTTGTCGAGCAACGTCTTCGCCATGACGCCCGGCGCCATCGTCGTGATGCCGACGTTGGCAATCGCGCTGGCGCGCTGTGGCTGTGCGGGGGTGTTGACGACGATGTTCTTCACGCCGCGGACCTTGGTCGTCCAGTACTGCTGCAGGTAGCGCAGTCGTGCTTCCTTCCGCTGCACGCCGATGCTCTCGTGAAACGCAATCGCGTGCGCAATCGCGAGATCCGTGTGCACGGGATGCGTGCCGGTGTGGTTCAGCTTGCGGATGTCGGCGTCGGCAAAGCCCTGATCGCCGAAGAGTGGCCAGAGGCCTGCGATTCGCTCCTTCTTCACATAAAGAATCCCTGCGCCGAGCGGCACGCCGAGCCACTTGTGCAGGCTGGCCGCGTAATAGTCGGCACCGAGATCCGGAATCCTGTAGTCCAGATGCGCGAAGGCGTGCGCGCCGTCGACCGCCACCGCGACGCCTTTCGCATGCGCCATGTCGACGACCTTCTTCACTGGCAGAATCTGGCCCGAGATGTTCACCAGGTGGCTCATCAGGAGCAGGCGCGTCTTCGGCGTGATCGCGTTCGAGTACAGCTCTACGATCTCGTCGTCCGACTGCGGATCGTTCGGCAGCGACACCATCCGGTTCACCATGCCGAACCGGCGCGCCTGCAGTGCGAACTGGTCGAGCATGGCGCCGTAGTCCTGCAGCGCCATCACGGCCTCGTCGCCGGGCTTCCAGTCGTAGCCTGCGATCACGGTGTCGAGTGACTCGGTCGTGTTGCGCGTGATGATGAGCTCTTCGACCGAGCAGCCGGCCAGTGCCGCCAGTTTCGCACGTGCCGCATCCTTGTTCGGCGTCTGGACGGTCCGCATGTAGTACGACGCCTGATAGTTCACCTCACGCACCCCGGCGATGAACTTCTCGAGCACCTCCTCGGACTGCATCGAGTAGTACCCGTGCTCGAGGTTGATGTAGTCGGGCTTGAGGCGGTATTTGGCGCGCAGGGCGGTCCAGAAGTCTTCGCGTTGCGCCAGGATCGGCGCCGGCATGGGCTCGTATTGTGCCCACAGACGCGGCCCGAGCAGAGTGGCGATCGTGCTTGCACCGAGGGTACGGAGGAATTCGCGCGAATGCATGGGCAGGGCCGCTGAAGAGTTGAAGATGCGATGGAGTGTAGCCGCACGCCTGACCTGGCGAAACGGCAGGAGGGCTGCGGGGTCAGCGTCCGACAATCGACGCCCCCGCAGCCCTCCGTGGTCCAGCGTGACTCAGCCCGGCTGAACCAACCGGCTCAGAGCACCAGCGCCTGCAGGTCCTGCACCGACTTCCGCAGCATCTTCGCCTTGTTGTCGTCACACCCGCTGCGCGTGTCCGCTTCGAGTGAACCAGCCAGCTGCGACAACGTGGTCGCGCGCTCCGATGCCGATGCGCGCTCAGCGGCCGTCAGCGAGGAACGGATGGCCGAAATGCGGGCGCTGTTGAAACACCCCTTGCGTTCGAGCTGGTCGGTGTAGGCGCGGGCCAGCGCGAAGCTCGGCGGCCACTCGATCTTGGGCTGCCCCTGTGCGTTCAGGTAGGCCCATTGCACGGTCTTGGCGGCGTCGATCTCGTTCTGCGACACGAACTGGCTCGGCACCATCTCGGCGACGTCGAGGCCGCGGGCGATTTCCGAGCTCACGATCTGACCGTTGTACCAGTACACCGACCAGGAGCCACCCATGGCCATGCGCGTGGAATCCACCGGACCGCGGTCGAATGACGCGATCTCGATCGGCTTCGCCGGGTCGGTCCAGTCGAACACCGAGATGCCGCCCTGATACCACGACTGCACCATCACGTCGCGACCGGGGATCGGGATCAGCGATCCGTTGTGCGCCACGCAATTCTCGTTCGCGGTCTGGAAGCTGGGGATCTTGTAGTAGCTCTGGAACTTGAGCTTGCGATTCTCGATGGTGAAGATCGCGTTCGCGCCCCATTCCGGCTTGTCGGTCGAGCGACACTTCGGCGCCCCACCGCCACCCCATTCATCGGAGAAGAGGATCTTGGTGCCGTCATTGTTGAAGGTGGCCGAATGCCAGTACGCAAAGTTCGAGTCGGCCGCCGCATCGAGCCGCACCGGGTTCACCGGATCGCTGATGTCGAGCAGCAACCCGTGCCCTTCACAGGCACCGCCGGCAAGGCCGAGTGCGGGGTAGACGGTGATGTCGTGGCACTGCGAGCGGTCGTTGATCGCGCCGCCCGGCGGGGCGCCCGCCGCGGCACCGAACATCCGGTCGATCATTGCCTGCAGCCCGGTGCGCAGTGCCGTGCTGTCGGCGGCGGTCGGTGTACCGGTTCCGCCGCGCGCCCGCATCACGCTGTCGAGCATCGGGCGCACGAATCCGCCGGGCAACACCAGCGCTTCACCCGACTGCGGATTCTTCGCGACGAACCCACCCGCCGCGCGGGCGGCCGCGGCGGCCTTCTCCGAGGCGACGCGATCGGCCTCGGTCGGGCCATGGCTCTTGGTGTCCTTCAGGCCAGCGAAGATGTTGGCACGGCTCACGACCGCCGCCTTCGACGGATCGGCCAGCGGCACCTTGATGATCTCGATCCGGAGGCGCGACGATCCCGGATTGTCAGCCGCAAGATTACCCGCGCAGCCAGCCAGTTCGTTCGGCGAGCGGATGCCCGACGAGCCGGAGACGTAGATGTAGACGTTGGCCTTGTCCTTTGGATCCTCGAGCACCGTGTGCGTGTGTGAGCCGCGACAGGTCTGCACATTGGCGAGCAGCTTCGGGGCCTTGATGTCAGTGATGTCGAACACGCGAACGCCCCGCATGCGCAGCGCGCTCACGGTGTCGCGGACGCCACCAGGCATGCAATCGGTGCGACCGTTGTTCGCTTCGGCCGACATGAACATCAGGTTGCGATAGACCGAGATGTCGTTCTGCGACGCCGGGCAGGTGTAGGCCGTGACCATCACCGGCTTGCTCGGGTCGGAGATGTCCCAGATCACCGGGCCATTGTAATTCCCCTGAATTGCGTACTTGCCGGTGAACGCGAGGTCTGAGTTCGTGATGCCGAGGAAGCCCGGCGGCGAGACGGCGCGGGCGGTGACGCGCAGATTGGAAATCGCTTCTTGCGCATTGAACAAGCCGGCGCCAAGGGTGTTCCGCGGGTCGCGCGACCAGTCGGTGGACGCGGCCGGCGTCGGATCGGTGGTCGGCTTGGCCGATGAACTGGCGCAGGCATTCAGGCCGGCCAGGACGGCGACGGTGGCGAGCTTACCGACGTGCGCAGCGGAGACGCCAGCTCGGTATCGAGAAGTCAGGAACATCGCATGCCTCAAGGTGAGAATACAGCCAGCAGACCAACGGTGAATCACGGCGCTGGGGGCACTTCCCCCATTTCGAGCAACATCGTCAGCATCCGCTTGATCTCGGTGGACTGATCCACCTCGACATCAGCAGCGAACTTGAAAATCGTTTCGTCCTGCCCTGCGCCCTGTGCGCTGAACAGCGTCCGGACCATCGACACTGCGCCGCGATGGTGCTGCATCATGTAAATGAGGAACAGGCGGTCGAACTCGCGCCCGCGCGCCGCGTTCAGTTCCTTGAGCTGTGTGTCGGAGAGCATCCCGGGCATGGTGGCCATGCCCGCCATCGTGTGTCCGGCGTGCCCCATGTCATGACTGGACGGCGCGGCTCCCGTCGCCGGCGCGGCCATTGGTCGCATGCTGACGTTGCCGACGGAGTCGACGGTCATCGGATCCTGATTGCGATCGGTCAGCCAACTCTGCATCAGGTGAATCTCGTCCGTCTGCGCGTTGATGATACGTGCCGTGAGTCGTTGCACCGCGGGTGATGCGTCGTGCGTCACGGCCCAGCGCGAGATCAGGATCGCCTGTGCATGATGGTGAATCATGCCGCTCATGAAATCGATGTCGGCTTGCGTGTACGGGTAGCGCAGAGAATCGGCGCGAGCCCGGGCGGTGGCCCCGGCCTGTCCCATCACGAATCCGCTCTGCGGGGCGCGGCGCGCACCGGCGCAAGCGGAGAGGACGGCCGCAGTGCCAAGGAGCAGCGAGAGGATTCGAACGGTGCGCAGCATGACAGCGAATTGAGACGGAGAGAGACGATGCCAGTCGGCATGACGTCCGCGTGGAGCAGCCGGAAAGATACCGGAGTGAGACACTGCCGAGCGACCGCGTGCTGCGGCCGGCCGCCGTGGGCTCTGACAGCGACAGGCGCCAGGACGTTGCCATGCTCCACCAACCACCTCGCCTCCTACGCACCCGGCGGAAGGTTGTTGCACCGTCGTCCGTTGTTTGACCGTCCCGAGGCAGGACGCGCACACCCGCGCTCGCTGCGGCCGAGCGCCACCAGTGATTCAGCGGAGCCGCTGGCGAACTGAGGTGAACCGGGCCAATCTGTAACGCGCCCACGTGAATGTCGCCTCCTGCCGGTATTGCCCTGTGCCCTCCCCGGAAGAACTGCTTGACCAGTTGCACCTCGATCTCGCCGCCGCCGGGCATGATGAAGCGGCCTCTGGTATTGGCCGCCGGGAGTTCATGTTCTATTCGCTGGTGACGGCCGCCGCGACCACGTTCGGTGCCAGTGCGGCGCAGGCGCAACGGGCGCTCGCTGCGGGAGGGGTCTCCCGGTTTGCGGCGAAGCAGGGCGCATCGGCTCGACAGCAGGCGGTCGCCATCCTCGGCAATGGCGAAGCGCCGGCGCTGCAGTTCATGCCGTACCCGGGCGGAACGGGGGCACTGCTCGAGAAGCTGGCGCGTGAACGGGGCCGCGTAGCATTCGATCGGGCGGTCTTCTCGGTGCCCAGGTTCACCGGACCAGTGCCCACCAGCCCCGACGATATCGCATTCCTGCCGGCTCATCGGCTGGCCGCGTTGATCCGGGAGCGGAAGCTCACGTCGGTGGCACTGACCGAGATCTATCTGACCCGCCTCAAGCGCCTCAACCCGACGCTGCTCTGTGCGGTGACGATCATGGAGGACTCCGCCCGGCGAGAGGCTGCCGCCGCTGACGCCGAAATCAGAGCGGGCAAGTACCGTGGCCCGCTCCATGGCCTGCCGTATGGCGTGAAGGACCTGTTCAATACCAGGGGCGTCCCGACGACCTGGGGCGCGCTCGACTTCCAGGACCGGGTGATCGACGAGGATGCCGAGGTCGTGGTCCGGCTCCGGGACGCCGGCGCGGTGCTGGTTGCCAAGCTGGCCACCGGCCTCTTCGCGCAGAACGATCAGTGGTTCCGCGGTCGCACCAACAACCCGTGGAATCTGGTGCAGGGATCGAGCGGCTCGTCAGCTGGCCCCGGATCCGCGACGGCGGCGGCGTGTGTGGCCTTCAGCATCGGGACCGAGACGCAGGGATCGATCGTCTCTCCAGCGGTCCGAAACGGGATCAGCGCGCTCCGACCCACCTTCGGGCGCGTCAGCCGGCAGGGCGGGATGGTGCTGGCCTGGTCGCAGGACCGCGTCGGCCCGATGTGCCGGACGGTGGAGGACTGCGCGATGGTCTTCAACGTGATTCACGGGGTGGATGAAAAGGACCCGTCGACGATCACCACTCCCTTCGAGTTCGACCGCCGCATTGCACTGGGCGGGTTGCGTATCGGTGTCGACCCGACTGCGCCGGCGGAGCTGGTCAATGAACTCAAGGCACTCGGCGCGGTGCCGAAAGTGATCGGCGCCCGACCAACGGTGGCTGGCATGGCCGGCGGTGGGCTGAACGTGGAATACGCCGCTGCGTTCGACAGCTATGTGCAGCGCAAGGCAAAGGAAATCGGCCTCGATCTCAGCGCGCTGCCGGAGCCGCCGCGGCCCGGCACCACACCGGCAGCACCACCGGCACCGGCACCCAATGCGCCCCCGGCCAGTCCGATGGCGCCCGCCGACTGGAATCCACGCTTCGTACAGGGCCGAACGGTTCGTGGGTTCGACTTCCTGCAGAACCAGCGTCGGCGCTACATGCTCGTCGCCGCCTGGGGCGAGTTCATGAAGGATCTCGACATGTTCGTCGCCAATCCGTTGGCCGATGTGGCGCCCAACGCCCAGACAGGGCATCCCTGTGTGGTGCTGCCGTACAAGTTCGATGTACCAGTGGCGCAGGGTGGGGGTGGGGGTGGGGGTGGGGGTGGGGGTGGCGCCGCCGCGCGGCCGGCAGGGACGCCTGCTGTGCCGCCGCCAGAACTCAAGCCACAGCCGATTTGCGGCGTGATCGTTGGCGCGCTCTATCAGGACGACAAGATTCTGTCGGTGGCGCATCAATTCCAGTCGCGGACGGACTTCCACACGCGTCGGCCGGCGGTGTAGCAGGTGGTGTGACACTGCGGCGACATTGCGGCCGGCTGAGCCCTGGACGACCGCGCCGGCGTGCCGCCTTCGTGCCGCCGATGCATCAGCGTAGAACCTGCGTGCGCCCGGGGCTAACTTTCCCCGGTCGCAGCCGACTCGTCAGTGCCTGAGTCGCGCTGCGGCCGAGCCGCCGTCCGACCCGCACGGAATGCACCGTGTGTTTCACCCTGCTGCGTGCGATGAGCCCTTACGTCACGTTCCTGCTCTACCTGGTGGCGATTCTGGGCTTCCTCGGCCTGGTGCTGACCTTGAATGCGATGCTCGGGCCGAAGCCGGTGATGACGCCGGTGAAGCTGGAGCCGTTCGAGTGCGGTGTGATGCCGGTGGATGCCGTGAACGTGAAGGCGGTGCCGATCAAGTACTATGCGGTCGCGATCATCTTCATCCTGTTCGATCTCGAAACGATGTTCCTGTTCATCTGGACCCTCGGCGCGAGGCCGCTCTCGGGGTTCATGATGTTCACCCTGTTCCTCTTTGTCTTCCTGCTCGTGATCAGCCTCCTCTATGTCTACAAGGCGCGCATCCTGGAAGCGGTGACGGAATAGCCATGTACGGAAAACCGTTGCCGATCGTCGACGCGTCCGGTGTGCGGGTCGCCGGAGCCGCGCCGACCCACACCAAGCATGCGTCGTTCGAGTACCTCACGACGCGCAAGGACGAGCGGGTGGGGTGGGCGCGCAAGTTCTCGCTGTTCCCGAATCCTTTCGTGACCGCCTGCTGCGCGATGGAGTTCATGGCCGTCAGCGCGTCGGTGTACGACACCGATCGATTCGGCGCCGCATTGCCCCGGTTTTCGCCGCGCCAGGCGGACCTGCTGATGGTCGTCGGCACGGTGACGCAGAAGCAGGCGCCAATTCTGCTCAAGGTCTATGAGCAGATGTGTGAACCGAAGTGGGTGATGGCCTTTGGTGTCTGTGCCATGACGGGGGGCTTCTACCAGAACTACGCGTCGTTGCCCGGGATCGATCGCGTCATCCCGGTGGACATTTATGTGCCGGGGTGCCCACCGCGGCCCGAAATGGTGATCGACGGCATCATGCGGCTGCAGGAAACGATCGCGCGCGGCTCGCATCCCATCGTCACCGATACGTTCTGACTGTGTCGCTCGCCCTCCTCGAGTCCATGGCGCAGCAGCTGGTTCCCGTACGGGGCGCAGTCACGTCCGTGCCGGCCGACGAACCGGTGCGGTCGCGCGGCGTGTTGCACGGTGTGCTGGTGCTGGAGCTGGAGACCGCCGCGCTGCTGCCGATCGTCACACGGCTCAAGTCGGAGTTCGGTTTCGATCTCTTCCTCGATGTCACTGCGGTCGATTGGCCCGACGCCCCGCTGCGATTCGAAGTGGTGCACCACTTCTACTCCACGCTGCACAAGGTCCGGGTGCGGCTGAAGCAGCGCGTCAGCGACAAAGAACCGATCGTCGACAGCTTGACTGGCCTGTACGGGTCGGCCGGCTACATGGAACGCGAGTGCCACGACATGTACGGCGTCCGCTTTCGCGGTAACGACGACCTCCGCCCGATCCTGCTCTACGAGGGATTCGTCGGCCATCCGTTGCGCAAGGACTATCCCAAGCAGCTCGAACAGCCGCTCGTTCCCTATCGGCCACCGCAGGGCACCCTTGTCCGATAGCATCCCGAACCCGGTTCGCTCGGCGTTCACCACGCACGAGCGCGACGACACGGTCATCGTCAACATCGGCCCGTCGCATCCGGCGACGCATGGCACGGTGCAGATCATCGCCGAGCTGGATGGCGAGCGCGTGCTGCGCACCGATGTGCATTGTGGTTACCTGCATCGCGGCTTCGAGAAGGAGTGCGAGGATCACACCTGGCACAACCTGATTCCGTATGTCGATCGCCTGAACTACTGCTCGGCCCTGATCAACGATTTCGCGTATTGTGATGCCGTCGAACAGCTGATGGGCATCGAGATCACGCCGCGCACGAAGTACCTGCGCACGCTGCTCTCGGAGTATTCGCGCATCACCGATCACCTCACCTGCGTCGCGGCCAGCCTGATGGAGCTTGGCGCGATGACGGCGTTTCTGTACCTGGTGACGATTCGTGACTTCATGTACGAGCATCTGGCGGCGCTCACCGGCGCGCGGGTCACCTATTCGTACGGCCGGATCGGCGGGTTGGCGGAGGACGTGCCGGCTGGCTGGTTCGCGCGTCTGCGTGAGATCCTGGTGGAGTACGAAACGTACGTCGAGCGGGTGCACGGGCTGGTCGATCGCAATCGCATCTTCATCGACCGCCTGCGCACGGTCGGGACGATCAGCACCGCCGACGCCCTGCACTGGGGCTTCACCGGTGTGATCCTCCGTTCCACCGGCGTGCCGCGTGACCTGCGGAAGGACACACCGTACCTGGCCTATGCCGAGCTCGATTTCGATGTACCGGTCGGGATCATGGGCGACAACTACGATCGCTACTTCGTGCGCATGCGCGAGATGGACGAATCGGTCTACATGATGCGCCAGCTGATGGACATGATGCCCGACGGCCCGATCAACGTCGACGATCGGCGCTGCGTATTTCCGGAGAAGTCGCTGGTGTACTCGGAGATCGAATCGCTGATCAACCATTTCAAGCTGGTCATGGACGGCCCCTCGGTGCCTGCCGGTGAGATCTACGTGGCACACGAGGCGCCCAATGGCGAGTTGGGCTTCTACCTGGTGAGCACCGGTGGCGGCACGCCGCACAAGGTGCACGTCCGATCGCCGAGCTTCGTGCACATGGGTGGTGTGCACACGATGCTGAACGGCCATCAGCTGGCCGACATCGTGACGACGTTCGGATCGGTGAACATGATTGGCGGGGAGTGCGACCGATGAAACACCTGATCCCCGAGTTCGAGCAGTGGAAGCGCCGGTATCCGGCCGGCTTCGAGGGCTCGCTGACCATTCCGTGCCTGCGTCGCATCCAGGAGGACCGCGGCTACATCGCCGACAGCGACATCACGGAGCTGGTCGAATACCTGGGCATTTCGCGCATTCAGGTCGATGAAGCCATCGTGTTCTACACGCAGTTCACCCGCAAGCCGCTCGGCACCCACCACCTTCAGGTCTGTCACAACGTGTCCTGCTCGATGCGTGGGGCCGAAGGGTTGATTGCGCACCTTGGTGCGAAGCTGGGTATCGGACCCGGGCAGACGACGACGGACGGTCGCTTTACGCTGACGACGGTGGAGTGTCTCGCCTCCTGCGGTACGGCACCGATGATGATGGTCGGCGACGCGTACCATGAGAACCTGACACCAGCGTCAGTGGACGCCCTGCTGGAGGAGCTGGCGCAATGACCGACGCCGTCGACACTGCCGTGCCGCTCTCGGGAACGAAGTTCTTCATGAACTTCCCAATCACGGCCACCTCACACTCGCTGGCCGACTACAAGGCCCGTGGCGGGTATCAGGCACTGGAGAAGGCGCTCCGTGAGATGCAGCCAGCCGAGGTGACGAAGGAGGTGTCGGCCTCCGGATTGCTCGGACATGGCGGCGCCGCGTTTCCGGCCGGTCGAAAGTGGGGCGTCGTCAAGCTGACCGACGGCGAGCCGCACTATGTCTGCATGAATGCCGACGAGGGTGAGCCTGGCACGTTCAAGGATCGGTGGCTTCTCGAGCATGTGCCGCATCTCTGCCTCGAAGGGCTGATCATCGGATCGTATGCGCTGCAGGGCAGGCATGCCTTCATCTACATTCGCGGCGAATTTGATCTGTCGCATCGCCGCATGTCCGATGCCATCGAGGAAGCGTACGAGGCCGGGTTGCTCGGCGAAAACATCCTTGGCACCGGCTATTCGTGCGACGTCGTGCTGTATCGCGGCGCCGGGTCGTATGTGTGCGGCGAAGCGTCGGCGATGCTGGCCTCACTGGAAGGCAAGAAGGGCTGGCCCCGCAACCGTCCGCCGCGTCTGACGGTCAAGGGTCTGTACCAGAAACCGACCGTGGTGAACAACGTCGAGACACTGGCCAACGTGCCGGTGATCATCAGCCGCGGCGCGATGGAGTTCAAGAAGGTTGGAACACCGAAGAGTCCCGGGACGCAGATGATCTCGATCTCCGGGCATATCGCGCGGCCCGGCGTGTACGAGGTGGAGTACGGCTACCCGTGGCAGAAGTTCATCTTCGAGGACTGCGGCGGCATGCAGGGCGGGGCAGCGTTGAAGTGCATCATTCCCGGCGGCGTGTCGACCAAGCTGTTGTCCGCAAAGGAGATCGAACCGCTCACGCTGGATCACAACTCGGCCCTCGCCGGCGGATCACAGCTCGGATCGGGTGGCATGATTGCCATCGCCGAAGGCACCTGCATGGTGCGGCTGGCGCAGGTGATCCAGCGGTTCTATCACCACGAGTCGTGCGGTCAGTGCACGCCGTGCCGGGAAGGGATGGGCTGGATGGAGCGGATTCTCAATCGGATCGTCGCCGGTGGTGGTCGCCCGGAAGACATCGACCGACTCTATCAGATCTCCACGGCAAACGACGGCACCACCATCTGCAGCCTGGGCGACTCGGCCGGGTACGCCTGCTCCGCCATTCTCGATCATTACCGCGAAGAGTTCGAGTACTACATCACGCACAAGCGATCGATGTACGATGGCCGTCTGGTGGTGGACGATCCGTTTGCCGGTGCGTTGAGCACGGCCGAGGCGCGCGCATGATCGAGTTCTTTCTGGATGGCGTTCCGATGCTGGCCGAGGAGGGCCAGACGGTCATTCAGGCGGCCAGGGCAAATGGCGTGGACATCCCGCACTTCTGCTGGCATCCCGAACTCTCGGTGCCAGGGAACTGCCGCATCTGCATGGTGGAGATCGAACACGACGGGAGCGACCCGTGGTTCGACATCAGCTGCAACATGCCCGTGACGGCGGGGCTGAAGGTGCTGCTGAACTCCGACCTGGCGAAGAAGATCCGCAAGGACACGATGGCGTTCATCACGTTGAACCATCCGGTGGACTGCGGCATCTGCAACAAGTCGGGCGAGTGCACGCTGCAGGACTACCACTACGAGCACAACGGTGCGGCCTCGCTGTCGCGCGATCCCAAGACGCACGCCACGAAGTTCTTTCCGCTGTCTGACCGCATCATGCTGGACAACGAGCGCTGCATCATGTGCACGCTCTGCGT